>JAJFIC010000067.1 GCA_021775315.1 Paracoccaceae bacterium
CCAACCTATGTTGGCCCGGGCAAGTTCATTGCGACCGCTGCAAACACCCTCAACCCCGGTGGGTATGTGTCGATTTCAGGCGGTTACCGGCATGGTGACCACGCCAGAGTGGCGGCAGAGCTTGCAACTGCGGCCAAAAAATGCGGGCTGGAAATGGTGCGGTATTCTGAAATCGCAGAACACACATTCGCCGCCCTCAAGGCTGACATTCCCAGACGCCGGGCGGCGCTGGAAAAACTGCCAAAACCGTTTCGCGCCTATGGTTATCGCTGGTCTGACATGCCCGGCAGCCCGGAATATGACGAATACGAAAAAGGTTTGCGCGTCGATTTTGCCGCCGTATTCCGAAAACCAGCCTGATCCGCTAGCGTTGCGCACGGGCAAACAAGTTTTGCCAATAATTGGCCGAGGAATACGCAGCCGCGTTGTCGCGCCATTGCTTGCGCGCAGACCGCGTTTTCATTGCATAAATCATGGTCCAGAAAACGGTTTTGATCACACCGCGCCACAGGGCAATCCGGTCGGGTTCATACAAGATATATTTGCTTTGATCCGGCGCGTTTATCACCGCGAATGGGCCGGGGCGGATCATCATTGGATGTGGCACATCGCCATTCAGGAATTGCACTGGTTCCATGCTGCGATCAAACAGGGTCAATTGCGCAAGCCGGGTCACAATCAAACGGGTCATGGCGCCGCGCTTGGTCGGGGGCTTTAGCGAGCCATCATTGTCAGTCAGCGCGGGATAGTGTGGCGGGATTTCCGCATTGTCATCATATTTCGCAAGCGTGGAAAGCAGCGCTTCATGCAGGGCATCAGGGTCTTGCAGAAACAGTGTGTTTGGCCCGCGCAGAAAATCACGAACTGCCGCGATCATTGCCTCTGCCGCGCGGTATTTATGGCTTAACAGTTCCGTCATCACCGCGCCCAGAATGACCAAGGCATCAAGCGGCGGCTCTAGCTCGGTATGCAAAGTGGAATTTATCAGGGTGTTTCGGAAGTCATAGTAAAAAATCCAATCGCGGGTTTTATAGGCGAAAGTCTCGTGCCAGACCGCAAGGCCCGGCGGTGAAATTGTTTCAAAACCTTGGCGTTGCAAACGACACCCGTATTCAATATCGTCGCCGTGCAGGAAAACTGGCAGAGGCAGCCCAATTTCCTGAATGCAGGCGGTCGGAATGATGCAAAACCACCATGCGTTGTAATCCGGAGTCGGAAAATCCGCCAGCGCATTAAGGCTGGCAACGCGCCGCAAATCCAGACCGGAGCCGAGCGAATTTATCGTCCAGAACGCCCCGATCTTGGCCCCGGCCTCCCACAGCAATTCGGGGTGCTGCATCTCTAACATGCTGCCGCCGATCACTTTGTCCGGTGGGCAAAACTTAAGAAAATCCAAGGCCCGCCGGATCATTCGCGGGTCCAAAACAACGTCGTCGTCCATCAATAAGTGATGCGAGGGTGTTGCCGAGCGATCCGTCGCCTGTAGCATCGTTCGGGTGAACCCGCCGCAACCGCCGAGGTTGGATTGCTCGACAAAATCCGCGCCAATTTTCGATTTGGCGGCCAGCACGCCCTTGTCGCGCATCGGCGCGCCCTGATTGACCAGAAAAACGTCGGTCAGTTCGGGTAGAAAGTGACGGAAATCGAACAAACGATCAAGGTTTTGGGCAAGGGCACGTTCACGGTTGAACGTGCATAAACCAAGCGACAGGGCGACAGACTGGTTTGGCGGCGCGGCGCTGACATAGGCGATATCGTCAAGTTCTGTGGCTTCATGCGCGGTCACAACGAACCAATATCGCGTTGGCGAAAGGTGGTCGTCTGGCGGCGCGTCCCCGGCAAACCAAACGGTTTGAGGGGCAGTTGAACCTGCAACCTCAACCGTTTGAAGATGTTTTTCAGACCGCTCTGCGGTCATACAATAAACATCAACCCTCGCCGCCCCGGTTAAAGAAACCCGAAGGCCAAGCTTTTCGGTGAAGTTGATTTTACCCCATGCGCCAACAAAGAAAGCATTGAAATAACTGTCAAAATTCAAGGATTGGCCAGTGGCCAGATTGAAACCCGAGCCCCTGTCAAAGGCGGTTTGTGCCAAACTATCGTCTGTTCGGAAATAAAGCCCGGGCGGCATGTCCTCAAAGGGTGTCAGAACCTGCTGCACAACCCAGATTTTTGCCTGGCACACGGTCTTTTCGTCAGGGGTCATGGACGAAAACCGGGGGTGCAAGCCCGGCCTTCCAGTTCGCAGAAATGGCCGATGCGGTTTCCAATGCGCGTTCGATTGTGACGTCCATATCAAGATAGGAATAGGTGCCCAAACGCCCAAGGAACGTCACGTTTTTTTCCTGATTGGCCCGGGCGACATATTCCCCCAAAAGCTTTTGGTCATCCAGCAATCTTGTCGGGTAGAACGGAATATCCTGTGGGCCACAATGGCCGCTATATTCGCGAAAACAGACCGACAGATCACTGTCGGGCGTGTGCCAGGGGGCAAAATATTTGTGCTCTGAAATGCGGGTAAATGGCACGTGCGCATCGCAATAATTCATCACGGCAGTGCCCTGAAAATCACCCTTATGATGGAATTTTTCAAATGACAGGGTGCGATATTGCAAGCGCCCGCGATCATGCTGGAAATACCGATCCAGCGGCCCGGAATAGACGACGTGATCAAAGTCTTGCGCCCGGCCTTCCGCCTTTTCGCCCAACCTGACGGTCACACGATCACAGTCAAGGATGTTGCTGATCAAATCTGTGTAGCCAGCCTCAGGTATGCCCTGAAACCTGTGGTTAAAATAATTGTCGTCATAGACAAACCGCACCGGCAACCGTTTGAGGATCGAGGCCGGGAGCTGCGCCCCATCAACGCCCCATTGCTTGCGTGTATAGCCTTTGAAAAACATCTCATACAGTTTCGCGCCGACAAATTTCAACGCCTGTTCTTCGAAAGAGCGCGGGGTTTGGATCAACGAGTCGCCTTGCTCAGCTAAAAACGCCTGCGCCTCGTCCGGTGACATCGCGCGCTGATAGACCTGATTGATGGTGTGCAGATTGATCGGCAGGGAATAGATCTGATCGCCCACCCGCGCCTTGACCCGATTGACATACGGCATCATGCGGCCGAACTGGTTCACATAATCCCACACTGCCTGATTGTTGGTGTGGAAAATATGCGGGCCGTAAATGTGCACCATGATGCCGCTTTTTTCGTCTGGCTCCGTGTGGCAATTTCCACCAACGTGGCGGCGTTCATCGACCACGGTAATCTCGTGGCCTTCAAGCGCCAGCGCCCTTGCAACCACAGCACCGCTGAACCCTGCCCCGACCACAAGAACCTTCATCGGGTCGCCGTTCGCGTTTGTTTGTGGGTGACGAATGCAGGCAGATGCCACGTTGCTTGCTGCATATATGAAAGACTATCCACGGTCATTTCCGATCAGGTTTCATTTGCGCCAGAAATGCCGCCAGTTTGTCGTCGAAACCTTCGTTCTCCAGCCGGGACAGTTCCTCGGACGTGGCTAGAAGCGCCTGTTTGATCTGCGTAGCCGTGTGATCTGAGGATAAAAAGAACCGCAGTCGAGCCATTTGCATCGGCACGCCGGGAAAAGCCACCGGGGCGACGTTAATGCCGCGTTCCAGCAATCGCTCGCTTAGTTTTGTCGCCTTGGCTGAGTCACCGATCATGATCGGCATGACGCCAAACCCCTGCCCCAACCCAGTATCAAGGTTAAACTCCGCTGCCACTTCACAAAACAGTCCGGCATTGGCATGTAGTGCCTGCGCACGGGCGGGTTCCAGATGCAGGATTTCAAGGGATTTTTGCGCCGCTGCCGCCAATGTCGGAGGAAGGGCCACAGAATAGACAAAGCCGGGCGCCAATGCCTTTAGACAGTCAATCAGCGATTGGCTGCCAGCCACGTAACCACCTGTTGCGGCAAGGGTTTTTCCCAAAGTCCCCATCCAGATGTCGATTTCTGCGGGGTTAACGCCGAAATGTTCAAAACTGCCCAAACCCTTTGATCCAACGCTGCCAAGCGCATGCGCCTCGTCCACCATCAGCCAGAACCCGTATCGGCGCTTTAGCGCGACTAAGGCCGGTAAATTCGGCAAATCGCCGTCCATCGAATACAGCCCTTCAGCCACCACAAGGACATTTTTATAAGACGAACGGTTGCGTTCCAGCATCCGCTCAAGCGCTGCCAGATCGTTATGCGCAAAGCTCCGCCGTGCCGCAGAAGACAGTGCAACACCAGTGGTGACGCTGTTATGAATATAGGCGTCGTGCAGAATAAGATCGCCGTCCTGCATCAACGAGCCGATCAGGCTGACATTGGTAGCGTGACCGCTGACAAACACCAGTGCGGCGTCCGAATTGTAATGGCGGGCAAGATCCTGTTCCAATTGCTGATGTACAGGGCGCTCGCCAGCGACCATGCGACTGGCGGATGCAGAAACGCCATAAAGATCAATCGCCGACTTTGCGGCATCCGAAACGCGCAGGTCGCCATTCAGGCCAAGGTAATCGTATGAGGCAAAATTCAGAACTTCACGCCCATTAATGCGCGTTGTTGCACCTGCCCGCCCTTGGTGCAGACGAAAATAGGGGTTTTGCAGGCCAAGGGCGCGGCTCACTTGATCAATCGCCCTTATTGTCTGATATTCTTTCACCGTTTCAAAACCGGCGGCCTTGGCAACGGGCCTTGGCGCAGATGGCGCAGCTTTGGCGGGCCGTGTTTTGCGCGCTACATCAAGGGCGCGGGCGCGGGCACTAGCGTCAATACCACGGGGTTTGCCGCTCTGGGTCATTCTGCGGCCTCGACCCCGCCCGGATTGGCCGGGATTGAGCGCGCAACGTGTTGGGCCGCGATGTCATCTGCCGAATTGTCAGATTGCGTGGCTGGATCACCATGCAGATGCGCCACCAGTTTACCGGCGATTTGTTTCATGCTGTTAGCGTCAGAAATCGCCATCAGGGGGATATCATCGCCAAGCGTTTTTTGTGCAGCCAGACCAAGTTCGACGCCCATCAGGGAATCCATACCGTATTCAGACACCGGGCGATCACCGGAAAGTTCGGTTTCTGGCACCCTTAGGATGCGCGCGATTTCTTTTGTCAAAAAGGCAACCAGACGAAGCTCGGCCTTGACCATCGGCAAAGACGCCAAGGTTTCGCGAAGGTCGTCATGCTCAGCCTCTTCACCACCCTGATTGCCTAAGATGGCCAGCGCCTGATAGGTCGGGCCTTGCAACAGCTTCAGGTTTTGCACTGTCCCGGCCCAAGCCATCGGCGACACCCAAATGACGCTGCCCGTGGTTATATTCTGGTCGTTCGCCATAAGACGATCAAGCGTGCGAAGTGCCTGTTTTGAGGTAAACTCAATACCGCCGCTGAAACGCTTGATCAGGCCTGCGGTTTTCTTGTCGCGTGACAGATAGCCAGCATCAAGAATGGCACCAAATCCGACGGCAAGACCGGGCAACCCGGTGGCCCGACGCTGGCTAATGACGGCCTCAAGATAAGCATTGGCCGCAACATAAGCCGACTGGCCGTGATTGCCGATCAGCGTCGCAACCGAGGTAAATGCGGTAAACCTTCGAACGGGATCTGCCCGGGTTGCGAGGTCAAGATTTCGCGTACCGGACACTTTTGCCGCTAAGGAACGCGCCAGAACATCGCGGTCTAGATCGGCAATCCGCATATCCTCCAGCGCCATTGCGGTGTGGACAATGACCGTAATCGGTCGCCAGGATCGAAGCTGATCCAGCGTCTTGTCAAGCTCGGCACGGTTCGCCACATTGCAAGAATAGTACCTGATTTCGCACCCGTTTTGCGCCGCATCAGCAATTTCGCAGGCCACCTCACTTGAGGGATTTTCAGACCGGCCGATCAACGCAATCGCTGTGGCCCCCTTGCGGGCGTATCTTTCGGCCAGGGCCAGACCCAATCCGCCACCGCCGCCAACAATAACGAACAGATCATCCGGTTCGGCAAAGAACGGTGGCTTTTCGGCCATTTCCCTGACGTCGTGAACCGCAGGTGGCCGCACAACGATTTTGCCGATATGGCCGGACCGCTGCATGGTGCGAAATGCCTCAACCACGTCCACGCCGTCAAATTCCCGCAATGGCAGCGGCGTCAGATCACCGGCTGCAAAAAGCGCCATCAATTGCGCAAACAAGTCCCGCGACAGATCAGGGTCGTGGACCAAAAACTGGTCGATATCAACCGCGTGATAACTGATGTTTTCCTTAAGGGGCCGCAATCCGATGGACGTGTTGGCATAGTAATCAAGCTTGCCCAATTCCAAAAACCGACCAAACGGTTTCAGCAGGCCAATCGAGGCCTCCATCGGTGTGCCAGCCAGCGAATTCAGAACGACATCAACGCCAAGACCATCGGTGAGCCTTTCGACAGCCGCCACAAATTCAAGCGATCTGGAATCAAGCACATGTTCCACGCCCAAATCAGCCAAAAGCGCGCGCTTAACCTTGCTACCAGCCGTGGCAATGACGCGCGCGCCGTGCATTTGCGCCACCTGAATGGCGGCAAGCCCAACCCCGCCAGCGCCGCCATGGATCAGAACGGTTTCATCCGCCTTCAGGCGGCCAAGATGATTAAGCGCGTAAAAAGCGGTGAAGAACGCGACCGGCAAAGTCGCTGCCGCTGCCGCCGATATGCCGCTTGGCAGCTTTCCCGCCCAACCCGCGTCAATCGTTACATGTGAGGAAAAACAACCCGGCCCAAAGGTCACAACCTTGTCACCAACCTTAAAACCGCTGACATCCTTGCCCATGGCAGCCACGCGCCCGGCGCATTCAATGCCGAGCGTTGGCCCGGCGAAACCTGCTTCCAGCGCCTCTTCCGGCAAAAGCGACATCGCCCACATGACATCCCGATAATTCAGGCCGGTCGATTCGACCTTGACCAACAAATCGGTCGCCCCAAGGGGTTCAACCGGCGAAAGCTGCCATTTCAATGCATCCAATCCGCCACTGACATCGTCGCGCAACACGGCGCGCATTTGCCCGGTCTGTGCTTTGGCCGTTTGGACACCTTGCGCGCCTTTTCGCACCCTAAGCGCCATCATCCCTGCATCGCCAAGCACGATTTCTGTCTCAGGGGTGTCGCGTTGCAGCAAGCTGGCAAGACAGTCCGCAACCCGGTTTTCAAGTTGGTCTTTGGGGTCAATGCATTTGATCTCAAGCCCGGGATATTCGTTCTTGGCCGTGCGCATAAAGGCCCAGACTGCAGCCTGCGGCGGTGATTGCCGATGCGCTTTGATATGCCCCGACCCATTGGGAATGATCAACCAGATCGGCCTTGAAAGGGTTTTCAGAACATCTGCCAGCCCCAAAAGTCGGGAAATCAGCACTTGATCTGTATCGCCATTGCCGGGTTCAGGGACGAAGACAATCAGCGGGCTATTATCGTTGATCGTCGTTGTAACGTGCCAAATATCCGCTTTGTCATCATGGTCAACGGACAATTGAAGATCGCCGTTTTTTGACAAAACGACGGACGCCTGTTGAAGAATAGCAGGCAGCGCGGCTATTTGCGCTGCCGGTTCGGCAATTTCGGATCGGTCCTGATGAAGGGGCGTTACCGACGAATGACCGAGCGGTGCCTCCTGCGGGACCGTACTATCTTGTCTTTGCGGGACTGTCGCAAGAACAAGGCTTGCTCCGCCAAAATGATCGGGCAAGGCTTTTATCTCGCAAGAGCCAAGTCCCAGAGTTTCCAGCTCGAATTGCAGCTTGTCAGCCCCCAAGGCCTGACCAATCGCAGCACTGCTTGTGCCATCTCCCGGCGCGTCCGCATCGTCAATATTCGCGATGATTTCCAGATAGTTCAGGCGTTCCTGCGTGACAGCGGCAAATACCCCGCCCGGCGTCATATTGCCGATGATCCCGGCAAAATCGTCAATGAAAGCCGCGGATTGCAGGGTGTCATCGTAACTCAGGACCAAATCGAATGGCCCGGCGTTCTCGATGTTTTCTGGGTCGAGCGTAACCGGCTCTGGGCAGGGCGCATTCCACCGCTGCAACGACCCGGTAATTAGCGCGCTTGCCGTAAAGTACTCGATAGGGTTTTCGCGCGTCTGCATCGCCAGCGAATGCAGCAACTTTGGTGCGCCGTCTGTCAATTGAACGACCCGAAACGGGCGTCCCGCAGGCAGGGTTTTCATCAGGTTAGCAAAGACCCCAGTCATCAAATCGCATCGCCGGGCCACGAAGATCGAGCCGTGGTTCAGGTTTTCAAGCGTGGCGTGGCCAAATATCTCGGTCGTGTTCCAATCCAGGTTTTCAAAAATCAGATCGGGCAGCGCCCTTGCCAAACCAGACAGCGCACTACACTCCGCAACCAGATCAGGTCGCTCAATCAACAGCCCTGCAATCAAATCACTGGCAGAAGGCAGGCCGGTTTCCACAGCGATGGTCCAGCCGTTGTGATCACAATGCGCTAGATCGGCATTTTCAAGCATTTCCAACAGGTTCGTGACATAACTTCGTGTTTTGACTGAACTGCCTATTGGAATTTCCACCGTACGCCGGGCATCCGGATCGTCGTTTTGCAGCAGTAAACTTGCGGTCTCAAATCCGATTTGCAATGCAATCGCGTTGAGCAAAAGAACAGCCTCATCTGGTTCGGCTGCCTTGCTTGATGTCAGAAAACTGTCTGAAAGACACACTAGATCGGGCAGCACACTGACTGATCCGTCAATCGGGTCGATGGGTTGCAAATCCACTTCGAACGCCTGTGTTTCAAATTGAAGTTGGGGTTCCAGTTGCGACGCGCGAAAGCGTGTTTTTTCCAGCGTCGCGACGGTTTCGCCTTTTTCATCAAAACACGTCACATCCGCAAGAATGGACCGCGCCCCAAAACGGCGCACCTTAATAACGCCGCTTGCGACACTGGCACCGGGTTTGAAAAGCTTCAGCCTGCCAATTCTGATCGGCACAAATCCGGTCAGGCTGTCCGCATAGTGGCTGTCTTCCAGCAAGCCGACCAACCCGTGAAAAACGGCGTCGACCCCCACCGGATCAAGCGCGTAATTTCCCGGCGCGTACCCTGTGGGTTGCGTTTTTTGCAGCATCACGTGGCAAAGACTGTCGTCAACAATCCGGTAGTGGGACACCCGTTGAAAGGCTGGGCCGTAAGTCAGCCCGACCTCAGCTGCCTGTTTATAAAGATGCTTGGCGTCCTTGTCGTTTGCACGCTTTTGAGGGTCCGGGGCCAGTGTGTCAGCGGCGGCACCGCCAATCAGCTTGCCAATTCTGGCGGCGGCGTGGTGGCGCCAGCCTTCTGTGCTGAATCTGGATCTGGTTGAGATGCCGACACGCGCGTTTTCCAGCGTCACCTGTGTGCGAAGTTCCGATATGGATCGCGGCATCAAAGGCACGGGGGATGTCATGTCGAGGTCGCGCAGTTCGACATGGTTCGTACCCAAGCTGCGTTGCGCAGCGGCAAGCGCCAATTCGGCAAAAGCGGTGCCAGGCAGCAGCGGTTTATGCGCGACCATGTGGTCGGCAAAAACCGGTTGCAGATGGATGTCAATTTCGTTGGACCAGATATTGGCGCTTTCATCTGATTCAAAGCCAAGCAACGTGTGGAAATCTGCGTTTCGCCCTGTCAGACGCTTTAGGGTGTTTGAACTGACGACGTTGTAAACGGTGTTTTGCCAAGGATATGACCACAGATCGGTGGCGGCTTTGTCTGGCGCAACAGCAATGCAGCCCCGGTCGGTTTTGCAACCGTTGACCAGCGCCCTTGCCACAGCCTGCAACACCGGGTTGGCCACGGCGCTGTCTGATCGTCTTGCGGCGAAACTGATGGAACATTGCCCTTTGTCGTCGCCCAATGAGTCCCGGGTGTAAGCTGTCAGAACCGGATCAGGCCCGATTTCAAAGAACGCCCGATGGCCCCCATCGACGGCGGCGCGTATGGCGCGTTGAAATTCAACGGGCTGGCGGATGTTGCGCCACCAGTAATCGGCATCCAGATCGCGCCCCGGTAAAATTTCGCCCTCAACGCTTGATATGAACGGGATTTTGCCGCGCTTTGGTTTCAGGAACGGCAGCGATGTGCGCATTTCCTGTTCGATCTCGTCCTGAACCGCGCTGTGAAACGGATAGATCACCCTTAATTTGACGCAAGCCCAACGTTGTTCTTTTCGCACGTTTTTACTGAACGCGGCAATTTCCGCCTCGGGGCCTACCAACGTGACAGAGCGTGGTGAATTGACAGCGGCGATGGAAATTGAGGTTTCCGGCAGCGCGTCAAGGGCCTCAACGGCTTGTTGTTCAGAGGCCTGCAAGGCCGCCATGGTTCCACGATGCGCGAGGGTTTGCTGGGCGACGCTTCGCGCATAAATAAGCTGCAAAGCCTGATCCAGCGTTAAGATGCCCGCGCTTAGGGCAGCGGCGACTTCGCCACCGCTATGGCCAAGCACCGCTGCAGGTGTCACGCCGCGCTTGCCAAGGGCCGCAACCATTGCCGCCTGATCGGCAAACAACAAAGGCTGGGCAATAGTTGCGTCTGACATTTCATCGGCCAAATGCGGGTCTGTCAGTTTTTCAACCAGCGACCAGCCGGAAAGCTTTGCCCAGACCTTGTCGATCTTTCTATAGGCGGCGGCGAATGCCGGATCCTGTTCAAATGCGGCCAAACTCATGCCTGCATATTGCGCGCCATTGCCGGAAAACATAAAGACCGGGGGGCTGTTTCTGACGGTTGAACTGGCAGTGATGACGGCCGGATGGGGTTCGCCAGCCAGATGGGCCTCAATCGCTTTTTGCGTTGTGGCCTGATCTTCGCAGACGATGGCCACTCTTTGCGGGTGATCGCCGCGTTGAAATAGCAACTGGTCGAACAAATCGGCGTTGCGCTTTCCAGTGGCGTCAAACAACTGCCCGCCGTAATGGGCGGTGTTTTCGGCAAGTGATGCTTTGCAAAATGCCGAGGTCAGGAAAATCTCGCGCGCCGGGGCCTTTTTGCGGCTTTGCTTTTTTTCAACAACGCCTGATGGTTCCGGTGCAGCGATAATCACATGGGCATTTGCCCCGCCAAAGCCAAAGGAACTTATGCCAGCGTAAAAGGGTCGCCCGGTGTCTGGAAAATCAATCGGGGCCTGAGCGATCTGCAAATTCAGATCGTCAAAAGCGATGTCTGGGTTAAGGTCTGTCGCATGTAAACTTGCCGGAAAACGATGCTGTTCAAGCGCAATCAACGCCTTTAGCAGACCCGCGGCACCCGCCGCTGGTTCCAGATGGCCGATGTTCGATTTGACCGAGCCAATCGGCAAAGGTGCTGCGCGGTGCTGCCCGACGGCGCGACCCAAAGCGCGGGCTTCAATCGGATCACCCACGGCTGTTCCGGTGCCGTGCGCCTCGACAAAGGCCAGATCGTTGGGATTAACGCCGGATGTTTCATAGGCGGCTTGCAGCAGGGACTCCTGAGCGGTTTCAGATGGAACGGCGATGTTGACGGTGCTGCCGCTGGTATTGACGCCGACATGCACAAGCTGGCCGTAATTTCGCAAAGACCGGCGCGATTTGTCGACATCACTTCGTTGCAACACAAAGGCAACCACGCCCTCGCCCCGCACGTAACCGTCGGCATTCGCACTGAACGCTTGCGAAAGGCCGGTTGGTGACAGCATGCGTGCTGACGCAAAGCCAACAAACTGGTTGGGCGACATCAGCATGTTTGAGGCGCCAACAATCGCGGTGTCTATTTCCCCGGCATTCAAGGCCCGCGCAGCCGCATTCAGGGCAAAGAACGACGAGGAACACGCGGTATCAAACGTGATGCTTGGCCCATGCCAGTCAAACACATGCGATATCCGGTTTGAGATCACGGCAAGCGAATTGCCGGTCATAACATAGCCATCGGCGATCTCTGGATCATTGGCCAGCGCGTTACCATGATCTGTCATTGACGCGCCGACATAGACACCGACATTGGTCCCGGCCAGATCCTGAGGCGGCAGACAAGCATCTTCCAGCGCCTCCCAGACCGCTTTGAGCAGCATTCTTTGCTGCGGGTCCATGAATTCAGCTTCACGCGGCGAAATACCGAAAACCTTGGCGTCAAAGGCGTATGCGCCTTCAATAACACCTGCGGCAAAGCTGTAAGTCTTGCCCTTAACACCCGGAACCGGGTGGAAAAACCTTTCAGGACGCCACCGCTCTTTCGGGATCTCGGTCACGGCACATGTGCCGGAGAACAACAGTTCCGCAAAAGCATCAACTGAATTGGCCATAGGCAGGCGACAGGCGCGACCGACAAAACGGATCATGACTGACATTCCACGAATTTAACTGTAATCGTTACTGAAAAAAACCAAGTTTCAGACAGGCAACGATGCGATAGGATTGATGGCCCCATTCTGTCCTCGAAACATCTGAGTGAGTTGTAATTTACCGTTCAAATCAAGCCATTGCCAGTCGAAATTGCAGCCGATCCGCATTTTTTCGGCGGTGATTGCGCATAGCAATGCCTGCATCTTTGAATTAATGTGGGTGCGAACTGCCGAAAACCAAACGGTTTAGATGCCTGACGGAACAAATCCAGCAAACAAGGGAACGGCCAAACACGTGTATCGCTCGTTATTAATCCAGCTGCGGGTCATCTTTGCTTTGGTTTTGCGCGAGGCGCGTTCCAGACATGGGCGATCAAGGCTGGGCTACGCCTGGACGATTGTCGAACCGACCGCTTTGATCCTGTTCCTGACGCTGATGTTCAGCCAGTTCCGCCAGACGACAGGCCCCGGCGGCAGCTTTGCGATGTTTTTTGCCACCGGCATTTTGCCGTTTCAGATGTTTCGTAATATGGCGCAATACGGTTCGCACGCCATTATCGCCAATCAGCCATTGTTCAATTATCCGCTGGTCAAACCGATAGACGCGTTGATCGCCCGGGCGGTTCTGGAGTTTTGCACCGCTCTGGTGGTGATGGCCGTGGTGCTTGGGTTTCAGATACTGGCACTGGGCGCGCCAATGCCGTATTCGCCGTCGCGCCTGTTGCTGGTGCTTGGCCTGCTTGCGGCCCTTGGGTTTGGCACCGCTATATGTCTGGCGCATTCGCAAAAGGTGTTTGCCTCAACCAACAATGTTTTTGCGATCATCATGGGCCCGGCCTTTTTCGTCTCTGGCGTGTTCTTTTCCCTGCAATCAGTGCCGGAAACCTTCCGCAAATATCTGGTTTGGAACCCCCTTCTGCACGCGATTGAGGGATTCAGGTGGGCCTTTTTCCCGGAATACCGAAACCCTGATCTCGACCTTGTTTATTTGTTCGGGTGGGGCTTTGGCCTGATTTTCATCGGCTTGCTGGCTTATCGTTTGATGCGAAAAACTGAAACATGATTGAGCTGGAGAACCTGACCAAAATATACCGGATGCGTGGCGGTTGGGACAACATAGTCATGCAAAACGTGAACCTGACCCTGCCCGCGCGCAACATTGCGATATTGGGGCGCAATGGTTCAGGCAAGTCAACGTTGCTGCGGATGATTTCCGGGACCGAGGATCCGACGTCAGGCCGCGTGCGGCGACATCGCTCGATCTCATGGCCAATTGGCTTTCGTGGTTCGTTTCATCGCGAACTAAGCGGGCTGGAAAACGTGCGTTTTGTGGCAAGGGTTTATGGGCAGAACACCGAGGATGTCATTGAATACGTCAAGGATTTCTCGGAACTTGGCAAGTTTTTTCTGGAACCGGTCAAGACCTATTCATCCGGCATGGGCGCGCGACTGGCCTTTGGGTTAAGCATGGCAATCAATTTTCAGGTTTACCTGATCGACGAATTGTTATCCGTCGGTGACGCGCGTTTTCAGGAAAAATGTAAAGATACCTTTCACGACAAGATGTCAGCGTCTAAAATAATCATGGTGTCACACTCAATGCAAAACCTGCGTGAATATTGTGACTGCGCGGTGCTGATAAACGCGGGTAAAGTCTGGTTTTGTGATGATCTTGAAACAGGTATCGCAAAATACGAGGACCTGAACAAATCGGCTGCGGGGGCGTGATTTGATTTGGACAACCCAAGAAGATATGGTTTGACTGAAAAGATGCCCAAATCGGTGACTTGTGGCCCAATCAGCCCCCGACTGGCACGGCAAGGTAAAACGAATGACACAATCAAATAACACATCTGCCGCCGCAAAAGGCGGCGAGGATGCCAAGGTCAGGGTCGTGTCCTTTCCCGACAAGGATCCCGGCAGATCAAACGCCCAGCGGCGGCGGCGGTTCTGGGTCTGGGCGACCTTCATACCGTTCGTTTTGATCCCGGTGATTTTGTCTGTCCTTTATTTCGGTTTCATCGCGTCGGACAGATATATCGTTAAAACCAAATTCTCGGTCCGATCACCCACGGGTCTGGCACCGACAGATGTTTTAGGCATGATGAGCGGCGTGACATCCTCAGGTTCAACGGTTTTGGATTCTTATATCGTGTCGGACTTTATCGAAAGCGAACAACTGGTCGAAAAGTTGCAGCACCGCATGGATTTGAATGCGGTCTATGACACCGATATGGCCGATTTTCTGATGCGCTATGATTCCTCGAAAACCAAAGAGGATTTTCGGGATTATCTGGATTGGATGGTGTCGGTTTATTTTGACACCAGTTCACAGGTCATCACGGTCGAAGTTCAGGCTTTTACACCGGCTGAGGCAAAACATGTCGCCGAAGAAATTCTGTTTCTCAGTCAGGAACTGGTGAACGAGATTTCCGAAAACGCCCGATTGGACACCGTGCGTACCGCAGAAATCGAAGTGACGCGGGCCGAGGATAAATTGCGCGAACACCGAAAGCGGGTTTCGATCTTTCGGGAGGAAAACCAAGAGATTGATCCGACCATTTCAGCGGGGTCGCAGCAAACATTGCTTGGCAGTTTAGAAAGCCAGATTTCACGCGCGCAGACCGAACTTGAATCAATGCGGCTATTCCTTGACACGGCGTCACCTCAGGTCAAAATCCGCGAAAGCGAAATTCGCGCTTTGACTTCGCAACTGGAAACCCAACGCGCCCGGTTGGGCAGCGGCGAGGGCAAAGGGGCAAATGCTGAAGGCAACTCTTTAACCTCAAAAGTCGGTGCTTTTGAAGAACTTGCGGTCGATCTTGAGTTTTTGCAACGCTCTTATGTTTCCACGCTGGTTTCGCTGGAGGCCGCCAGGCTAGAGGCTGATCGCCAGCAACGGTATGTGGCGACGTTCGTTTTGCCGTCGACCCCGCAAAAGGCGCTGTATCCGCGCCGGGTTTTAAGCGTTTTTCTGGTTCTGATCCTGTCGCTTATGGCGTGGGGGATTGCCACAATGTCGGTCTATATCATCAGAGAGCACGCTACATAGTGGGCCGTTGCCGGGTCTGGGCGCAAGTCTTTGTTAGACTCTGATAATTTGTTGCTTTAGTCTTGGCGCTGAAAACCTCCTTATTGTGTGATCTGACGGGAAAACGGCAAAACGATGAAGTATGTGGGCTTGGTTTGCGCCTTATTCTTGATATTCGTCGGCGGTGTTTCCTGTACCAGCATGCCAACCGATGGCCCGTCGACACAGGAAATCGTAACGCCGAATGAGGCGCAAAATTATGTTTTCATCGAGGTGGATGAAAAAGCGGCCCGTATTCTGTCGTCTTACAGTGCGGGCGGTCTGCATTCCAAATTCAGCACCGCCCGAACGTCGCGTCCAAGTGATCGGATCGGCGTTGGTGATGTTTTGGCGATACGCGTGCTTGAGGCTGGCAAACAAGGGCTGTTCGCACAAGTACCGAACGGCGGCTCGTCAGCCAATTTCCCGGCCATCGTCGTCAACACGGCAGGCGATATTTCACTACCCTATGTCGGTGTTTTGAACGTCGCGGAACTGACGTTGCCCGAGGTTGAGGCCAAAATTGTGGCGGCCCTTGTCGGGCGCGCGATTGAGCCGCAAGCCTCGGTTTCTTTGGTCAAAACCGCCAACAACAACGTGACCGTCAGCGGCGGCGTTATGCGCCCCGGCGACTATCCCCTGTCACTTAGAGGGCGCAATCTGGCGCAGGTCGTATCCCATGCAGGCGGCAGCAAATTCCCGGATTTTGAAACCCGCGTAACCGTCATTCGCCAAGGTGTTCGCGCCTATGCAAGGCTCGATCGCGTTCTGTTGGAACCGGCGCAAAATATCGCACTGCAACGGGATGATCTGATCGTGTTAAGCCACGAGCCCGAGCAATACACCGTCACCGGTGCCGTTGGCCGTAGCGGTCTTTTCCCGTTCGGGTCAAAAAGTATCAATGTGCTGGAAGCTGTGTCAAAAGCCGGAGGGTTGCTGGACGGGCGGGCTGATCCGACCGGCGTTTTTCTGTTTCGCTATGAAAACAAATCAACCCTGGAGCGGATGGGCCAAAAAGATTTGCGCGGCATTCCAAGGGTCGCAGGCCGCATCCCGACGATTTACCGCATCAATTTTCAGGACGTATCTTCGCGGTTCTATGCACAGGCCGTGACCTTGCGAAACGACGACGCGCTATTTGTGTCAAACTCACAAAGCGTTCAGTTGGCCAAGCTGTTGGCCCTGTTTCGAAGCGGTGTAACGACGGCAGATGCCGCATTAACCGCTGGCAATAATTAGGGTCGTTCGGCATGCGCCCGGTCAAAGCAACCGGGTGATCTCGTGCTCAATCGTGCTGTCCATCGCCTCTTGCGAATGAAATTCCTGGAAATAGCTATGGGCATTTTGTTGCAGGGTCGTTTGCAGTTGCGGGTCGTTCAACAGTTTAAGACAGGCATTGGCAAAATCTTCAGCGGTGTCGGCAATTAACAAATGTTTGCCATCCACAACGTCCAGCCCCTCGCACCCCTTGGTGGTTGAAACAACCGGGCTATTATGGGCAAACGCCTCGATAATTTTTATCCGGGTTCCGTCGCCGCTGAGGATGGGTGCTATTGAAACACCAGCCTGATTGAGGAACGGCGTGCAGTCCGGTACATCAAAATGAAAATCATAAACCTTTTTCTTTTTCAGTGTCTTAACACAATCCAACCCAAATTTCACCTTGGGTGATCGCCCAACCACGGTAATGCGAAGGTCAGGGATTCTTGCCCGCAAAAGCGGAAGGATTTTCCGGTCAAAAAAGTTAAGTGCCTCTACGTTTGGGCCATAGACCAAACCGCCGACAAACAACAATGACTTGGGCATTTTATCACCCAATTGCGTATTTGATGACGGGCCAGTTATGCAGTTCCTTAATAAAATGGTGGAATGGGTAAAAAGCTCAGTTCCGGTTTCTGAGCTTACAAACACCCGTCTACATTTTGCCATTCGCCGGTTGGTGGCCTTAATAAACCCCTCAACGTCTGGCATGTTTTCCTGCGCAAGTGGTTCATTGTTGCGCGTGGCCAACAGGTAGGACGGCAGACCGTCAATGTCCCAAACCAGTCTGCGGTGTTTTATGCGTTCCAGAACATGGGCGCAGTTGGTGACATGTATCAGATCGGCATTGCCCGCGTAGTTTTGCCAAAACGCCCAGACAACCCCTTGCGCCAGAAACTGACCCGGAAAAAACGGCACAATATCATCGCAAAGCCCGGCGGCCGCTGACAATCGGCCAAGCCGGGGATCACCCGGACTGGGCTGGTACCACATATCGACATCGGCGATTTTTGAATATGCGCTTAAAAGCGAAAAGGATCTTTGCTCGTTTCCGACGCCCTTTGGGTCAGGCGAGCAAGGGAAAACCAAAAGAACGCGTTTTCTTGACTTTTTGGCGCGAAATAACACTCGAATTTCCCTGCTGATTTTCTGCGGCTAGGCGGTTTATATGGGTCACAGATTGTTAACAAAACACCCGACGCTTGCCAATGCAAAGCAGAGCGGCGCGACGTTGAGTGCGGTTGTGTTCGGTGGTAATATGCCGACCAATCGCTAAAACCATCTTGATTGATTGGGTCCGGGAATTTGCGCTTTTACAAATTGAAGACAACAAAGACCAACCCGATGGTTTTGGGCTGGACGTATAAGAACCGCCGACCGTGGTTGGATCTGGAAAACCCGGATTGCGAAATTACCCTTGTTCTGAATTGCGACAGTAAAACCGCCCAAAATATTTCGGTCGTCGACCGTCAGGGCAACATCATTCCGTCAAACATCCGCACCGATGCCAGGGCGACTACACCGCTATTCTTTCTGGCCAAAATGATTGGCAGACCCAGAACCCGCATCACACTTGATTTCAGGTTTCCGCAGGCAGAGCCGGTTGTGATATCGCTTGCCAATGGCCGGAAGCCGCTTTTGGCGTTGCTGCCAAATATTATTTGCCCGGAATTCCTGTTTAACCTGAAACGCTGGATTGAGCATGCGCATTGTCCAGAGGGTATTTCGAACTTTGTGGAAACCGGCACCCTGTTTGGGCACACAACGCTTTACGCCAGCTATTGGTTTAAGAGGGTTTTTACCGTCGAGCTTTCCGACGGGTTGTTTAAATCGGCGCAAGTGAATTTGCGCGACCGGCCAAATGTTACCTGTGTTCACGGAAACTCGGCCAAGAAAATACCCGAGATTATACCGAACCTCACTGGCACCAGCCTGCTTTTCCTTGATGCCCATTGGAGCGGGGATAAATCGACGGATTGGGGCGGGTCAGGTTGGGCTGGATATCCGCATGACACCGCCAGATTGCCGGATACGGATTTGGACGAAGCAAATCGGCAATTGCCACTGATGCAGGAATTAGAGGCGATTTCAGCGCTTCACAAGGGTGCTGCGTTCGTGCTGATTGACGATTGGCCCAACCTTGGCAGAAAGAATTTCGGCTTTGCGGATGAAGATTGGTCGAATTTGACCCAATCCATGATAACCGATTGGTTTGATGCCAATCCAAGAACCAAATTCCATCAGCGCACCGACACAAAACGCTATCTATGGGCGTTGAACTGACCCTAAGGTTTTTCGCCCGCTGGGCTGGAAGGCGCTGACGCAGGTTCGATATTCAGCGTCTTCACCCAATAGTCGTCGTTGCCCGTAATGTCGCCGTACCCCTTGCGCCAGACCGTCATAAGACGGCGTCTTTTTAGTAACAGCGCCGTTAGCCGTTTCAAAAACGCAAAGCCCACGAAAATTGCCTGTGATTTGCTATGCGCCACGCTGTAAAACTGCTGCTGCTCAACATCCAGAAAAGTCAGCTTTGCCGCCCCCATCACCTTGTGCTGGTCGCCGCGGTCGTCGGCATTGATCACAAGCGCGTTGCCAAATCGCGAAAAGAACGGGATGAGCAAGCCATTCAAAGTGAGCCGCAAAATTTGCTTCAAAGGAAAGGCGCTGGCGTCAAACCTGATTTTTTCTGCGGCAGGTTTAACATCCAGATCACGCCAACGCTCAACATTGATCAGTTGCAAAATATCCCGCCTGCGCTGCGCAACATCGGCGTTTTCAGCAAAAAATACCGGGCCTTTTTGAACATCTTCCAACGCCAGACAAAGTGCCATGATCGTCTCATAATGGCACCGATTAAGGGCGCGGACACCGAACCTTAGGGCAACCCACGCCAAGTGCAGCGGGCCATAATCAAGCTGTGGCAGGCTGAGGTGGTGGATAAGGTGGTTTCGCAGGTCCAGATACAGCGACAGCGGGCTTTCTTTTTCCTCAAAGTTTTCATCCTGAAACGTCAGAACGCCGGGAAGTGTGGCGATTGTGAACTTGTTGGCGATGCTGAAACTTATGTCGTCACCGCGCACGAAAAACGGAAATGGTCGATGGCTGACATGGGCAATGGCAAAGGCGAAAAACCACCAGCCGCCATAAAAAGTCTTGGGTTGCGGTTCAGTGCTGGCCAGTTCCATCTCAAACACTTCATCGGACTTGCGCAGATCGCACCCCCGGAAATGCCCGATGCACACACCTTCAAACACCGCGCCATTTTCCCACAGACGCCAATGCTGCCGCCCATAACTTAACGCCCCTGCAACCGCAATATCGGTGCGCGTTGCATAGGCCAGAAACTGCCAGGTTCGCTCAAGACTTTCAAAATGGATTGAGGCGTCGTCGTCCATGAACAAACAATGACTGGCACCGGAACGCCGCGCCTCGATCAACCCGCGTGCAAACCCGCCTGCACCGCCGAAATTCGGGTTTTGCACCATTTTAATGTTTGGGCTTTCGCGGATTTCCGCGCTGTTGCCGTTATCGACCACCAGAAGGTTCACACAATCGCGCAAACTGGAACTGCCTATGAACGCCTGAAACCTGTCTGCGGTTTTACGCACAGCCTGTTCGCGTTTGAAGGTGGTCACCACCAGCGACAATTTAGGTCGGCGCAACGCTACCTGACAGGTTTGCCATTCCAAATTGGTCACCACGGCCGCGCCGTTCGCGATGAGTTTCAGGTAGATCAAACCCGGATGCTGCCAGATGTCGCTGTCACACAGATCAAGCTCCACCCTGTTTTCGCTTGAAAGTGTGACCGTTTTTTTCAAAATGACAACGGGCGCGCGGTCTTCAAGGACCGTGCTGATTTCCACCGTCACGCACCCCGTACCCCACAGACCAAGCTGAAGATGTTTAAGGTTGCAATGCTCAACCCATTTGCGAAGATTAAACAGGTTGAAATAGCTGTCAAACGACACCGCGCCGACATCACCCAACGCTATGGACTTGTTTTCTTGCAGGAAAACCGCCTGTCCTGAAAGATGAAAATATGGGGTCGAGCCTTGCGATATTCCGTCTTCGGGGAAACAAAACCCCTGAAGTGTCGTGGTATTCGCTTTGCTTTCGCCGGAATGTTGCCTGATCGCTTGCCCCTTTTCAGCG
The DNA here is from genome assembly GCA_021775315.1 of Paracoccaceae bacterium. GTDB lineage: Bacteria > Pseudomonadota > Alphaproteobacteria > Rhodobacterales > Rhodobacteraceae > UBA5972. The sequence goes on from JAJFIC010000067.1 coordinate 20,785, forward strand.
GAGAGGTCATTCACCCTCATCGAAAAACCAAATCTGAAAACCTGCCGAATTCTTCAATGGAAAGCTGGCCCAGATTACCAGCGGTATTTTTCGTGCCCGTTTGCGGAAAAAGACCGCCGGGTTCATCGGGAAAAAACGTCTGGTGCAGCCAATTATTGTCGTTCGCAAAGTGATCCATAATTCGATCAGACATCTGGGTCGACATTTGCGGACGCGGCTGATTTGGCAGCGTGACGATGCGCGATAACAACCGGGCCCTTGCTGGATTTGGAACTTCGTTAACCGCATATGGCAGCGCGCTGTTGATGCGATGAAGGAATTCCAGCGCCGGTGCAGACAGGCTTGGGTTTGACTGCTTGGGAACCTCAAAACCATCAAGATCCGGGGTTTTGTTGCCAGATATTTCAGTCAAGCAATCGGAAAAAATATCACCATCGGCGAATCTTGCCGTATCAAAAATCCGCACCGAGACGTTTTCAACGCCGAATATTTCGATCCAATCCGCGAAAACCTGTTTGAACGCCAAAAAGAACAATTGCGGGTCCTCACCAAGTTGCTTGTCGATGAACGCCTCAAAGGAATCGTGTGAAAACCCGCGCTTCATATATTCGGCATACATGCTGAGCAGCGCATCATCCTGACGCCTTACATAGAACAGGATTTTCGGGGCAATGAAGTGGTCGTTCAAAAAATCGGCAAGTGCGGCGATCCCGGGCCTGCGTAAAGAACCTGACAGGTTTTCTGACGACATGAACATGGTGGTTATGCCGGGCGGGGCCTGATTGATTTGCTCGATCAGCGTGTTTGACAGGATTTTACGCAGCTCGGCGACATCCCGATCGTTTTGCAATCCGTATTCGCGGGCAAAAGGATGAATGATTTTTGAGGCGATGAAAAACAGCGTTATGTGGTCGGTGTGTTTTGACAAAAGATTTGGGTAGACCACGCCGTTACGCGCCAGCAGTTCACCATTGC
>JAJFIC010000068.1 GCA_021775315.1 Paracoccaceae bacterium
TCCACGGCCGATCTGGTGATCGACCAGATTTCGGTTGATCTGCTGACGTTATACAACGCCGACCTCAGTTATTTCGTTAATTCGGTTTTCAACAGCGACGACGTGCTGATGGGATCAAACTATGCCGATACGCTTTTTGGCTATGACGGCCGTGACAATATTTTTGGCTATAGCGGTGCTGACACTCTGGTTGGTGGCGACGGTGCTGACAGACTCTATGGGGGCCGCGGTCAGGACACGCTCTACGGTGGTACCGGCAGAGACCGACTGGATACAGGCACAACCGGGCCTGATGCGCTCTATGGTGGTGTGGGCAACGATTCCTATGTCATCAGACACGCCAATGTGTATCTGGAAGAGCTTGCGGCTGAGGGCCGGGACACTGTTGTCAGCTATGTGACCTTTACGTTGGGTGAGAACTTTGAACGCCTGATCCTGCATAAAAATGCAGGCTCGATCGATGGCACGGGTAATGACAGCAACAACCGGATCATTGGTAACTCTGGCGACAACGTACTGAACGGCATAGGCGGGCGCGACATGATGGTTGGTGGCGCCGGACAGGACACAATGAATGGCGGCGGCGGTAGCGACGTTATTCGGGGCCAGTTGGGCGCTGATATTATCAACGGCAATGACGGGCACGACAAGATTTACGGCGGCGCCGGTGCTGACTTATTGTACGGCGGGGGCCAAAACGATGTCATTCGTGGAGGTGATCAGGCTGACGTGATTTACGGCGATGGAGGTAATGACCGGGTCTTTGGCGATGCGGGCACCGACAGTCTTTATGGCGGGAACGGCAACGACTATCTGGACGGTGGTACCGAGGTTGACCAGATGCGCGGCGGCGTGGGCAACGACACTTATGTCGTTGATGATGCGGGCGATCTTGTCATTGAAGCCAGCGTTGAGGGTTATGACACGGTTTTGGCCTCGGTCAATTTCACTCTGGGCGACAATGTTGAGCGCCTGCGTCTGACCGGCAGGGCGGTCGAGGGCACTGGCAACGCTCTGAACAACACAATTGTCGGCAACAACCTTGGCAATACCCTGTCAGGCCTTGATGGCAATGACCGTATATTCGGCGGCACTGGTGGCGACATCCTGAACGGCGGCACTGGCAATGACTTGCTGGACGGGCGCGCGGACGGAGCGATCGACAGTTTTGTGTTTGGCTCAGATGACGGCAATGACCGCGTTCTAAACTATGAACACGGGATTGACTTGATCGTGATGGATGGCCTGACATGGGCCGATCTGACCATTGCAGATTACGGCACCGGTGTGAAAATCTCATACGGAACCGCTAACTGGATCTACCTTGACGATGTCGGCTCAATAACCATGGTCGAGGCGGACTTCCTGTTTGTCTGAGGCGTGCCCCGTTAGGGGTGGCCGCTTCAAAATTGTGATCGAAGTTGCCCAAATCGCTATTGAAAGAAACCGCTTCGTCGGTTCGGGTCCCATCTTCCCAATATTGGTAGTGCCGAGAGTCTTCAATTTAGTCTCAGTCTTTCGCACAGAAAGGAATTATTGACGTCCACCAAGGTGTAAATATGTTGGGCTAGTCTGCGCCTTGCAGTGGAATTCAGAAAGCGCAAATAGCTATCTATCCAATGACAAATCCAAGGTCCATTATCGGCAGCGAGATGGCCGGGTTTTTCCCTCGCTTGCGGTGTCGCCCATGGTCCAGTGTATTGATCAATGCCGGCCTTCGCATTGAAGGCCCAACTCAATTTCTTAGAACATTGCAGCGATAAGAGACATATCGAGCAATCCGTGCAGCACGACGAAATACGGCAATAGTCGTGGACGCCAACGAAATACAAAACCCAGCAATATTGCAAAAGGAACAAACATAACCAAACGCCAGATGATAAATGCCCAGTTAAACACAAGAGGCATGGTCGCATGCTGGGCACAAACAAAAAATACCGTCAGTGTCATCGCCAACACCACGCCTACCCTATTTTCAAGCCGCGGTAAAATGTAGGCGAAATATAGCGGAAATTCGGACATGGCAATTGTGATCGGGAATGCCAGCAACAGAAATGCTGCTGCCCAGAACGGCAATTTGTGAATGAAAAAGCTGGCTGCAACATCCGAGCCACCCAACAAGAGATTTGCTAACAGTACGTTGGGTATCATCGCCGCCGCTACCACCAAAACCGAAATACCCAAAACCGGAAGCATGTCCGATTTGAAACGAGCGCGGTCAAAACGAAACAACGCGAAATAGGACTTACCCTCCAACGCAAAAAGCCTGTTCAAAAGAACGACTGTAATCAAATTGGTTGCGACAATTCCAAATGGCCACCACTTGGTAGAAACGTCCCACGGATGCTCGACCGATCCAATCACCGCCAACGCAATTAGACCCTGAAACACAGCAAAAAGCACAAGGCGCATCGCCAGCATTACCCATAACATTGTGCCGACAGAGCCGGAATGTAGTTTTGATAAAGTCACTGTTCTGGTTTCCTTCTCTAAAGGCGTGACAACTGAAACCATCCAATCGGATGATATCTTTAAACTCAGAACGCGCGCGCCTGAGTTAATGCTGGTTTTGGAATCTTTAGTGTTTGATGCCAGTTACTCGATCTCATTAGCAGAAGTAGAAATCCAGCGGCCAATTCGTGGCAGAACCACACGATTGCGTGCAGATTTCGTCGGTTTGTTACCAAACCGATAGGTAACGCCGATCTGAACCTCTTTGACCCAAGGTGAATCTGACTCGTTGGTCGTGTTGAATTGCCCGTAGGAAGCATTCGCATAATAGGACACACGCCCATCGCCGGGGGTGAATGTCAGACCGCCAATCACTTCGGTAATGATCAAGGTGCCTGTCGACGGCGTGGTGCTGTTCCAACGCACGCCCCAAAGACGGTTCGCTGAAATATTCGCGGCGACAGTTTGGCTGACATCAAAATCAAACCCGGCGCCGAAAAACACCGCCTGTTGGATAGTTTCCCCAAAGACGTCGTTGGATCGCAGCCCCCCTAATTGCAACGTCAAGGATCGGTTGTTCGGGCCAAATTGTTTGCCAATACCCACATACTGGTATGGGGTTGGCACGCCTGAGTTGTCGCCATTATCAAGGCTGGCACCAAGGCCAAAATATCCGAACGTGGGCGAGGTTTCAGCGTTTAAAGTATGGATATAAGAGATTTCCGTGATTGCGGTCGTGCTATCATTGTCCACGTGACCGGCGATACTGGGCTGATATGAGGCTTGTAAAAAACCTTCGCCACCTGAAGCAAACTCGAACGCGCGCCCCAAGGAAAAGCCGATATTGTTATCAAAATCTTCCGCATCATTTTCGCCCGGCTGGAAACCAATCGATGAACCCCAAAGTCGTAGCTCGTACCCTTGCGCAAAATCCATGCCAGAAGATGACGCAGACACGCACCCACCGACTAACGAATTTTTGGCTAACCCCTTGGATCGCGTATTGTGTGACCCAAGCCCCGCTCTCAGGCATCTTAGACTTAACAAGTACGACAATTTCAACGTCGTTGCCTGAAAACTTGGGTTGTTGCCGAAGGGGTCAATCACCGAATTGTTTGCTAGGTCACGGATAATTTCCAAACGTAATGTCCCGGTTTTCATTTTCCGCTGAATGCCGATACCAAACGTGAAACCAGAATTTACATTGGAAGCTTGAGTAAAAGGGCCGGTGGCGCTTTGCCCGTTAACCTGCACCAACCCCAGCGAACCAAATACCTCATAGCCGGACTGCATCGGAATACCGACGATACCACGCAACCTGAATGTGCTATCCAAGTTGCAATAATAGGGACCACTTGCAAACACGGCGCAGGGCGTGCCGCCAATACCGATCATTGACGAGCCATATGCCCGATCCATGTTAAACTCTGTCGCCCAAAAAAGGTTAGGCAAGTCGCTTCGGTACCCGATAGAAAAACCCGCTGCACCAAAAGTATCAGCGGACGGCGGTGATACAACAAAAGGGTCGGAATTGGCCGAGCTTGTGCCAACGCCCACGCCCAAATAAACGCCGGTTTCCGCCTTTACGACCGTGCATGACACGACAAAAACCGCTGCAATAGCAATGTTATTCAGTATCCCCACAATGCCCCCCCCGGGTAGACCAGCCTAGTTTCAATCATCAATGTCGTGTGCGCAATTGAGTGAGACTACAACGGTCAACAGTTGTATTTCCATAAAATCTTGTCGCGATTGAGTAAAAGTTTTTGGTGCTCCCAGGCTGAGCGATGCAACAGCATCTTCAGTTTTGGCCTAAACGGTCAGTAGCAAAATTTCCGAATTCCTGTTTTTCAGGAGCAAGACGTCAGCTTTATTGAAAGCGCTGAGTTTTTCTTCATCGCGACGGCACATGAGCAGAGTGTTGACTGTTCTTTTCGAGGTGGTGCCTCCGGGTTTATGCGTGTGACTGGGCCCGCGTGTCTAGAATGGTCGAACTATGATGGGAATTCAATTTACCGAAGCCTTGGCAACGCCTTAGCTTCACCTCGTGTTGGACTGGTATTCATCCAGTTTGGAGCGCACCCCAAAACGTTTACGCGTCAATAGCATTCATTAGCTATTTGTGATGCAACAGCCAGTCAGACGTAAGTCTGAAAGGCGCCACCTCTTAGAGGAGGACGTCCGACAAAACTGACTTGAGGCGGGCAGGGCGGTTTCGTAGCCTCGCTGGATGACAAAACGCCCCTTTCGCTACTTCAAAAAACCAGCTCAGCGGTCATCCGGCTGGCTGTGATGCTCTACATCCGGTTTCCTCTGTCACTTCGGAATGTCGCAGATTTCGCTTTCGTCTGACCGCAATCGCAATTGCGCTGTGACGCGGGGCGCACCAGAGCGGTTTCCCTGAGCAATCTGAGGCGTTAGGTACTGGGCGCGCCATCAACAGGTAGGCGTCGTTCCACCATTCGCGCCATGATGGACGCACCGACCGGCAATAACCCTGGATCCAGGACAAAGCCCGGATTATGAAGCGGCAGGGTGCCAGCATGGCCCACCCGGCAATAGGCCCCCGGCACGATTTTGAGCATATCCGCGAAGTCTTCAGATCCGGTAGCGGGCTTCGCATCATCTGACACGTTTTCCACGCCCACCACATCTGCAGCAGCTTCCATATAAGCGTCCGACAACGTGTCGTCGTTCACAAGCACATCAAACACATTACGCATTTCAATCGTTATTTCGACACCATATGCGATTGCAAATCCCTCACATAGTTCGCGCATCCGGACTTCTGCCATCTCGATCACTTCATCTTTGAAGTAACGCACGGTTCCAGCCAAAGTCGCCGTGTCCGGCACCACGTTATAGGCGGCGCCTGCATGGATTTGAGTGATCGAAATCACACAAGCATCCAGAGGCGCCACATTGCGTGACACAATCGTTTGCATTTGCCCCACAAGGGCCGAGGCAATCACTACGGGGTCGCGGCTGGCCTGCGGCATGGCCGCGTGGCTTCCCCGCCCCTGAATGTGGATGTCAAAGAAGGTGGCCCCAGCCATCGCGGTTCCTTTACAGATTGCAAACTTGCCCGGTTTCCCGTCCGGGTAATTGTGCATTCCGTAAACCTCATCTACTGGGAAACGATCAAACAGCCCTTCGGCAATCATGCCGCGGGCGCCACCAAGACCTTCCTCGGCAGGTTGAAATATCATCACAGCAGTTCCATCAAAATCGCGGGTGGCTGCAAGATGTTTAGCCGCGCCCAGCAGCATTGTGGTGTGGCCGTCATGACCACAGGCATGCATTACACCAGGGTTTTTGGAAGAATAAGGTAGGTTGGTCAGTTCTTCGATAGGAAGCGCGTCCATATCAGCACGAACACCCACACGGCGCCGACTAGATCCTTTACCATTGATGATCCCTACAACCCCGGTTTTGGCAATTCCTTCATGCACCTCATCCACGCCATATGCGCGAAGTTGTTCAGCAACAATTCCAGCGGTACGCATTTCTGTAAAGCCAATTTCGGGATGCGCGTGTAGGTCCTTGAAGATCGCGGTCAATTCTTCAGTACTGGCGTCGATGATTGGTAATATATTCATGAAGACCTCTCTGGAATGCTGAAGCTCAAGTTCCGCGACTATCAGCCATAAATCAAGGCAAGACCGTTTGGATAGCTTTTTCTTAGTGCTCGCTTTGGCTTAAAGGGGTTGATTGCTGGCAAAGTCGGGAATTGGTGGCTGGTCAAGCCCGTCAAAGCAGGTGAAGTGGAAAGGTTCCAACTTCGCAAATTTATGTCTAAACGAGGCATTTTAATGCAGTTCGACAACGCTGGTTGCGCCCTCCCGCAACCAACTTAACTTGCTGAACGTGGTCTGGAGAAATCTGAACGGCGTTTTTTGCTGTTTGGGAGAGGCTTAGGCTACCGGCGACGTTGCCCATATGACCTGTCGACCAAGACGCTCGCGCCAAGCCATTTTAGCTCCACTGTTCACTTAACCCTCTGAGGATGTCACTGCGGCTGACCTGTCCGATCAGGCGACCGTCCTCAATCACCGGAAACCGGCGGAAACGGCTGGCCAAAAATACTTCGGCGGCCTTTACGATGTCCATCATGGGGTCAATGGTTTCCACCTCGCTGCTCATATAATCAGCAACCGTGCCGCCCCATTCCTGATAATAGGCGTCGTTCACCGCCGCCTTCAGGCAGTCTTTTTTGGATAAAACCCCAACCAGCCCACCGGTTTCGTCAACAACAGGGGCGCCGGATAGGCGTGCCTCTAGCAGAACAATCATGGCCTGATTGATCTCCATTTCAGGTGACAGCTTGATCAGATCGGTCGCCATACAGGTGCTGACAAGTGGAAACTCTTTCATGAGTTTCCCCAATCGTCAGGTTGTGCCGTACAACCGCTGCACTTGATAATCTTTGAACAATTGCTGGCAGAACAGGTGCCTTGTAATGGAGCGCGGCCAAGCAGTATTCCCACCGCCAATCCGGTGATTGAAAGCAGGATCACCAGGAAAACGAGGACAAAAACAGCCATATACCCCCCTCACGCCACTAGATGCTGGGCAAATTGCCCGGTCAGGATTTCAGATATACCACCGCCCGGGCGGATTTGGAATAATGCGGAAACACCCAGACGATTTGCGAATGCCGGGCCACGCTTGGGGCCCAGAACCAGCAGCGCGGTTGCCAGCGCATCTGCGGTCATCGCCAAAGGTGCGATAACGGAAACCGATGTGATATCATTCACAATCGGGCGGGCGATGGCCGGATCGATAATATGGCTGAACGCCACACCCGCCACAGTTCCAAGATTGTCCCCCTGGCCCGAGGTCGCCAGCGCCCGGCCTTCAAGGGCCACAATGCGCTGGAACCGGGGTTCACCGGATCCGGGGGTTTCGACACCAACTTGCCAGGCGCGACCACTTGGGTGACGCCCACGGGCAAGAACCTCGCCTCCGGCCTCAAGCAGGAACGACGTCTGGCCACCTGCCATCAGTGCCACAGCCATCCGATCCAGCGCGTAACCTTTAGCAATGCCGCACAAATCAAGTGTGGCCTCTGGATGACCTTTACGCAGGCCGCCTTTACCTAGGTGGATTGTGCCATAGTTGAGGTTTTCCGCCCCCCGGATCGGTCCAAAACCAAAGCGTTGAACAATAGGTCCAACTGTCGGGTCAAACGCGCCACCCGTCAGCCGGGCAATTCGCAAGCTTTCAGCGACCACATGGTGAACATCTGCTGACAGCAGCATCCAGCGATCAGTTTTATCTTCATTCAGGCGGCTGATCTCGGAAAGAGGCCGGAATGGTGACATCTGATCCTCGATCAGATCAATGACCGCCTCGATCTCAGCCCGTATTTTCACAGCATCTGCGGTTTCCGGCAGGCTGGCCCGCCACCAACTGCCAAAGGCCGACCCACCGATGGTTTTTGTGCCGCTTGCCATTGCTGGCAAGGCCTGCGACACCAGTGCGCCGCCGGTGGTCAGGATCAGATTTCTTCTGGTCAGAGTCATTCGTCAGCTCCCGAAGTCATCGTTGAAAATACTACTACGATCCACGCCGATATCTTTCAGCATCGACATGACGGCTTTTATCATCAAAGGCGGCCCACACAGGTAGTATTCGCAATCTTCCGGTGCAGGGTGGTTTTTAAGGTATTTTTCCAATGCCACATCGTGCACAAACCCTGCGGGACCGCGCCAATCGTCCTCGGGCTTTGGGTCAGACAACGCAACGGTCCAGTTGAAATTTGGATGCTTTACCGCGAGTTGGTCGAATTCATCTTCATAGAACAGCTCAATCCGGCTGCGCGCACCGTACCAATAGGAAATCCTGCGGTTGGTTCCAGTGCGCTTCAACTGATCGAAAATGATCGCACGTAACGGAGCCATTCCCACGCCACCGCCGATCAAAATCATCTCGCGGTCGTTTTCTGTCGCACCAAAGCTGCCATAGGGGCCGGAAACATCCACCGTTTCGCCGGGACTAAGGCCAAACAGATAGGATGAAACAACCCCCGGCGGCGCTTCCCCGGTTGCCGGGGGGGGCAGGGCAAGACGGACGTTCAGCACAATTGCGCCCTGATCTTCAGGCCGGTTCGCAATGGAATAAGCCCGTGTCACGGGCGTGTTGCAGCGCGAGGTCATGCGGCGCAAATCTGGTTGCGCCCAAATATGATCGTATATTCCGGGACTGTCGAAGTCTGAAAACGCCAACTGGTGCGGTGGAACGGTCACTTGCACGAAAGCCCCCGCCCGAAGATTTGGTGCGACCCCTTCCGGAAGCTTCAGCACGAGTTCGCGGATGAACGGGGTCAGCCAACGGGCCGAGGCAACCCGGCATTGCCATGTCTCTAGGCCCAAAAGATCGTCTGCCACCTCAATCGACATATCGCCGCGCAGCACCACCTGACACGCCAGACGCAGGCCCGCTTGCACTTCAACCTTGTCCAGCTTGGCCAATTCCGTCGGCAGGCATGCGCCACCGCCCCCGGTCACATGGATCCGGCACAAACCGCAAGTGCCTGCCCCGGCACAAGCAGAAGGGATCAGAATGCGATTGTCTTGCAGCACTTCCAGCAGTTTTTGCCCGGTCAGGGCCGGCAACGCCTTATCGCTGTTGACCGTCACTGAAACCGCCACCGCGCGAACCAGCAAAGCCCGGGCCGCCATTACCGTCAGCGCAAGCACCATCACAATCAGGGTAAACAGAACGATGCCCAGCAGAATATCATTCATGGGTTCAATCCACTGGCAAAAGCGGCAAAACCAAGCGACATCAGCCCGGTGACCAGAAATGCAGACCCCAGCCCTTGCAGGCCCAAGGGCATATCGCTGTATTTCAGACGTTCACGAATGGCGGCAAAAGTAACGATTGCCAGCGCCCAACCGGTGCCGCTGCCCAATCCATAGACCAGACTTTCACCCAACGTGTATTTGCGTTCGATCATAAACAGGCTGGCACCTAAAATCGCGCAATTCACCGTCACCAGCGGCAGGTAAACCCCCAGCGCACGGTATAAAGGCGGCACATAACGATCCAGAAACATTTCAAGGATTTGCACCATTGCAGCGATCACACCAATAAAACTGAGCAGTTTCAGAAAGCTAAGATCAACATCCGGCAATCCGGCCCAGCCCCAGGCGCCTTCAACCAATAACAATTGGTGAATCAGATGATTGACCGGCACCGAAATCGCCTGCACGACAATCACAGCAATCCCAAGCCCAAGTGCTGTTTCAAACTTCCGGGATACCGCCAAGAACGTGCAGATGCCCAGAAAGTATGACAGGGCAAGGTTTTGCTCGAATACCGATGATAGGAACAGATCTGTCATTGCCGCCCCACCTCATCTTTGTTGAGGATGCGAAATTCGGGCGCTTCGATCTGATCTGTTCGCCAGATGCGCATCACCCAAACCAGAAAACCAACGATGAAAAACGCGCTGGGGGCCAGTTGCATCAGGCTAAGCGGCTGAAACCAGCCGCCGTTTTCCACCAGCGGCAACACAGGCATGCCCAAAAGACCACCGGTGCCAAGCAACTCGCGAATGGTTCCGACGATCACCAGAACCAGACTGTATCCCAGCCCGTTCCCAAGCGCGTCCAGAAAGCTGGGCCAAACCGGTTGATGGCGGGCAAAAGCCTCGGCCCGACCCAGCACAAGGCAATTTGTGACGATCAGGCCAACAAAAACCGAGAGTGTTTTGCTCATCTCAAAGGCAAATGCTTTAAGGAACATGTCCATCACGATAACAAACGAGGCGATGATGGTGATCTGAACAATCAGGCGGATCGAGGTCGGGATATGGTGGCGGATGGCGCTGATAGCGACACTTGATGGGATCAGCACAAAAGTCAGCGCGGCCGACATCGTCAACGCCGTGCTAAGCGAGGTTGTCACCGCCAGTGCCGAACATATTCCCAGGATGTGCAGGGTTACGGGATTGCCGCGCACAAGGGGCGCGATCAGGTGATCAAGCGTTGCTTTCATCGCTAAACCCCTCCTGCCCGTAGACGGTCCAGAAACGGACCGAAACCGTCATTGCCCAGCCAGAACTGCAGCATGTTGGTGACGCCGTTGCCGGTGCGGGTCGCGCCGGAAATACCGTCAACCTCGTAAGGATTTGTTGCCTGCCCGCGCACTACCGAAATTCTGATGTCGCCATTTTCGTCCGCCAGCAGCTTTCCCGGCCAAAGGGCGCGCCAATCGGGGTTTTCGACCCGCGCACCGATCCCCGGCGTTTCACCATGCTCAAAAACCGTCAGCCCCGCGATCGTGATCCCGTCAGGTTTAAGCGCGAGATAAGCATATAACATTGACTGATATCCGACACCGCGCACCGGCAGCACCACAAGTTCAAGCACCCCTTTGCGGCGCAGGATGTACACCGGGGCGAAATCGGCGCGTTGCTTGATCCCGGCAACATCGACCTCGGATAACAAGGTCGTGCTGGTTTTCGGATCCTTTGCCGCTGCCCGCTGGTCGAACTCAGCAGGATCAATACCCGGCACAAATGCACCGGTTTTCAGATCAATGATCTGCACGTCCAGACCATCAGTTCCAGCCTCTGCCAATAGATCTGCCATCCCCGGCAGCAGCGACACCATCCGGGCCATCTGTTCCTGCCGCTCTGCCTTAAGATTTGCCTCATAATACGGCTTCAGCAACACGGCAGATAAAGACACGAAAACCGACGCGATCAACGCCACAAGAAAGGCAAAGGCAAATGTCTTGGTCAGGTTGTCATTGGGCAACGCCAAGAACCGTTTCCACCAGACAAAGGGGTTAAGATTTGCCACGTCGCCGCCTTTCATAGCCGTTGATCTTAACGGCGCAGATATCCGCCAGCGGCGCAAATATGCTGGCCAGCAGAATGGCCGGGATCAGGACTTTGGCCCCAAGATCAAGCCCCTCAGCCGGGCTAAAAACCCAACAGAGGCCGCCGATCAACAGGCCATTGATCCACCGCCCTAAATTGGTGGTGGCTGAACTGGCAGGATCACAGGCCAGAAAAACAAGGGTAAACAAAAAACCACCGGTCATCAGATCGGCGGGGGCCAATTCGGCACCGCTGATTACGGCAATTGCAGCCAACGCAATTATCTGCGCCAAAAGAAGCCGCCAGGAAATGAACCGTATCCACACTAAAAACACACAGCCAGGCAAGCTGGCCCATGCAAGCATTGGTGCTGGTTCTGCAAACCCATTGCCGGGAAACGCGAAGGTCAGAAAGGCAAGCGACGTGACCACCGGGTTCAAAAAACTATACCCACGCCCGCCAAAAATCTGTTCGCCGACAACAACGCCAAAAGATAAGGCCAACATCGTCTGCCAAAGCGGCAGGCCACCATCCGCGATCAAAACAAAGATCATCGGTGTCACCAGCACGTCCCAGCCAAGCCCCCGTTTGCGAACAAGCGCGAACAGACCTTGCCAGAACAGAACTGTGACAAAGCAGGCCGCCAGAAACAACACACGCGAAGGTCCGTCAAATAACAGCGTCACGGCCAGCGCTGGCACCAGACAAAGCATCCACGCGAACGATATTCTGTCATAACGCCAGACGCTCATCAGATGCGGCGGATGACCGGGATGAAGGTGCTGCTGTGTCACCAGCCCCCCCTTTGGTTCACGCCTGCATAATCATCCAGCGCCAATCGCAACAATGCGCCGTAATCAGTACCGCTGGAACAAAGATAGGTTAACAAAGCCAAATCCTCCTCCAGCAGATTAGCGGCCCCTAGATACCGCGCGGCCTCCCAATCGCCGACCGCAAGTGCACGCATCAGGGGAACAGGAAGAATGTTCTTTGGCAGAACACGTTCTAACGCTTCTGTGGCCAACATGGGCCGGTACTGATTACCCGCCTTTCCTGAAAACCAGTTGCGGCGGCGGTTTTTCGCGATGGCGGGCAACAGGCTGACCTGCGTATGTTTCCGGCCCAAAAAATCAGACACCCGCCCGGACAAGACCGAACCCGAAATAACCTCGACTTCTCCGTCGTGGCATTCCCCTTGCAACAATTGCTGCAAGTTGGCCCCTTCAAGCGTGCGCAAAATCCGAGGGTTGCTGGCCATTGGCCCACCCAGCGCGACATAACGCTGCCCGGAAATAAAGCCCGTCAGAAACACCCGCCCGATCGAGATCACGTCTTGATACCCGATCTGCCAAATCGGTTTGTCGGCCAGTCCGAGCCTGTCAAGATGCGTGCCCGGCAATCCAGCGGGATGTCGCCCCTTGAAACGTGCGCAGCGAATAGCCTTACCGTTGCTGTGCAAAGCAGGCGTGTCTGACGACTGGCAAACAATCACCGGTCCGCAACCCAGATCAGCAAGCGCCTCAAGCCCGCGTTCGAATTCCGCAGCACATTCAGCCAACACAGGCGTCGGATCCAGCGCCAATGGGTTTGTGTCGATAGCCGTTACAAGGATCGCCTCAGCAATTGCGCCTGAATCCGGTATGAAGCCAAAAGGCCGTGTGGTCAGGCGGCTCCACAATCCCGTGACGAGCAGAGTTTCCCGGATGCTTGAAGAGGTTGGAAACTGGACCCGATCCGCCCCAACGCTGCGGATTTCTATTTTGTCAAAGCTCTGCCGGTTTGATTGCTTCAGGTTGATCACTTCACCAGATGCAGGTGCGGTGACAACAATTTCTGGCCGGTGAAAATCGCAAAACAGCGGCTGGCCCAAGGCCACTTTGTCACCCACTTTTACAAGCATCTTCGGACGGATATGCGCAAAGTCCCGGCCCATCACCGCGACTGTCGAAATTGCCGGGCCTGACTCTATTCGATCAAGCGGCACACCCTTCAATTTAACGCTCAGACCCTGCCTGATGATATGGTCCATGAAAAAAGCTCTGCGGTCCAAACTTTGTACGCTTCGTGCCACCTGCGATCACAGGATGACCCTTTGAATATATGTTACGATTGTATTGGCAAAGTTCGCAATGCTACTATTCAAAGGCTGTTTTTTGCGTCACCTCATGCTGGAACCTCATCTGAATCTTTTCGCCACCGGGACAAAGACGGTGTGATCCCGCCAAATTGTGCGGTCTGTCACAGCGATGGCGGATATCGACACCTTTTAGGAGCAGATGGCAGTACGGTCGGCAAGGTTGATCCCGGGGTGCCACTTGATCCACGAGCTTTCGCGGAACGCCAATAGGACAGAATGAAATCTGCACGCGGTATCGCAATCAGGCGGGAAATAGGGATAAGATCAACTAAGCTGTAAGATAACGCTGGAGGGCGGTTTGTCAGAAAGTTTCTTGAAAGACCTTGGGCTTCGCCTGGAGGGGTTAAAAGACGAGGGCTTGTTCAAATCCGAACAGATCATCTCTTCACCCCAAGCCGGAAGCGTGGAACTCGTCGGGGGGCGTCATGTAATCAACCTTTGCGCCAACAACTATCTTGGCCTGTCGAACCATCCGGACCTTGTCGAAGCGGCCAAGGACGCATTGGATCGGTATGGATATGGCATGTCTTCGGTCCGGTTCATCTGCGGCACCCAAGAAGAACACAAGCAATTAGAGGCGCGGATCGCATCGTTTTTAGGCATGGAAGATACGATCCTTTACGCTGCCTGTTTTGACGCCAATACCGGCCTGTTCGAAACATTGCTGGATCCCGAGGATGCGATTATTTCGGACGCGCTGAACCATGCCTCCATTATTGATGGTGTGCGTCTGTGCAAGGCGCAGCGATTTCGTTACGCAAATTCCGATATGACTGATCTTGAGGAGCAACTCAAACGGGCAGAAAGTGCGCGCCACAAATTGATTGCGACCGATGGCGTTTTTTCAATGGACGGCTATGTCGCAAAACTTGCTGAAATTTGTGATTTGGCTGAAAAATACGGTGCCATGGTGATGGTGGATGACAGCCACGCCGTCGGTTTTATGGGAAAGAATGGACGCGGCACACCCGAGCATTGCGACGTATTGGGCCGCGTTGATATCCTGACCGGAACGCTTGGAAAGGCGCTGGGCGGGGCGTCGGGGGGCTACACCGCAGGTAAGGCCGAAGTCATTGAATGGCTGCGACAACGCTCGCGGCCCTATCTGTTTTCCAACACTCTGGCCCCGGTGATCACCGCGACGTCGCTCAAGGTGCTGGATATGCTGGAAGGCAGCGGCATTTTGCGCGACAAACTGCACCGAAACGCCGCGCATTTCCGGGGCGCGATGGACAGGCTTGGGTTTGATCTGCTGCCCGGCGAGCATCCGATCATTCCGGTCATGTTGCGCGATCCAAAACTGGCGCAGGATATGGCGGCGCGATTGAATGAGCTTGGCGTCTTTGTAACAGCCTTTTCGTTTCCGGTTGTGCCAAGTGGTCAGGACAGGATCCGCACGCAAATGTCGGCGGCCCACAGTACCCAAGAACTGGACCATGCAATCGCGGCATTTGAAAAGGCTGGCTGCGAACTGGGGGTGATATGATGGACAACATGATGAAAGCCTTGGTGAAATCGCGCCCGGAACCAGGACTTTGGATGGAGCGTGTGCCGGTTCCGGAACCCGGACCTACGGATGTTCTAATCCGGGTTGCAAAATCAGCAATCTGCGGCACTGATGTGCATATCTGGAACTGGGACGAGTGGGCGCAGGCCACAGTTCCGGTACCGCTGGTGACAGGGCACGAGTTTTGTGGTGACATTGTTGAACTCGGCGCCGCAGTCACCCGCTATAAGATCGGTCAGCGTGTTTCCGGCGAAGGCCATATCGTCTGTCATGTCTGCCGCAATTGCCGTGCAGGGCGCGGGCATCTCTGCCGGAATTCCCGCGGGGTCGGTGTGCAACGGGCAGGCGCGTTCGCGGAATATTTGTGCCTGCCGCAGGAAAACGTCGTTCCCATACCGGATGATATTCCAGACGAGATCGCTGCGATTTTTGATCCTTTGGGCAATGCGGTGCACACGGCGCTGAGTTTCGATCTGGTCGGCGAAGACGTGCTGGTGACCGGTGCCGGACCGATCGGCATCATGGGCGCAATGGTGGCCCGCAGGGCTGGCGCGCGCAAGGTTGTGATCACCGATATTAATCCCGTACGGCTGGCCCTTGCCCATAAAATGGGTGTGGAATTTTGCATCAATCCCTCCAAAGATGATCTGTCAAAGGTCATGGCGCGTATTGGCATAACCGAAGGGTTTGACGTCGGTCTGGAAATGTCCGGTGCGCCGCCTGCTATGCGGGACATGATTCATATGATGAACAACGGAGGCAGGATCGCGCTTTTGGGCATTGCGCCCAAGGGGTTTGCGATTGACTGGAACGAGGTCATTTTCAAAATGCTCCACATAAAGGGTATTTATGGGCGCGAGATGTTCGAGACTTGGTATAAAATGATCGGACTGATTCAAGGCGGGCTTGACCTGACGCCTTTGATCACCCACCGGCTGCCCGTTGATCGCTTTGCCGAGGGTTTTGCCGCAATGAAGGCGGGCGACGCGGGCAAGGTTGTTCTGAGCTGGCGCTGAAACGATTGTTTCAGAAACAGACTGGGTCGGCATCACCACGCCAAACCAGCGCGGCAAGACGCGTATGGCGAAGGTCCATACCAAAATACTGCATCGGCTGATCCGCGATTGGTCGCTCGTGCGTTATGAATGACTGTTCTGACGTTGATCGCCCGCGTCGTGACCGATGGTTTCAGGGTCTTGGCAGGCGTGTTCGGCACATTCCAGTTCAATGGTCGTATGCGAAATTCCAAACTTGTCTTTCAAAGCCTGTTTGACGGCCTCTTTTGTGGCGTCGGCATCCCCCCATCGGCCAGCTTCAATGACGATATGGGCATCAAGCGCGCTTTGGTGCTCCTGCATCTGCCAAAGATGCAGATGATGAACCCCCGCCACGCCCGCAACGTTTTGCATTTCCACCAGCACCGTTTGGGTTTCCAGATCGGGCGGGCTGCCCAGCATCAGGATGCGAATGACCGCCCCGATTTCCGTAAAGGATTGCCACAGGATATATCCCGCAATCATCAATGTGACCAAGGGATCAATCAGCCGCCAGTCGTAAAGAATGATAAGCGTACCCGCCACAATGACCGCGATTGACCCAAGCGCGTCGGCGACATTGTGCAAAAAGGCCGCGCGAATGTTCATGCTTTGCTTTGAAAGCGTATACGTCAGCAAAGCAGTCACTGTATCGACCGCAAGGGCCACGACGGCAATCACCACAACCAGCCAGCCATCGACACTTTGCGGCTCAAAAAACCGCAGGACCGCCTCATACGTAAGATACAGGCCCACAACGATCAGCGTTGTGTAATTGATCAGCGCGGCCACAATCTCTGCCCGGCCATAGCCAAAGGTCATGGTTTGACTGGCGGGTCTTCGGGCGATCTTGCGGGCAAGAAACGCAATGATCAGCGATAGCGCGTCGGAAAGGTTGTGAATGGCATCCGCAATAAGCGCGAGGCTTCCCGACAGAATGCCGCCAATGATTTGCGCAACCGTCAGCCCAAGATTGACAACGACCGCCCAGAACACACGGGCATCGCCTGCATCCGGGTCAACGTGATGATGGTGGCCTGACATTTGCGATCCTGAAAACCGTTCAACTTTTGCTGGTGTCAAACATAATCCCTCTCGTTACTATAGGCTCAAAAGGTATTTCTGAAATGTTTTCTATTGGCGATTGGTCAAAGCCAACCGGACATACTGGATCAGCAGGCCAAGAGATCTGAGCCAGGCGAAATTGATGCAACATTGCGGCCCTATTAGCGGCCTACACGAAAAAACATTCACTGATTATGCTTTCACACCGTCGAAAATCAGGCGCTGCAATGTTTCCGCCGTTCTTTCATTCTGTGATGGCGTCAATTGCGCACGCAGCCCGTAGCCTTCGATCACGTCCAAAATCACGCAGGCGCTTTCAGCCGTGTTCAGAGGGCCCTCAAACACGCCTGCATCACAGCCCGCTTTCAGGCAGTCCGTCAGCGCCTCAATCAAAATGCGCCTGTTCGCCGCGAAAATCCGGGCAATCGTTGGATTTCGCAAAGCTTCGGTTAAAATTTCCACGCCAAGCAAGGCATTTTCGGGACGCTTGGAAAATCCAGCATAGGCGGTGATGAACCTTGATAGGCAAGCCCGAGGATCACTTTTGTCAGACAGGGTCACGGCGAGCATGGCAAGCTCGTCCCTTTCCAGTTCAGCGATATAGGCCAACACGGCCTCTTTGCCAGCAAAATGATTGTAAAGGTTGCCAAGGCTCGCACCCGCCCGTTTGGCAATATCCCGTACACCTGTTTGATGATAACCCTGCTCCAAAAAGCAAGCGATTGCGGCGCGAAGGATTTTCGTCTTTCCGGGATGGACATGTTTGGCTTGGTCTTGCACGGGCTTGACGCTCCTGTTCTTTATGATTACAAAATGAACGATCGTTCATAGTATAGAACAACTCTAATCGAAAGCAAAGCCATGCAGTTTCCTAAGCACTGGTATCTGGGTTTCCTTGGCTTGATCGGGTTTTATGATGCGCACTTCATTCCTATGAACAAGGTAGACACCAGCGATGACTGACACCGGTACAGTCACCAAATCCACGCGGCTCGACGGGCTGGATGTCGCGCGTTTTATTGCTTTTGTTGGCATGGTTATCGTTAACTTTAAGATCGCGATGGGGGCGGATGGTGAAGATGGCATTCTCAGCCTTTTGACCAGCGCATTGGAAGGTCGCGCCGCTGCAACATTTGTTGTCCTTGCAGGGGTCGGGCTGGGCCTTGGCGGGCTGAAGGGTCTTGACCAAACAATTATGGTCACGGTCAAACGCGCGGTATTCCTGCTGGTTCTCGGGCTGCTCAACATGGTGATCTTTGATGCCGATATCCTGCATTATTACGCGTTCTATTTCTTCTTCGGCGTGCTTTTGCTGCCCTTGCGAAACATCACGCTAATCGCGGTGATCGTCGGTTTGAACGCGGCCTTTGTGGTGATGATCTTTACTTTGAACTACGACACAGGCTGGAATTGGGCCGAGTACACCTATTCGGATTTCTGGACAGCCACAGGATTTGTTCGAAATCTATTTTTCAATGGCTGGCACCCGGTTATCCCGTGGCTGGGGTTCTTGTTGTTCGGCAACGTCCTAAGCCGCTTGCCGCTGCACGAGCGCGCGACGCAAATAAAACTAATCATCGCGGGTGCATTTGCTTTTGCCGCAGCAGAAATAACGAGCCTGATACTGGTGTCCCAACTTGCGCCGATTGGCCAAGGGTTAAGCGATCTGGTCACGACCGCACCAGTTCCGCCAATGCCGCTATATACCGTGGCAGGTATTGGCGCAGCAAGTATCGTTGTCGGGCTTTGCCTTGTTATTGCCGAACGGCTTAAGACATCGGGCATTCTGCGTTTGATAATGCCCGCCGGTCGACAGACCCTGACGCTTTATATCGCACATGTTCTGATCGGCATGGGAACGCTTGAGGCATTGGGAATGCTTGGCGGTCAGTCGCTTGCACAGGCCGTTACGGCATCCTTGATCTTCTGCGTCGTTGCAACGCTCTACGCAGTTTTGTGGTCGCGATGGTTCAAGCGCGGCCCGATCGAGGCCCTGATGCGTCTGGTTGCAGGCTGACCTTTCAGACTGAAACGACTGGTTGGCTGTTTGGCGAAGCCAGAAACGCGGGTTCCGCGGCTTTCGGGTCAAAATGCGCGGCTTTTCTTAGGCGGGCAAAGCCTTTACCATACCCTTGCAATCCTGCCACAGAACACGTCTGGACCCGCGCAAAGTCATGGAACAACCCCGGGAACCCGCCTTTGTGCCGCCCTATCCTGAACGTTTTGAGGTGCCGCCGTCACTATTAACGCGGGTGCAGCTTGCCCGTCACAGTTTCCTTGCGATCTGGTGCAAGTCAGATTTCACCTGCGACATCGCCTCGATCAAGGTCCTAAAGCGCGAGGTTGCGATCATCAACGCACCCGATCTGGTTAAGCAGGCCTTTCAGGACAACCATCCGGTTTTGCAGCGCAAAAGCCCACAGATGCGGCACGCGCTGGAACCTTTGTTGGGCGATGGCCTGTTCGTCAGCGATGGCGAGGTCTGGAAGGCCCGACGAAAGATCGTGGCACCGATCATTCACGGCTCCAAAGTGCCGGAATTCGCCCCGGTGATGATTCAGGTGATGGAAGAATACCGCGACCGCTGGGCGCAGATGGGCGATGGTGCCGAAATTGATGCCCTGTCTGAAATGGCTGAAATGACCGCCGAGGTGATCTGCCGTACCATTTTTGGGCAAAATCTGGGTCAGGCTTATGCGCAGGAAATCGTGACGGGATTTTCTGAATTTCAACGCCACGTTGGGCAGTTGGATATCCCTTCTATGATGAACCTGCCCGAGTGGTTCCCAAGGCTTAGCGGTCGCCGGGTTCGCAAAGCGACGCGCCGGATTCTGTCGGTTCTGGACGAGGTCATCGACAGGTTTGTTGACGAGCGCGACAAGGGCGACACCTCGGTCATCGGGGCGCTGCTGGACGCGCGTGATGATGACGGCAAGCCTTTGTCGCGGCAAATCATCCGCAACGAGGCGGCCGTGATTTTTATGGCAGGGCATGAAACAACCGCAAATACACTGGCATGGGCCTGGTATCTTCTGTCCCAATCCCCGGCGGTTCGCGCCAAGCTTGAGCTTGAGTTGGACACAGTGGTCGGGGATCGCTCCGTCCGGTTTTCAGACGTCGCCAAGCTGACCTACACGCGCGCGATCACGGACGAGACGCTACGGCTTTATCCGCCGGTTCCGATGTTGGCGCGAGAAGCGATGGAGGACGTTACCATTGGCCCGCAGCGTTTTCGCAAGGGCAGCATCTTAATGGTTGTCGCATGGCTGTTGCACCGAAATCCGGGCCTGTGGCCCGACGCAGACGCGTTTAGGCCTGAGCGGTTCTTGGATGACAAAGACCCCACAAAGCATCGTAAACCAAACAAATATGCCTATGTTCCCTTTTCAACCGGGCCGCGCATTTGTGCCGGTTTGATCTTTGGCCAGACTGAATCGATCCTGGCCGTTGCGGTTCTGGGCCAAAAGTTCCGGCTGGAACTGAAACCCGGCACAGATGTTCAACCGGTTTGCCGTCTGACGCTTCGTCCGGGCGACAGCCTGCCGATGATCCTCTGGGCGCGCACTTGAAAGACCGCGCGGCAAACAACCCGCAATCGGTTGCAGATTTGCCGTTTGTCGTGACTTGTGCGCCTGAACCAAAAGCGCCGCCTCTGCGCTGGGCCTATTCCAAAAAACCTTGGCAACGAAAACATTGGCGTTGGTATTTTGTTAAAGATCCCTGCATGGGCGCCCTCAAATATGGCATGTATCATGCGTTGCGGTTTATCCCCGTGGCATGGCCTTCGGCGGTGGGGGCCTGCATCGCGCCGTTTTCTCAAAAACTATACCGCGACATGGATTTTGCGCAGCGCATTTCGGCGAATATGGCGGTGCTAAACCCGGCGTCTTCGGAAACGGAGCGACAAAAGGCCATCAACAGCTGGTGGCAAAACTCTGGCCGTATCTACGCTGAGTTTTCCGCCGTTGAAAAACTTGCGGCACAGCAAGCGCAATCGAAGACTCTGAAAACTGGGATCACGGACGCAACGAAAGCGTATGAAAACATCCTTTTCGTGTCGGTGCATGTCGGGTCTTGGGAGGTCTTGTTCGCAACTTTGGATTTATGCCTGAAACCAGCGGTTATTGGACCGTACCAGCCCGAGGCCAGCCGATTCAGCAACCGCATTATCGAGGCTTCCAGACGCCGCCGAAATCAATTCGCATTCCCTCCGGGGCAGAAAAGCGCGACGTATCTGTCGCGTTTTATCAAGAACAAAAGCGCCATCGGGTTTTTCATGATTGATGAGGTCAGTGACGACCAAATCCACTTTCCGCTGTTTGGCCGCGCGCCGGTTCAGTCAACCAATGCCGCCCGCGCCGTGAAAATCGCGATGCGCAGCAACGCTTTGATCGTACCAATTATCATGCCGCGCCGATCAGGAACGCAGTTTGACGTGCAAATCCTTGACCCGGTTGAGATTAGGCACTCAGCGGACGACAAGGACGCGGTCGCAGAAACAATCCAGCAGCTAAACCAAACCCTTGAACCATATGTGCGCGCGCATCTCGATCAATGGTACATGCTGGCAAATCTCAGGCTCGATGAGTAAAAGACCGGCGAGGCACTGAAGCCGCCGCTGGAAGGCAGCGCGAAGGCCAAGCCCAGCGATGACATTTTTGCGCCGATACTCCGGCGTCTGCATGCTCGGTAATATGCAAACCGCCGAGGTCACAAAGAATGTCCAGCCCTGATCGCAATGTCCAAGGATGCGCATGTTGCGGGCGCAACCCTGTTTCAGAACGTCATGAATTGCCTTTATGCATTTCCGTAGGCGTTGCGTATTTGTCTGCCATTGCTCGGGCCGCCGCCATCAGCGACGCGCCTTCCTGCATCACGATCAGCCATTGGTAACCCTAGTCAAAACATTCCTGCGTTCGTTTCTATGGCGACGATCAACCAGTCAAACCCGGCCTGACTGAAAACCTCGGCTGGCGTGATGTGCGGGATCTGCAAACGCCCCGGTGGTTCTCTGACCGTTCTTCATCTTACGTTTTGCCGGGTTCTGAAAGTCGTCATGGATCACCGGCAAAAGTTCCCTTTTTTGCACCATGCAAAGCCCGATCCGGCGGTGTATCCACGGTCTGCATAACGGATTTGGCCGGTGTAAAAACCTGACGCCTTTGAAGACAGGATGATCAACGGACCCGCCAGATCTTCGGGTTCGCCCAAGCGGCGCTTTGGCAAGCACGCGCGGGTCTGTAGTTGGCGGGGGCAGGCCGACAATCCGGTCTCAAACAATCGAATAATTTCCAGCCGCAACCAGATCCCGCCGCTGGTTAACGATGCGCTGACAAGACGTTCCTGTTGCAGGGCGCCGACCAAAGACCTTTGCGAACCCTTTGGATTGATCGCCGCCACTTGGCACCCAAACGTCCATTCTCACTTACCGGGAACCGGGCCCCTCTCTGTTCGTTGGCGCGCCGATGTCTTCGCTAAATACCGGGTGAAATGCCTTGATGGGTTGGACCGGGCGCGCCTGTTCCAATGTATAGCGAAGCAGTCCGTCAAAGCATGCCATGCTCGCCCCTTTAATGACGCAGCTTGTGTCGATCCAAAAGATTTCGTCTTCCAGTTTCGCATAGTGTTTGACCGCATAAACGCCTGGCGATGTGCGGACAAAATTCTGCATTATCACCTCACCGACATTCAAAGACTGCGCCCCGCTTTGAACAATTGCTTTATAGGCCACCCCAGTTTGTCGGGTCGGATTATGACCGATCAGGATGACACCGCCGTTGTCTTCTCGCCAAAGGCCTTCCAGACATTCGTCTGAGCGGTCACTGCCATCCGGCATGATAGTCAGGCAAAAAATTGCACCGCTGAAATCAGTCCCATCCGTAAGCGCATTGCCAAGGTCCGCACCAGCAAGATTGCTGTTTGCAAATGACGCCCCCCGCAAATCCGCACCTCTTAGCACCGCAAATCGAAGATCCGCACCGCTGACATCAGAATCCCGCATGTTGCGACCTGCAAGTTCTTCACGCCTGAAGTCTCCACCGGAAAAATCACACCCGACACATTGGCCATTCAGGCGCAACCACTCGTAATGTTCAGGGTTCAGTGCCCAGGAACTGCCGGGCAAGATTGTCGTGGCAAGGAACACTACATAGGCAACTAATAACACTCTGTTCATGGCACACCTCCTATCGGTTTGTGCAAGGCCAAGTCATTGTGTCACTTCGTTGTAAGGTGATCCTTGATTTCAATCATGTCCGCAGCATAGGCCTTGCCTGCTGATTTGCGCGCTCTGATCGCAAAGGCGAGGGCCGATAAGCGGTCGCTGGTCATTGTCTCAAGTTTGGCAACAATAAGACAAAGAACCTTTAATTAATCACAATTTGGATAAATTATCGCCGGATTCCGTTTCTACATTGCAGTTGTGGGCTGACTAATACAGGGGAAAATCTGCGATGTACGATCAAAACTCAGGGGGCAGAGATTGTCGCGCAGATGGCGTTTACTACCCGAGGTTCGGTGGGGACCTCGGGTCGGAACGTCATTGGGAAGTCGAAGACGTGCAACGTTTGTTGTTCGGGTCACTCGGTGCAACACAGCCGCAAAGTTCTGCGGCAGTGGTGCGACTGAGGCCCGAAAACAACCACGCGCATCAGGTCCAGATCTTGTTTGCCCAGGCCGGGTAACCCTGGCCGCAAGCCTCAATCTTTCATCGACACGATTGCCACTGCTCGCTACGCTCCTGCGTAGATCATTTCAGCAGAGGCGCGTATCCAATGAACCAACATCCCGTTTGGCCCCATGTCGACACCCATTTACCACGTTTTCACGCGCTTTCAGATGCGGTTTGGGCCGTTCCTGAAACCTGTTACGCCGAACATGCGTCGGTCGCGTTGCACAAAGCGGAACTGGAACATCAGGGGTTTCGCATCACCGAAAACGTGGCGAATATTCCAACGGCCATCATAGGTGAATGGGGTGAAGAGGGGCCGGTCATCGCCTTTCTTGGCGAATACGACGCCCTATCGGCGCTCAGCCAGCAAGCTGACATCGCTCAGCCGCAACCAATCACAGAAGGGGCAAATGGTCATGGTTGCGGCCACAATATGCTGGGTTCGGCGGCCATGCTTGCCGCAACCGCCGTGCGGGACTGGCTGGAAGAAACCGGCCACAAAGCCCGCGTTCGCTATGTTGGCTGCCCGGCTGAAGAAGGCGGCAGCGCCAAGACGTTCATGGTCCGGGACGGTGTGTTTGATGACGTCGATATTGCGATAACCTGGCATCCTGCCGCCATTGCCAACGTGATGCGGTGCAGTTCTTTAGCTGCCGCGCGCATCGAATTTACCTTTGCAGGCCGCGCCAGCCACGCGGCAGCCTCGCCGCATTTGGGTCGCTCAGCCCTTGATGCGGTCGAGTTGATGAATGTCGGTGTGAACTACCTTCGCGAACACATGTCCGATCAGGCCCGCATTCATTACGCCTATCTTGATGCAGGCGGCATCAGCCCCAATGTGGTGCAAGCCTCAGCCAAGGTGCGCTACGTGGTTCGTGAACCCCGAACCCGCGAGATGCGTGCGCTGATCGAACGGGTGAAAAATGTCGCCAAGGGGGCGGCCCTGATGACCGACACGACGATGGACGCGCAGTTGATCACCGTGGCCTCTGAACTGGTGCCAAATGGACCACTCTGCGAGGCGATGCACAAAAACCTTGAAAGTCTGGGGCCTCCCCCGTTTACCGAGGACGACCGCGCCTACGCTGCCAAAATGCAGGCGACGATGAATGATGATGATATCGCGGCGAGTTACAGCATGGCGGGTCTGACGGAAAGCGGGCGCAAACCTTTGGCCGATTTCATCGTGCCTGATACCACGCTGGCCGTCGATCTGCCCGGCTCAACCGATGTCGGCGACGTCAGTTGGGTGGTGCCAACCGTTCAGATGTGGGGCGCGAATTACGCCATCGGCACGCCATTTCACACCTGGCAGATGGTTGCCCAAGGCAAAAGTGGCCCGGCAATCAAAGGCATGGCCCACGCCGCCCAAATCATGGCCGCCACGGGTGTTGATGTAATCCTTGATGCCGATCTTCGCACGCGGGCCAAGGCCGATCTGGCCGCGCGGGTAGGGCCCGAGGGTTATGTCAGCCCGTTGCCGCAAAATGCCGTGCCGCCGATCGAGGAAATGGCAGGTCAGACCTAGAGCCGCATCCCTTTAATCTGAAACAGAAGAACGGCTCTATTCATTTATTTGGCGCGCAATTCATTCCGAAAACCGGTTCCCACTTTTCGGATTGCGCTCTAAAGCGGTTTTTGCATCAAGGCAACGACCGCGCCAACCAGCAAAATGCCAGCGGCGGCCAGCAGGCTGATGCCGATGTTGTTATACATATCTCCAACCAAACCAGCACCATAAGGCCCAAGCGTCTGGGCCACAGCGAAAATCACGGTGAAAAGGCTGATCGCACGGCCCCAGCTTTCGGGCGGCAGGTTCTGGCGGGTAAAATTGGTGACAGCGCCGGGGGCCATGAACACCGACAAGCCAAACACCACGGCTGAGATCAGCAAAGCCGGGCCACTTGGCAGCACCACCGGCAAAGCCGATCCAATTGCGATACCGATCAGGATCAAGGCCAGTGGCAATCCAGACGCATAACACGCCAATATTGGCCGCCAGACCAGTGGCGAAAGCGAGATACAGACGCCAAGGATCACCCAGACCAGCGCGATAAAACCGGCACCAGCCGCCTGTTCCGTCATCCATGCTGACAGGAAGGTCAGATAGACGATATAGCCCAGCCCAAACCCCGCATAGCCTGCCATTTCCGGCAGCATTCGGCGAATGGGCAGGGGCACCGTCTTGGCCTGTGATTGCACCTGCGTGCGCAGTTGCAAAGCCGCCCACAAACTCAGCGGCAGGAAAGACAGGCTCGCCACGCCTATGACAATCCAGCCCATCGGCCACGCGCCGGGGCCATAGGCGTCAAGCATCAGGGGCAGTGCCGCACCGGCCAGCACGATGCCAAGCCCCCCGCCCGAGCCAAACAAGATCGCAATCGCCAGCGCGTTCCGACGCGGGTCGCCGTAAAACAACCCAGCCGCCAATGCGCCCGCTGTTGAAAAAGACATCGCGCCAAAGATACCCGCCAAAATCCGCCAAAGCGTTTGCCACCAAAGGGCTGCGTTCAGCCCCGTGGCCAAAAGCGCCAGCGTGGTGGTGATCAGCCCAAAGGCAAACAAATGCGCCGGTGAAATCCGCCGGATCACAAGCATGGTCAGGACCGCCCCGGCAATATATCCCAGCGCGTTGGCAGTGTTCAGCCATCCGGCCTGCGCGTAATTCCACCCCATTTCGGATTTCATTGCGGGCAGCATCAAGCCATAGGCAAACCGCGCAAAGCCGTTTGTCACGGTCACACCCAACGACAGCCCTGCCAGCACCAGCCAAGGGCGGGTTAGCGTGACGCTCATAGGCAGGCATCCGGTGATGGCGGCAAAAAGGGCATGGGGGGGTCCTTGCTTTGTCCGACATTCCGCAAGCGAAACGTCATTTGCCGCAAGCTGACAATGTTGCGCTGTCTGATCAAGCCCTATTCAGCGCAGCTTTTTGGTTTTGGTCCCCTACCACGTCTCGGCATATGGGCGGATATCAAGTTCAAAGGTCCAGCCGTCGCGACTTTGGTGGTGCAGGGTCCAATAAGCCTCGGCAATGCTGTCGGGCTTCATCAGGGTGTCAGGCGGCAGATCATCCGGATCCTGCCCGGCCTCCCGCTGGCGATCACGGACGAACGCGGTGTCCACACCCGCGTCAATGACCAGATGCGCGACATGGATGTTTTGCGGCCCCAATTCCCGCGCCATCGCCTGCGCCAACCCCCGCAACGCGAACTTGCCCGAGGCAAAGGCCGCATATCCCGCACTGCCCCGAACCGAGGCCGTGGCGCCGGTGAAAAAGATCGACCCTCTCTGGCGCGCCACCATGTATTTGGCGGCCTCCCGACCGCTTAGAAAGGCTGCATAGGCGCACATTTCCCAGACCTTGCGAAAAACACGTTCAGTGGTTTCAAGGATCGGGAACCGGACATTACCGCCGACATTAAAGATGCAGATATCAATCGGGCCAATGTCATTTTCGACCCTAGCAAACATTTCGGTCGCCGTGTCTTCGCGCCGTGCGTCCCATGTGAACCCTTGCGCCGACCCTCCGCCAGCTTCAATCGTGGCGATCAGGGGCGCCAGTTTTTCGCCCCGGCGACGCCCCATAACGACGTGATAGCCGCCGCTGGCAAAGCGTTTGGCGATGGCTGCGCCGATATAATCGCCCGCGCCGATGATCAGGCAGATGGGTTTTGCGTTCATGCTAATACCCTATACAGCCTCGGCTGCCTGAAAGGCTGGCCGGGCTTCAAGCCGATCAGCATAGGCCGACAAGTTCGGCAGGCCGCTGAAATCAACCTTAAGACGCCGGGCCATAATGACCGCATGACCTGTGATCGTATCTGCAATGGTGAAATCACCGGCCAAAAACGCGCGCCCATCCATTTGCGTCTCAAGCGCGCCCAATGTGCGGCCCATAAGTTTTAGCGCGCGCATCGCCAGTTCCGGATTGCGCCGTTCTGGCGGCAGTAAAACGGTCTCTACCACGTGGTTGCCCATCGGCCCCATGATCATACCTTCGGCATAATGCAGCCATTGCAGATACACGGCAAAATTCGCATCCTCTGGACCACGGATCAGCTCAGGGGCGTGTTTTGCGCCCAGATACTGCGCAATCGCCGTGCTTTCCGTAATCGTGACATCCCCGTCAATCAGCGTCGGCACCCGGCCGTTTGGGTTGATGCTGGTATAGTCCGGGCCGCGCATTTCCTTTTGCCCAAGCGTGAACTTTTCCACCTCATAAGGCAGGCCGATTTCCTCAAGCAGCCAGACGGTGCGCACAGCGCGGGATTGCGGGGCGAAATATACTTTCATGGTGGTTTCCTGTGGCGGCTGGCAAGGGTGAAGTCCGGGCGTTGACAAACAGTAACTTCAGAAATAGAAGTAAGTCAATTCAGAAATTAAAGTGACCCTGATGAGCCGCGCTGACCTTTCCTTGCAATCCTGTTCCATCGCACGTGCCGTTGCACAAGTGGGTGACGAATGGACGATCATGATCCTGCGTGAAATGTTCCTCGGCAGTCGCCGTTTTGACGACTTTCTGCGCCAGACGCGCATGTCTTCGCATCTTTTGTCAGGGCGACTGAAAAAGCTGGAAGCGCTGGGCGTTATCCGACGCGAAAAGTATTCTGAACATCCACCCCGCAGCGAATACCGCCTGACGGCAATGGGGCACGACCTTTGGCCCGTGATCATTGCCTTCAAGCAATGGGGCGACCGCTGGCTGGGCGACGGCGATGATGCCCCGGTTCAGATCGTGCACAAGGGCTGCGGGCATGTCACCCATCCACAAATGACCTGCCCGGATTGCGGGCAAGCGATGACCGCCCATGACGCACGGGCCGAACTGACCCAATCTTATGAAAACGAGCGGCAAGCCGCCAGGAGGCACCCATGAAAACCCGTATCACAGACCTTTTTGGCATCGAACACCCGATCATTCAGGGCGGCATGCATTACGTCGGTTTTGCCGAATTGGCCGCCGCAGTTTCGAATGCCGGTGGCCTTGGCACGATCACCGGCCTGACGCAGAAAACACCGGCGGACCTCGCCAATGAAATCGCCAGATGCAACGACATGACAGACAAACCATTTGCCGTGAACCTGACCTTTCTGCCAACGGTCAACGCGCCTGACTATCCCGGTTATGTGAAGGCGATCATTGATGGCGGCGTGAAAGTAGTCGAAACAGCAGGCCGCAATCCGGTTCAGGTCATGCCCTATCTGCAAGACGCGGGCATCAAAGTGATCCACAAATGCACCTCGGTGCGCCACGCGCTAAAAGCGCAGGAAATCGGTTGCGATGCGGTGTCGGTCGATGGCTTTGAATGCGGTGGCCATCCCGGCGAAGACGACATTCCCAACATGATCCTTTTGCCCCGCGCTGCGGACGAGCTGGAGATTCCGTTCGTGTCTTCCGGTGGTCAGGCCGATGCGCGCTCATTGGTGGCCTCGCTTGCCATGGGGGCGGATGGCATGAACATGGGCACACGCTTTATGTGCACGGTCGAGGCACCTATCCACCAAAAGGTCAAAGACGCCATCGTTGCTGCGTCCGAACTGGACACCCGCCTGATCATGCGCCCGTTGCGCAATACCGAACGTGTGCTGAACAACCCGGCGGTTGAGCGTGTGCTGGCCGTTGAAAAAGCCAAAGGCAGCGACATCACGTTTGACGATATTCTGGCCGATGTTGCAGGCGTATACCCCAAGGTGATGATCGACGGTGATCTGGATGTGGGCGCGTGGTCCTGTGGCATGGTCGCGGGACTGATCCACGACATCCCAACCTGCAAAGATCTGATCGACGCGATCATGACCGAGGCTGACGCCATCATCACCGCGCGCCTTGCAGGCATGCTGACCGGTGCCAATTCCAAAGCTGCATAAGGGCAAACCAATGGATTACCAGACACTTCAATTTGAACTTGCTGACGGCATTGCAACCATCACGCTTGACCGAAAAGACAACCCCGCCAACGCCCTGAACGCCCGTTTGGCAGAAGAGCTGTTTGACGCCAGCGTTCGCTGCGGGGCCGCAGACGTTCGGGCCGTCATCATCACGGCGGCTGGCAAAATGTTTTGCGGCGGCGGTGATCTGGCCGAAATGGATTCAGCACCCGACAAACACGCCCACCTGACAAGAATGGCCACCCTGTTGCACGCGGGCCTGTCGCGGTTTGCCCATATCGACGCCCCGGTCATCATGGCCCTGAACGGAACCGCTGGTGGCGGCGGCTTTTCACTGGCGCTGTCAGGTGATTACGTGATCGCATCGGAAAAGGCGAAATTCGTCTCGGCCTACACCGCTTCGGGGCTGACGCCTGATGGTTCGTCCACCTACTACCTTGCCAAACATATCGGCCTATTGCGCGCCAAAGAGATGATGCTGACGAACCGGGTTCTGACAGCGCATGAGGCGCAGGATTGGGGCTTGGTCAACAAAGTTGTCGCGCCCGAGGCCGTACTGCCCGAGGCACAGGCCATGGCGAAACACATCGCCTCAGGCCCAACCAAAGCCTATGGCGGCGTCAAGCGACTGCTGGACACGGCGTTTTCTGACGGGCTGGAAACCCAACTTGACCGCGAAACACGCTCCATCGCGGACGCCATGCGAACAGAAGATGGCCCCGCCGGAATTGCGTCATTTCTGGCCAAACAAACCCCCATTTTCACCGGGAAATAATGCAATTGCTTCCAGTGTTTTGCCGCTGGCATTAACTGGAAGCATCGCAAGGCCTGACCTCGGCGCAATGACCGCTAACGCCAAAACCCGTGATGTATTTTGTGTTTTGCGAAGCCGCCCAAAGCGGACTTGATTTCTGTATATAATAATTATAAGACATATCTATATTTTGAACACAAAGCCCAAAGGTGAGGTTTCCAAATGCGACTAGCCCCGGTGGCCTGCTAACCCAATGGCCCAAAAAATCGCCAAAACAAATATATCCCCTGATCCCGCGGCTTGCGTTTCCGATGCAACTTTGCGCGGTCTTGTTGGCTATAATATCAGGCGTGCCTCAACCGTTATTCAGGGCGATCTTGCGGCCACGTTGAAAGCCCTCGATCTGCGCATGATCACCTTCACAGCACTGGTTTTCATAGTCGACAATCCCGGCCTGCAACAATCGCATCTGGCCGATGCCATGTCGATTGAACGGCCCAATCTGGTGGTCATTCTTGATGAACTGGAACGGCGCGATCTGATCACCCGCGACCGGGTTATAACAGACAGGCGCGCCTATGCCCTTAGGGCGACGCTGGCAGGTCGGCGGCTGTATGACGAGGCGCTTAAGGCGGTTCATAGCCACGAGGCGGCTTTGCTTGGCAATCTGAATGACACCGAACGATCACAAATCAGCGACGCGATGCGCCTGATCGCATCCTTACGGACAAAGGCGGACAAGACATGAAACGCACCTCAAACTATCAACCCCATGACATAATCCGGCAGGACCGCCCTGACGGCACGATCCTGCTTAGTGCCCGTCAAGCCCTTGGCCCGGTTGTCGCGACAACGGGTGACTGGCTGCATCACTGGGCCGAAAAAACGCCCGACGCGATCTTCCTTGCAGAACGGTACGGTGCCGGATGGCGGCAAGAACGCTATGGCGCGGTCCTTGAACAAATACGCGCGATTGCGGCGTCATTGCTGGCGCGGGGAATGGGACCGACCACACCGATCCTGATCATGTCGGGAAACGGGGTGGACCACGGGTTGCTGACCCTTGCAGCCCAGTATGTCGGCGTGCCCACCGTGCCGGTGGCCGAGCAATATTCGCTGATCCACGGTGCCCATGGTCGCCTGCAACACGCGATTGAACTGGTTCGCCCGGCAATGGCCTATACCGTCGACGCTGACCTTTATGGCGAGGCTTTGGCGCTCGACGCCCTCGCCGGGGTCGAGGTGGTTGCCAGTCACGCCACAACCACCGCCGCGACCCCGTTCGCCGACCTTTTGAAAGGCGACACCGGGGTGGACGTTGATGCGGCCCACGCTGCTATCACCCCGGAAACGGTGGCCAAGATCCTGATGACATCCGGTTCGACCTCGGCCCCCAAAGGGGTGCTGACAACGCATAAAATGTTGTGCACCAACCAGACCCAGATCGCTGACTCCTTGCCGTTTTTGCGCGCGCGACCGCCTCGTATCATGGATTGGCTGCCGTGGAACCACGTCTTTGGTGGGTCACATAATTTCAACATGATGCTGGCCAATGGCGGTGCGCTATATATCGACGACGGCAAGCCGGTTAAGGGCCTGTTCGAGCGAACGGTTGAAAACCTGTCGATGGTCACCGGAACCTTGTCTTTCAACGTGCCGGTTGGCTTTCAGATGCTGCTAGGCGCGCTGCAAAAAGATGCCACTTTGCGGCAACGATTTTTTGCCGATCTCGATCTGATCTTTTATGCTGGTGCTTCGCTTCCCCAGGACGTCTGGGAAGGTTTCGAGGCAATGGCGATGGACGTGAAAGGCGAGGTGCCCCTGATGACGTCATCATGGGGGCTGACTGAAACCGCACCCGCAACCATGATGCAACAGGAACCGACGGAACGCTCCGGCGTCGTTGGTGTGCCGCTAACCGGTGTCATCACAAAGTTGGTTCCCGACAGCGATATGCGCTGTGAAGTCCGGGTAAAGGGCCCCAACATCATGACGGACTATTTTGAGGCCCCCGACAAAACGGCCGAGGCTTTTGACGACGAAGGTTTCTTTATCACCGGTGACGCGATGCGTTTTGTCGACCCGACTGATTTCAACAAAGGCATGAAATTCGACGGGCGGATCAGCGAAGATTTCAAACTGCTGACAGGCACATGGGTGCGCGCCGGGCAACTAAGGCTCGACATGTTGGCCTGCCTTGGTCCGCTAGCGGGCGACATCGTCATCACAGGCGCGGATCGCGACCAGATCGGGCTGCTGATCTTCCCCAATATGGCCGAATTGGAAAAAGAAGGCTTTGCCGCAACGCAAGAAAACGGTGTGCTGACAGACCCGTTGTTGCTTGGCGAAATCCGCCGCCGCCTGGCCGAACATTCAGCGGCAGGGGCCAGCAGTTCAACGCGGGTCACGCGGGCCATTGTGATGGCCGAACCGGCCTCGTTTGCTGATGGTGAGATCACGGCAAAGGGCAACCTTAACTTTCGTAAGGTGCTGACACGCCGGGCCGGTATTCTGGCACGACTCTATGATGATGGCGACCCTGCGGTTGCGAAACTCTGAAGGAAAAACAAGATGATAGACCTTACAAAAATCCGCGCGATCGACTTTCACACCCACGCCGAAGAACCTTGCGGCTGTCACGCCGATGACGGCTATGACGATCTGCAAACCACGATGGCCAGCTACTTTCGCGCGCCGTGGAAACATCCGCCGACAATCCCGGAAACCGCCGCACATTACCGCGAACAGAACATCGCTGCCGTGATTTTCCCGGTCGATGCGGAACGCGAAACAGGCTACCGGCGCTACAAAAACGAAGAGGTGGCGGAACTTGCGGCGGAAAATGACGATGTGTTGATCCCGTTCGCCTCAATCGACCCGCACAAAGGCAAGATGGGCGTGCGCGAGGCGCGGCGTCTGATCCGCGATTACGGCATCAAAGGCTTCAAATTCCACCCGACATTTCAGGGCTTTTACCCCAACGACCGCATGGCTTATCCGCTTTACGAAGCCATCGCCGAAGAAGGTGCAATCGCGCTGTTTCACACGGGCCAGACCGGCGTTGGTTCGGGCATGCCCGGCGGCAATGGCATGCGTTTGAAATTCTCAAACCCGATGTATCTTGACGACGTGGCCGTGGATTTCCCCGATCTGCGGATCATCATGGCCCATCCCAGTTTCCCCTGGCAGGAAGAGGCATTGGCCGTCGCCCAGCACAAGCCCAACGTCTATATTGACCTCAGCGGTTGGAGCCCGAAATACTTCCCGGAAATCCTCGTGCGGTATTGCAACACCATGCTCAAGCACAAGGTTCTGTTCGGGTCAGACTGGCCAATGATAACACCCGAAAGGTGGCTGGCGGATTTTGAAAAAATCGCGATCAAGGACCACCTGCGCGAGGACATCATCAAAGGCAACGCCGCGCGCCTTTTGGGGCTGGCATAACGTGGACATTCCAACCCCAAAACTCCGCCATTCCTTCACCCTTAGGGTT
Organism: Paracoccaceae bacterium; assembly: GCA_021775315.1. Classification (GTDB taxonomy): domain Bacteria; phylum Pseudomonadota; class Alphaproteobacteria; order Rhodobacterales; family Rhodobacteraceae; genus UBA5972. Next base: position 33,837 of record JAJFIC010000068.1, read on the forward strand.
GAACTTGGCGCACCGCTGGACCTCGGCCACGGCCGGGCAGGCAATCGCCGGATCATCCCGATCATTGGCGGCGCGGCACTTGGCCCTGACATCACTGGCGACGTGCTGAACCTTGGCGCTGACTGGCAGACGATCTACGGTGACGGGGCGGTGCATCTTGATACCCGCTATGCGCTTAAAACCAACGACGGCGCAGTGATCGAAATCGTCAATGTCGGCTCCCGCCACGGCCCGGCGGCAGTGATTGCTGATCTGGCCGCAGGCAAAGACGTCGATCCGGCCAGCTATTACATGCGGACAGCGGCGCGTCTGGAAACCGGCGATGATCGCTATGGATGGGTCAACCACATGCTGTTCGTCTGCGCCGGTATCCGCCGCGCCTCGGCCGTTGAAATCGCCTATTACACGGTGGAATAATTTGCTGAAATCCTGCATCACACCTTGTTGGCGGGCAGCAGGATATTGGCGAAAAACGCCTGCAATTCACCGTAAGCATTAAGCGCAAGGATGTTGGCGACATATTGGTCAGGCCGCACGATCACGATGCAGCCGTTTTCACGGTTGATCCCCCGCATATCAAAGATGTCATCGCCGCTTTTCAAATCAGCGCAGAATATCTTTTCATAATCCGTTAAGCCATACCGCCCCTTGCTTGGCCGCAACAGGCGCGGCATTGCGCCAAAGTCCAGATCGCGAAAACCTTGCTGAAACACCGCATGAACCTCAATCACCGCGTCGATATCCGCAGCCTTTGGCCTGTGCACCCGCAAAGGTGATTTGGTGTCGTTTTCCAGATAATCACACAGCTTGCGCATCGGGCTTTCAGGGCCAATCGGGTCTTTAGCACCGGAAAACGCATAGATATGCCAGCGTGCATCGGCCTTAATCGTGTGGCCCAGATGCATGGGCTTAGCGTCAGCCAAGCGGATCACCGGCGCAGAATGAAACCGCGTGCCGATCTTAAATCCTGTGGCCAGTTGTTGATTTGCACCATCACTGACCAACGTCGAGGGCTGGTAATGCACCGTAAGTCCGGCGGTAAAGCGGCCACCAGCAACGAATTGCTTTTGCACAGGTGATATGATTTCCCCTTTCGGATCAGCCTCTTGAGGCGGGGCGCTGACAATCCGGGACCATTCATGGTCATAATCCACCAACCCCTTTGCCGCCGCCCGGCGTTCTGCCGAATAGGAATGGAGCAACTCAGCCGAGGATCGGCCCGTCAGGACAGAAACCAGTTTCCAGCCCAGATTGAACGTATCACCCATCGACACATTCATGCCTTGCCCGGCTTTCGGGCTGTGGGTGTGACAGGCATCGCCCGCCGTAAACACACGTGGCGTCCGCGTCTTTACCTCGTTCGCCGGAACATCGTCGAATTTATCCGTCAGACGGTGGCCGATTTCGTAGATCGACCACCAGACCACCTCTTTCACCTCAAAGCTATGCGGCCGAAGAATCCGTTTTGCCTTGGCGATAATGTCGTCAATGCCCAACCCGCGCGCAGCAACCCGTTCATCTTCTTTTAACTTGTCCAGCTCAACATAAAGCCGTACCAAATAGCCCCCCTCGCGCGGCAGGATCAGGATATTGCCGTCCTTGTTCGACTGGATAATCGACTTCATGTGGTAGTCCGGAAAATCCGTAACCGCCAGAACATCCATCACACCCCAGGCCTGATGCGCCGCGTCGCCATGCAGCTCGCCGCCGATGGCCGTGCGCACATTGCTGCGCGCGCCGTCACAGCCAACAACGTACCGCGCCTGAACGGTTTCGGTCGTGCCATCCAGACGCCCCAGCGTGACCGTCACCGGATAATCCGCAGCGTCAGGATCCACCACCAGATCAAGCACCTTCAAGTTATAATCAGGCGTCAGCCGCGTCGGTGAATTTTTCATGACATCAAGATACATATCATGCACGCGCCCTTGATTAAGCAGCACATGTGGCATTTCAGACAACCCATCTTCCACGTCCTGCACCCGCCCGCTGCGGGTGATATTTGCAGGATTGTCCGGGTCGGGCCGCCAAAATGTGGTTTCGTTAATCCAAAGCGATTCCCGCTTCACTTTTTCAGCAAAGCCAAAGGCCTGAAACATCTCCATCGACCGAACATTGATACCGTCGGCCTGACCCTTTTCCATTGGCCCTGACTTCTGCTCGACAATCCTAGTGTTGATTTCAGGATGCCCCGACAGTTGCGCCGCCAGACACAGCCCGGCAGGCCCGCAGCCCGAGATCAAAACATCGACCCTGCTAATTGATTTGTGACGGTCATCGGCGGCTGGAAAAATATCCGGGTCGCCGGGTTTGAACCCATTCAGGTGAAACTGCATCTTGATCCCCTTATGCGGTCTGCGGTCTGTAATTAGTAACTATACATACTATATCCGGTCAACCAAAAAGTAAGTATACAAATTATATTTCTGAACTTACTGTTAAGACGGAATAAAACGCGCACGGATACCACAGGCGGAGTCGGAGATAACACAATGCAAGCACAACGCATGCCGGGTCATTTGATTCGGCGGCTTCATCAGGTTTCGACCCAGGTGTTCAACAAACATGTGCAAGAGGCCGGGTTCGACCTGACCTCGGTCCAGTTCGCGGCCCTTGACGCCATTCACGCCAATCCCGGCGTTGATCAGGCCAGCATCGCGGCACTGATCGCCTATGACCGCGCGACCATTGGCGGCGTGATTTCCCGGCTGGAACAAAAGGGTCTGGTATCGCGGGTGGTCAGCCAAAGCGACCATCGGGCGCGAAAGGTCAGCCTGACAGAACATGGCGATACAACATTATCGGGCCTGCTGCCGGTCGTTCAGAACCTACAGGCCAATATTCTGGATGGCCTGAATAAGGACGAGCGCCAGATCTTCCTGCATCTGGCCACTAAAGCCCTTGCGCCTGCGCCAAGTTAGCCGCGCGCGCGCCAGATTTCGACGATGCCCCCGTTCAGGTGTGGAAATTTCAGGCAGCGCACTGTAATCAATTATAACCATGGGGCTGCGCGTCATTGCGTTGCCCTTTGGCTGCCACGACCGTCCGCTAACAAATCCAGAGGCCGCACTTCAAGACAGGGCTGTGGATCGCCCCTTTTGGAGAGATTTCTTGACCCGTAAAACCAAAAACATCCTTTTCATCATGTTCGATCAGTTGCGCTGGGATTACCTAAGCTGCGCTGGGCATAAGACACTTGAAACCCCGCATATGGACCGCCTTGCCTCCCAAGGTGTGCGGTTCAGCCGGACCTATGTGCAATCGCCGATCTGCGGCTCATCAAGGATGAGCTATTACACCGGGCGTTACGTCCACAGCCACGGCGCGCAATGGAACGGCTATCCGCTGAAAGTCGGGGAACAGACGATGGGCGACCATCTGCGCAAGGTCGGCATGGATTGCTGGCTGATCGGCAAAACCCATATGAAGGCTGATATCGACGGGCTGAACCGCCTTGGCATTGCCCATGACAGCGTCATCGGCGCGCGCGTTTCGGAATGCGGTTTTGACGTCTATATCCGCGACGACGGCCTGTGGGCTGAAGGGCCGGACGGGTTCTATGACGAACGCCGCTCGCCTTATAACGAATACCTGAAAGCCAAAGGATACGCGGCTGAAAACCCGTGGAAAGACTATGCCAATGCCGGAATTGATGCCGACGGCAATATGGAATCCGGTTGGCTGACAAAGAACGCGGACATGCCCGCGAATATCCGCGAACAAGACAGCGAAACCCCCTGGCTGACGTCCCGAACCATTGATTTCATTGAAGAACAGGACCCCAACAAACCGTGGTGCGCCCATGTCAGCTATATCAAACCCCACTGGCCCTATATCGTGCCCGCACCCTATCACAACATGTTTAGCCACAACCAAATCCAACCCCTGAACCGCGACCCGGCAGAGCGCGTGAACACAAATCCGGTCTTTGACGCCTACCTCAACAACGCCGTTGGCCGGATGTTCCACAAAGACGAGGTCCGCGATGTTGTGATCCCGGCCTATATGGGCCTCATCAAACAATGCGACGACCAGATGGGGCGCCTGTTCAAATATCTCGAAGATACCGGACGGATGGACGACACGATGATCGTGATTTCCTCGGACCACGGCGATTATCTGGGCGATCACTGGATGGGCGAAAAAAGCCTGTTCCACGAATGCTCGGTCAAGGTGCCGCTGATCATTTATGACCCCTCAGCAGCAGCAGACGAAACGCGCGGCACAGTGTGTGACGAACTGGTCGAAAGCATCGATCTGACCGCGACTTTCATCGACGCGGCAGGCGGCAAAGTGCCGGATCACATTGTCGAAGGCAAATCTCTGATGCCGTTCCTGCACGGCGAAACGCCCGACGACTGGCGCGATTTCGCGGTCAGTGAATTTGACTATTCCGCCACCCCAATGGGTCGCGATCTGGGCCTTGCGCCGCGCGATTGCCGCCTGTTTATGATCGCCGACAAACGCTGGAAATTCATGCATGCCGAAGGCGGTATAGCACCAATGCTGTTTGATATGGAAAACGATCCGGGCGAACTTGTTGATCTCGGCACTGACCCGGCGCATGGCGAAGTGATCGACATGATGTATGTGCGCCTCGGCCAATGGGCCCGCCGGATGAGCCAACGCACTACCAAATCCGATCAGGATATATTGGATATGCGAGGCAAATCCGTGCGCAAGGGTATCCTGATCTTTCTCTATGATGGGACCGAAGTGGATGAGGATTTAACCGTAAAATACCGCGGCCCCATCAGTCAAAATTACACGGTTCCCGAACCCGGAGAATAACCACGTCGCCCCGTCCCGGCCTGATCGTGCATTCAGAGGAATTTCGTCAAGAGATCGTCAAGTTCACGCCCGTCAGTCCTTGCACCGCAGTTTTGCCGAAAAAGCATGCCCTTCCATGCCTTCATGCCGGCTTAACAAAGCCGTCGCCTGCGCCAATTTGTGCGATGCCGCCCCTTGCGTCCTTTGCCAAGTCACGGTTTTGGTGAACTTCTGAACCGACAGGCCGCCCGTATACCGCGCTGCACCCCCCGTTGGCAAAACATGGTTCGGGCCTGAACATTTGTCGCCAAACGGCACGGTGGTTTCGGCCCCCAGAAACAACGACCCATAGCAGGTCAACCGGTCCCGCCACCAATCCAGCCCTGACGCCTGAACATGCAAATGCTCGGGCGCATAGCTGTCTGAAACCTGCGCCATTTCCTCAGCCGTGTCACACAAGATCACCTCGGCCCGTTCCGCCCAGGAAACCCGCGCCGCACTGGCATTTCGTTCTGGCAGCATTTCAATCAACGCGGGGCCGCGACGCAGCACCGTTTCCGCCAGCGCGCGGCAATCCGTCACCAGAAAAACCGGGCTGTCCGGGCCATGTTCCGCCTGTCCGACCAGATCCCAGGCCACGGTTTCAGGGCTGGCGGTTTTATCCGCAATCACCAACGTGTCTGTCGGCCCTGCAACCATATCAATGCCAACCTTACCAAACAGTTGACGTTTTGCTTCGGCGACAAAACTATTGCCGGGCCCGACCAGAATGTCGGCTGGTTTCGTGCCAAACAACCCCGCCGTCATGGCCGCAATCGCCTGCACTCCACCAAGGTTCAGGATCGCCGTCGCCCCGGCCAGATCCATGGCAAACACGATCGCGTCGGGAATACCAACACCCGGGCGCGGCGGCGACGTCGCCGTGATGGTCTCAACCCCAGCGGCCCGTGCCGTGGTGATCGTCATCAAAGCGCTGGCAATATGGCTGTACCGCCCGCCCGGCACGTAACAGCCCGCGACCGAAACCGGGATTTGCTTTTGCCCAACCCAATGCCCCGGCAAAAGCTCAACTTCGCAATCAACCAGCGTGGCCTTTTGCGCTTGGGCAAAGCGTCGGATGTTGTCATGGGCAAACCGGATGACATCCGCCAGTTCGCCCGGCACCCGCGCAACTGCTTTGGCGCGCTCGGCCTGCGACAAAACAATGTCACCCTCCCATTCGTCCAACTTCTTTGCGTAGCGCCGCACGCTCGCCTCACCGTTCTGATCAATATCCGCCAGCATTGTGGCCACGGTGTTTTTCAGATCAATATTTTCAGTCGCCGCACGGGGTTCTGCGCGCTTCAGGTAGGTCACGGCCATTGAGGCGCCTCTTTTAACAAAAGAAATTGCATGAAATCTGCCAAAGCTAGCTGCGAGGGCGCAAAAATTCGGGATCGTAAGGGCCTGATGGGATCACCGTTGCCCTGATCAGATCCCCCAGAATATCAATCGACGCGGTCGCGCCGGGATGGGCAAGCTCGGGGCTGACAAAGGCATAGGCCAGATTTTTGCCGACCCGATGCCCCCAATCGCCCGAGGACACAGTGCCAACAACCCGACCGTCCACCATGACCGAGGCCCCCGGATGCGCCGGGCTGTGATCGCAATCAACCGCCAGTGTCACCAATTTGCGCCGCGGGCCGACCGCCTGCCGCGCAGCAAGTGCCGACTTGCCGACGAAATCGCCTTTGTCCGCCGTCACAAACCGCTGCAACCCGGTTTCATAGGGGTCATATTCGGTCAAAATCTCGGCCTTCCAATGCAGATAGCCTTTTTCCAGCCGCATGCTTTCAATTGCCCTGCTGCCAAAAAGCTGCATCCCTTGACTTGCCCCAGCCTCCCACAGCGCCAGCCAAGCCGCGTAAAGCTGCGCGTTCGGCACATGGATTTCATAGGCCAGCTCGCCCGAAAAGCTGACGGCCATGACCACAGCCGGGGCGATGCCGATAAAACATTCCCGCAGGCTGAGCCACGGGAACGCCGCATTCGACCAGTCACCGCGACTGACCGACTGCATCACCGCGCGCGCATTTGGCCCCGCCAGAACCAAGATCGTATGGGTGTTTGTCAGGCTTTGGATATGCACATCCTCGTCAGGCCGGATATGGGCGCACAGCCAGTCCATGTCGTGAAATTCCGACGCAGCAGCCGAGCCGTACCAAACGCGGCCACCCCCAAAATTGGCAATAGTCGCCTCGCCTTTCAGCATTCCGTGATGGTTCAGAAGATAAGACAGGCCAACCCGAACCGGCGCGCGGTTCAGCCGCCCACAGGTCATCCGATCAAGAAAGTCATGGGTATCCGCACCCGTGATCTCAAAACGGTTGAAACCGTTCACTTCTGTCAGGCCGACATTGTCGCGCACATTGGCGATTTCAGCGGCAACCAGATCGAAAACCGCGTTAAAACGAAACCCGTGGCGTTCCTTAAAATCCGGCGATGGCTTGATGTAATCCAGCCTTTCCCAGCCGTTAACCACCGTGAATTCTGCACCAAGTGCCGCCAGAACCGGGGTCAGCGGCGTGGTTTTCGCAGGCCGACCAGCGGGGCGATGTTCGTGCGGGAAATGGAACCGAAACTCGTTCTGGTAATCCTCAATCGCTTTCAGCGCAGTCAGTTCGACATTCGCGTGGCCCGTGAACCGGCGCGGATCAATGCACCATGTGTCATAACAGGCCTCGCCATGCACGATTTGCTGGGCCAAAAGCCAGCCATGGCCACCGCCTTCACCCAATCCGGCGCGCAGACCGATGATGCAAAACGCGTTGCGCTTGCCGGGGATCGGGCCAACCAGCGGCGCGCCATCAATCGTATAGGTTATCGGGCCGTTAACCACGCTGCGGATACCGGCCTCGGTCAGGGCGGGCATGCGCGCGAACGCCCCTTCCAGCACATCGGTCACCCGATCAAGATCGTCAGGGCACAGAGCGTTAACGAAATTGGGGTCAATGCCGTCCATCCCCCAAGTCTTGCAACCCTGTTCGTAAAACCCGATCAGAAGGCCGTTCTTTTCCTGACGACAGTAATAATCACTGATCGGACAGCGCAGCAGCGGCATCCGATGCCCCGCATCACGGATCGCGGCAATGTCTTCGGTCAGGAAATACTGGTGCTCCATCGACGTCACCGGATGCTGAACGCCCATCATCGCGCCAACCTCGTTCACGCGGTAACCACCGGCATTCACCACGATCTCGCACTCAATATCGCCCTTATCAGTATGCACGATCCAACTGTTGTCCGGGCGCTGCGTCAGACCTGTCACCGGCGTGTGGCGATAAACCTCGGCCCCGGCCAGCCGCGCGCGCCGCGCCAAGGCCTGACATAATTGCGCCGGATCAATGTCGCCATCCAACGGGTCCCACAACCCGCCGACCATGTTTTCGGTGGCAATCAGGGGATGGCGCCGGGCGCATTCATCTGCATCAATCACCTCAAACTCAACACCCATCCCCCGCGCCATCGAGGCGAAATGCCGGTACCCTTCCATCTGGGCCTCAGTGCCCGCCAGCCGAATGCCACCATCGCCGTGATGATACCCAACCGGATATTCCGGGTCTTCCGACAGCTCTTTATACAACGCGATCGAATGACTTTTCAGCCCCACCATGGTCTGGTTCATGCCAAAATTGGTCACCTGTGCCGCACTGTGCCAAGTGGTGCCGCTGGTAAGTTCGTTGCGCTCAATCAACACCACATCCGACCAACCCTCTTGGGTCAGGTGATACATCGTCGAACAACCGGCAATACCGCCGCCAATAACCACAACTTTGGTTCGGGTTTTCATTAGCCTCTCCATTCATGCCACCACCGTTTCAGCGTGTTTCCGCGGGCCGGTCAATTGCCCTGCTGGTCTTTGCGATAAACCCGGAATGACCATCCGGGATATTCGGTTTGGCCAAGTCGGGCTTTCCTTTTAGGCTGGCGCGGGTTTTGCTTTTGGCAGGCCGGCTGATTGCAGCCGCCAAGCGAGGTTGAATGGACAAAAAGGATCATACCCCCCGCCGTTTCGGGCGCTCCAGACGTGTCGAACAACGGGCCGAAAAACCGATACTAAACCCCTGTCCGCCGGGACAGATTGGCGGCCAATACAAACCCCTAAGTGACGCCGGGCTGCGCGCGATTTATGAAACCGCGCTACAGCTTTTGGATCAGTTGGGCATGGGCGACGTTCCTGACCGGTTGGCCCGGCATCTGCTTGCCGCCGGGGCGGTCGACACGGGTCTCGGGCGGCTGACCTTTCCGCGCGGGTTGGTCGAAGATGCAATAGGCACCGCCGCAAAAACTTTTGTCCTCTATGGCCGCGATCCGGCCCGCTCGATCGAGGTTGGTGGCGACCGGGTGCATTTTGGAACCGGCGGTGCGGCCGTTCAGACACTTGATCTTGACAGCGGTCTGTACCGCCCTTCAACTCTTGGCGATCTGCATGATTTCACCCGGCTCCAAGACGCCCTTGAAAACATCAGCTGGTTCACCCGCTGTTGCATTGCCACAGATGTTCCGGGCGAGCACGCACTTGACGTCAACACCGCCTATGCCCTGATTAAAAACACCACCAAACCCACAGCGACCGCCTTTACGCTGGCCAGCCACGTCGCCCCGATCGTGCAGATGTTCGACATCGCAGCTGGTGGCGAGGGCGCGTTTTCGCGTCAACCTTTCGTCAAAGCGCATATCAGCCCGGTCATCTCGCCAATGCGGTACGGCGCCGATGCGGTCGAGGTGGTGTTTGAATGCATCGCGCACAACATCCCGCTTTCCTGCATCACCGCCGCCCAAGCCGGTGCCACGGCGCCTGCCACAATGGCCGGTTTTCTGGCGCAATCCCTGGCGGAAACCCTGGCCAGTCTGGTCATGGTCCACGCCATTCGCCCCGGCCATCCCATGGTGTTTTCCAACTGGCCGCTGGTAATTGACCTGCGCACCGGCGCTTTTGTCGGCGGTGGTGGCGAAACCGCGATGCTGAACGCGGCCTCGGCACAATTGTCAAACTGGCTGGGCCTGCCGTCGGGGGTCGCCGCCTCAATGACCGATGCCAAGGCGATTGACGCCCAATATGGTGCGGAAAAGGCCCTGACCTCGCTGGCCGCTGGCTTGGCCGGGGGCAACCTGATCTACGAAAGTGCCGGCATGACCGCCTCATTGTTGGGCGCGAGTTTCGAGGCTTTTGTGTTGGACAACGAGATGCTCGCCCATGTTTACCGAATGCTCCGAGGCATCGAAGTGACCGAGGAAAATCTGGGGTTTCAGGCGATCTGCGACGCGGTTCTGGGCGAGGGTCACTTTCTGGGCAGCGGGCACACGATGGCGGCGATGGAACGCGATTATTTCTATCCACCGCTCGCGGATCGTGACGACCCAAAGCAGTGGCAAGACAAAGGCGCGCCAGACGCATGGGGCCAGGCGCGTCAACAGGCCAGCCAAATTTTGGCAACCCACCATCCCGACTATCTCAGCACAGCGCAGGATGCGGAAATCCGAAGCCGCTTTAGGATTGTTGGCCGCTGACCGCGCTACTTTCCACCACCTGAAACGTGCTTTCAAGCCACGGCATTCGCTGGATCACCGGCGCGACCACTTGGCGGGCGATCAACTGTTGCAGGCTGCTTAAGATCAGCTCGGCAACCGGCTGGACATAGCTTTCGGTGGTAAAAAGCGACAAGGTGCGCGAAAATCCTTTGCCGGGAAACGGGTGCAGCGTGACCTTGTCGTGAAAACGTTTGGCGCGGACATAGCTGGTCGGGGTCGTGATGGCCCAGCCGCTGCCAGCCGCCACCATACCCATGATCGACTGATTGCTTTCCAACTCAAACCGGTTCGCCAAACTGACCCGCGACCGCCTAAGCTGCGCCTCGATCTGAACGCCGATAATCTGGTTTTGGCTGTAACGCAGAAAGGGCAGGGACGTCTTGCCCGCCAAAAGGGTTTCAGGCGTGGCGGTGCTGGCGCGCGGGCAGGCCAACACAAATGGGTCGCGCAAAAGTGGATATTCCAACAATCCCGGCACATCCTGCGGCGGTCGTGTCGCCACACCTGCATCGATCCTCTGATTGCGCAGCATTTCCAGAATTTCGTGGCTGGGGCGGGTGAAATGGCGAAAGGTGCATTTTGGCATTGCCGTTGCCAGCTGTTGCGCCAGTTCCGGGGCGATCTCGCTGTCAAAATCTTCAACCAGACCCAGCCGCAGGTCGCGTGCCTGGCTCAGATCCCCGGAAATCATCTCGCTTTCAGCGCCCCGGATCAGGCGCAACGCCTCTTCAACGCTGCGCAGAAACACGGTCCCGGCGGGGGTCAGCACCATCGGGCGGCGTGTGTGATCCAAAAGGCTGATGCTTAGCGCTTGTTCAAGGCTAAGGATATGGTGTGACACAGTGCTGACCGACAGGCCAATATCCGTCGCAACCGTCTGAACCGAGCCGGATTGCGCGACGCGCTCAAAAATCTCCAGCCAGATCAGGCGCAAAGCCGAGCGTTGCATGCTATCACCCCTATAGGTGGTTCATTGGTCAACGAAGGTTATACGTGATACTTTCGAAAAACTCAAAGATAGCCTGCATGCTGCGCCGGTTTTTTCGGAACGACCGGTCCGCGCTGTCCTGCGTCGAAAAAAGGCGGCGCTCGGTCAAAGACTGATAATTCAGGCAAGGCACCCGGCAGCGGTTCAAAAATCGGTCCAGTCATCTTGCGCGCCGATTTTGACCTTTTGTTCAGACGGGTGCTGCAGAACCTTTACCTGTTGGCGTCTGTCGGGAAACGATGTGATATTGCCGGTGTTTTGCCTAGGCACCCGGGGCCCAGACTTTTTTTGTGCCGGACCGATATCAAAGGTCGCGATTACAGTCGCCAGATTGTCGGTTTCCGTGCGCAGAGACGCAGCAGTGGCGGTGGTTTCCTCGAACATTGCGGCGTTTTGCTGGGTGGTCTTGTCCAACTCAATGGCTGCCAGACTGATCTCGGATATACTGGTTGATTGCCCGGACGCCAAGCTTGAGATTTCGCCGATTTGTGCTGCGATGGCTGTCACGGCCTCGGAAATTGATTTCAGGGCATTACCTGTCTTGTCAAACATTTCGACCCCGGTTTTGACCTGTCGTTCACTTTTCCCGATCAGCGATGATATTTCATGTGCAGCATCCGAGGATCTGGATGCCAGATCGCGGACTTCGGATGCGACCACTGCAAACCCACGCCCGGATTCCCCGGCGCGCGCGGCTTCAACACCGGCGTTCAGCGCCAGCAAATTGGTTTGAAATGTGATGTCGTCAATCAACGTAATCGCCTTGCTGATCGCGGTTCCCGAAGCTTGAATTTCCTGCATGGCGGTCAGGGTTTCGTCCACGATTTCATTGCCTTCCTGCGCCATCTGCAGAATGCTTTCCACCTGAGTGTTCGCGTTTGATGCCAGCGTCGCTGTGGTGTTCACATGGCCAGACAAGGTTTTGATCGTTTCCGTCGTTTCCTCTAACGAGGCCGCCGCCCGTTCAGTACGGGTCGCCAGTTCCGAGGCGGCAGAGGCAACCGCTTGGGTCGAGGCACCGATCATCTGGCTGCTTTGGCCAATATTGCCAACGCTTTGGGCAAGACTTTGACTGGTCGTGTTCGCAGTTGTGCTGATCTCTGCAAAAACACCGGAATGATTGCCATCCATTCGGTGGGTCAGATCGCCTTTTGACAGCGCCACAAGCGCCGTCTTTATTTGATCAAGCCCATGGTTCGCGACTTCGCAAACCTCGTTAACACCCTGACAAATATCTGAAAACACGCCGTCCTTGTCGTCCAGCGATAAGCGTTGGCTGAAATCCCCCTGGGCACAGGCCAACACCACTCTGGAAATTTCCTGTGCGGCTTTTTGTTCGCGCTTTCGCAGAACCTCGATTTCAGCCTCTCGCTTGGCCGCTGCCGCCGCTTCGGCCTCGATCAATGTTCTTTCCGTTTTTTCCACTTCGCGCTGGGCCTCCCGCTCGCGGGTTTTGGCCTGCTCCATTTCGGCCTCTTTCACCTTGCTTTGCGCGATACTAACGCGAAATGCGGCCAAAGCTTTGGCAACGGGGCCGAATTCATCCTTCCGGTCGGGATCAAGCAGCAATTCACCCTCTGCATTCTCGGTCATCACCGTGCTGACGTCAGTGGACAGGTTGCGGAAACTAACGCTCAGCGCCCGGAACAAGTAGATCATACCAACCAGCAGCGCGATGGCGCTGACAGCCGAAAACAACATCAGCCGGTCAACCATGCGTTTGTTGCTTTCCTCAAGCTTATGGGCGCGCGATTTCAGGCTGGCCAGATTGGCCGACGCCCGTTCATCGACAAGGGTTATCAATGCCTCAGATGCGTTGCCTAACACCTCAGCGACCGAGTCAAATTCATCCATTTGTGGGTTGCCACCAGCGGGGCCGAAATCAATATAGGCCTGCGCCATTTTCTTGCCGCCACTATAAAACGCCGGAAAGGCGGATTGCAGATCGTTGAGCGCGCCTAAAACCGCCGGCATGTCCAGCGCCGTTGCATAGCCTTTGGCCGCCTCCATATCTTCACTAAATTTCTGCGCGAAGCCTTCGGCCACACCAAAACCGTCGTCAAAACCCGGCAGGCCGCGGGTTGCGGAAATATCCGTCAGCCAGCCCTGCACTTGCAGAATGTCGATCTTGATTTCCTTGATCGCAACAAGCATCGGAATGGTTTTGTTGGACACATCGTCGACCTGTAGCGCCGTCAATCGCAGGTCTTCCCGGCCAAGGATCAGTTCGTATACGATGTCTGCAATGCTGGCCCAGGTCAGCACCATGATGATCCCGATAACGCCAAAAATCTTTGCCTTGAAACCCATATGCGAACGCCCCGGTTTTTGCTAAACGACAAGTCTTCACCATCCCTGTTAGCCCGGACTTGTTTTTATAGCGTTAATGCGCGTCAAACGGCCGCAACGAGGCCCGTTTTTGCCCAACTGGGCGGCATTGCATGTAGATTTGGGCGTAAAATCGCCCCGGCTTTGCCGTAAACGATAGGGTGCGCGTAGGTTTAGACGTTAAAAACCGCTATGCTCAGCGCATATTCGCAAGCTGGGATTGTACCGAATCCCGGTGCGCAAGGTCGTCTGAAAACAGTTCTACGATCTCTTCGCGGGTAATGCCCTCGGCCTTTTTACCAAACGAGCGTGACACCGCCGCCGTGTGATTACGGCCAATTCCATAGGCCACGTTTTGCGCTGTGACCAGTTTGGCCGCGATCCGCAGCCTTGCGCCGATTTCCGTCACATCGAACGGTTTGGTGATGTAATCTGTGGCACCTGCCTCGAACGCGCGGTCAATATAGGATCGGTCGGTCATCGCCGTCAGCATGACGATCGGGGTGTCTTTATGACTTTGTAGCGCCCGAACCTTCTGGCACAGCTCGATGCCGTCCATGCCCGGCATGTTGATGTCAAACAGCAGGCATTCATAGCGCGTTTCGGCATTTCGGATCATGGTCAAAGCCTCGTGCGGCGATGCACAGACCGAAATATCGGTATAGCCCGAAGTTTCAAGAATCGCGCTCAGCAACTCAAGAATGCTTTCGTCATCATCTACGACCAGAATTTTCACTTTAACCTCCTGAAACGCCAAACCGGGCGAACCAAATAGAACGTGAATAAATGATTAATTCATCAATTGGGTGAATATTGGTCAATATTGGGGCAAATCAGAGACAGCCAAGCTGCGTGCCGTTACGCCGCAGCCTGTGTTGGCCAGATCAAATGATCCAAACGACCCGAGCGGCCGTTCAGCCAGCGTAATCGCCTTAAAGTGTAAGAAGGTAGTACCGTCCGGGTCTTAATGCACCCGGTTCGATGCCATTTGTGGGTCCGGTGATCTGCCGCTGCGCCTGATCGGGGTTTTGTCCGCAGTTTTGCGCAGCCGCTTTATGTCGTTCACCAAAAACGTCGTGTCAATGCTGGTGGTGCGATAGGGAATGTAATCCGATTGCTGAAAAGACCCCGTGGCCTCGATCACGTCGCCGACCGCGAAAACACCGGCGACACGCTGGATGATCTCGTTGTCCAGGATCGTCAAAGTTGTGCGGTTGGGATATTTGCGAAACGCGTTTTCTTCATGCCCCGGCAGGTCAGTCGAGATATCCACCAGAAGCTTGTTTTCCGGATGCTTGAGATGCAGGCTATCTGCGATTTCTCCGACGATGCGAAATTCGGATAAATAGTTAATCATACGCTACCCTTTATTACCTTACGTAAACTTTGGCGTCAAAATACAAAACACAAAACGCCTTAATTGCACGCTGGCGCTTTACTGCCATATCCTGCATTAGAAATCCATAATATTCCGGCTTTTCTATGTTTGCGACGTGATGGATTGCGGATTATTCAAGGAAATTTGGCGGGCTTAAAACCACCGGGTCCGCACCGCAAATCGTACAATACCCATGAAACGTCCCTGAACCGCACATGGTACTTCTGACTCCGGTTGCCGCCTTGCGTGATCTGCACGACGCGGGCCTTGCACCCGGAAATGTGAAGGCCCGGCTGGGTATCTGCGCTAGCGAACTATCGTCGTTAGGGTTTCAAAATCGCATTTGACAGGGCCTTGATTCGGAACAAACCCGTTGTTCCGAATCGGAATACAGCATTTCCAGCCAATTGTGGCAAAGTGACTTGTGGCTGTTTTTCGCCATTCAACAAGATGTTGGGCCGGTGTCTAAGGGTGAATTTTCCCGACCTTCTGGTTGTCCTAATATTCGCCACAATTCCGCCTTATTTGGCCTAATTGTTGACTTTTTTCTAGCAATTGAGGCGGAAATGTGGCCAACGTTAACAAAATAATAACAACCTGAGGCAGTAATTGGCAATGGAAACCTTGTATAAGCAGGGGCTGGATGGGCGTGTGAACGCGCCTTCCAAACCCTCACACAAAGCGAAAGATGTGGTTCCGACCGCGCCCTCTTCGGGCCGCGAGTCGCGGCGAAAATCTGTGGACAACACCAAGACAGCTTCGGCGGCTGCACGGGCCGGGCGGTTTTTGCCCAAAAAACCCGCGAGCACCATTTTAACGACGTCGCTGTCTTTTGAGAACATGCACCTGCACGGTGATCTGTTCGTAAAGCTGCTGAAAGCCCGCCGTCAGTCCTTTATCGTGCAGAACCACTGGGAACTGCCCGAAGCTGACGGGATGGAGTTTGATCAATACGACACGCCGGCCAGTCGCTGGATTGCGGTGCACCAATACGGCGAGGTGCTGGCCGGCATAAGGCTGACGCCGACAACGGCGCATTGTGGCATGTATACCTACATGATCCGCGACGCGCAGCGTGGAATGCTCGATTCTATTCCCACCGATCTGCTGTATTTCGAGGCGCCGGTTTCGCCGCATATCTGGGAATCCTCGCGGGTGTTTGTCGCCAAAGACGTGCCCGCCAAAATCCGCATGCGCGTTCAGGCCAATTTGATGAGCGAGATGATCCGCACCGCCCATAACCTTGGGGCATCGGAAATTCTGGGGCTTGTGCCCGCTGTCTGGTCGCGCTGGATCGCACGGCTGGATTTGAACGCCGAACCGGCCGGTCCGGTGATGGAGATTGAAGGCACAAAAACCCAGGTCGCTAAGATGAGCCTGAAACCAGACTTTCACTGACCGCCCCGGCGCATTCGTGCCGGACTGCCGCAATTGGCAAATTGCAGATCAAAGACACGCGGGCAGGGGTATGAACCTGGCAGCCCTCAGTTCATGGAAACGCGGATTTCTTCTTTTTGGTTGAGACTGGCAAGCGCCTGCTCCAGAACCTTCAAATTCCCTGCACCAGCAAACACGCCGGGATTGGTGATGTCACCTTGCAACATGAACACCTCTAACGGCTCACCCGAGCCGTAAACCAGCCCCATATCAAAAAGCGTCGACTCGACCAGATATTGCAAATCACTTGGCATCTGATCCTTCAGCCGGTTGAAAACGCAATAAAACACGCCACTGCCGCCATAGGAAAAGAAACTCTCGCCCTTCGGAATATTATCAGAAATCGCCTCGGCAATATCGGTGATGGCAAAGATGAATTCCTGCACCGAACATTTGGCAAAAATCTCGTCTACATTTTCGACCTTCATGGCCAGAACGCTGGACGTGTAATAACTGGTTCCGGTCATCAGGTGGATATAGTTCTGAAACGCGTTGAACTCCAGAAAGCTTGGAATATCAATCAGGTTCATTGGCCGATCCAGCCGGATCTCAGGCTCTGACGTCAACTGTTCGGTCAGGGCATCCAGCGACCGCGCGGCCTCGATTGTGACTTCGGTTTCGGCACTCAGGCGTTCGGCCATGCCAAGGCGTGATTGCAGTTCCAGAATATCAAACGGCTTGGAAATATAGTCGGTCGCCCCGGCAGAAAACGCCCGGTCGACATATTTGCGTTCGGACATCGCCGTCAGCATCAGGATCGGCGTCTGGCGATACCCGGTTTGTTGGCGCACATGCTCACATAACTGAATACCGTCCATCCGAGGCATCTGAATATCAAACAACATGCAATCAAACGGCACCGCCTCGTGGGCGATGATTTCCATCGCTTCCGGGGCGTTGGTCGCCGTCGTAAGCTCGGTATAACCGATCGCTGTCAGGGTTGCTGAAAGCAGCTCAAGGATGAATTCGTCGTCGTCAACCGCCAGGATTTTCATGGTGATTTCCTCATTATGCGTTTTACGAATTTTTTCGTAAAACCAAGGTCTTGAATGGGTTCCCGCCCAGCCCGTGTGCTATTTAGTGTATGCCCGTCCCTCATGCGCCCACCGCCGGAATTGGTAAGCCTTGTCCGCCTGTTGTCACAGGGGATGGTTGCGCTGTTTCCTCAGCAGGTTGATCGCAAAGATCAAGATCAATAAAGAACGTCGTGCCCTTGCCGATCTCGCTGGTGAAATCAATCGAACCATTATGCAGGTTCAGCAATTGTTTGGTGATGTTAAGGCCAAGTCCGGTGCCGCCATAAGACCGCCGGTCCGACGCATCAACCTGCGAGAATTTTTCAAACACAGTTTCATGCGCCCCTTCCGGAATGCCGATGCCTTCATCTTTGACAGAAATCCGCGCCCTTTCACCGACCCGTTCAAGCGTAACTTCAACCACGTCGCTTTCGTCGGAAAACTTGATCGCGTTTGATAAAACATTGGCCATGATTTGCATCAGCCGCCCGAAATCACCCGATACCTGAAAATCGCCCTCGGCAATCTTGGTGGTGACCGTCACGCTATGCCCACCGGCATACCCGTCAATCGCCTTTACGGAATCCTGAACCATTGCCGCCAGATCGACCGGCACAGGATGGAAAACCATCGCCCCGGATTCGATCTTTTGCACGTCCAACAGTTCGTTAATCAGCTGATTAAGCCGCATCGAGTTTTTTGACGCAATGGCGAAAACAGGCGCCATCTTGTCAGGAATATCGCCCAAATGGCCACTATCAATCAGATCAATAGACCCCTTGATTGACGTAAGCGGTGTGCGCAATTCATGCGTCACCATCGCCAGAAACTGGGTTTTCGCTGTATTGGCGGCCATGGCTCGACCATGCTCGACGCGCAAAGTTTCCATTTGACTTAAGTTGCGCTGATAAAGTCGCAGGAAAATAACGGCACTTTCCACGATGATATAAAGAACAAAAACCACGGTCAGGAAATTCAGCCACAAACTGGATTGGAAAGGTGCCCTGGTGACCCAAATGTCATGTATCGGAATATAAAGCGTGACCGAGCCGTAAATGCCAAGCCTCAGCATAAGAACCCGCACCAGCTGGTGGTTGTTCATCGCCGCAAACAGCGCCGCCGCCAGTAAGAACAGCAACGGCGTGAAATGCGCCGATGGTCCCTCTTGGTCCGCGATGACCAGCGCAAAAAGGCTGACCGCACTCGCGCTAAAAACGGTGCTGATGGTCAATAAGTTCAGAAAATGCCTCGTGGTTGTGCGGCCATCGTCTTTCCAGCCAAGGATACGGCGCGAGATGTAAAGATCGAACAATTCAGTCATCACGCAAACCGCGTAACAGAAAAACGCGATCTGAAAGCTGAAATAGTACCCCGTCAGCAGGGTCGCGCCAACGAACATGAACTGACGATGCCAGAACAGCTTTTGGCCGCCCTCGACAAAATCTCTCATCTGTTTTTTCAGTCGGTTCATACTATACGACTCTCAGTTTCGTTGACTCACAAGACACACATTAATTGGTAAATACGGCCATAATGAGAATTCGCAGTGCTTCTGGCTCGAATTTGGCGCTTGGCTTGATTGGTACCCACATTCCCTGTTTTTAGCGGTGCTGGCGTTCAGATTACGCGGTGAAAACAACACCAAAAAAGGAAAAACACTGGTTACAAATACAACCCTTACTTGAAACTATGGCGTTTTTTGGGCATTTTTCGCAATTTGTAGAGGATTTGTTAACTATTCCTAACACCAGCGGAGGATTGATGCGGAAACCGGAATTGAGAAGGCAAAACTGGCAAACAATCCAAGGTTTTTTGCCGCGTTAACCATCACAATCGAAACCGGGTTTTTGGCGTTATTCCGGCCACTGGATGCACCATCAAACATGCACGGCCCGAAATCAGTTGCCCTGCGCGGTTAAAAACCTGATCCTGAAACCTGATCCAAATCAAAGACGTGCGGCCCGGTTTGCCCGCTTAATGGGCCAGCGTTTCACATAATCAGGCGCCCCGGCAGGTGCACACCGCACCCGCCATTTTGGCGTTCCAGCCAAGCGCGCGTCTGTTGTAATCAGGAAAGTGTACCATGTTCAAATTCATCCGCAGCCAAATATCCGCCCTTATCCTCGCGTCCCTGGCGTTTCCCGGCGTCGCCGTCGCCCAAGGCTGCATTCAGCGGATTGATGACGCGACCGGGATCTATCGCGACGGCAGTTTTGCCCAGCAGGTGCGTTTCATCACCACCTATTTCAGCCAGATATCTGAACGTGACATCTACAATTCCAAGGGCGGCAGGCTGTCGACTTATCGCCAGATCCTGCAACAGGACCGCGCCAACGTTAACCGTTTTGGCCTGCGTGACTATGTTAACATGTCGGACGGCGAGACCGATGCAAACGGCAATCTGGTTGAATGGAAAATGTGGGATGACACCGATGATTTTTTCACAACCCCCCAGCGGCGCGCCTTGCTGACCACCATGCCACTGATTTTCAACTGCAACGATCAGGGGCGGCCAGATGATCACGAAAACAGCGCGGACTTCCTGTTCTGGACCCGCGCAATGGCCAAAGGGCAGGTGCCCGGCACCCTGATGCTGATGGTCATTCCGCTGCCACAGGGCGGTTACGGGTTTCATTTTAGTTTTGTCGGTTAACGCAACCGGTGGCATGGTCAGGCCGCAGTAAGGTAAAGGGCGCAGCAGGCGAATGAAGGCCAATTTCGGTAGAATAACTCGCCAATTTCGGCTTATTTCATGCCTGTGGATCATCGCGGTGGCCATTGCCCCGGTTGCGTGCGCCCAGCCAATTGAATGGCGCAGTTTCCCCCAAAGCAACGCCCAGCCGGGCGTTTTTGAACCCTCAGCAATACGCCAACTGCCTGATGGGCGGCTGTTCGTGGCGCAAGATGAGGTCCGCGCCGCCTTTGGCAGCTTCACCCTCAGCCATCAGGGTTTGGCGCAGCAATTCAGCCCAACCATCAAATCAAATGGCCAAGCCCTGCCGCGCCTTAACGATCTGGAGGGTCTCGCGCAGGCCCCAAACGGCACGCTTTACGCGATCACCTCTTTTTCCCGCACCAAAGCAGGCAAACGCCGCGCCGCCCGGCACCGGTTCGTGCAGGTCCAACTGACCGCAGGCGCAATCAGCGGCCTGACGGTCTATGGCGATCTGCTGGATGACATTCTTGCGGCCTATCCCGCACTGAAACAGGCCGAAAAATCGCCCTATGCCAAAGGCAGGCATGGCTTCAATATCGAAGGGCTAGGCTTTGATAAATCCGGCAAAACCCTGATGATCGGCCTGCGCGGGCCAGTGCTGGGCAAAGACAGCCTGATCCTGCGACTGGAAAACCCAGCCGAGGTATTCAAAGGCCAGCCCCCCCGGTTTTCGCCCAACCTGATCCGGCTTGACCTCAACAAAGGCGGCATTCGCGCACTCAGCTATATTCCGGCCTTGGACATGTATCTTTTGGTGGCGCAGAAGGCGAACAAAAAGGGCGCCTCAAACACTGCATCAAATCTGTGGATCTGGAGCGGTGAACCCAATGAGCCGCCCAAACAGGTGGACATTCCGGGCCTTGATCTGCGCAACGCCGAGGGTATCACTCAAATTCGTCACATGGACCGCGCCTATGTTTTCTTGGTAAGTGATGATGGTGACCGGACCAAAGCGCGGCCCGCCCATTACCTGATGTTACCCGTTGAACGGGTGGCAGAAAATTTACCTAAACCGTGATACAGATGACAAAAGACGCATAAAGGGGAACAGGATGAATATCGACTATCTAGACTTTTTGCGTGATCTACTGATTGACGTGGTGGCAACCTATGTCTTTGTTTTTCTGATATATTACCGCCGCCACGGCGACCGTGACATGGCGGTGACCCTTGGCCTGTTCAACGCATTCCTGTTTACCATCGTCATTGCGCTGACCCTGACGGAAATCAATATGGGCGCGGGGTTCGCCCTGTTTGCCGTTCTGTCGATCATCTCGCTGCGCAGCGTCAACATCGCCAAGATCGAGGTCGGGTATCTGTTCGGCGTCATCGCGCTGGCGTTGATCAACGGCATCTCGTTTCCCGACTACACCCTGCTGGCCCTTGCCAATCTGGTGATCGTTGGCAGCGCTTTCGTGCTCGACAGCCCTTGGTTGGTCCGCCCAACGCTCGAGGTTGATCTGACGCTCGATAACATCACAGTTGCCGAGGTGATGGACAAGCCCGGCCTGACAACCCGCATCGCCACGCTTTACCAATTGCCGGTTCAGCACCTCAGAATTCAAAAATATAATCCTGAAAAAGCGACCCTGCGCGTCACCGCGCGCCTACGTCTTAAATAGGCGCTCAGGGTTGCGGGCGGCGAATGTTGCGCTCCATCAGACGTCGATACAAACCGGGCGACAGGCGGTTCACCAGCCACGCAAGCCTCGCCACGCGCCCAACCGGAATGAAGGGCTTGCCCTTAAAGACACCCTTCAGTATTGCCGCCGCCGCGTCCTTGGCTGACATATAATCCACCCCATCCGGGGCCGATCCGGGCCGCGCGATACCGCTATCATCTGAGTTGGCATTGCCAATATTGGTCGCCACAAAAGACGGTGCCGCTATGGAAACCTGCACACCAAAAACCGCCTCTTCTGATCTGAGCGAGCCAAAGAAACCTTCAAGCGCGTGCTTGCTGGCTGCATAAGTGGTGCGGGAATAAAGAGGGCTGAACCCTGCGACGGACGAGATCGCCAGATGTACGCCGCCGCTTTGACGAAGATCGCCCAGAAACGCCCGCGCGGTTTCTACGGCTGCGAAATAATTGACCTCAAACACGCGGCGATGCGAAACCTCATCCCCTTGGGAAAACACCCCGATCTGGGTAACTCCGGCATTATAAATCACCATATCAATCGACTTATGCCGCGCCCGGATCGCGTCAAAAACCTCGGCCCGCTCATCGCCATCCGTCAGATCACAGCCATAGGCCCTTTGCGCCGACGTCACAGGCAACGCCAAAAGCTGCGGCCCCGGTAGATCGACCAGCACCGTGAACCAGCCCCGCCCTTGCAAGTCAGCCGCCAAAGCCTGCCCCAACCCGCCAGCGCCGCCTGTAATGATCGCCGTTTTCATCCCAGACCTGCCGCTTGTCGCCACAGATCAAACACCTCGCGGCTGGATTTTTGTGGGCTGTAGCCAAAAACCTGTTTCAGCGCCGCGTTGCTGAGAACCGGCCGGTACTGCAAAAACCTGACCTGCTCAGGCCCATAGCGCGTCAACCCCAGCGGGCGCGCCAATCCCAATGCCGCGCGCAATGCCCAAGCGGGCAAGCGCAACACCGGTTTGCCCATCAAACCCGCCAGATCGTCAACGCCAAGCCAGCCATCGCCCGCCACATTGAATATGCCTGCTGGCCCATCCGTCGCTGCGCGTTTCAGGATGGCCGCCAGATCACCGGTCCAGATAAACACAAACGGGCTGTCTGATCCGGTCACCGCCAGCAGCCGTTTTTTGTGAAACAGTGCCGTGATCTGATTGTCCAGACCCGCCCCCAGAACAGTACCAACCCGCAGCACCACCTGCTCAAGCTCGGGCGCAGCCTCGCGCGCGTCTGCCAGCATATGTTCAACCAGCGCCTTGTGATGCGCATAGGCGAATTCTGCATTGCCCCTGATCGCGTCGCTTTCCACCAACGGCACCGGATTATCCGCGTGATAGCCATAGGCCGCCCCGCTAGAGGTCACCACAAGCCGCGCCACCTTATGTTTGATGCAGGCCGCCAGAACGTTTTCGGTGCCGGTCACATCAACCGAATATTCAAATGCGCGGGTTGATCCCGGTCCGGGGGTGACGATCGACGCCAGATGCACCACCACATCGGGCCGCATCGCGCCGATCACCCGATCCGCATCTGCGCCGCGCACATCCAGATCGCAGTAGCGCATATTGCCAGGCAAATCCTTTGGCGGCGCAATATCCGTGGCCACCACGTCAAGACCGTCAAGCGCTGCCAGCAACGCGCGCCCAACCGCGCCGGACGCCCCTGTGATCAGAATACGGCTCATCTTGCAGCGTCGTTGCGCGACACCCAACCGGCCAGCGCGATGCCGGAAATGGCGTGCCAGATGCCCCAGAACGCCGCCACCACCGCCATGCCGCCCAAGCCGCCGAAAAACCCAAAGATCAGGATCAGCCCAAGGCCAGAGTTTTGTATCCCGGTTTCGATGGTCACCGCCCGACGATCATATTCCGACAGGCCAGCAATCCGCGCCGCCACATTGCCACCGCCAAGCGCCAGCCCGTTATGCACAAACACCAGAACCGCCACCAGACCGGCATATTGCAGGAAAAAGCCCCAGTTTGCCGCCAGTGCCAGCACGATAAAGGTCAGGAAAATCCCCATGCTGATCCATTGCATCGGTTTGCGAATACGGCCCGCCAGCTCAGGCATGCGGGCATTGACCAGTATGCCCAGACACAAGGGCAGCACCAGCATGAAAACAATCGTGATCGCCACGGAAACCGGGTCAATCGCCACGGCAAACAGCACCTCGCGCGTTGGGCCATAAAGGCTGCCCCAGAACGCGACGTTTAGCGGCGTCAGCAAGATCGCCCCGATGGTTGCAAACGCGGTCATCGACACCGAAAGCGCGGTATTGCCGCCCGCACGATGGGTGATGAAGTTTGAGATATTGCCCCCCGGACACGCCGCCACCAGAATAAGCCCCAGCGCAATCGACGCGCGTGGCTGCAACACCAGCACCATAAGAAAGGTCAGGATCGGCAGCAACACAAACTGCGACAGCAACCCGGTTATCAATGGCTTTGGCGCACGCATCAACTGGCCAAAATCCGACAGCTTCAGATCAAGCGCGATGGAAAACATCACAATCGCCAGAATGCCGTTCAGCAATTGCAGCGATCCCGCCGAAAAGTTCAGAATAACCCCGTCAACATCGCCCATCAATTTCCCCTTTTCAACGCTTTGATCCTGTCCGTTACCGCCCGCCGATAGGTGGCCTTGTCCACGTAATAAGCCATGCGCGCCACGTTCAGGTAATTCATGCCGCCGGTTGCACGTTTGAAGTCGCGCGCTTTTTCTGACCTGATCGCCTCGGCCGCCGGGGTGCCGTTTCGCAGGCCTTTAATATAGCACGCCACCATTTCCGCCTGTTCATGGCGACCCTGCCAACCAAGGCCTGACGCTTCAACCATGCCAAGCACAAACAGATCATCGCGCTTGGGATGCAAGGCGTTCAAAAACAAATGCGGCGCGTCGCCCTGCCAGTTCAGCAGATCACGCGCAATGAACGGGTAATGCAGTTTATACCCCGTCGCCGCCAACACCATGTCATATTCACCCGAACTGCCATCCTTGAAATGCACCTGCTTGCCGTCAAAGCGGTCAATGTCGGGGCGGACTTTCAAATCGCCATGCCCGGCATGAAACAAGATCAGCGAATTGATCACCGGATGGCTTTCATAAAGCGCGTAATCCGGTTTCGGAAAACCGTATTTCTGCGGGTCGCCAACAAACCAACGCAGGATCGTCCCATCGACCCGCCGCTTTAGCCACATCGGCAGTTTGATCGCACCACCCATCGTGTCGGCAGGAACACCAAACACGTATTTCGGCACGAAATAATACCCCCGCCGCATCGACAAATCGCAACTGGCCCCATGATGGATCGCATCAACCGCGATATCGCAGCCAGAGTTGCCAGCCCCGACAATCAGCACCCGTTTACCGGTGAATTGTTCCGCCTTGCGATAGGCGCTGGAATGGATCAACTCGCCACAGAACCGGCCTTTGAATGTCGGCATGTTCGGCTCTGACAGCGTGCCATTGGCGATCAGAATGCCTGCGTAAATTTCGCTGACCTCCTTACCGTCCGGCCCTTTTGAGCGGACCTGCCAACCCGCACCATCCTCGCCCAGTGGCTCCACCGACAGGATTTCGGTTTCAAATCGGTACTGTTGATAAAGGTCGTAATGCCGGGCGAAGTCCTGAAAATAGGTTTTCATTTCGCGGTGCGACGGGTATTCAGCGGCGTCCTCTGGCATCGGAAAATCGGTAAATTCGGTCATGGATTTTGACGAGATTAAATGCGCGCTGGCATACATCGTCGATTTCGGCCCGTCGATATCCCACAGCCCGCCGACATCCGAATGCAGCTCAAAACCCTGAAAGGCGATGCCTTGTTCCAGCAGGTTCTTGGCCATGGCCAGCCCCATCGGACCGGCCCCGATTAGTGCAAATTTGTCGGGAATTGTGTTTGGTTTTGTCATCCGCCCAAGCTTGAGCATTCAGGCCGAAAGCTCAAGAAATATTTGCAGGTTGGGGCGTTCAGAGCGCGGTGGCTTTGAGTGGTGGAACACCCATAACTATCTGTTAAGTTAAGGGAAAATTAATATCGAGAGGTATCAGAGTACCGAAAATGTTTCGCACGCGAAACAAATTTCCCCTAAGCCCTTGATTTGTGGTCAGCGGCCAGCGCGCCGGATGCGCGCGAATTATCAGAAAAAATGCACCAATTGCAGCGTCGCCGATCGTGACCCGGTGCCATAGATGCCCGAACCCGCCGTGGTTTCGCGGCCACCAAATTCCGTACCAACCGGCCCGATTGGTTGGGAATAGTTGAACACAAGATTGGTGTTGTCCCCCAGCGTATAGGCCACTGCCAAGGCGGCCAGCGCACTGCGATCATCCAGACTGACCAGCGCGCTGGGCGTGATCGACAGGTCAGCCGTCATTTGCACCATCGCGCCAAGGGCCAGAAAATCGACCCCCGGCAAAAACACCTGCCCGGTCGACATCCGCTTGGTCAGACTGGCGGGCAAACTGTCAAGCGGTACCGCCGCACCGACGCCGAAACCGTTGTGAAAGTATTCGCCAAAATACGAGATGTTCATCTCGCCCAAAGTGCCGAAATTGGAAATGTTAAACAGCCACGACGGATGGCTGGCACCGCTGGCCAGAACCCAGCGCACATATTCCGCGTTCCATGACGCCCCGCCCAAGGCCCCACTTAGCCCAAGACTGCCGACACTATCACCGCGGTCGCGCGCCAGCATCACGCGGGTGTCCAGACTGCCAAGTTGCATTTGCATCCGCGCTGCATAGGTGCTGGACCCAAAGGCGACCGGCCCGCCCAGCGTGGCGGCTCGCGGCACCGCGATGGCCTGAATATCCGCGCCATTGTCAAACAGATATTGCGCGTAAATCATATCCGCGCCGGGCTTATAGGCGGTGTCAATCGCGCTTGGCGAAAAGGGTGCAACGATGTCGCTGGGATGAAAAACCGTGCCACTGCCCCATGTGATGGCCTGCCGGCCGACCTTCAGCACAAGGTTTGTGGTGGAATACGTAACGCTCAGCCGGTCAATCGTATTGGTGACGCGGGTGTTGGAATTGGTCAGCCAAGTTGACGTCAGATTATAAAGGGTCGAAGGCGCAGGCGTCGGCACAAAAGGCGCAAGGGCTGTCGCATAGGCCACGTTGTCGCCTTGCGAAAATGCCATATGCGAATGGACCTCAAACCGGAACGATCCGATGTTTTTGTCCCACATCAGGCGCGCACTGCCAGACCCCGTGGTGCGGTTCTGAAACCCGAGCGCTGTATCCAGCGAGCTGGCCGGTGACCATGCCCCGTTGGTTGAATATTCCAACCGCAGACGCAAACCTTCCGCCAGCGCCGGGCTGGCAATTACAGAGGCGGCTAAGATCAGGCTAAGCGCGCGTATCACTTGAAATCCTTCCGTCCAGCAGTTCGATATGACGTTTTGAATGTTCCATCACGCGTGGATCATGGGTGCCAATAACAAAGGTGATCCCAAGGTCTTGGTTCAGGCGCGACATCAGCCCGACCAGCTCGCCTGTGGTGGTGCTGTCAAGATTGGCCGTCGGTTCGTCGGCCAGCACGATGCTGGGATGGGACACAAGTGCCCGCGCCACCGCGACCCTTTGTTGTTGGCCACCTGACAGGGCCGATGGGCGGCGATGGCCCATGCCGTCAAGCCCGACCTCTTTCAGCACATCAACCGCACGACGCCGACGCTCGTCTGCCGGGCAGCCTTGCAATTCCAGCACAAATTCGATGTTTTCCTCGGCTGACAGAACCGGGATCAGGTTATAGGCCTGAAACACGAATCCGATCTTGTTCAGGCGCAAATCCGACAGGTCGGCCTTGTTCATCCCCGACAGGTTCATACCGTCGATTTCAACCTCGCCGGTGGTGGGGCTGTCAAGCGCGCCGATCATGTTTAGCAGGGTCGTTTTGCCCGACCCCGAAGGCCCGGCCAGCGTGGCGAAATCACCCTGCATAATCTCAAGGTCAACATCCCTGAGCGCGTGAACTTCCAATTCGCCCGAGCCAAAGCTTTTGCCAACACCGCGACAGGTCACAATTGATTTTGTCATTGTCATAACTCCAATTAAGTCGCGTGTCGCATGGCTTCAACCGGGCTGAGTTTGGCCGCGCGTCTTGCGGGCCACAGGGCCACAAGAATACCCATCAGCCAGATCAGCAGTGAAAACAGGATGAACCCGCCTATGTCATATTGCGGGAACAAAACCTGCCCGCCCTGAAACATTTCCAGCCCTTCGGCAAATGCGCTGAGGTCAAGACCGTCATAAAGCGACCAGATGGTCAAAGCCGCCAGCACCATTCCCAGCAAAACGCCAAAGCCGATCAGAAAGGTTGATTCAAGCGCCACCAGTATCAGAACCTGCCGGGGTTTCATGCCAAGCGCGCGCAGCAGGCCAAATTCGTGGGTCCGTTCAAACACTGCCATAAGCTGGGTATTCACAATGCCAATCGCCATCAGCGAAAACACCACGGCCAGCCAGATATAAATGAAGCTTTGCATAAAGCTGTCGGTGGTCGCTAAAAACAGCGACAGGGTTTTCCATGATCTGACATCCAGATCAGGGGCCGCCTGCGCCAGATCGGCCACGGTTGGTTCAAGGTCCTGATCAAGCGGTATGGTGAAAACAATCTGGGCGATTTTGTCTTTGACGTTGATGAATTTCTGACCGGTGGTCAGCCCGGTAAAGACGTAAAAATCCTCGGTCTCTTTGGTGGAATCGTAAATGCCGACCACGTCAAAGCTTTGCTCGGACAGGCTGCCATCGACGTTTTGTGACATCAGGATAACGCGGCGACCCAGCCCGGTTTTCAGCCGGTCAACCAGACTGACGCCCAGAATGACACCGTCGTCATCGGCCC
Organism: Paracoccaceae bacterium; assembly: GCA_021775315.1. Classification (GTDB taxonomy): domain Bacteria; phylum Pseudomonadota; class Alphaproteobacteria; order Rhodobacterales; family Rhodobacteraceae; genus UBA5972. The sequence goes on from JAJFIC010000068.1 coordinate 62,536, forward strand.
CGTTCAGATAGCGGCCTTCGACGATCTTGTCGGGGATCGCTGACACCCGACGTTCAGACGCGGGATCAACGCCCAGAATATTCACCGCCAGCGTTTTGTATTCCGATACCACCACACCCGGCACTTGCAGGCGGCTGGCCCAGGCCTTGATCTGCGGCGCGTTCAGGGCCTTGGTCAAAGCCGCATTGGGTGGCGGCATCAGCACTTCAATATTCGGGTCATTCAGGTAACCCACGGCGTGGATCTGCCCTTGACCGGTCAAAAGGCTAAGCGTGGCGTCTTTGCTGGCTTCGCCCCAAGCGGTCAGGAACGAGTTGAAAAACAGCACCGACCACAGGCCAACCGACACCACGATCAGCGTGATCACCGTGCGCCTTGGGTTGCGCCAAAGGTTGCGCCATGCAAGCGGGGCAAATGTCTTTACAGTATTCATCACGCGTTCATCGCTGAAACGGGTTCCAGTCCAAGGGTGCGCCGGTAAGGGATTATACCAAGCAGCGTGATCGAGATGATGATTGCACCGGGACCAGCCAGCACCCGAAACGGTGTCATATAAGGATACATGCGCGACGGCAGACCCCACTGGGCGAAAATTTCATCCATGCCTTCAAACGCGATGCCGACCGATTGGAAATAGGCGGTCAGGGCAATGCCCAGCACGATGCCAATGCCGTTGCCGATCAGGGAAAGCAAGATCATTTCCATCCAGACCATGCGCCCGATCTGGCTGGGTTTCATGCCAAGGGCCAGCAACATGCCAAATTCGCGGGTGCGTTCCAGAACGGACATGTAAAGCGTGTTGAGGATGATAAAGACGACAACGATCACCAGCGTGATATACATCATCATGGCGGTGCTCATATCCAGCGCGATTGCCTGTTTGATGGCGGGCTGAATTTCACCCCAGTCCAGATAAACGACGCCATGTTTTGCCGCGACTTTGCGCAACTGGGGGCCCAACGCCTCGATATCATAAAATTCGTCTCCACCGATAGCGATGACATTGGCGGCACCTTCCATCAGGAAAGCCTCGTCAAACCGGGAAATTGGCATTTGGGCGATTTGGCGGTCAATCTCGGAAACGCCGGTGGAAAAAACCCCGACCAGCGTTAGCGCATCAGCCGCGACCGAGCCGTCCATGCCAGTGCCAAGCATCGTCACCGTGTCACCAAGTTTAAGGCGCAGGTTGCGTGCCAGCCCTTCGCCAAGGATGATGGCGTTGCTGTCATCACCCGTCAGGGCGCGGCCTTGTTTGACCAAGGTGGACAGGGTGGAAACCTTAGGCTCGTTCACCGGATCAACGCCGACAATGGCGGCGGCAAAACTGCGTTCACCATTGGCCAACAGCACAAAACCGGTGCTGCGCGGGGTGCTGGCGCCAATGGCAGGAAAGGCGTTAAGCTCGGCAATCAGCGCGGCAGGGTCAGCGATGCTTTTGGAGATTTCAGGGTCGTCTTTGTAGCCAATTGGCTGGAACTGACCGTAGCCTTCGCTGATTTTCAGCATGCTTGATTTCATAATGTCATAGCCGCCGAATTGAAACGACAGCATGAAAACCAGCAACATTGACGCAAAGGCCATGCCCAGCATCGACAGGGCAGTTCGGATAGGCTGGCGCCAGATATTACGCCAAGCGAGCGCGCCGATCATACCGGGTTACCTCGGGTTTTGCAGGTTGGATTTTGTGAACATATAGGCCGGAATTGTCACGTCGAAACTGGCCGATTTGGTTGTCACGCGGGTGTACTGGCCGGGCTTGGCATCGGTTTTCATCGTCAACACCACCGGATAGGGCCGGCCGCCAAGGGATATGATGCTGTCTGCGGTCATGATCCGCACCCGCTTGCCCAACTGGTCGAAATATTCGACGGAATAAAGCACGCCGTCGCTGCGCACCGACAGGATTTGCTTGCCCCACGCGATAGGTTTACCGCGTTTTGGGATCGCCTCAATCACATAGATCTTTTTGCCCCCGGCGGATTTCGTGCTCAGCAATTTATGGGTGTAATCGTCGATCACCTTTTGCGAGCGCGACAGATCGTTATAGGAAAAATCCGACCCCATCCAGGATTGGGTCATGGCGCTGGCGGGCAGTTTTATGACCTGATTGAGCTTGGGATTAAACACATAGGTCGAATTGCCCAATTGCAGCGTTGCGTTGCCGGCATCCCGCGCTGGTTGGGTGAACCGCACCAACGCTTTGCTGTCGCCCTGTGTCCAGCTTTCCATCGTCATCGACCGGGTGCCGTTGCTGCGCTTGACCTTCATTTCAACCACGGCATGCGAAGAATTGGCCCGCCAATTGTCAAACGCACCCTTCAGGATGCTGCGCGCATCTTGCGCCAGTGCGGGCTGGGCGGTTATTGCGATCAGAAGGCCTGCGGCGGTCAGGCCGCCAGCCAGTGAAAAAAAATTGCGCCGTGTGGGCAATGCGATAGTGCCAAAGCTGGTCATTGCGACCCCTTCCGTCTGAACGCATGCGCGACTTGCAAAGACAGGCGTCGCGCGGTAAAAGATACTGGACCGTGTGGTCCACTAACAGGTAGTCCCCAAATTGGGCAGTGTCAAGATCATGGCTGAACATCCCTCTCTTAAACTGGCGGCAGACAAACGCGCGCTGTTGTTTCAGGTTGCACGGGCCGAGTTTTCGGCCAACGGGTTCAAACAGGCATCGCTGAACCGTATTATTTCCCAAGTGGGTATGAGCAAGTCGTCGTTTTACCATTATTTTAGCAACAAGGCCGATCTGTTCCAGCAAACCCTAGAAGTTGCGCTAAGGCCGATCATTGCGGCGCGCCACGCCATTGATCTAGAGGCGTTGACGGTCGAAACCCTGTGGCCAACGGTGATCAAAGTCGCCGGGGATCTGACGCAGCAGGTCAACGCATCACCCGAAATCGTGTCGGTCGGGCGGATGTTTCATCGCTGTCTGGAAAACCCGGAAGAGCGTGAACTGACCCAGGGGATCATCCATGAGATCACAGCCTGGACGGTGCAGTTGATCCAACGCGGTCAAACACTGGGCATGTTTCGCAAAGATCTGCCTGAAACCATGCTGATCGACATCCTGATGGCCATGGGCATGTCGATGGACCGTTGGATGCTGGCCAATTGGGATGAGTATTCCGACGCTGACCGGGTGAACTTAAGTCAAAAAAGCTTTGGTTTGTTCGTGCGCTTGCTTGCCCCGGAAGACGCAGGCTAGACCGGCCGTTTCGCGACCGCCCCACCAAGATTAAGGCAAACGTAAACAAGACTGGCATGGCCCGTCCCTTGCGGTGATACTGCGCCCAAAAGCTGTCGGGATTATCGAAGGGAAAACAATATGGACGATTTGTTTGACAAAGGGCTGGCCAAGCGCAAGGCAACCTTGGGGGCGGAATATGTGGAAAACAATCTGGCCGCCGCCGATGATTTCACCCGCCCGTTTCAGGAAGCAATGACCGCGTGGTGCTGGGGCTTTGGTTGGGGCGATGAGGTGATTGACGCCAAGACGCGCTCGATGATGAACCTGGCGATGATCGGGGCGCTGGGCAAAATGCACGAATGGGAAATCCATTGCAAAGGGGCGCTGAATAACGGCGTCAGCAAGGAAGAAATCCGGGCTATCATTCATGTGGTCGGCATTTATTGCGGTGTGCCGCAAAGCCTTGAATGCTTTCGCATTGCCCGCAAAGTTCTGACCGAGGCGGGCGAGCTTTGATCGGTTATTGCGCGCGGCGCCGGGGAAAGACGCGAACGTGACATCGTCCTTTAGTTTGATCGGTGGCACGGTTCTGACCCCAGATGGGGCTTCAGAGATCGCGGATATACATGTCGCGAACGGTCGTATCGTTGACGCCAAACCCGCCACGGGCCAGCAGATCGACTGCCGGGAATTCCATGTGCTGCCCGGCATCGTTGACGTTCACGGTGATGCGTTCGAGGTCGAGCTGTATCCGCGTCCGGGGGTCGAAATGGATTTTCGGATCGCGATGCAATCGGTTGATCGCCAACTGATGGCAAACGGCATCACCACCGCCTGTCACGGCCTGACAGCCTCGTGGGAGCCGGGCGCGCGCAGCCTTGCCGCCGCGCGTCGTTTTATGGCGGGATTGCAAGGCTTGCGCCCGGATTTGATGGCCAATCACCATGTTCAACTGCGGTGGGAGGTGTTTGCCCGTGACGCAATCAATGACATTGCGGATTGGCTGGCGACGGAGCCGACCCCGGCGATTGCGTTCAACGATCACACCACCGAAACCCTGCGGGCCATTGACGCTGGCGAGCAGGAAAAGCTGGATAAATGGGCCAAACGCGCCGGGGTCAGCCTTGGGCAATACGTGGCCGCAGTTCAGGGCGTCAGTCATCTGGCGGATGCGGTTCCGGCACAAATTCGCGAGGTTGCGGAACTGGCGAAACGGCAGGGCGCGGTGATGTTGGCGCATGATGAAAGCACAATTGAGGAACGGCATCTGCATCGCGGTCTGGGCATGCGGATAAGCGAATTTCCCCTTACGGCAGACGTGGCGGCCGACGCGGTTGGGGTGGGCGAATATGTCGTGATGGGTGGGCCGAATGTCTTGCGAAGCGGCAGCCATAAAGGGTTCATGTCTGCCGAAGACGCCATTCGGGGTGGCATTTGCAACGTGCTGGCCTCGGATTACTACTACCCCAGTCTGTTCCACGCGGCCGAGCGTTTGGTTGCGCGCGGTGTTTTGTCGATGGCAGAGGCTTGGGCGCTGATTTCGCAAAACCCGGCGGCGGCGCTGGGGCTGGTGGATCGCGGCCAGATCAAACCCGGCAACCGCGCCGATCTGGTGGTTGTTGACTGCGTGCAAAACTGGCGTCTGGTTCAGACCTTTGTTGGCGGGGCGATGGCACGCTTTGACAAGGCCGCGCGTTAAGGTCAGGCCGCTGACCGTGTTTTCAACCTGTCAGGCGAACAAAGACATCTGTGTCCGGTGTTGAAAGCGTTTCGTCTTTTTGAAACCCCGCCTTTTTTAGAACCCGACCAGAGGCCGGGTTGTCCCGGCTTACGCCGCCGATCAGTTGCACCGGGGTTTCTGGCTTCAACGCTGTGACCAGACCAGACAGCAATTCGCTGGCATATCCCTTGCCCCAAGCGGATTGCGCCAGAAGATACCCGATATGAAGATTGCGCAGGTCAGCGTTTTTGTGGCCCGGCGCGATAATCAGCAGGCCGATCAGCGTGTTTGAGCCGATCAGGGAAACCAGCAGAACGTCGCTTTCTACCGCACGGGCCGACACCCAATCGCCAACGCCGCTATCCGCAGTAAGTTGGAGCGGCGGTGGCAGATGGGCAAGGACCGCAGGGCTGAGGATCGCAGTAAGAGCATCTTCCAACTGGCGTCGCTTGGAAGGCTTAGCAAGATCAGACCGCCAATTGCGGATGGTCAGGCGTTTGGTTTTGAACTGATCCGGTAGCACGGGGTTATTTCCTGCTTGGCTCAGGTAAAAGGGTGCGCTTTCAGGGCTTGCCCGAGGGCTGCGATGCCGTCGCGTATGCGGGCTTCTGACTGGGCGGAATAATTGATCCGGGCGTGGTTGGCGCGTTCGGTCACCGGAAAGAAGGTGCCGCCGGGCACATAGGCCACGCGGGCCTCTGGCAAGGCCACGTCGCGCATAAAGGCGGCGGCGTCGAAGCTTTCGGGAAAGCTGGCCCATGTGAACAAGCCGCCTTCTGGGTCGGTGACGTGCACCTCTTGCGGGAAATGCTGGCGGATGGCGTCAAGCATCACCTCTTTCTTGTGGCGATAGGCTGTGCGCAGCTTGTCGATATGCGCGCCCAGATCGTAGCGGTCAAGAAACAGGCTGGTTGCCGCCATGTTGAGGGTCGAGGTCTGGGTATCAGCCGCCACCTTCAAAAGCCCCATCTTTTCCAGCAAAACAGGCGCGGCCACGGCCCAGCCGACACGCAGGCCGGGCACCAAGACCTTGGAAAAGCTTCCAAGGTGAATGACGCGCCCTTGGGTGTCCATCGACTTTAGCGTCGGCAGGTTTTCCCCGGTGAAACGGATGTGGCGATAGGGCGTGTCTTCCAGCACAATCACGTCATAGGCGTTGGCCAGTTCCATCAGCCGCTTGCGCCGGGGCAGAGACAGCGTCACGCCAGTCGGGTTCTGAAAATCCGGCACGGTATAGATCAGACGGCTGCGCGGGTTGGCCTTTAGCGCGGCTTCCAGCGCGTCCATCTGCATGCCTTCGTCATCCATCGGTATGGCGGCGTAGACGGGTTGGGTGGTGTTAAAGGCGATCAGGGCGCCCAGAAATGTCGGGTCTTCGGTTATGATCACGTCGCCCGGATCGACCAGCATCTTGGCCGCAAAATCAAGCCCCTGCTGGGAGCCTTGCAGGATCAGCACGTCCTCGGGCGCACAAGGCGTTCCATCTGCGACCATCAGGTCAGCGATTTGTGCGCGCAGGCGTGGCAGCCCGTCTGAGGGGCCATATTGCATTGCATCGCCACCCGGCGTCTGGATCACCTCGCGAAAAATGGCGGTCAGTTGATCTGCCGGGAACATTGTGGCGTCAGGATAACCGCCGCCAAACGAGATGATCGTCGGGTCCGCGCCAAGTTCCAGCAATTCGCGGATGGCCGAGGGTTGTACGGCCTCCATCCTTTGGGCAAAGCGTGTTGTCATCGGGGCACCTTTTTGTCGCTCGGCCAAAGGGACACGCAATTGCGGTTGAATGCAAGACCTACGGGCGAGGCAGGGCGGGGTTGTTGGCACCTGAAAACCGTGCTCGGACCCGGATGTCGGGCGGCATGTTGGAAACTATGATATTTTTGCCAAGGCGGTCGGCCAAAACGCTGCGCTGCGTCCTTTCCTGCCTTTAGTGTTAGTCATTAGCTGGTTTTAAATATTTGAGTCTGGATTTAATATTCCCACGATTGAAATGGCCTGAATTTCAAACACCCACCAAACATGGTTTGCGGTTTCGTTGAATGGCAGAGAAGCGCCAGAAGCGTCAGTGACTTTACGTTGGAAAGGGAAAATCCAGCCTTGTCATAATAGTCCGACCAGTGCAATTCTGGTAGTAACTTTGCCCACCAATTTGAAATTGACCAGTATGAACGAATTAGAATTTGCAGAACTCATTGACTGTGGTTTTCCATATGAAGACGCTCGCGCAGCAGAGGAGCTAATCGTTCAAGCTCATTCCATTTCTCTGCCAGCAATGTTCATGGTCCTCGAAGAACTTTGCAGACCTCCAGTCAGCAGCTTTGCATCAGAAGAAATCCTTTTAAATCTGATAGATGTTTGGCGTATGCATATCGATCATCCACTTGCCGAGTCAGTGGCTAAGGCAGCGTGTACAATGGTTAACAACTCATCGCATACGGTATCTGAGGCGATAGTTCTAATGGAGCAGATCGCACCATTTCACGGCCTCTATCCTGCGCTTAACATAGCCTATTTTTGTTGCAATGATGTAGATGGAGTAACCGATTTGAAGATGGAGCAAATTCGAGCCGACTGGGAGCGGTCAAGGTTGACGCATTAGTCACGTATCCGCGAATTTGTGGATCCACCAAGGCCCGCTAAGTCCCGCTTAGCCGACCTTGGGCTTGGTTTGAAGTTGATTGGATGTTCCTGCGCTAAACACGCTTGTATTCTTTGAGCGATACCAAATGGAAGTTACCTGTGGCCTTGTCCCGGAAATCTTCCCATTCGTCGTGTCGGGTTATGCGGAAGAACCCCAGTGTCGCCTCGTTTGGCAATGTTATGATCCGAGGCGAAAACGCCGCTGTCGCTGGGTTTGATGTAAGGGCGTGATTATAAAATACCGGGTCCAGACCCTAAACCGACAGCATACGCAGGCCTTGGGTCACATCCTCGCGCACCGCGAGTTTCAGGGCCTGTTCGTCCCCCGCCCTGAGGGCGGCCAGAATGGCCCGGTGATGCCCCAGTCGCCCGCCGCGCTGCATCCGGCTGTAAAGTTGGCGCATGGTCGGGCCGAGTTGCAGCCACAGGGTTTCCACCATCGCCAGCATCGCGGGGGCCTGCGCCCTGAGGTAAAGCGTGCGGTGAAACTCCAGATTGCTGCGGATATAGCCTGACGCATCCTGCTTCACGACCATCTGATCCACGGTCGAATTGATCGACCGCAGCCGGTCAATCAGCGCCGGATGGGCGCGCGGTAAGGCGCGGCAGGCCAGTTCGGGTTCCAGCAAAGCACGGATCGCGGCGAGTTCTTCCAAACGGTCATTGCCGATTTCGGGTGTGGTGATGCGCCCCGATGCGGACATTGATAACGCCCCTTCGGCCACCAGACGGCGCACGGCCTCACGCGCCGGGGTCATGCTGACGTTGAAGCTGGTGCCGATGCCGCGCAGGGTCAGCGCCTCGCCGGGGGGGAGCTCGCCGAACATGACCTGATGGCGCAAGGTGCGGTAAACCCGTTCATGCGCCAGCCCGGTTTCGGGCGGTTGTGCGGCGGTTTTTTGATTGGTTGTCATGGCTTGAATTGTGATCACAAATTTCGGGTGCGTCAAGGGTTGCCGGGGCCGCGCGCCTGACAAATGGGCCAACTGAGCCTTAAAGCGCCGAAGCGTGGTTCAGAACTGCACCCGGTGCAATTGCGTGCCGTTTTGTTTCAGCCAACGGCGCGGTGTCTGATAATCGGGCATCAGCCCTTCGACCTGTTGCCAGAAATCCGCCGAGTGGTTCATTTCAACCAGATGCGCCACCTCATGTGCGGCGACATATTTCAACACCTCAGGCGGGGCCATGATCAGACGCCAGGAAAACATCAGATTACCCGCCTCAGTGCAGGACCCCCAACGCGAGCGGGTGTCGCGCAAAGTCACCCGCGCCAGTTTCCGCCCCAAAAGATCGGCATAAATCTGCGACGCATCCACCAGCTTGGCGCGCGCCTGAACCTTTAGAAAGCCGCGCAATTTGGCCGGTAAAGCCGTTGGCGTGCCGGGCACCAGCAGCGACTGACCCTCAAGCCGGACAAGGCGACCAGCACCCGGTTGCAGCACAACATCGCGGCCTTCAAACGGGATCGTGCCGCCATAGACGGGTGCGGTCAGCGGCGGCAGCTTGCCTAGGGCGGCGCGCAGCCATTCCTCTTGCCGTTTGGCGAAAGACAAAGCGGCGCGTTCCGAGGCGCGGTTGGGCAGGGTCAGGCTGACGGTGCCATCTGCATTGGAAACTTTCAGCGAATACCGCCGGGCCCGCGTTGAGCGGCGCAAATGCACCTCGATCGGGGGTGAGCCTATCTGGACGGTCTTGATCATAGCCCCAAGTCTAATCCAGCGCGTTTTTGCGGTAAACAGCCAAGTAGTCGGCCGCGTGCTGGTGGCGCATTTGCCAGCGGAAATTGGCCCCGGAAATGCCACCTGCCAAGGATTCACCATCAAAGCCTTTGACAAAGGTTGCCCCGGTGTGGCAGTTGGCAGCAATTGTCCTGAATCGGCCTTAATGAGGTTTCTCAAATGCCCAAAGAAGAATGGGGCGTAAAGCGCGTCTGCCCTAAATGTGCTGTCCGTTTTTACGATCTGCAAAATGATCCGATGACCTGCCCGTCCTGCGAAGCCAGCTTTGATGTTGCCAGCCTGACCCAGCAGAAAACCCGTGGAACCGTGGCCGAAAAGCCGGTCAAGGTTGAAGAACCAGCCGCGGCCGATGATCTGGACGAAGTAGGGGTTCTGGACGACGAAGAAGAAACGACGGCAGACGACATTGACGAGGAACTGCTGGAAGACGAAGACGACGATGATACGGTCAATCTGGATGACCTTGCCGACGTCGCCGTAGAGAAAGACGAAATCTGATTTCAAAGGCCGGGAACTGGCGCTTTTTGGCTTGATCTGGTTTCCGGCTTTGCCTACATACCCACGGGCGGGATGCAAAACCCACCCGCGAAAAGGGGCCATAGCTCAGATGGGAGAGCGCTTGCATGGCATGCAAGAGGTCGGGGGTTCGATTCCCCCTGGCTCCACCAAGTTTCTTACAATTTTTGATATATATTAGAGTAGGTTACGAGGTATCCCGCTACCTCTTTGGCGTCCGGTCACCATTTTGCAAGAGGTCCTCGGTCACCATCGGGTCACCCGAGTGGGCTTGGATGTAGCGTGACACGGATATTTTCAGGGTTTGACACCAATAATTGCAGCAAACGCTTTTTTGTGAATTAGGGGTTTAACGGCGGTTTAAAACAGCGCTGGCGAATTGTTAGCCCGACACTTCCCACCCATTGCAGACGTTCGTGGTTATCGCAGCGAACTTCTGGTTTGAGCCAACTTTACCGATTTTCCGTGGCGCAGCGAAGGTCTGCTTCGGCGACGACTGCTGATCTAGCAATGCTTGATAGGTGGCGTTTGTCTGTACCGCAGCATCCTCCAAGAACGCTGATATGTGGGAACCTGCTCCGAATTTCAGCAAGCTGCTGGCCGAGTTCATCTGGATCACCATCGTCAAGCTCTTCGGCTTCATCCAACTCTGCATGGCTGCATCGCGACGCATTGGCGACGATGCCACGCAAACGTTGCATCCAGGGATCATCGGACAACACATTTTCAAAGTGATCAGGATGCGCGCAATTGATCATAAAGTATGCAGCATAACCGTCCGTTTCCGCGTCCACTTGAGTGATCGCCTCTTTGAGTGAGGCTCCTGTCGGCAGGTGCCCGTCGGTCTCAACCGTGAATGCAATGATCACCGGGAGGCCAAAGCGCTTGGCTGCGCGTACGATTCCGACGGCCTCAGCAGGGTAGGCAAGTGTGTAGCCGCTGATCACGTCCACCTCCGTTTCTGCCAGCGCTGCGATTTGCTCGGTATGATAGGTTTCGGCTTCCTCTGCGCTCATTTGTTCGCTTGTGGCGTAGGCATCGGCGCGTGGTCCGACATTGGCGCTGATCAGCGTTGGCAGATCGCCAAACGTGTCTCTCGCTTCGCTCATGTGGGCTATGGCCTGCTTGTTCAGGTCAACCAGTTGTTCGGATGAGTAACCAATGGTCGCACCGCGATCCCTGTTGGCAACCCATGTCGGGCTTTCGAGGATAACGCCAATTCCGTGTTCTTTTCCAACAGCTATCATATCACGGTAATAGCCATCCAGCCGTGCGCGTCCCGCTTTGGTCTCCAGCAACGGATAAGAGGCAAACCCGGGCAGATCGATACCCTGGTTGAACATGAGATCGGTTTCCATGCCAGTGGAAGCTACAAAAAGGCCACCGTCGAGTTGCGGTAAAACGTTTCGATGAATTGCCATAAGAAATGCCTAAACTTTTGAGAACTTCCGTACAGACTAACAGGTTGATGGTCCTTTGCCCATAATGCGTTGGTTTCACTCAAACCCGCAGGGTTGCCATCACTTTCCCAACGAAACGTTTGGTCATTCGCCAGAAAGCGGTCATCGGTGCGGCTGCGGCGAATTCGAACTTCGTCTCCATCAGCAGACCTTAGTGTAACTTGCAGCGAAGGGCAGCTTTTTAACCTACACCCTTCACACTCGTCCCACAGCAACCACTAGAAATGAAACCCACCTATGTGTGAATGCCTTCAAAAATGAAGATTTTCGGCAATCTGGATGGGCTGAAAATCACTAGGTCGGTGGTTCGAGTCCGCCTCTGGGTTCCATATAAATCAATTGCTTAGGTGGCTACCTGAATCGAGTGTGATCCCCCTACACTCAATGTGACCTCTTTTAGTTGTAGCGCTGTTTGTTGTTGTAGCTGTAGCGCGAAAATAATGTTGGCGGAAAAACGAAAGAAACGTGTCAGCACTTTGAGCTAGGTTTATTCAGCAAACGTGTTTTTGTTAATTGGCGGTTTAACGGCTGAGTGTAGCTTCCATTTCTGATCGGAAATCCCACGGTGATGGGCAACTGATCAGTCTGCAGTAAAAGTCTTTACACGCCCGATAAAGGCTTTGATGTTCGGCAAGTTCGATCACATTGCCCCTGTCAGCAAGAAATACATGCCAACTATTGTCCAAAGTTTTTACTAAATTGATTTTTTCATCACCAAATCTTTTGGAACCGTCTGTACCAATATAGAAGATTCCTGGGTCTACAGATTTTTTATCTAGCGCGAAGCGCAATAGATTTAAGTACTGAATTTCGTCTTCTATGGAAAAATCTGTCATTCCTCATCTCCTTCATCAACGTCAACTTCTACCAAATTACCCTCATCGGCAAGTTGCGCAGACGTTTTTGTCCGGCGTTAAAATGTAGCACAAAAAAAAGTGTTGGTGGAAAAACGAAGGAAACGTGTCAGCTCTTTGGGCATGCTAATTGCAGCAAACGTGTTTTGTGAAACAGGGATTAAACAGCGGTTTAAAGTTCTGTAGTGTCCGAACTCTTTGGCATGCCCATATCCTTAAGTACCTCCGGTTTCTTGTCCTCCAGCTCGGCTTCATAACGGGCCATTTGAAGATCCATTAGGGAACCCGGTAATTTAAACGAAGCAAGAAAAACAAAAGTAGATACGGTTAGGAACCCACGCTCCAACCAGATCGTAGTTTTGACAAAGGTGCTTGGAAGCAAAAACATAGACAGTGCTAATCCGAGGGAGATTAGGTAAAAATAGAATAACAGCCGGTGCCTGAATATTTTGTTTCGAACATTTCTTTTTTTGTGCTGCAAATCCTGCCAGCCATTGGCCGCTTTGATTACCGGATCGGCTATAAAGGTTATCACCGCAATCAGAAACCCGGCGAGAATTGAGAATATTGTGACTATTGTGTTGATCGCTTCTTTGTTGCCCGAAATCATTGGCTGCAAATAGTAACCGGCGCTCAGCGATACTATGGCGCCTATCAACAGAACAGATAGGCGCATCCAATCGATTGTGATTTCTCTTCCAGCCACTTTCAACCTAAGCCTCCAATTGGCCTGAATTTCTGAGCTCTGACATAAAAGTATTCAATTCATCCCAGACTTCGTCAATATCAACTGTGTTGGCTTCTTTCTCAAGTCGCACATGTTTCTTGACCGCAAGTTCGCCTGGCTTGATGGTTTCACCGTTGCGCAGTGTAATTAGATAGTCGTGTGCATCCTCGTCCTCGAAAAGCTCCTCTGCGATCCCATCCAAACCTGACTGCGCAGTTTCCAGATCAGAGCCAGGAACACTGAGAAGAACTTTCACCGAGCCTTTGCGGCTGTCGGATATTTGCGAAGCTTTACTCTCTGCGCCCACAACCGCGTCTACCATACTCGAAACAGGCCAAGAAAGTTTCTGAAAAACAGTACGCGGCCGTCTTTGCTCATCCAACACTACTGACGTCGCTTCATCAATTGCGACGTTTAATCCTACACTGGCAACCCCGTTCGCTGCTATACGCGCAAGTGTACCTGCGTTGCCCACACGAACAATATCGAATTTTGTTGCGTCTTCGTGAAGTCCGCCTTTCAGAAAAAGACCATGCAAATAACTCCTCAACGCCGCTGCGTTTTGTCCGGCACCAAGTGTAATCACATGTTCCCCTTTTATCAGAGCCATGAAATCGGAATTCAGGAAATTTTCGTCATTCCCGGGCCTGCGTTCAGCCAAGTTGGATGAAGGTACTTCAACCATACTCACAACACCCACACCTTGCCTCTCGACATATTTGGCGCAGTGAATTGCTATGCCATTCTGGCCAAAGTCACGGTGCCGCATACCCATAACAGAAGCACCATCCGAGCGTTCGATAATTCGATCTCTATTGCTGGATAGCCGCCCCCAAACCAACCTCAACTGAGCCTCAATATCGTTAACATCTGAGAACCACAAAGCTCTTCGATACTCAAGAAATCGACCAACTTTAGCCATGCTAATATCCTAAAATAAATTCCTATTGGTCGGAGGCTATCCCAACTTCATCGATTCGTCACGGCTAAGCAAAACTCTAAACTTCTCCCCCTCAACATCCGCCACGCCTTTGCCGCAGCCAGTAACACCTCCCTGTTACCTGCTCCCGATCAACAACTCCGCCCTTGCCCCACGCGCATCATTCGTCTTGCCAATCGTATACGTGGTCGCCACCTCCTCAATCCTGAACCCAGCAAACACCTCCCTGATCTCCGGCACATCATTGATCGACATCAGAAACCGGCCTTTGATCCCGGCCAGCAGATCCGCGATCCGCTGGAAATCAGCCCGCTCAAACACCGATTTTCCATAATCGTTCTCACAGCCCCAGTAGGGTGGATCGAGATAGAAGAACGTTTTCGGACTGTCATAGCGCCTGATGAAATCACCAAAATCCAGACACTCGATTACCACGCCTGAAAGCCTGGAATGCAGATCCTCGAGCATGGGTTCCAGCGTCGTCAGGTTGAACCGGCCCGGCCGATCCTTTGCGACACCGAAATTCCGCCCAGAAACCTTGCCGCCAAAGGCCGTGCGCTGCAGGTAGAGGAACCTGGCTGCGCGCTCGAGGTCCGTCAGGGTGTCTGGGTTGGTTTCGACCAGGCGAATGAACTCAACCCGGGTGGTGAGCTGAAACCTCAGCACTTCAAGGAACTGCGGATAGTGCCGCTGCAGGATGCGAAACAGATTGGCGATGTCGCGACCATAGTCGTTAATCACTTCGGCTCTGGGGCGCATTGAGCGGCGCAGGAAGATGCCGCCCATGCCAACAAAGGGCTCGGCATAGGTGTCATGTGGGATGGCGTCGATTATCGCTGTGATGCGCTTTGCCAGATTGCGTTTGCCACCCAACCAGGGCGCGACGGGATTTACGGGTGTAACGGGGGTTAGAATAGGTCTTTTCATTGGGTCTAGAATCACCGCAGGTTGCACGCTCCCACGCGCGTGGGAAGGGAGCGGCCATTATCCTTGTACTGGTCGGCGGGGTTGTTCTCACATTCACCCCCGTGTTGAAGGGTGCTGAAACACCCTTTGACCTCCCGTTCAATACCCTAGAAACGGCGGTAGCTGGCCCATCCGAACAGCCGGACCATCAGCCAGAAAAACCCGGCGAGCCAAATGCACACCCAAACCCGGCCGGTCGTTTCAACACGGCTGGCGTCTCGCAGCATCGCTTGGAAGAACTTGCGATCACAGACAGCTCGCGCGGGATAACCACGGGCATATCCTTCGTCGTGCTTTTCCCAACCGGCCTCGCTAAAGAACAAGGCGCTGAGGCGGGTCAGAATGGCCCTGACAGGTGCCGGAAACCATATGGGACCAAGCCCGTTACCCATTGGAGGTTTTTGCATCCTTGCGCCCGGTCTTTTCCGGCGTGCCGTTTTCAAGCATGCTGTGCGCCTGAAACTGAACATGTGGGGCCCAGCGGAATGGAAGCCGCTTTTGGATCAGCACGATGTCCTCTGTGGTGATACTGAATGACTTAGCAGAGTACAGCATCATCGCCAGCTCACCGGCGCGCAAAGGGTTGTCAGAGGAAAGCTTGCCCTCTGGCACAGGCGTCGCACATGAGGATGCCGCCACATGGCCCAGCGTAAGCGCCTGTCCGAGCTCGTCGATATCTGAGCCGGTCAGGTCAGTGATTTTTTGTGAAAAGTCGATGTTCATGTTCTTACCTTTTCGATGTTTAGGGTTAGAGGATGGTGACGTTTGACACGACGGGCGCGGCGACAGCGGCATCAAGCCGCTCGGCCAACTTGTCCTCGGTTGCTTGTTTGAAACCGGGTTCCAGAATCTCGGCCCAACCAAGGATCATGGCTTTCTTGTCGTCATCGCTTGCGGCTGAAATCGCCGATATATCTACGTAGGTTTCGACGTTGGTTGGTTTCGGAAGACTGAGCGATCCATAGACATCCTTGATCTGATCGCCTTCACTGACTTCACAGCGCCAGTGAATTTGCTCAATCACATTTTCAAACGTGTCTCCCGCCTCGGACGTGTAGGATTCAAGAACCTTTGCGTTGAGTTTCCAAGTGAAGGTTTTTGCCATTTGCTTTCCTTTTTGGGGTTATGCGCTGACGGCCATAGCGCCGCTGTTATTCCACAACTGACCTGTGTTGGATGGATCGCTTGTTGGAAGGGCTGACATCATTACGACTGTCGAACCGATATCCAGATCACCACCATGGGGTTGAAGGTTGAGCGGCTTGGCTGCCGTGCCACTAGTTGTGCCATCTGTGACCTGAATAATCATTCCACTCGCAGCTTCGGCAATATACAGGCTGTGAAGATTGCCACTATCCGCTTGGAATTGTGCGTTCGATGCAATGTCGTATTCTGAAATTGAGACTGGTCGTCCAGACGGACCGATTACGTTCAGGTATGCGTGGCCGGATGTTCCGTTGATTGTTATCTTTCGGCTGCTGTCAATCCTCAGTGCTTCGGCACCGTTGGCTTCAAAGTAAACCTCATTCGCATCTGTAAAGCCAATCTTACCAGCCTCAGCGGCGTTCACATAAGCTCTGATTATAGCGTCACCCGCTCCCGTTGAGCGTAGGCGTAGTTCGGCGGCAGTATTTGCAACTTCAAGCCTCGCTCCCGGTGAAATAGTGCCGACGCCGACATTACCGGTTGTAGTGAGGGTTGTGAACGCCCCCGTGCTGGGCGTGCCCGCGCCGATTGTGACACCGTTGATTGACCCGCCTGTGATCGCGACTGAAGCCGGGTTGTAGGCCGCCGCCATGGCTTTTTGCGCCCAGTGAAAGGCTGAATACTTGCCCGGCTCAACGGCCACATCCTCGGCTTCCTCGGCCCATAGCTGGGCGAGTGCTGCGTATTGCGCGGCGCTGAAATCAACGTCCGGCGCATCCGCGACCGAAACCGAAAGCACGTCTTCAAGGCGAACATTCACACCGTCCTGAAGCTGGAGCAGGCCAAGGGAAAACGACTTTGTGCCACCGGCGTCAGCCAGCTTTGCAGTTACGCTGTACCAGGTGTTTCGAATGCCGCGATCATTGGGCCAAAGATTAATGGAGATCGAGCCGGTTCCATCCGTCAGGGTGGTGATAACAGCGGGAATGACGGCCGCGTCATCAATGGCATCTGTATCAATTGCTGAAAGCAGAAACTCAACAATGCAAGAGGCGGGGTTTGTGTCATCTGGAAGCGGCAGGCGACCGCTGACATTTACTGTCGTGAGGGCCATGTGATGTTCCTTTCATTCGGTTGGGTCAAAATGCGACCTGTTAAGCTGCGCCTGGTGTGTGAATGCCAGCGACTGGTCCGGCATCGGATTTGCTGGGTTTCAAATTGTGACAGGGTCATCGGTTCACCTCTTTGTTTCCAGAGACCACAGATTGCGTTCTTCGATTTCCATGGGGGTCGAGATATTGCTGCCGGTGGTGTAGCGGGCCTCTAAAACCATATCGACGTCCGTGTCGGTGACGCCGTTTGTCAGCACGAACGAATAGGTAATCAGATTGTCCCACACCCAAGCGAGTTCATAGCCGCCGCCAAAATCCCGGTAGACAAAACCGCCATTGGTGTTCAGCGTGCGCTTAACCACGCCATCGAGCTTGACGCGGATTTCCAACTCTTCCATGCCATGCGCCGTCATGCTGAAGCCGACGATCAGATCATTGCCGTCAATATTAATCGTGTTGGTTCTGAGCGCCTGCCAGGCCGTCGTGATGGCCAATGCCGCAGCGGTATAACCAGCATATCGGTTTGAAATCGCCCCGCTGGCCACGTCGACTGTTTCGATCTTAAGATCAGCCGTGGTGGCCGCCAACCAGCCGGTCCAGGACGTTTGTCGATCGACAACCAAACGGGCGCGAGCCTCATATTCAACACCGGGCAAAATCCCGTCTGAAACTTTGACACCATCGGCGTCAAAATCATGGGTTGAGCCTGAAGCCACCGCCACCCCGCTGGCCTTTATGCGCACCTGCCAGCGCAAGGCGCGCACATCATCAAGATTGGCGCTTGTCCAGGACAGCTGAACCGCTGGTCGCCGGTCCACGGAGGCCGCGTCCTTGACGGTAGTTGCTGCGAGCGCAAAGCCCGGCACGGTTTGCGCGGCCGGGGGTGTGCGGCCTGAAGGCGCGACACTGGTTGGCAGCATGTCGCCACTAACCCAGTCATAATCAGCATTGTCGCGCTCGCGGATTGCAATGGCCTGATTGCAATTGGAAAGATGATCCTCAATCTGGGAGACTTCAAATTCCTTGGCGACATAGCCGTTGCGGGTAGACGTCCAGGACACAGTATCAAGGGGTTCCAGTATCGCTGCATCTGGTGGCAAGAAGATGTTGTGGCGACGAAACCGGCGTTCTTCTTTGATATAGGCTTCCATCAGGCGCTGAACCTGATCGGAATTTGACACGGCGGGCAATTGCAACGCGGCGACCAGACGCCGGTTCTGATCCTCAGTCTCGTAAGTCGCGTTGTAGCGTGGTGGTGCGTCCTTTGTGGCCCAAAAGCTGTCGGGCTCAGGATAGGTGGCCTGCACCCCGTTATAGGTCGCCTCAAGTCCCGGAAACGGATCAAAGCTCTGTTCTTTGGTCACGATGATATCGTCATCAGTCAGGTAATAAACCGGCAGACCGGGACCCCCGGTGCGGGTTTTCCAGATGCCACCCATCTCAACTGTTTGGCCCGAACAAGCTTTGTCGAGCTCATCAATAATGTCAGCCGGTGCCTGATCGACGGCAACTTCAAGCCCGGCCTGATATTGTGCTGTGGCCTCGCCATCTGCCACCACGTCACAGACGTTCATTGCGGCAAACCAATTGGAAAGCGGCAGATCCTCTTCAGCCGCTTCCCCGCCCCAGATATTGCCATCGGGCAAGGTCAGGCCGCGCAGGATATTGTATTTGTGGACTTGTGGATTGGTGGTTTGTTCCCAGGTGGCAGGATCGGCCCATCGATGGCTGCCGGTGCCACCGACACTGGTATCAAGACGCGGATCATAAAGTGGGATGCCGTCAAACTCGCATATGACCTTTGGCACCTGAGAAAACCGCTCGCGGTTAAACCGAAAGGTAAACAGGCCGTATGGCACGCCGGTGCCCACCATGTCGGCCGTCCATGGGTAATCTGGATCAGCACCAAAGGTGGCCAGCATGAACGGGTCAGCCACGGTCTGACTGCCATCATAGAATTTGACCCAGCCGTAATCCGTGCCGCTCTCGCGAAACTCAAGGATCGGATAGCCAAAATCGGCGTGGGCGACAGTATCAAGCGTCACATATTCATCATTGATCATGACCCGGTTGAGTGACGTGCCAGGCATATCGCCAAAATCCCGCACCAGCGTCAGATAGGCGTTTGGCGTGCCACCAGCTGAGCCATGGGAATAAGGAGGGGATGTCTTGTTGCCAGCCGAGGCGATGCGCCCCAGCATGAAGGTCTGGGCGTTGGTCCCACCACCACTTGGGTATTCGCTGCGGATGCCCGGCTGGGTTGGTTTGGGCTGCATGGCGCGTGCCAGGGCTGACAGGGCCACAGTGGCCAGCAGACGAAAGCCGAGTGAGTTTATGGCCAAACCAGCAATGGTGAACGTTCCCGGCCCGACCAAAAGGCCAAGAAGCATTGGTCCCGCATTGGCTGGAAGCGGTGCGGCCAGAAACAAAGCACAGAGAAACAGAAACCATCTCATATCCGAAACACCCTGACAGCGCTTAAGAGCGGCAACACGGCCTGACCGTCTGGATGGCGCACAAAGATATGCTCACCCTGCACCAGACCAAAGGCGAGGCCGTCCTCTGAGCTCAGCAGCGCGATATCACCCACTTGCGCCATGGACACCGGCACCTCAGACAGATGCGCTTCAGACAGGGCAACCAGATCCCTGAACCCGGCCTTTTTAAGCTGCTTAAAGCCGCCTTTAAGGGTGGTGTAATTGCCCGCAAAACTTGCTGACAGATCCTCGCCGGTCATTGCTTCAATGGCCCCAGCGACAAACAGCGCGCAATCCATCTGGCCCGGCGCAAACGGGGTTTGTCTCACGGAGCCAAGATAGATGGAAAGACGGTGATGCCAGTCAGAAAGTCGTTTCATATTAGGAGGTCGGGTCATACCTTGTTCTCCCCCCAATAGGTGGTGACAGTGTCGGACACATCGGCATGTTTGCGCAGGCGATCCCCGGCGCGCAGCTGCTGGCTTTCATCGGATTTCTTAAGGGCTAACTTGCGGGTCAGGCTCCGGGCCGATGACACCACGGACAGGGTGCAAGTGGCCGTGCCGCCAGTCTCAGGTGTTGGTATGCTGATCTTGTTCAGAAAGCCTGTGAACACCTGCTTTGGCTCGGAGATCAGAGTGCGAGTGTGTTTGTCATAAAGAGCGCGGTGGATCTCAACCGGTGCGTGGCGCGCGTCATATCCCCGAAGCGCAGTTGCCACTTCCGGTGAAAGCGGGCTCATTGTAATTCGGAGCGTGCGAACCTGAACGCCGACCTCGGTTATGATACTGGGGATTTTGAGATGCGCACCGGCAGCATAGTAAGTGCGCACGACTGCATTGATCGTGATATCCTCGTGATCCTCACCGTTCCAAAAGCCAACCGGCTCAGGCAATCCAGTGTCACGGTTCTTTGCCGTGAGCCAAAGAAACTGCCGCGAGATCAGCCCGGAGCGATCTGTCAGCTCAGCAAGGGTCGGTGCATCATAGCTGCGCATCAATCACCTCAACGTCTGAATGAATTTGAAAGAAGCACCATCGGTAATGGTGCGCTTTGCCGTGCCGGTTGTTGAACTCATGGGGATCAACACGGCTTTGCAGCTCGGGCGCACCAACGAGATCGCATCCGTAACGGCGGCACCGGTGCGAATATTTGGCGTCACCTCAATCCAGTCGGTCAGGCCCGCCTCATCGGCTGTAACCGACAGAGACGCGATCCGGTGCAAGGCATAGCGTGTTGGAGCCGCACTATATGCAAACGCCAGTTTGTCACCCCGGCTCAGCACATAGCGCCGTGGCAGCCCGCTGATCTTCAGGCGGCAATTATCCCCATTCAGCGCAGCGATCTGCGGCGTGAAGCCCGCAATAAACACCCCCGTTGGATCATAAGCAGGCCCAAGGCGCACAAGATCACTGACCATGAAACCGCGACCTGGTCCGCGCACCAGATCAATCAGAGCTCCCGCACTGGCCGCTTCAAACCGGGTCATGCGGCCGAGTTTAATCTCGCCTTGCCACAAGCGAGGCCCAAGCTCGGCCGTCAGGATTTCACCGCCACCCGTGCCGGACACTTCAACCTGCTCGGGATTATCCAAAGACAAGGAATTGATGGGCAACAGATCAAGAAAATCAGCAAGAGACAGGGGAAAGGTGAACGCGCTCATCCGACGGCCCTCTCATCACTAACAATCTGTTTGACGCGGTAAGTCAGACCGACATTGCTGAACTCTTCAATGCCATCTTTCATCACCCTGAGAGCAACGCCCTGGGATTGATCATCAATCCTGGCATCAAGATCATCCGAGAGGTGGAGCTCAACCACCACTTTTTGTGGTGTCTGATCGAATGTGGCGGGTCTGGCGTTGGTGTTATGGGCCAGAAACGACGGCGCTGCGGTCACCGGGCCAATCGCACCGCCGGCTGCAAACGCCGGCAGAGCGTCAATCGCGCCGGAATTGATCGCGTCCAGCAAGGAGCGATGACGGCTCGCTTGTGCCGCCTTAACCACATATTCGCCAGGTGAGGCAAACATCATGACTTTGTCTTCGGTCGGACCACCTTCACCAGTGACCGGCCCGCCTTCAGCTCTAAAGATGGTTTTCCAGAGCGAGCCGAACAAACCACCACCACCCGCCGTGCCAAACAGACCTGCCAGAGGACCGGTACCAAGCACGGTCGCCTGAAGGGCAGCGGATGCCAGCGAGCGGGCAAGACCAGCCAAAACGTCGTCCAAATCTTTGCCCTGAACGATCAGATCATCCAGCGAGCTCAGCGCGGTACTGCCAAAAGTATCATAGCTGTCTTGCAACGCCTCCATCTGGGCGGTCTCACGGATCCGCGCGGCGATCAGCGCGGTCACCATGTCGCGCTCAACGCCGGTTGCGCCAGCCAGCGCTTCGCGGTTCTTGATCAGCTCCTTTTGCAGCGGATCAACAACGCGCAGGATCGCCAGCTCTTCACGCTCTTTGCTGATCAGTTTTGCCAGGGCGTCTTGTTGCTTGGCGGAACCGCCGCCGCCTTTGGTCTGGTTGCGTTTTCGTGCGGCCGCACGTTCCGCATCAAGCGTTTCATCCAGCAGATCGCCATATTCCGCGAGGCCGCGTTTGGCTGGAATTGTGAAAGTACGGTCAAACCAACTCGCACCGGCCGCTTGACCGTCGAAATCCACATCGCGCTTAAATGCCGTTGCGGCCCTTGCCGCCTCGCGCACGGTTTTGCCAGCGCGCAGCGCGTCGATCTCAACTTGCTTGGCGGCGTTGCCAATCAACCCGCTGCCGAGATTGGCGATACCGCTTAAGATCGCATCGACCTCTGAGCGCACACCAGCCATCGCATCCGCCCAGGCATTGGTTGCAGTCTCAGCATCATAGGCGGCTCTGGCTGACGCGACGATTTCAGCCCGGTTGGTACCGGCGATATTTGCTGCGTCAAGCTGTGCGTTCAAAACCCGTTCTTCAGCTGCCCACCGCAGATCCGTGACCTGCACGCTGTCTTTGCCATGCACAAGAATGGCGATCCGCACCGCTTCTTCTTGGCGCAGATTGGCGAGCATCTGATCGGCCGCTGTCTGGGACAAAGCGGCTTGCGCGCGCGTCGCCGCCAGAATCCGATGGAAGTTCTCAAGGCGCTCAGCTTGCGGATCGCGTGATGGATTGGCGTGGTCCCAGGCGGCCATGATCTCTTTGGCGAGCGGTAATTCCGCGACCTTCAGCGCGTATCTCGCGCGCTCAAGCCCAAGCCGGTGATTGAACACCTCGGCTGAAGTTTTGCCATGGGCTACAATCACGGCATTGAGCGCGACTTCCTGCTCGAGCGTGTCCAGCAGATCCCGGGCGGACTTTAACTTCTTTGCGTCCTCGCCTGTGGTGCCGCCTGCTTTTAATTCCTGCAGTTTGAACAAATCAAGGCTGATCTGCTTGAGCGTTTTGAGGTTTGCATCCTCAGCTTCTGACAATCCACCAGATGCAGATGCGGCACTCTCATAACTCGTGATAAGCGCGCCAATGGCGGCAATCTGATCATCCAGAGACCCGGTTGAAGATCGGCTGAAATCCGCGAAATCACTTAGAACCGAATTGATAAGGCGTCGGTTTTCTCGCTCCCAAACCGACAGATCAAACACATCCGCGAGATTGTACAAATCCGCCTGATCAAAACGCGGCATCTTAAGCTCAGCATCCTCAAGCAGAGAGGAAAACACATTGGCGATTTCTTTTTGGCGCTGGCGAAACTCAGCCCCTTTGAGGTCCTGAAGGTAAATCGCGGCCATGCCTGCAGCGCTGCCAAAAGTGCCTTCCAACTCGTCGGTGGACTGCCCCGCCAACTTCACCGCCTTGGAATAGCTGTCAATTCCAGATGTCAGCTCCGACATCGCATCTTCAAAGGTCACGACGGCCGGGCCAGCACTGCGCAACCAGTTGAACATGGCCGCACCGGCCGCAATCGTGCCGATGGTGATCAGGGTGACCGGATTGATCATCTGCATGAATGCCGCACCCAGAGCCTTTACAGCCCCAGCCGCACCCATCGGGCCAATCACCTGCGTGATCTGTGTGCCTTGCTGCATTGCAAGCTGCAGTGGGTTCTGACCCGCCGCCATCATTACGCCGATATCATTAAACTGGGCCGTCAGGTTGCCGACCTGACCGGCTGCCAATTTGTTGGATTTCCCGAGATTAAGAGCAGTTTGAGCCGCTCGTTGCTCAGCCGCTGCCAGGGCTTGCACTTCGGCAGTTGCGCGATCAGCACTTGAGGCGAGGGATTTGGTGCCAGCTGACGCGACCCTTGCCTTCTTTCCAAACTGCTTTGCAGCGTCACCAGTTTCTTTAACGGCCTTCTTTGTGCTGGCAAGTTCCTTCTGTGCGCCTTTAGCGTCCGCAGAGAGCAGCATTGACAGCTTAAAGGGCATTTTAATCCTCGTTCATTGCGGACATTGCACCGCGTTCAATGACGCGAAGAGCCGCCCATAAATCCGGGCTCGATTTGATCCCGGCCAGTTTCAAACCGGGTTTAACGCCGGCATAATCCAAACCCGTCGCGAGCAGTCTGCCAACGGGAAGTGCCGTTAAGCGCCACTGCGTTGACACCACCAAAAAGGCCTCAACGGCAGCGGCGTTTTCTGGCCAGATGCCTTCGGATGCGTGCTGAAACAGGTCTTCCGGCTTAAGATCGAGCCCCCAGAGTTCCGCATCACTTAACGCTCCATCTGCCTCGGACGTGGTTTGCTCAGGGCTGTCGAGCTCGCCTTTTGCCCAAGCCCAGCCAGCCCATTTTAGTTTCCCGCGCGGGCCTTGCTGATTGCATCCACATAGGTCCGCATCAAAGCTGTGCGTACATAAACCAACGCCAGCATCTGATCGCGCAGCGCGTCGCTAAAAGGCACTGGTTTGTCATCAGGCCCGACCACGTCTTCAAACGAAACAATGGCGTCGGTCAGAAACGTCTTGATCTCTGCGAGGTTCTTAAGCGCAAACACATCGCCCTTTTCAGGGCTGAGGACCCGAAACCGGGCCTTGAAGGTTTCTTCAGTGAAACCCCCATCACTTGGCACCATTACAGCGACGTCGTGGGTGAACTCGGGGCGATCAACAATTTTGAACATGGGTTTTTCTTTCGGTCTAAGAAAATGTGTCAGGTCAGCACAAGCGTCCATTGGTCGTTGCCGGCAGCGGGCAGCGGCACGAGGCGCAAAGGCCATTCCTTGATGTTTTGGGCGTTTTCCAAGCCTTGCGGGCGCTGCATCTGGGCCGTTGACGCATTGAGCGTGGCGATCTTGCCCGCGACCAGGCCATGGACCAGATTAACATCGATGGCCGTTTGGGCCGCTGCCAAGCTAAACGGATCAAAGCTCGTAAGGGCGACAGCCTCAACAGTGGTTTCGATCATGTCTGACTTGTCAGAGATCAGAATATCCTCGGAGCCGATCAGGAACCGGTTTTCCACCTGATTACCCAAACCAAGTTTGAACGAGCGCATCACAAAGGCTGTCGCATCAAGCGTGAAGGTGGGCGTGTTGGCCTTCGTGGCGACCAGAGGTTTTTGGAAGGACGTTGTATCCGGTGTCACCCGCGCGACTTCGGTTGGGATCTTGAACAGGCCGGTAAATTCAAACTCCAGATAGGGAATGCCCTGGGCTGTGAACGCCACCGAGCAATTGCCGCGACCGCCCAGAATTACATATTGGGTGCCGCCAATCCAAAGGTATTGCGAGATGGATTCGTGGCTGTCTGTGATCGGATTGTATGTCACCGACACACCAGCTGAGATCGTTTCGGCAACAGCACAGGCGCGCAGCAATGGCCCCCAGGCGGGAGCGGTACCGGCAGCACCCGAGGGCTGCAGCTCGACCTTGTAGCTCAGTTTGGCATGCAACCCAGTTGGAATGGTCGCCTGCGGACCAAGAAACGAGGTTTCAAGTTCGCGGCTGACATCATCACCTTCCATAGGCGTCAGCGTCACGTCCGTGGCGAGAATTGCGTTGGCCGCACCGGTTGGTGCTGCATCAACACCATAGGTGGCCTCGATCTTGGCCAACAGGATTTTGGATTTCCATTTGATGGCCATTGATCAGGCCTCCTTATCGGTTGCGGCGCCGGTTTTGGCGGGTGCAGCGGCATTGGGCTTTTTGGGCTTTGCGGCTGGCTTTGCAGGTTTCTGTTGGGTCAGGCTGCCGTCCGAGTTTCGAACGAAGCTGCCACCGCCAGATGGCAATGCAGGTTTGGTCATGAGATGATCCTCAGTTGGTCGGTGATGGAGAATTCGATCTGAAAAACAATCGTGCCAGCAGACATGTTGACCAGGCTGCCGCGGGAAAGCTTAAAAACGCCGATCTCGTCATTCGGTGCCCAGCCCGCAATGGCGTTGATGATCTCGCGGATCAACACATCGATCCTCGCCAGGGCTTTTTCGCCGGTCCGATCATTGCTGCGCACAACAAGCATAACGGCCACGGCCTCATCAAATTGCTGGGTGAATGCACCGGTGGCCGCTTGTGCAGCACCTCCTTGCAGTCCGAGCGGCAACACATAGGCGGCAGGGGTTTGCTGAGGCAGCGCGTTTCGTTTCATCAGATCGGCAAACTGGGCCGCCCCTTCAACTCGCTTGCTGAGGGATGCGACCAGTGCTTCTAGACGGGTGATAACCGCGGCGATCATCAGATGAACCCCTTGAGGTTCTGAGCCGTCAAAGGGCGTTCGCGATCCGTGATGCGCACGCCAGAACCGCCAGTGCCTTCGGGTTCCGCACCCGCGATCGACAAGCGCACAGCGCCTGTGGAAATATCCTTGAGGGTGCGGATAGCCTGTTTGTAATCTTCCTCGATCTTTGGATCGGGCGCATAAACATGCAGCTTGTAAATCGCGATCGCTTGCGCCAGATCGACCAGCAAATCAGGAACCGTTGCGACCGGTAGCACATAACGCGCCGCGAGATAGCCATCAATAAACGCATCGGTGTCCGCCAGAGCGCGATCAATCACATCCACATCGATCAACCCGGTCGCAACCTCAGCCCGATCGGTCAGATCGATCAGCATGCGCTCACCAAATCGGTCGGTCAGGTTGAGTTGGGTTGCGTAGGTCAAAGAATGCTCCGGAAATTAGCGGCGGGCCAAGAATTCGTGGCGGGATAGGTACGCTCGATTTCCCCTCCCGCCAGAGAGATGCGCGTGTGAACCGGGCCAGTTGCTATTTCGTTTCGCTGGCCTGATCTTTCTCTTCGATTGTGAGCTGAGGATCTGACGCAAGTTTCTTGGCGTCCTTTTTACTCAGTTCCTCAATCGGAATTTCGACCGGCTCATGTCCAAAGTACCGACCAGCCCGCCAGCGACCCTTTTTCGGGCCGGTTACAACGATCGCGCCGCCTGCGGGGTCAGTTGCCCTGGTCTTCTTTCCCTTGGCCTGATCTGCTGGTGGTTTGGACGATTTATTGTCGCCCTCAGCCGCGGTCACCTTTTCCGCAAGCTTGGCATCGCCGATATTCTTGGGGAATTTCACACCAAGCGCGTTGGCGCGGGCTTCCAGTTGTTCGCGTTCGGTCATGGTATTGCCCTTTTAATACTGGGTTGGGTTGCGGGCGCCGGACTTGCGCCGGCAATCCCGCGCTAAGTCAGATTAAGCCAGCCAGGGCACGACCATCAGCTCGGCGGTGCCTTTCCAGACGTTGGTGGCACCAGCTGCGTTGCGCTCAGAATTGAGCAGCTCCAGCGCTTTGCCTTCCAGAGAAGGCGGTACGACCAGAAGATTTGGTTTGATGCCAAGCGGGCGACCGTAATCGCCTTTCATGCCTTGCAATCCGGCCCGAGCGATTTCGTAATTCGCCGCGTTCAAGGTCTGCTTGGATCCCCATGCCATTTGCCAGAAACCAAAACCGGCGTTCCAGCGGCCATCCGTGCCGTAGACATATTCCTTGTTGCGAAACACGCTTTCGTCTTTTGGATTGTCTTGGGCTACAAATTCAGGCTTTTCACGTTCCTGAAAAATAATCGGCTTGAGCGATCGATTGGTCGAAAGCATGTACCAGGGCGTGCCGGCACCGCCATCGGTGTTGGCGACGGTGGTTGGATCGCCATTTGCATCAAGCACCGGATGATCCGTGTCAAAGAAGGACTGGCCATCATAACAATCCGTGGCAAAGCCTGCCGCCAACATGTCAAAGCAAAGCTGGTCCGGATGGGCTGCAACACTTTCGCCCATTTCAACAAACATCGGCTCATAAACCCCGAGATTGTCATCGCGGATGTCATCGCGATCAACCGAAATGGTCAGCTCGAATGGCAGGTTTTTGATGGCGTAATCATGTTCCGCCAGACCGTGAATAACGCGCTCGCCGATCCATTGGCGCATGTTCGGCAATTTGCCGAGCCAGCCGTATTTGTTTTCCTTGGTGGAAGACGGCACACGGGTGGCGATCCGGGTGTATTGCGTTTCGGCCTGACCGAGACCGCGTTTGTAAGCGGCGTTAAAACCGACGCGGATTGCGCCAAGACTTGCAGAGTTGATAATCATTGGGTTTTCTCCGGTTAGGTTGCCGCAACTGCGGTAAAGGCTTCGTCAAAGCGCACCCACACGCCTTGCGCATCCACGTCATGAATGACGCCGGCGCGCGAGCGGGTTGCGGTTCCGTCAGTTTTGGCGACGGTCTGGTCATCAACGCACCAGGCAACTTTGCCGATATCCGCCACGGTGATCAGATCGCCCGCGGCTGAATTGGCAAACCGAAAGATGCCAGCGCGGTAATCAACCGTCAGATCCCCGGCAGCACCGGCTGAGTTATCAACCAGCTCTTCGGCCCGGCCGACCCCAACCAGAGCGGTTGCGGTTGATCCTTTCACCAGATCACCAGCGGCGTTGCGCATCAAAAGCGCGCCGGTATAGATCAGCATTGCGGCGGCCACGTTGCCCTGGCGTTTATCGCCAAGCAGTTGTGGTGTGTTGCGTCCTGCAGAAAGTGCCGTCATCAGAGTGCCTCCTCATTGGCGCGCTCTTCTTTGAGCATCGCGATGTATTCTTTGGTTTCCATGCCGAGTTGGGTGGCCACAGCCGATTGCTCAGAATTGAGCGCGATTTCAGCGCCCTCAACGACCGCCGGAATGACGGTGGTGCCAGCCAGCAGCGGAAACGCACCGATTTCCTTTTGGACCCGGGCGGGATCTTCCATATGCATGGCGATGTAGTGATCGCGCAGCGGCTTCACCGCGACCCGGCCGCGTTTGATCTCAGCGTCGACATATGCTGTTGCCGCGGCCATCGCGGTGCCTTCGGTCAGATCGTTGAGCTTTGTGGTCAGCCCGGAAATCTCGCTCTGAAGGGCGACAATCACCGGACCATCGGTTTCACCACCGGCCACAGCCTGTTGTGCGGCCACAAGGATTGCGCCTGGTTCCGCACCGTCTGTGACGCCAAGGGCCACGCCGATCTCATCCATTTGCGATTGCAGCGCGATGGCGGTGCCGCCTTTGTCCGCAGTTGAGCCAATTGCAGATAGGATGTCCGCCTCGGTCGTGCCTTCACCAAGGCTCAGAGCCTTGGCCAGTTTGTCCATGAAACTCATGTCTGTCTCCTGATTGAGCGCGGTCAGCCCGCGCAGATTGGGTCGGTTAACCAGGCTGGCACGCAAAATGCTCAGCACGTTTTTGGATTGGTCATGCGCAATGACAGGGGAAATTCCCCGGTAGGATTTGGAGGCCACAAGCTTTTCGCCGTCCTCATTCCATTCAACGCGCCCCCAAACGCCATCTTCGCGGGCCTGCATCTCAACAATCCAGCCTTGGGCGGGGGAGGGGTGACCCAAGGGGGCCGCGTTGTCGATTGAATGGTTTACATCAATGGGAAGGCGGTCAGTTTCCGCAAAACTGGCCGCAATCATCTGGGCTGCGTTGGCCACATGATAAGGGCCTCGCTGGTCGCCAGTTGAAATGGTCGTGAGATTTGCTGGCAGCAAATGCACCCAATTCGGAACGACACCCTTTTCAGGTGGTTCCGGCAGGCTTTGCTCGCTCATAATGGCGATGGTTTGGGAGTTGTTGCTCATAGGGCGAATATCGCCCTGACAGCGGGTTCAATACACCCACAACGGCTTGCGTGGTTATCGCGCAGTTCAGCTTTCAGACAGAGTGGCGCGAGACCGGGCTTGGGTCAATCCTTAGCATTTGCCACCCCTTCAAGCCACTCAGCAACGGTGTCGATAATGTTGCTTTTGTCCTGCTCTGAAGCCCCGAGAAAGGGTCGCGCAGGTATGTTGCCCCAGGGGATCGAATGAAAGTGATCCCGCCCACGTTTGTCTTTTCCAATGAACGCGCCAAATTGGCCAGCGGTTGCCCCGAATTGCATGACGGCCGCCTGAACCTTGTTGGTGCCGATCTCCACGTAATCAGCGCCGTAATTGCGAAAAAAGCTTTTGCGCAAAGGCAGCCCATCCGCATTAGGTCCAAAGAGCGGGCGAAAATCGACACCAAGGCCGCGCCTGGTATAAGCCTCAATGGTTGTCGGTGATTTGGGCACCCATTTTGAACCATCAGGCGAAACACCTTCTTCAAAGCGTTGCTCGGTTTGATATTCCATTTGTTCGCCAATTGAATTCATAACCGGCGACATATCGGTAAGCGCGCGTGACAACCGGTTGAGAGCGGTCGTGATCTCGTCCTCGGTGATTTCAATGGTGTACATGGCCATACTCCTTATTGCTGAACGGGATTGCTGCCCGAGACCGGTGAACGGGCACACAGCGTCATGCTCAAACAAAGATGCGCCATGGCGTGGAACTCAGCTCAGATCCCGTATGA
Source organism: Paracoccaceae bacterium (assembly GCA_021775315.1). Classification (GTDB taxonomy): domain Bacteria; phylum Pseudomonadota; class Alphaproteobacteria; order Rhodobacterales; family Rhodobacteraceae; genus UBA5972. The sequence continues at coordinate 92,802 of JAJFIC010000068.1, forward strand.
ACGCCGCTGCCAGTTCAGGCGGCCAGCGCTCTGATTTTGCGGTCATGGCGTTTACCGTTTCAGCAACACTCGCGCCGGGCGCATAATCCCAGCCTTTCCCGACACCAATGAGGGTGCCTGTTTTAGGATCAATCTGATCCCAACCCTCTGGCAGGTCTTTGTCGGGATCCCCACCGACCCGGCGCGCGCCGGCCAGCGTGTGGGCACCGCGGGCTTTGCAGCCACAGCCCCAACCATTCGGCGGATAATGGGTTTTCCAGAACGGGTGATCAAATTCCAGCACAACGCCGTCCCAGGACAAGTGATCAAGGCGGGGATGCGCCGCACCGGAATGCTCGTAAATCAGGTATTTGAATTTCCCATCCACCAGCTGGGCCCAGCGACCGGCCGCCATCGATGTTGCGATATTGGTGCGATAAATGACTTTGGTGCGCCAGGCTTCGCCCTTTGCCGATCCTTCACCGGTCCAGCCATGCCAGCCATGTTTGGTGACGATCGCGCGAAAATCACGCCGGAACTCTTTGAGCGTCGCGCCTTCAGCAATGGCGCGATCCACCGCTTCACCGAGATCTGCCAGAAGATCGGCCTTCATGGCGCCCGCAACCATAAAGGCCCGATCATGGGCTGCGCGCTCGATGTCATCCCAAAGCGCCGTTGGCACCAGATTACCAAGCCGAAGACGAAAGGCTGCAAGTTGCTCAGCAAATGGTCGGCGGAATACTGCACTCAGAGGTTCAGCCACTTTCCTCCTCCAGTGCTGCGCGTCCGCCGAGATCCGCAACTGTCAGCGCCAAAGCCAGCTTTTCGCTCAGGCCCGCGGGATCAAGACGATCATAGGCGGCGTTTAACATTTCGCGCATCTCTTCAAGCGATCCTGCGGCGCCAATCATCACCTCAAGCTGGCCCATCAGCTCCGCC
>JAJFIC010000069.1 GCA_021775315.1 Paracoccaceae bacterium
CCTTTGCAGCATTGCCCATTTTTTTCTTGCTTGGGAAGTGTTCACTGCAAATCGATACGGCCAACCGGATCAAGCGTTTGCTTTCATCCAAGTCTTGGGCCTGACTATGGGTTGTTCCCCCGACCAATAATATTACTGATAGTACAACTGACAAAAATCTGTGCATTTTTCTACCCCTGAGATCATGGTTAAATTTGAATCCAATTCTCGGCTATCCAGCTCTCCGCGCGTAAATTGCGGAAACTCTCCCCCGGAGAGTTTCTATTTCGGCATTTGACCCCACAAGTCATACTCCCCCGCCTCATCAACCACAACCTGAACGATATCCCCCGGCTTCAACCCCTCAAAGCCCTCATCAATAAACAGGTTCCCGTCTATCTCTGGCGCGTCGGCTTTGGTGCGGCAGGTGGCGCCAGCCTCATCTACTTCGTCCACGATCACCTCCAGCGTTTGGCCGACTTTGGCCGCTAGTTTCGCCTCGGATATCACCTGTGATTTCTCCATGAACCGGTTCCAGCGGTCTTGTTTGACCTCATCCGGCACATGATCTGGCAGGGCGTTGGACCGCGCCCCGGCGACGTTTTCGTACTGAAAGCAGCCGACGCGATCCAATTTCGCCTCGTCCAGCCAATCGAGCAGGTGCTGGAACTCGGCCTCGGTCTCGCCGGGGAAGCCGACGATGAAGGTCGAGCGTAGGGTGATATCGGGGCAGGTTTTTCGCCAGTTTGCGATCTCGTCCAGCGTTTTGGCGCTTGCCGCGGGGCGGGCCATCCGGCGCAATACATCAGGGTGGGAATGCTGGAACGGAATGTCGAGATAGGGCAGGATCAACCCATCCGCCATCAGCGGGATCAGGTCGCGGACATGCGGATAGGGATAGACGTAATGCAAGCGTATCCATGCACCAAGCTGGCCCAGATCGCGCGCCAGATCGGTGATGTGGGCGCGGTGGTCGCGTTCGGTTTTATGTTTGATATCAACGCCGTAGGCCGAGGTATCTTGACTAATCACCAGCAATTCTTTAACGCCATTTTCGACCAGTTTTTCCGCCTCTCGCAGGATGGCATGGGCGGGGCGCGAGGCAAGGCGCCCGCGCATGTCAGGGATGATGCAGAACTTGCATTTGTGGTTGCAGCCCTCTGAGATTTTCAGATAACTGTAGTGGCGCGGGGTCAGGGACACGCCGCTGGCGGGCAGCAAATCAATGAAAGGGTCGGGGTCGGGCGGCACCGCCACATGGACAGCGTCAAGCACCTGTTCGTATTGGTGCGGGCCGGTGACGGCAAGGATTTTGGGGTGGTGAGTGCGGATATAATCCGGCTCGGCCCCAAGGCAGCCAGTGACAATGACCCGCCCGTTTTCCTTGAGGGCCTCGCCGATAGCATCAAGGCTTTCGGCCTTGGCTGAGTCGAGAAACCCACATGTGTTGACGATGACCGCGTCTGCCCCTTGGTAGTCAGGCGAGATGGCATACCCCTCGGCGCGCAAGCGGGTCAGGATGCGTTCGCTGTCGACCAACGCTTTGGGACAACCAAGCGAAACCATACCGATGGTCGGCTGGCCGGGGCGGGCGGTGGCCGGGATGCGGGCATTGGTGGCGTCGTGCGGGACGCGCGCATTGGCGAGATCGGGGCGCAGGGATGGCGGGTTCTGGGTCATGGGGTGGCTCATATCCCAGAGCGGGCGCGTGGGAAAGCGGATTGATTTGAATGTACCCTCTTAGACCGGGACGCTTGGGTTTTGGTCAACACCTGACCTTCATGGCCTTTGAAATCGCGCCTCTGGTGCGGGGGATGTGACCTGAATTTCAATTGAGGATTGAATTTTCCCGACGTTCACATGATACTGATTGCATTCTTTAAGGATTTATTCATGCCTAGACCGGATTACCTATCTCAAGGTGAGCGCGCTCGTCTTTTCCCTGTGCTTGCCACGACTTCAAAGGAAGGTCGGACCACGTCAATCGTGCTGGCTTGCCTAACATTAGTGAACGAATTTGGAACCGAGCTTTTGAAGTCCGTTGGGCAACGAAAGGGGAAACGAAGCGATTTAGCCGCGTTTACCGAAGTCGTTTTCAAGGGCGAAAAGTCAGTTCCAAACGACCGTCCCGATGGGCTGATTGTTCTTCGAAATGGATCCAAAGAATGGAGGGCACTTGTCGAAGCTAAGGTGGGAAACAACAATCTGAATGCCGATCAGATTGAGAAATACAGGATTATTGCAAAAGAGAATGATCTTGATTGTGTGATTTCGATTTCAAATCAATTCGCAACAACGCCGCAAGCGCATCCTTTGCAAGAGGTGCGCAAGAGTCGTTCCAAGATCCATGTTTATCATTGGTCGTGGATGTTTATTCTGACCGTTGCGGATCTTTTGCTTAGCAACGAATCCATTGAGGATGAGGATCACGCAATTCTGTTAAACGAATTGGTCAGATTCCTTTCTCATGAAAGCGCTGGCTTACGCGGTTTTGATCGGATGCCTCCGGAATGGGCGGAGCTAAATAAACTGATATCTGCTGGCGGCAAAATCCCGGCTAAGTCTACAGAGGCCGCTATCGTTATGGAGGCCTGGCATCAGGAAACCAGGGATCTGTCGCTTATTCTAAGCCGCCAAACTGAAACAACCGTTCACCAAAAGCTTTCTCGGAAACATTTGGGTGACTCTGCCCTTAGGCAAAAAGATGAGTTGGCAAGGCTTCGAGAAACACACCAATTGCAACTTGAATTAGACGTGCCTGACGCAGCTGCCCCGATTGAAATCGTTGCGGATATTCCAAGGCGTACGATCGAAGTTGGTATGTCACTCAAATCACCGGAAGATCGGGTTTCTGCCAAAGCCCGTCTAAACTGGCTGCTGAGGCAGATTAGAATCGAAAATACAACGGATATTTTCGTTCGATTTAAGTGGCGCGGCAGAAGTGAAGTCACACAGTTTTCACTGGAAGAATTAAGAGCTGATCCGTCCGTTTGTGAGGAAGGCAAATCAAACTTGCAACTCAGCGGGTTCCACATTTTCCAAGCAAAACGACTTGGTGCTCGATTTACTCAGCAAAGCAATTTTATTTCAGACTTGGAGGCAATGGCGCCCGAATTTTACAAATTGATTGGGCAGGAACTGGTTGAGTGGAGGAAAAGCGCACCTAAAATCAGGAGCGAGCCAATTGTCGAAAACGAGACAGAGGATACCCTTGAGATAGAAGATGGCTCTGCTTCCTGATGTGAAAACCCAGCGCGTTGTTGCTCAAACCTTCCGGCAAATCAGGTAGCAGTGCACGTAATCCATTCCGTGGCCCTCGGGCGAGTTGGCGACCCGATCCTGATAGCGCCCGTAAAAGTCGTCAACGATCATGGCGCGTTCGTCGGCTGGGCGATCGGTTGATAATCCGCGCAGAAACACCGGCTCGGACCAGCTGCGCAGGGTCGGGATATAGGATTTGGCAAAGCTGGCGGCGTCGCCCTTAGATTTGAAATCGGCGGCAAACGGGCAGGGGACCACGCGGGTTTCAACGTGCTCCAGGCGCAATCCGGCCTTGTAAACCGTGCTTTCAGGGTCGTTGATGGGGCGCGTGAATTGGTCCACGGTGCGGTAAACCTGTGGAAAGTTTGTCGCTGCATATTCCGTTTGGGTAATCGTGCCTTCGTCCGCCATCCCACGCCAAATTTCGTTGAACGTGTCAAACATCGACACGCCACCGGTATGGCCCAGATAGCGGCCCTTTTCATCAATGCCAAAGTTGAACAGTGCTAGCAAGCCGCCACTTGCAAGCTCTGCCGTGCGGTTCAGCAGGAAGTTTTCCCAATCAACCGCACCTTTGACCTCAAACGCTTTGCGAACCTCGCCGCTCGCGCCAACCATATGGACGTGATCTTCTATCTGCGCCGGAACCTCGGTGATATAATGCGAGGCGGTGGCAGAATGGCCAAGGTTCAAACTGCCCGGTGGCACGATCCGGCTGTGAAAGCTGGTGGCCGAGGCCATGACATAAAGGTTGTCGATATGGCTTGCATAGCTTTCAGTGTCGGTCAGGCCGTGCACGATCTGAAACAATTGCGAGAAATCATTGCGCGGCAAATCGGTATAGACCATCTGGATCGGGCGCGATGGGCAGCGGTCGCGAATGTCGCCTAAAACCCGCCCGACCATGTCAATCGAGGTGCCGCCGTCAGCACAGCCCATATCGGTCATCGTGAAAACGCTGCCGTCATCGGCGGGTGGTTGGCGGTCAATGGCGTCCAAAATCAGCCCGGTCGCATTGTCCATCACGTGTTTGGCCCCGATGGTGGCGCGCGAATAATAACCCGCACCCTTCATGGCCATAAAGTCGTCTGTTTTCCGGCTTGTCATGTGTCGGCCCCTTTTATGTTAGGGCAGAATGGGCAAGCGGATTGGTCTTGTAAAGTGGCGTGTAAGACCAATGACAGGTTTCACCCGGCGGGCTTTCCCCGCCAGGTAACTGATGTGATATCGCCAGTTTAACCGGCGATCAGGCCCAGTTGCTCAAGCTTCAAAATCACCTGATGGGCGCAATTGTCGACTTCCTGATTTTCGGTTTCCAGAACCAATTCAGGGGAACTCGGCACATCGTAAGGGTCAGAAATCCCGGTGAATTCCTTGATTTTCCCGGCGCGTGCAAGCTTGTACAAACCCTTGCGGTCCCGACGTTCACATTCTTCGATTGAGGTTGCCACGTGGATTTCAAGGAAGGCACCGAACGCTTCGATGTCTTCTCGCACCGCCCGCCGAGTGGTGGCATAAGGCGCGATAGGCGCGCAGATCGCGATGCCACCGTTTTTGGTGATTTCGCTGGCGACATACCCGATACGCCGGATGTTCAGATCGCGGTGTTCCTTGGAAAAGCCAAGCTCGGATGACAGGTTTTTGCGAACGATATCACCGTCCAGCAAGGTCACGGGACGCCCACCCATTTCCATCAGTTTAACCATCAATGCGTTGGCAATGGTGGATTTTCCTGAACCTGAAAAACCGGTAAAGAAAACGGTGAAACCCTGTTGGGCGCGTGGCGGCCGGGTTTTACGCAATTCTTCGACAACTGTCGGGAACGAGAACCATTCCGGGATGTCCAGACCTTCGGACAGGCGGCGGCGCAATTCGGTGCCGGAAATGTTGAGAACTGTCAAACCCTCTTCGATTTCGTCGGCGGGTTCGTATTGGGCGCGTTCCTGCACGTAAACCATGTGTTTGAAATCGACCATTTCGATGCCCATTTCGGCCTCGTGCTGGCGGAACAAATCTTGCGCATCATAGGGACCATAGAAATCGACGCCTGCTGAATTCTTGCCGGGGCCAGCATGATCGCGACCAACGATGAAATGGGTGCAGCCGTGGTTTTTGCGGATCAGACCATGCCAGACGGCCTCGCGCGGGCCAGCCATGCGCATTGCAAGGTTGAGCAGCGACATGGTTGTCGTCGAGGCCGGGTATTGGTCCAGCACAGCCTCGTAACAGCGAACGCGGGTGAAATGGTCGATGTCGCCGGGTTTGGTCAGACCAACGATTGGGTGGATCAACAGGTTGGCTTGCGCCTCTTTCGCGGCGCGAAAGGTCAGTTCCTGATGGGCGCGGTGCAACGGGTTGCGGGTCTGAAAGGCCACGATCTTGCGCCAGCCGAGTTTGCGGAAATAGGCGCGCAACTCGTTCGGGGTGTCGCGCCGGGCGCGGAAATCGTAATGGATCGGCTGCTGCAAGCCGGTGATCGCGCCGCCGAGATAGGTGTTGCCCGCAGTATTGTGCAGATAGTTCACAGCCGGGTGCGCATCGTCGTCAGCGCCGAAAACCATTTCGGCCTCGCGCGATTTGTTCGGCACATATTTGTCGTTGATCGACAGGATCGCAAGGATCACACCCTCTTGGTCACGCAACGCGATGTCTTGCCCGGCTTCGATATCAGCGGCGAATTTATCCGACACATCCAGCGTGATCGGCATCGGCCAAAGCGTGCCGTCAGCAAGGCGCATGTTTTCCACAACGCTTTCGTAATCCGCTTGGTTTAGAAAACCCTTGAGTGGATTGAACCCGCCGTTCATCAACAGCTCAAGATCGCAAATCTGGCGTGGGGTCAGATCCCAGGACGGCAATTCAGCCGCTTCCAGTTTCAACTTTTGCGCGCTGTCATAAGAGACATAAAGCTCCGTAATTGGGGCGATGTTCTGGTTCATAATCATTATTCCACTTTTCAATTGTTGCATCCTACAACCGGGGTCGGTTTATCCCGACACCGCTTGGCGGTGCAACTGTAAATACTGCAAACCAGCCATCGTTCAGGCGCAAGGCTGGGACGCTGGTTAATCGTCCTGTTCAGACAGCCAACGTTCCGCATCCAGCGCGGCCATACAGCCCATTCCTGCCGAGGTTACGGCCTGACGATAGACATGATCTGTCAGATCGCCGGCGGCAAATACGCCGGGGATCGAGGTCGCCGTGCTGCCCGGTTTGACCTTCACATAGCCGCCCATATGGGTTTCCAACTGGTCCGTCACCAGCTCGCTTGCCGGGGCATGACCGATAGCGATAAAAACGCCCTTGCACGGGATTTCGGTGATTTCGTTGGTTTTGGTGTGCTTAACGCGCACGCCGGTGACGCCCAGCGGGTCGCTGTCACCAACAACTTCGACCAGTTCGTGAAACCACAATGGCTCAATCTTTGGGTTTTTCATCAACCGGTTGGCCAGAATTTTTTCCGACCGCAGTTCGTCCCGACGATGGATCAGGGTGACTTTTGAGGCGAAATTGGTCAGGAACAACGCCTCTTCAACAGCGGTGTTGCCGCCGCCAATCACTACGATTTCCTGTCCCCGATAGAAAAAACCGTCGCAGGTTGCACAGGCGGACACGCCAAAGCCTTTGAATTTTTCCTCAGATTCCAGACCCAGCCACCGCGCCCGCGCGCCGGTCGCCAGAACAAGCGCGTCGGCCGTGTATGTGGTGCCGCTGTCACCTGTTGCCGTGAAGGGGCGCTTTGACAGATCAAGGCCCGATATGTGTTCCATGATGATTTCGGTGCCCATAGCCTTGGCGTGGGCTTCCATCCGTACCATCAAATCAGGGCCTTGCACCTCGGTGTCGCCGGGCCAGTTTTCAACTTCTGTCGTTGTGGTCAACTGCCCGCCGGGTTCCATTCCCTGAACGAGGATGGGTTCCAGCATAGCGCGCGAGCCGTAAACGCCAGCGGTATAGCCAGCAGGGCCTGAGCCGATGATTAAAAGGCGGGTGTGACGAGTGTCGGTCATAGCAATATCCGGTCTGAAATGGTTGAACTGCATGTTATATAGGCAGGCAACAGGGCCGGGGAAAGCCACGCTGCCGTGAGTGTGACAAAATTTCTGAATCCGACAGGAAATTGAAAATAAGTTGCGCAATCACGAAATATTATTGCGCCACAGACAAGACAAAGGTAATTAGCGGCCAAACATACAATCAAGGAAATCGAAATGCCCGGCAGTAAGCTTGATCCGATCGACAGGAAAATCCTGCGTGAATTGCAGGATGACGGGCGGATGACCAATGTGGAATTGGCGCGCCGGGTTGGTATTTCGGCACCGCCTTGCCTGCGTCGGGTGCGCACGCTTGAGGAAAGCGGGCTGATCAAAGGCTATCATGCCGATGTAAATGCCCGCGAATTGGGCTTTGAGGTGCAGGTTTTTGCCATGGTTGGCTTGCACAGCCAAGCCGAGGTTGATCTGTCAGCCTTTGAAGAAAAGTGCCGCAACTGGCCGTTGGTTCGCGAATGTCACATGCTGAATGGTGAGATCGACTTTATCCTGAAATGCGTCGCACCTGATCTGTCGACTTTTCAAAACTTCCTGACCGAAGGGCTGACCTCGGCTGAAAACGTGGCCAGCGTGAAAACCTCGTTGGTCATTCGCGGTGCCAAGGATGAACCGGGCGTGCCGTTTGATGTGCTGGAAAGCCGTGCCAACGCCGAAGACTAATAAGGCGGTGCTTGAGGGCAACTAACCTCGGCGGAAGGCCCCCGATTGTCGCCCGCACCAAAGCGGGCGACTGATCTGGATTTAACCAACCCGCAGCACCTCGGCTTCGAACCCTTTCAGGATTGGGCGCGCTGTGCGGCCAAACCGGGTCAGATCACCGTTCAGATGCGGAAATATCTGACGCAAATGCGATTGCATTTCCAGCGACATCACGGCGACACCAAAGTTGCCCGGATGATAGCTTTCGGTTTGCAGGCCGTTGGCTTCGATGATTTGGTGGCTGTCAAACATCAGGTTGAAGAACTCAAGCCCTTCCGCCGGGCGCACCTGCAAAATCGTGTCGCCATCCATCAGATCAATCGCCGGGGCCAGTGTTTCAGGCGAGCCAAACAGCGCTTCACAGCTGGGATGATTTGTTAAAAGCCGAAACCGTGACGATACAACCAGATCCTGAATGGGGCGCAATTCGCCTAAAGCGTCTGCTTTGATGCGGATCACCATTTCCTCGTCTTCATCCCCCGCGCGTTTGGGTAATGTGCAAGAACTGATCCAACGAAGCACCTGTGCACCGCCATCGCGGGTCTTGATTGCGTCACCGGGTTTCAGGTCTTCAACTGCGACCTGGCCATTCGGCGTGGCAATAAGCGAGCCTCGGGCGAAACAGGCGCAGATGTCTTCAAGATAGAGTTCCGCCGGGGCGAAATGATCGACACTCGAGATCGAACCGTCGTCCAGCAGCACGGAAATTCCCAAGCGATGGGTGACCGGTGTTTGCGCCCGCGGCCGTGCCAGTGGTGTGACCGGTATCGCCTCTGCGTGGCGAAAATTGCGAATGTGGCTATCCTTGACGGCGATGCCGGGCCGCGCGCGCAGGTCGGGATCGTTTATCTTGTCAGGGCGGTTTCCCGGATGGAATCCGGGCGAGGGGGTATAAGTCATGCGTTCAGTCCTTTTCGGTCCTGAGTGCACGCCCACATCTACCCACCATAATGTAGATGAACACGAATAAAGCCGCCGAAGCGACACTTGTTATAGGCAACAATATAATCCAAAAAAACCCACTAAGTCAACAAGATAGAGCATTTTGCAGCCTTTGGATACAATGCAAAGACTGGCAGCAAATTGTTTCGAATTTCTTAAGGTGGCCGATATCGATGATGCGGCCATATTGCACCCTTGGCGCGATTTGTGCCAAACTGGCCAAACCCAGCGACAATCTCCTTTATCACAGGCTGAAGATGAACCTGCACAATGCGCAACAAGCCAGCAAGATCAGGTCGCTGACGCGATTCCACTTTATTGCCGGATTACCACGTTCGGGGGTTTCGGTCTTGGCGGCTTTGTTGGCACAAAACCCGCGCTTTGTTGCAAGAAACAGCAGCCCGGCCCAAAAAGTGTTCACCAATGCGTTGCAACGCTGTTCGCCGGGCGGATCTGAGGCCGAAATACTGGATGACGGGCAGAAAGTTGCCCTTATGCGCGGCATCGTAGACGCGGTTTACCATGACCGGCCTTTTGATTCTGTGGTGTTCGACGCCAACCGCGATTGGCTGCCCGATATGGAGGCATTGGTGCAGCTTTATCCGCTCAGCCGTTTCATCATCTGTGTGCGAAACCCCGCCGCTATCGCGTCTTCCTATCTGATGTCCACGCCGGGCAAAGCCGATTCAATTGCGGCTGAACACAAAATCGAAGAATCTTTGACCCGCACCGCCGCCGATCTGGTCGCGCCAGACGGTGAAATAGGTATCGAGCTTGGCCGGTTGCGCGCCGCTTTGTCGAGCGGCCAGGCCGAGCGAATATTTGTTTTGGATTATGACCGGCTGGCTGATGACCCTGAAGAGGTCATGGATGTGCTTTATGATTTTCTGCGCGAGCCGGAATTTGCGCATGATTTCGATGATATCGGTAAATCAGGAATTGAAGGCGTGAAAGGCCCGGTCGAAAGGTCCGCCCATCCGGGTGTGCTGTCAACGCGGGTGGTTTTGCAACTATCCGGTCGGGCGTTTTGGCGAAACCTGAAACGCACCTCAGCCACCATGATGTTGGGGCGGTCGCGGTAAGGTGTGAGATTTCGCGATTGGGCCGATCAGCCCTTGGCGACGATCTGAAGGCGCTGCTGTGGGGCCAACCGTTTACGCCAAAGCGACCGGTTCGCACCACGTTCCCAAGGCAGGACCACGTCAAACTGGTCAGCCTCTTCAAATACCCATCTCATCCAGCGGCGTTTGATCTGCATTTTGCCTGCTCCCTGCTAAGGCTTTCGACTTTTGCCGAACAGGCTTGTAAATGGCGGGGCAATGCGGCGTGAAAGTGGCCGCAGGGGTATTTTTTGAGGGCCAATCTGTGCCGAATTTGCATAAAATGCGGCAGATTATGCTCAGATCGCAATCACCGATATTAACCGCCCATAATCCCGTTCTTTTGCATGGGTGGTGCGGCGGTAGGAATAAAACCGATCCGGGTCGGAATAGGTGCAATGACCGGTCCAGATGGCCTGACGCACGCCCGCTTGCCGCAAACGATACAGCCCGAAGGACGGCAGATCGAACATCATGCGATCCCCGGCGCCGTTTGCGAAAAATCGGCTGTATTCCGGATCTGCGTCAATGAATTGATCCAGAAACTCCGGACCAACCTCGTAAGCGCGCTGACTGATGCTGGGGCCGATCACGGCATTGATCTGGCTGCGGTCTGCCCCCAGACGCTCCATCGCGTCCAGCGTTGCCTCCAGCACACCGCCAAGCGCGCCTTTCCACCCGGCATGGGCCGCGCCGACAACGCCAGCCTTGGAATCGGCAAACAGCACGGGCTGACAATCGGCTGTCAGAATACCCAATGCGACACCGGATTGCGCGCTGACCATCGCGTCGCATTTCGGACGCGGCGCCGCGACCGGGCCATCAACAACCAAGACATCGGCGGAATGGGTTTGGTGCACGGTGGCAAGGTGGCTTTCCGGCAGGTTCATCGCATCGGCCACCAGTCGGCGGTTGCTTTGAACGGCGTCCTTTTGATCGGATGAACCGGGCCCGCAATTCAGCCCATGAAATACGCCCGAGGAAACACCACCCTTGCGGGTAAAAAACCCGTGCCGAAACGGCAGCAGATCGTCAGAGGTCAGAATTTCAAGGGTCATAGAGGTCAAATCCCGGTGGCGGTGGCGCGCCCTTTTGATAAAGCGCGATGGCTTTGAACAGGGTCCCCATTTCATCCGGGTGGGTCAAGCGGCGATGAGCTGAGACATGGTTGTCAAGCGCGGCTCCGCTCAGATGGCCCGCCAGTGCCTGCGCACGCGGCGTGATGCCAAGCCGTTCCAGCAAGACGCCCTGCGCGGTCATCGCCGTGCGCGAAACATCATTTGCCGCCCGCGCCAGTGCCGCGAAATCCACATGGGCCGTCAGGTCAGCCTTGCCCGGTTCGGCCAGAGGGTCGGTTTTGCGGTGCTGGCGAACCGCCTGAAACGTGTCGCCGACGGCGGCCCAGTCACCGTAATCGACCACAAGGGCCGCGCCGCCTTTATCCGCAATCCGCTGCGCGATTTCGCCGATGATGGCCTGCGCGACGCTGTTGGTTTCCACGATGTCGCCAGTCTTGACGTTCGTGCGATCCTCAAACGTTTCAACTTGCATCGGGGCCGCAAGGCCGAACACCAATTGCCCATCTGAAAGGCCGATCATCTGTTCCTGCCAACCATCCTTGGCCCGGCGAAACTGGCGTACGGGCAGCGCGTCAAAAAACTCATTAGCCACCAAGAACAACGGCAGGTCGGGCAAGTCTGTGACTTGTGCCACCCAGCTTGGAGTGTGATCCGCCAGCGTGTCAGATTGGACTTGCTGCATGCGCGGTGATGCCTCGATCAGCCAGATTTGTGCCGCCTCAAGAAAACCCGGCGCTTTTGCCTCGACGCGCAAAATATCCGCCATCAATGTTCCGCGTCCCGGACCTAGTTCGACCAATGCAAAGGGGTCAGGGCGGCCCTGATCCTGCCAGCATTGCACAAGACACAGGCCCAACATCTCGCCAAACATCTGGCTAATCTCAGGTGCTGTCGTGAAATCGCCTTGCGCGCCTAATGCGGTTTGCGTGGTGTAATACCCGTGCTCGGGTTGCAGCAGGCAAAGGGTCATGTAATCGGCCACGCTGATCGGGCCAAAACGCTTTATCTGTTGGTGAATGATATGTTGCAGCGGCGTCAAGTCGGTCAAATCCGCTTGAGCGGCCGTCGGGTCCGCCAAAGAATGAAAAGCCCAATCAGGACCATTGGGATGGACAGGCATTGGCCCATCGTCAACCCAAAGGCATCAGCATCCGAGCCAAACCGGATCACATGGCCAAGCGGATTGTTGGCCGAGGCAAACTGGGCATCCGCTTGGCGAAACAGTTCAACAAAACTGCGCGCTGCGCCATAGGTGACCAGAAACATGCCGGTCAGGGCGCCGGGGGTTTTAAGCCAGCCACGCCGATGCGCCAGCCAGAACATTAGAAGGATGATTAGCAAGCCTTCTAGCCCGGCCTCGTATAATTGCGACGGGTGGCGTGCGCAGGCACCGACCCAACCTTCGAGGCATTGTGACGCTTGCGTGCCGGGAAAGACCACGGCCCAGGGCAGATCACTGGCACGGCCCCAAAGTTCGGCATTGATGAAATTGGCGATACGGCCAAAAAACAGACCGACGCCAACGGTGACCGCAAAACTGTCGCCAACACTGGCAATAGGCAATTTATGGCGGCGGGCAAACAGGACGCCCGCGACGATCACCCCTAAAAAACCACCGTGAAAGGACATGCCGCCCTGCCAGATCATCAGGATCTCCTGTGGATTGCTCAGGTAATAGGCGGGTTGATAGAACAGCACAAAACCCAACCGACCGCCAAAAATAACACCCAGAATCACCCAAGTCAGCAAATCCTCGACCTGTTTGGCGGCCATGGGCGGTTTGTCATCGCGCCATAAATGCGGACGGTTGACCAGAAAAACCACCCAGCGCCACGCCAGCAACAAGCCTGTGACATAGGCCAGCGCATACCAGCGCAGCGCGATTGTCAGCGGGCCAAGCGGGAACGAAAAGATTTCCGGCGATATATCTGGAAAGGCAAGGATGAACGGCACAAAAACCCCCTGTTGTGTTTGTGTATTCCTGTCTGGATGCGACAAGATATGTCAACCGCAACCTTGGCAAATCCTTGTGAGGACGCCATATAGGGGGCATCTGGTCCAATCAACGGACCCTATTCGCCCGATCAACGGAGTCAGCCATGCAGACGCGCAACAAGATACTCGACGATATTTCACAATTGATGAACAATGCCGTGGGCGTCGCGCAAGGGGCGAAAGGCGAAGCAGAAACAGCAATGAAAAGCTGGATGGATCGATGGTTGGCGGATCGTGATTTTGTCACCCGCGAGGAATTTGATGCTGTGCGTCTGATGGCGCAAAAAGCCCGTGAAGAAAACGAGGCACTGAAGGCGCGGCTGGATGCAATGGAATCAGCGGCCAAGCCAAAAGCTAAACCACAAAGCAAACCACAGGCTAAACCTCGGGCCAAATCGGCACCCAAGCCAAAGGCTTAGAACGCCGTTCGCGGCCTGAAAACTCTAGTTTGATGGTCGCGCAGGCGTGAATCCCACCCAACATAGTTAACAAATCCCTAATGCTCTGTGGATAAGCGCAAAGCTATCCACAGATTTGTCCTGTTGCCCGGAATCTTGAATTAATTGCTTTACAGGTTCCGAATTTCAGACCACCATATGTGGTAAGGTCGGCAAAAAAAGACACGACCAGTTGTGAGGCTCCCTGTCTGTAGTAGGGGTAATACCTGCGCAGATATTCATAGCAAAGGGCACAGGCAATGGCGAGTATTGAGCAATTTCTGGACAGCACGGAAATCCATCCCATCGACATCGTTGAAACTTTGGCCGAACATCACGCTTGGGATTTCGACCGGGTGGCAGACGATCAGATCGCTATGGCCATCGAAGGGCAGTGGCGGACATATTCAATCACGCTCGCTTGGTCGCCCTATGACGAAATGCTGCGCATTGTTTGTTCGTTTGAAATGGATCCACCTTCGGAACGGCGCGCTGCCTTGTTTGAGGTGCTGAATGCGGCCAATGACAAATGCTGGGCCGGCGGGTTTACCCTTTGGCAGGAACAAAAACTGATGGCGTATCGCTATGGTTTGGTGCTGACGGGCGGCGAAGTTGCGGGCACCTCGCAGCTAAATCAATTGGTGCATATTGCGGTGTCCAATTGCGAGCGTTTCTATCCAGCGTTTCAGTTGGTGTGCTGGGGTGATGAAACGCCCGAGGCCGCGATGCGTATCGCGATAGACGAGGCTTACGGCACCGCCTGAAGCCAGATCAATCGGCCTGATCCTAACCGGCAGCGCTCCGTTTATTCTTACCGCGTGAAATAATCCGAAAACTGTTTCACACTTTTCGGATTGCGTTCTAGTATCGCTTGAAATTCTTAATTTGGTGGCCAAATGGATCTGGAAATTGTGAACACGCACGGGCTGGTATTGCTTGGTTGCGGCAAGATGGGATCGGCCATGTTGGCCGGTTGGCTGAACGGTGGTTTGCGGGCCGAAAACGTCTATGTGCTGGACCCGCATCCGTCGGATTGGGTGCAGGGCTTGGTTAAGCAGGGTCTAAATCTGAACGCTGATCTGCCCGCGACGCCCGCGATTGCGATTATCGCGGTTAAACCTCAGATGATGGGGACAGCGTTGCCGCGCCTGCAAGCGCTGGGCGGGGCGACCATTTTTCTATCGATCGCCGCTGGAACCTCGATCGCCAGTTTTGAAACCGCGTTCGGGGCAGACGCCAGCATCATTCGCGCCATGCCGAACACACCTGCGGCTGTTGCCCACGGCATAACCGCGCTGATCGGTAACGCGCAGGCTAAAGAGGCCGACATGGCGCTTGCTGAATCATTGCTGGCGGCGGTCGGACAAACCGTCCGGTTGGAAAACGAGGCGCAGATGGATGCGGTGACGGCAGTGTCCGGCTCCGGCCCGGCCTATGTGTTTCACCTGATCGAAACCCTTGCCGCCGCTGGCGAGGCCGAGGGGCTGTCGGCCGGTTTGGCAATGAAACTGGCGCTGGCAACGGTCGCGGGGGCGGGCGATCTGGCGGAAAACGCAAGTGAATCCGCCTCTCAGTTACGCATCAATGTCACCTCGCCCGCTGGCACGACGGCGGCGGCACTTGAGGTTCTGATGGATGGCGAAACCGGTTTCCCGCCGCTTTTGAAACGCGCAGTTGCCGCAGCGGCCGAACGCGGCCGGGAATTGGGCAAAACCTCATGAGCGAGATTGGTTTTGATGATTTCCTGAAAGTGGATATTCGCGCCGGTCGTATTATTCGCGCTGAACCTTACACCGAGGCGCGGGTGCCTGCACTCAAGCTGTGGATGGATTTTGGACCAGAGCTTGGGGAAAGGAAATCCTCGGCCCAGATCGTGAAACAATATGAACCCGAGGCTTTGATCGGCAAAATGGTGATGGCGGTGGTGAATTTCCCACCCCGGCAAATCGGAAAATTCATGTCCGAGGTTCTGGTTTTAGGTGTCCCGGATAGCGAGGGCGAAGTTGTGCTATTGCGGCCTGATCTGGATGTGGAACCGGGCGCGAGGATGTATTGATGGCCAAGCCAAGTCTGTTGATAACCCGACCAATGCCAGAGCCGGTGCTTGAGGCGGCAAAAGCGATTTGTGACGTCACGATGCAGCCTGAAAACACGTATTACCGCAGCGATGATTGCGCCATGGCGATGATAAATTTTGACGCGATCATGCCGACTTTGGGCGATGCGTTTGCGGCGGCAGCGTTTGACGCGACCCTTGAAATGAAGTGCAAACTTTTGGCGAATTTCGGGGTTGGTTTTAACCATATCGACGTCAGAAAGGCGCAATCACGCCGGGTCACGGTGACCAACACACCGGGCGCTGTGACGGATGCCACTGCGGATATTGCCCTGACCCTGATGTTGATGGCGGCGCGCCGGGCAGGCGAAGGCGAACGGCTGGTGCGCGCTGGCAAATGGGGCGGATGGCACCCGACGCAAATGCTGGGCCAGCACATCAGCGGCAAGGTTCTGGGCGTGATCGGAATGGGGCGGATTGGCCAGGCGGTCGCCCGGCGGGCGCATTTTGGCTTTGGCATGGACGTGGTGTTTTTCAGTCGCTCAAAAGTGCGCGATTGTTCTGTCCCCGGCGCGCGCCAACTTGCCAGCATTTCCGAAGTTATGGCGCAAAGCGATGTGGTGTCGATCAATGTTCCCGGCGGCGACGAAAACCGTCATTTGATTTCTGCGAAAGAACTGGCGGCAGCGCGCCCCGGCTGCATTTTGGTCAACACGGCGCGGGGTGACGTGATCGACGAAACGGCGTTGATAGAAGCGCTGAAAACCGGAGTTTTGGCGGGCGCGGGGCTGGATGTATACGAGAACGAGCCCTACGTGCCGGAAACATTGCGCGCCCTTGATAACGTGGTTCTGCTACCGCATCTGGGCACCAATGCGCTAGAGGTACGCACGCAGATGGGCTTGATGGCGGTTGAAAATATCAAAGCATTTTTCGCCGGTGAAACACCGCCAAATCTGGTGAAAGCCTAGATGTCGCCAACGGCCTCGCGCCAATGTTTGCGGCACAGCGATACATAGGTTTCATTGCCACCGATCTGTACTTGCGCGCCGTCGCGTAACGCCTTGCCGTCGGAACCTTGGCGAACCACCATTGTCGCTTTTTTACCGCAATGGCAAATGGTTCTGACCTCGCGCATTTCATCAGACAGCGCCAGAAGGGCGGCAGAACCGGGAAACAGCTCGCCTTGAAAATCGACCCTGAGACCGTAGCACATGATCGGGATATTGAGGTCGTCGACCGCACGCGCAAGCTGCCAGACTTGGTCCTTGGTCAAAAACTGCGCCTCGTCGATAAACACGCAGGCACACGGCCCTTGGGTCAGACGGTTCTCGATGGCTTGGAACAGATCCGTTGTGTCGTCAAATGTATCGGCCTCATCGCCAAAACCGATCCGCGACGCAATCCGCCCGGACCCGGCCCGGTCATCCAGATTGAAGGTCAGCAGATAGGTCTGCATCCCGCGCTCGCCATAGTTATGGGCGGCTTGCAGCAAGATCGTCGACTTGCCGGCATTCATGGTTGAGTAGTGAAAATAGAGCTTGGCCATGGGGATGTTTTTGGCAGGGGCGGGGGCCGCATTCAAGGGGATTTTATTGGGTGTGGTTTTTGGTTGAGACACACAGAAAGATACGCCAGCAGGGTCGCTGCCCGAAGTCCCAACTCACCTTACAATTTTTATCCCCTGTCAGTTGCTTACCCCTGCAACGGCCTTACCCCAATTTCCCCTTCACGCTCATTCCGCATGGCCAGTGCCATGGAATGGCTGCCAGCCGCGGTCGTGAAATAAACAATGTTGTCGTAAAGTGCGACGCTGCGGATTTCGCGACTGTCCTCGACGGCTTGCGCGCCTTCGGTGGTGTTGAAAACCATTGTAACCTCGCCGTTTTTCATCATGTCGACGATGTTCGGGCGGCCTTCATAGACTTTGTTGACCGTTTCTACATCCAATCCGGCATCGGTCAGGAAGGTGGCGGTGCCTCGCGTGGCGACAAGGCCAAAGCCAAGGTCGGCCATGATGCGTGCGGCTTCGATCATGGCGGGGGTTTTGTCCATGTCTTTGATCGACAGGAACACTTTGCCACCTTCGGGGATGGCATGGCCCGCGCCCAATTGCGCCTTCAAAAACGCGCGGGGGAAGGTGCGATCCCAGCCCATAACTTCACCGGTTGAACGCATTTCCGGACCCAGCAATGTGTCAACGCCAGGGAAGCGGGCGAAGGGCAGCACGGCCTCTTTCACCGAAAACCACGGCGTGTTGGGGTCGGCCAGCGTCATGGCGTCGGCGAATGGCAAAGTCTCGTCTTCGCGGGCATTTTCTTTGTAGGGCGGGCGTTCGGGAAAATTCGACAATGGTTCGCCCGCCATAAGGCGTGCCGCGATGGATGCGATTGCGCTGTCGGTGGCCTTGGCAACGAAGGGCACCGTGCGCGAGGCGCGTGGATTGACCTCCAGAATGAAAATCTCGTCGTCTTTGATGGCGAACTGAACGTTCATCAGGCCCACCACATTGAGACCAAGCGCCAGTGCCTTGGATTGCACTTTGAGTTCGGTGATAACCTCAGCAGACAGGGAATAGGGCGGCAACGAACAGGCGCTGTCGCCGGAATGCACGCCCGCCTCTTCGATATGCTGCATGATCCCGGCCACATGGACGTTTTTGCCATCTGACAAAGCGTCGACATCTATTTCGACCGCGCCGATCAGATAACTGTCGAGCAATACCGGGCTGTCGCCGGACACGTTGACGGCTTCATTGATATAACGGGTCAACTGGACGTCATCGCGGATGATTTCCATGGCGCGACCCCCCAGTACATAAGACGGGCGGATGACCAATGGATAGCCAACATCTTTCGCGATTTCAAAGGCTTGCTCGGGAGATGAGGCGATGCCGTTATAGGGTTGCTTGAGGTCAAGTTCGTGCAGCAATTGCTGGAATCGCTCGCGGTCCTCGGCCAGATCAATGGCGTCAGGGGTGGTTCCGAGGATCGGGATGCCCTCGGCCTCCAGCGCGTTGGCAAGTTTCAACGGTGTCTGGCCACCGAACTGGACGATCACACCATGCAGGGTGCCGTTTTCCAGCTCGACCCGCAGGATTTCCATGACATGTTCCATGGTCAACGGTTCGAAATACAAGCGATCCGATGTGTCGTAATCGGTTGAAACCGTTTCAGGGTTGCAATTGATCATGATGGTTTCATAACCCGCTGCCGTCAGGGCGTAACACGCATGGCAGCAGCAATAGTCAAATTCGATCCCCTGACCGATACGGTTCGGGCCGCCGCCAAGGATCACGACTTTTTTGCGATCACTGGGCCGTGCTTCGCATTCGACTTCTCCCATCACCGGGGTTTCATAAGTTGAATACATATAAGGCGTCTGCGCTTCAAACTCAGCGGCGCAGGTGTCGATACGTTTAAAGCAAGCGGTCACACCAAGGCGGACGCGCAGTTTGCGGATGGCGCGTTCCTTCTGGCCGGTCAGGATCGCCAGCCGTGCATCGGTAAAGCCGAACATTTTAAGGCGGCGCAAGGCAGCAGCGTCATCTGGCAGGCCGTCTTGGCGAATTTGTGCTTCGAGATCGACAATCTCGCGAATACGCGACAGGAACCAAGGGTCAAAATCGGTGGCGTGTTGGATTTCGTCATCGGACAGGCCTTCGCGCATGGCTTGGGCGATCAGGCGCATGCGATCCGGGGTGCGGGCGGAAATGGCCTTGATGATGGCGGATTTTTCGGGCGCGCCTTCGATGGCGATTTCGTCAAATCCCGTCAGACCGGTTTCCATCGACGCCAATGCTTTTTGCAGGCTTTCATGGATGGTCCGGCCAATCGCCATTGCCTCGCCCACGGATTTCATCGCGGTGGTCAGAGTGGCCTCTGAACCGGGGAATTTTTCAAACGCGAAACGCGGGATTTTGGTGACGACATAGTCAATCGTCGGCTCAAAGCTGGCGGGCGTGACTTTGGTGATGTCGTTGTCAAGTTCGTCGAGTGTATAGCCAACCGCCAGTTTGGCAGCGATCTTGGCAATCGGAAAACCTGTCGCTTTAGACGCAAGGGCAGACGAGCGGGACACCCGTGGGTTCATTTCAATCACGACCATACGACCGTCTGCCGGGTTCACGGCCCATTGCACGTTTGAACCACCGGTTTCGACACCGATTTCGCGCAAAACACTGATCGAAAGCGTCCGCATCAGCTGGTATTCTTTGTCGCTAAGGGTCAGCGCCGGGGCCACGGTGATACTGTCGCCGGTATGCACGCCCATCGGGTCGACGTTTTCGATAGAACAAATGATGATGGCGTTGTCGGCTTTGTCGCGCACGACCTCCATCTCGAATTCTTTCCAGCCCAGCAGGCTTTCGTCGATCAGGATCTGGTTGACGGGTGAGGCATCAAGGCCCGTGGCGCAGATGGCTTCGTAATCTTCACGGTTATAGGCGATACCGCCGCCCGTGCCCCCCATGGTAAAGGCGGGGCGGATGATGGCGGGCAGGCCGACCTCGTCAATCGCGGCCATGCATTCTTCCATGGTTTCAGCAATGGTCGCGCGCGGGTTTTCGATGCCTAAGCGATCCATCGCTTCGCGGAACAGTTTGCGATCTTCGGCCATTTCGATAGCTTTGCGATCTGCCCCGATCAGTTCGACATTGAATTTTTTGAGCACACCGAGATCATCCAGCGACAACGCGGTGTTCAGGCCGGTCTGCCCGCCCATAGTGGGCAACAGGGCGTCTGGACGTTCTTTCTCGATGATCTTGGCCACGATTTCGGGGGTGATCGGCTCAATATAGGTGGCGTCGGCCATTTCCGGGTCGGTCATGATAGTGGCCGGGTTTGAATTGACCAGAATGACGCGATAACCCTCTTCTTTCAGGGCTTTACAGGCTTGCGCGCCTGAATAGTCAAATTCGCAGGCCTGTCCGATAATGATGGGGCCCGCACCGATAATCATGATGGATTTGATGTCGGTTCTTTTTGGCATGTTCGGCCCTAGCGATGCGGCCCGCACGGGATGGTTCCGGGCAGGGGGGGATTCTTGAGAAGTTGCAAATTGCGCTGGTTATAGTCAGTGGGTGCAGGTGTTCAAGAGGGGAAACCGCGCAGCACCACCGGAACGGGCAAAAATCATGAAATTGCTAGCAGCGATTCCCCTTATTCCCATTCCATCGCTTCAAAAACGGCTTGCGCGTTGCGCCCGGCCAACTGATCAAAGTTTTGCAGATAGGCAAACGCGCTTTGATCAACTTTCGCTGCCCCCATAATGTCACCCCCGGCGTCAATATGTTCGGCCATGCCGTCCCTGAGATTGGAAATGTAATCATAGGTGTCAGCGGTTGCTGTCAACATATTGGTGGCGTCGCCGTGGCCGGGGACCACGTGGTCAGGATCAAGGGCTGCGATTGCATCAAAGGATGCCAGCCAGGTTTGCGAGTCGGAAAACGGCAGAATGCCAAGGATGCGCTGGGTGTAAACGATGTCGCCCGTGAATACGATGCTTTGGTTTTCAAGCCAGACGAAGCTGTCACCCGGCGTATGGGCGCCACCCATGTGATAAAGCGCAAGCACGGTGTCGCCCAGCGTCACCGTCATTTGATCGGAAAATGTTTCGGTTGCGGTCTTCGCCTCGGTCCCGTCCAAGCCATACGCGCCGACAAGAGTTGCAAGACCGGTAAACTGCACGCTTTGGCGGTCCAACTGATCTGCGACTGCGGCCTCAGAGGCGATGATCCGCGCACCGCGCTCGAACCAATAGGAATTGCCGAGCCAGCGATGATCCTGCCCGCCTGTATTGATGACGATGCGCACAGGCTTGTCGCTAATCCCACGGATCGCTTCGTCGATTTTTGCAGCCCCGCGATAGGTCGCGCCCGCGTCTATCAGCACAACACCCTCACTGGTTACGATCACACCAAAGGTGGCGTTATTGCCAAGATTCCCGGGTGCGCGATTGCCCAGCGAGCCGACCAGCGCAAACACGTTGTCGCTGATTTTTTGGGTCTTAATCTGAGCACTCAGCGGGCTGGCAAAGAACAGCAAAACAAGTATGCAGCGCAGAAATGCGGTCAGTTTTACGTTTTTCATCGAGAAACCTTTGGTTTGGACGCGCAGGAAATTCAGGGGACATTATGATGTTTTGAAGCTTAGCACCACTCGGACCTTGGGTCGCAGCAGAAATGAAAACCCGACCCCCACAACGTAGGGGCCGGGCTCCAAAGGGGGCCGAAGGGTCAACAGCTCCGCGTGATTTTGACGAGTGGTCTAGTCGTCGTCAAAATATCCGCGGTCGGCCCCTTTGTGACAGGCAGGGCAATTGGATACGGACCCGACGCTGGGGTTCGCTTTGATCCAATTATTCACCCGTTTGCCGTGCTCGTGCCGAAACCATGGGAATTGGGAAATCCGCATGGGCGTGACATCTTTGGGAATGGCCTTTAGCCAACGTGGGTTCTTGCCTTTTCGATCCGCGGCGTTCTTGATCAGGTACTGTTCGATCTCTTTTACCGTAGCAGCATCAAGGCTGGCATCTTCGCCGAAATGGTTGGGCAGATCGGCCATGATCGCCTGCCATGACCGGATCGGCAGGAACCCCGCCTGATAAGCCATGTGACAGTCCGAACATTCTTGTTTGGTCAGGTTTTCCGGGGTTTTGCCAACTTTCGGCTCGCTGCCCTCGCTGGTCATCGTCTGGGCGAGGATCGCTGCAGTCAGGGCAAACAGTAAGAAAGGCAGTCGTTTAAGTAACATTCTATGTCCTTTCGTGGAGATCAGAGACTGGAAAGATAGGTCAGCACATCGCCCTGTTCGGTCGTTGTGCATTCGCGCCCAAGCACTGAATTGCAGTTCCGGCGGAACCATTTGGCCAGCTTTTCAGGGTCGGTAAACCGGTTCGGGCTTAGGGATACAGCCATTGGTTCAATGGGTTTGCCAACCCGGGTTCGCCCTGCCGCCAGAGGGTCGGACGTATGACACGTTGTACACGATGGGGTTTCTGGTTTGCCGCCTGAATGGCTGGCCTGAAAAAACGCTTTGCCAGTTTGTGCCGAGAAGCCGGAAACCCCCGCCTCGGCAGCGAGGGCGGCAATTACGGCGTCTTGGGCAGGCCCGGCGGTCAGGTGAGTGGGGCCTACAAGCAGAAAGGTTGAGGTCAACACAGCCTGAAGGCCTCTTTGCGTTTGCGATGTTCGCGGTCTGCTCATTTGGATTTCTCCTGCGGGATTGTGATATTTGCCGGATAGAACCAGCCGGTTTCAGCGTCCGAATGGCAAGCAGCGCAATTTGCGCGCGAAAACACCGGTGCCAGATTGAAAACTTCGGGTGCTATATTTTGGTGGGTTTGCTGCCAGTAGGGCGCTTTGGTGAATGTGTAGGGATAGGCCTGATCAAGATCGCGAAACACATGCGCCGGTTTGGTATCTGCCGTTTCAGCCGCGTTGCGGGTCAGCCATGCCGTAATATCTGCTTGGCTTGCCGGGGACAGGCTTGCATCCTCACCGAAATGATCCGGCAGGTTCGCCATCAGGGCAACCCAGTTTTGCCCTGTCATCAGGCTGGGGTGAAAGGCCATGTGGCAGGCGGCGCATTCATCCTGATACACAACGTCGATCTGTTGCACCAGCCCGCCATATTCAGGCCGGGCCGCCAGATTATTGCCGGCTCCAAAGGCAAGCAGCAAGGCTCCAACGACCAGAAAACCGGCCATCACCGGATGCGCTGAATGGTGCGGCGCGACATGATCGCCGGGGCGGTTTTCTTTCAGTCCGGTCACCATCGCCAGTGGCAAATTCTCACGTGTGCGGCGGCTTTCATAAATGGCACCCGCGATATGAAGTGTGATCAGCACAAGAAAACCAATGGCGATCACCTGATGCAATTCCCCCACGCTGGTGGCGGTTGAATATGTAAGCCCAAAGGCAAGCGGGCCGGTTTTATACACTCCACCCAGAACGATGACCCCACTCAGTCCCAGCGTAAAGACAACGGCCACCATCGCCAAAACCATTGCCGCCGCCAAAGGGTTGTGACCGATGTGGCGCGGCGCGTTGCCGACCATCAAACTGCGGGTGTGGCGGATCATTGTTGCGGGATCGGTGACCGCATTGCCAAGCCTTGCATAAGTTGGGCCAAGCGCGCCCCAGATCAATCTGACAAAGATCAACAAGGCACTTGCGGTTCCGGCCCAGACATGGATCTGGAACCACGTCGCGTCCAATACGAAACCTGTCAGTGCAGCGATGCAGACGACCAGCACCAGCGACCAGTGAAACACCCGGACAAAGACATCCCAGACGGCAATCTTCGGAAAGGATATGGCCGAATTGGCGGAAATTAAACTGATCATGTATTCACGACACCTGACAACAACTTTGACGGGCATTTTACCTTTCAAATAACAGGCTGAAAATTGGCTTTAGGTTAGGTATTTTGCGAATAATGCAGAATAAACCAAAGTTATATGCGCTTGGGTGACGTGAAGGCCGTGGCCGTGTCCTTTACAATCCAACCAATCGGCGGTGCGAAGGCGCATTGTAGGCGCGAATGCGGGATTTGGCGGAAAAACAGTGGGCGGTTTGGGCTGTTACCCTTGACATCCTGTGTGCAAACGCGTGTATCCGGCGGGATCATTTTGCCGCCCGAAGGGACAGACCCAATGCACGCTTATCGCAGCCAGACTTGCGCCGACCTAAAAGCCTTAAATGTTGGTGAGACCGTTCGCCTTTCCGGCTGGGTCCATCGGGTGCGGGACCATGGTGGAGTTCTGTTCATCGATTTGCGCGATCATTACGGCATCACCCAAGTGCTGGCCGACAGCGACAGCCCGGCATTTGCCGAACTGGAAAAGGTGCGGGCAGAATGGGTCATCAGAATTGACGGCAACGTCAAGGCGCGCGACCCGGAACTGGTGAACCCCAACCTGCCAACTGGCGAGGTCGAGGTTTATATTCGCGAGATGGAAGTGCTGAACGCGGCAGAAGAGCTGCCATTGCCGGTATTTGGCGATCTGGATTACCCGGAAGAAACCCGCCTGAAATACCGTTTTCTTGATCTCAGACGCGAAAGCCTGCACGATAATATCATGCTGCGCTCGGGCGTGATTTCTTCGCTTCGGCGGCGTATGACGGAACAGGGGTTCAACGAATTTCAGACGCCGATCCTGACCGCGTCCAGCCCTGAAGGTGCGCGTGATTTTCTGGTGCCGTCGCGCCTGCATCCCGGCCAGTTCTATGCGCTGCCCCAAGCCCCGCAACAGTTCAAGCAACTGATCATGGTGGCGGGCTTTGACCGCTATTTCCAGATCGCGCCCTGTTTCCGCGACGAAGACCCGCGCGCGGATCGTTCGCCCGGTGAATTTTACCAGCTTGATATGGAAATGAGCTTTGCCACGCAGGAAGACGTGTTTCAGGTCATCGAACCTGTGATGCGCGGCGTGTTTGAGGAATTCGGCAAAGGCCGCCCTGTGACCGCAGAATTCCCGCGCATTGCTTACCGCGATTCAATGAAATGGTATGGCAGCGACAAACCGGACCTCAGAAACCCGATCCAAATGCAGGTTGTGAGTGAACATTTCGCAGGCTCGGGCTTCAAGATTTTTGCCTCATTGCTTGAAACCGAAGGTAATGAAATTCGCGCTATACCTGCTATCGGCGGTGGGTCGCGCAAGTTCTGTGATCGGATGAATTCATTCGCTCAAAAAGAAGGCCTGCCCGGCATGGGCTATATCTTTTGGCGCGATCAGGGCGAAGGCATGGAAGCCGCAGGTCCCTTGGCTAAAAACATTGGCCCGGAACGTACCGAGGCGATCCGTCAACAGCTTGGCCTTGGTGTTGGCGACGCAGCCTTTTTCCTTGGCGGTAAGCCCTCGGCATTTGAAGCGGTGGCTGGCAAGGCGCGGGATGCGGTCTGGTCGGGCACACAGAAAAACGACGACTGGAAGAACGAGTTCAAATTTTGCTGGATCGTTGATTTTCCAATGTACGAAAAAGACGAAGAAACCGGCGCGCTTGATTTCAGCCACAACCCGTTTTCGATGCCTCAGGGCGGACAGGAGGCCCTTGATACGATGGAGCCGTTGGACATCCTTGGCTATCAGTATGACATCGTGTGCAACGGCGTTGAATTGTCGTCCGGTGCGGTCCGGAACCACAAGCCCGACGTGATGTATAAAGCGTTTGAAAAAGTCGGGCACGACAAGGCCTTTGTTGATGCAAATTTCGGCGGCATGATCAATGCGTTTAAATTTGGCGCCCCGCCGCATGCTGGGATCGCGCCCGGTGTTGACCGGATGGTGATGTTGCTGGCGGACGCTGAAAACATCCGCGAAGTCATCATGTTCCCGATGAACCAGCGGGCCGAGGATTTGATGATGCAAGCTCCGTCAGAGCCAACAAACGAGGCGCTGCGCGAGCTTGGGTTGCGTCTAATCCCGCAAGAATAAGCGACGGGCCGTCGGCCGGGGCCTTTTTGGCGCGCCGAAACTTGGGTGGAATGTTTCGCCCTAGGACCCAGTAGCGGCGCCTATTATTGATTTCTTTTCCTTTGGAAACAATCACCCGCATTGTGTTGCGCGGGTGTAACGCCGACCTTTGCGCGGCAATAAATGATGGCAGAATCAAGGCACCACCGATGAAAATCGGGTATCCAAACCTCTGGGGGCACAGGGACGGTGCTTAATGCTGCTTAATAAATTTATTCGACCGATTTTATTGCTGGGTTTACTGGCGCTGACCGCCTGTGGGTTCAATCCGCGTGCGTCCAGTGTTTCTCTGAACGGCGACGTTCTGATCCGGACGTGGCAATGCGAAGACCCGCTGGTTCGCGCAGCCGTGGAAAAGCGTGGACCTGACGGCACGCCTGCTAGCGTGGCGGAAAAACTGCTGGAATGCCCGTTCTATCGCGATTACCAGATCGAGGCGATGAAGCCCGAAAAAAGCGGCCCCGTCAGCCCGGATATGCTGGCCGAAATCGTTTACAAAATCCGCTGGGGCATTGATTTTCAGTATCGCGAATACGAAAAAATGGTCCTGAACGGACCGAAAAAGCGGTTCTTTATTCCCAGAATGCTGCACAAGCTTTCCCCGGGGCTTGGCGACCTGTTCCGACTGACCGATTTTCTGATGGAAGAACCTGTAAAAGTGGGTCAGGCCGCACCGTTGCTTGCCCGCCAGATGCAGCAAGACCGGAATGCGACGGGTGCTGCACTGGAACGCAGGATGGAGGCATTTCGCAAGGGCCGTCGGGATTATCCCTTGTGGCAGGCGATGATTGATCTGGATGCGTATTTCGTGGCCGGTACCGTGCCAAGCGCGATGATCAGCCTTGACGCCGGTTTGCAAGCAACCAATAAATCCACGGACATTCAATAGGACCACCATACGGCTGATCTTTGCGGCTGGCTGGTTTGTCACCTTGGCAATCGGGGCGCGTTTTGCACATCGAAATTCTGGACAAAGTGATCAGTGATCGCGGCTCAAAATACGCGGTTTCCGGTGGCGAGGCTGGGTCGAAAGTTGAGGCCATACTGTTCCTAAAGGGGCTGAAAAAGCACAAGAAGTTCGCCAAGGCCACGCATAATTCATGGGCAGTTGTTTTGGCGGATGGCACGATTTTGAAACATGACGATGGTGAAAGCGGCGCCGGGGCCATCATCGGGCGCGTTCTGCAAGGCGCAGATGCGCGTGACCTGATTGTCGTTGTGACCCGTTGGTATGGCGGAGTGCATTTGGGGGGCGACCGGTTTCGCCATGTCACCAAAGCGGCGCAAATGTTTTTGACCCATTGGGCGGAACGCAGCCCACCCGGTTCTTTTCGTTAGGTTTGTTTTCATTCTCTGTCTATAATTCGACGGAATATCAGGCAACGCCCGTATAACAGATAACTGGTGTGTTGGAGTGCAATTATGACCCCTTCTTTTCAGACAATGGCCGCGATCCGCTATGGTTACGGGCTGTCGCCTTTGGTGCCGCCCCCACAATCGGTCGGCGCGATGTTAGGCCTACTTGCCGGCGAAGATACGACCGCACACAACTATCCGATCATGTCCTTCACTCAGCGCGCAGAAGAAGAGGTTGCGATGGGCTTTTTACGTCGCGCGCGACGCAAAAATGAAGAGGGCGCTGCGGACTCCCTCAAGATCGCGAACCGGGCGGCGGCCAAGGAGTTGATGCGCGAATTGCGGGTGTCGATGATCCGCCCCATCGTTTCGCAAGACGGATTTCGCGAGCGCCTATTGCGTTTCTGGGCCGATCATTTCTCAGTTGCGGCCAAAGGCAAAGGCCTGCGCTTTGTTACCACTGGGTATATCGAGGACGCGATCCGCCCCAACATCACAGGTCAGTTTTCCACCTTGCTGCGCGAGGCCGTGACCCATCCTGCGATGCTGGTTTTTCTGGATCAGGTGCAATCCATCGGACCCAATTCAAACGTCGGAAAAAAGACCGGTCGGGGCCTGAATGAAAATCTGGCGCGTGAGATTTTGGAATTGCACACATTGGGCGTGGGTGGCGCATATGGGCAGACTGATGTGCGGGAATTTGCCGAATTGCTAACCGGGATTTACTATAATTTCCGCAAAGGATTTAGCTACCGAAAGCAGGCTGCGGAACCGGGTGCTGAAACCGTCTTGGGCAAAAGCTACAGCGGTAATAAGGGGCGGTTAGAAGACATATATGCAGTCCTTGATGATTTAGCGGTACATCCCGACACGGCACGCCATATTGCACAAAAACTTGCGGTGCATTTTGTCGCTGACCGGCCTGATCCGGAACTGGTGACACATGTTGCAGCGGCGTTTTCTGCAAGCCAAGGCGACCTGATGGCGACCTATGCGGCCCTTCTGGAACATCCGCTGGCGTGGCAGTCGGCGGGGGAAAAGGCCAAACAGCCGTTTGATTTTCTGGTGTCATCCATGCGTGCGCTGGGCGTCAGGGATCATATGCTGACCGATCTGCCCTTTGGCAAATCGCGGTTGTATTTCAGTGCGCCGTTACAGGTCATGGGGCAACCCTGGCTGCAACCCGGCGGGCCGGATGGCTGGCCCGAACCGGTTGAGGATTGGATAACGCCGCAAGGATTGGCCGCGCGTATTCAGTGGGCCCTTGTGGCGGCAGGATTGTGGGGCGGCGATACGAACCCGCGTGACTTTGCCCAAACCGCACTGGCGGATGCGGCAGATGATGAATTGCGGCGTCTTGTGGGATTTGCTGAAAGCCGGGTCGAGGGCATCGCGCTGGTGCTTGCCTCGCCAGAATTTAACCGCCGATAAGGAGGGATCATGCAACATTTATCAAACCAGTCCAGACGGCGGTTCCTGCTGCGCAGTGCGGCACTTGGATGTTCCGCTGCGGCCAGTCCGTTTGTGACACCTATGACCTTTGCTGCGGCACCGTGGGACACAAGGTTGGTGGTGATTATTCTGCGCGGCGGCATGGATGGGCTGGATGTGGTGCGCCCGGTCGGTGATGACGATTACGGGTTTCATCGACCAACGCTTAGCGAAGCAGGCAGCGCGCTTGATCTTGACGGATATTTCAGCCTGAACGGCCATCTGTCGGCATTGCACCCGTTATGGCAGCAAGGCGAGTTGGGATTTGCCCACGCGGTTTCAACGCCCTATCGCAACAAGCGCAGCCATTTTGACGGGCAGGACATGCTTGAAGCAGGCACCGGCATGGATGTCGGGGTTGGGGCGATCCGCGATGGCTGGCTGAACCGGATGTTGGCCAAGGTTCCCGGCGTTACCGCCCGCACGGCTTTTGCTGTCGGGCGCGAGGATATGATCGTGCTGAACGGTGATGTGCCGGTGTCAAGTTGGTCTCCGAATGCGCGGCTGGATCTGTCACCGCAAGGGCAACGCCTGCTTGAAGGGCTTTACCATGATGACCCGGTGTTTCAGGAAGCCGGAAACACCGCAACAGAACTGGCCGAAATGCTGGACATGAGCAGTGACAGCGGCGTCGGCGATGGTGACGGCGCGATGAGCAACGAAATGATGGCCTCGATGAGGAGTGCAGGAAAATCCGCACGGGCCAAAGCTCTGGCGCGGTTTACGGCCGAACGTCTGAACGAAGAAACGAGGATCGCGGCCTTTTCAATTGGCGGCTGGGATACCCACCGGTCGCAGGCCAATGGCATCAAAAGATCGCTTGGCGAATTGGCGGACGCGATTGTTACCTTGCGCGAGGTTCTGGGCGCGAACTGGGGCAAGACCGCTGTTGTGGCGATGACCGAATTTGGCCGTACGGTACGCGAAAACGGTACCGGCGGTACAGATCACGGAACAGGTGGTGCAATGGTGCTGGCGGGCGGTGCGGTACGCGGTGGCAAGGTTTACGGCAAATGGCCAGGTCTGGCCGACGGAAACCTTTATCAGGATCGCGATCTGATGCCGACAGGTGACGTGCGTGCCTATGCGGCACATGCCATGCGCGGGTTGTTCGGACTGGAAAACAGCGTTTTGGAAAGCGCCATTTTCCCGGGTCTGGACATGGGCGACGATCCGCGTATTCTGCTTTAAAAATATGGACTTGAAACTGGGGCGAACGCATGGATGGGTTAAACAATGGCTGCGAAGTTGTAAAAAACTGGCAGGTTCCACCGCGGCCCGGCAGCGATGGCCTGACAGGGCGATTTGTGCGCCTCGAAAGGCTGTCTGCAGATCGTCACGCTGCGGATCTGTATCGGGCCAATTCCGCTGACGGCAATGGCGTCATCTGGAAATACCTGCCTTACGGGCCGTTTTCATCGGTGTCCGGATATCACCACTGGGTCCGCGAAATGGAAGCGGTGGATGACCCGCATTTCTTCACGTTGATTGATCCCAAGACCGGCCACGCTGGCGGCATCATGAGCCTGATGCGTATCGCGCCAGAGTTAGGGTCGATCGAAGTCGGGCACATCAATATCGCACCGGAAATGCAGCGCAGCCCGGCCGTGACCGAGGCGATTTTTCTGCTGATGCAATGGGTGTTTCAAGCAGGCTATCGTCGGTTTGAATGGAAATGCGACGCGGCTAACCTGCGCTCGCGCCGCTCGGCTGAACGGTTCGGCTTTTCTTACGAAGGTGTGTTTCGCCAGCATATGATCTCCAAGGGCCGCAACCGTGATACCGCGTGGTTCGCCTGTATCGACAAAGAATGGCCCGCCCTGAAAGAGGCCTATCAGCTTTGGCTGTCACCGGCTAATTTCAACGACGATGGCGATCAAATCGAAGCATTGGCCGATTTGACCAGGCTTGTGCGCGTCTCAACCGACCCGGCGCTGGTTGACAGCGCCTGACAGAGGCCCGACATAGGCTTGGTGTTTCAGCGGAGTGACCAAATGCCAGATGCCAGCCAAAATGTCCGTCCTAATGCCCGGCCCGAAGTTCTTGATTTTTTATTGAGTCGCCGTTCGCGGCCAGCGAAAACGCTGGTTGCACCTGTGCCGGATCGCGCCGCCCTGATGCCGATGTTAAGCGCTGCCGCCCGATCACCAGATCATGGCAAGCTGGAGCCGTGGCGGTTTATCGTCCTGGAAAATGCCGCCTTGGCGCGGCTTGCAGATTTGACCGCCGCGCGCGGCCTTGCACTGGGGCTTCAGGCTGACAAGCTGGACAAAGCACAGCGGCAATTTGGCGATGCTGACTTGGCGATTGCTGTTGTATCAAGCCCGGTTTCGTCTGAAAAAGTGCCGGAAGTCGAACAGATCCTGTCGGTGGGCGCTGTGTGTTTGGCGTTGTTGAACGCTGCCCTTGCAAGCGGGTGGGGGGCCAATTGGCTTAGCAGTTGGATGGCCCTTGATCGCGAGTTCCTGACCGATGGGCTTGGGTTAGCGTCGCATGAATTTGTTGCCGGGTTCATTCACATCGGCACGGAAACCAGCGCGCCACCTGAACGACCACGGCCCGATCTAGATGCAAAAATATCTTGGGTAAGTGCATGATCTTCAACGATTTCAAAAAGGCGCTGGGCCAGATCGACGACGCGAAATTCCGTGGTGTCCTGCTGCGCTCGCTTGGTCTGACACTATTGCTGCTGGCCGGGTTCGTTTATGGCGTTTCATGGTTTCTGGCGTGGCTTTTGCCCGACAGTCTGACCTTGCCATGGATTGGCGAGATTACCTTTCTGGATGATCTCGGATCGGGGGTTGGCATTGGCGCTGGCATGATCCTGTCGGTGTTTCTTATGATCCCCGTCGCCTCGGTTTTTATCGGGTTCTTTCTTGATAGCGTGGCCGCTGCGGTCGAGGCTAAGCATTATCCCGCTTTGCCCATGGTCCCGGCCCAGTCGATTTGGGATACCGTTTTGGATTCGCTACGGTTTTTAGGTGTCATCGTGCTGGCCAACCTGCTGGCGCTGATCCTTTATCTGATCTTTGCCCCGCTTGCGCCGGTGATTTTCTGGACCGTGAACGGGTTTTTGCTGGGGCGCGAATATTTTCAGTTGGTTGCCCTCAGACGGCTACCGTTGAAAGAGGCGAACGCGCTTAGGCGGCGGCATTTTTTGGCGATCTGGGGTGCCGGTATTTTGATGGCAATCCCTTTGACGGTGCCATTGCTAAGCCTGATCGTGCCGATACTTGGCGTGGCAACCTTTACCCATCAGTTCCACCGTTTGGCAAAACTGGGCTAAGTCGTTGGTCTAATCTTTCGGTGCAGGCACGAAGAAATCGAAATCTTCGACCTTAATCCAGCCATTAATGATAATCAGCGCGATCGGGATGAAAACCACGGTCGCCAGTACGGTAATCCAGATCGCTTTCTTCTTCAGCATCGGGTCAATCGGTGCCGAGGCCGGGGTACCCGGAACCACATCACCATCTTCGGTCTGACTGGTGATGCGCAGGGGCAGGATCACAAACAGGCACATGAACCAAATGACAAGATAAAGGACGACGCCAGCAACCGGGTTCATCAGACCTGCTCCAATTCCACCAGCGTTCCGGTGAAATCCTTGGGATGCAAGAACAGAACCGGCTTGCCATGGGCCCCGATTTTAGGCTCGCCTGAGCCTAACACGCGTGCGCCGGTCGCCTGCAAATGATCACGCGCGGCCAGAATGTCATCCACTTCGTAACAAATATGGTGGATACCGCCAGACGGGTTTTTGTCCAGAAAACCCTGAATAGGTGAATTTTCCCCTAACGGGTACAACAATTCAATTTTGGTATTGGGCAGTTCGATAAAAATCACGGTAACGCCGTGGTCCGGCTCATCTTGCGGTGCGCCAACTTTGGCACCCAAAGTGTCACGATAAAGGGACGCCGCCGCGTCAAGATCAGGAACGGCGATGGCAACGTGGTTCAGGCGACCAATCATAGGAAAGCTCCGCTATTTAGGTTTGCGCCCTGATAGCCAAAGGCCGGAACAGGTGCAATGCTGGATTGCGCTGCAGTGGGTTGACCGGGCGCGGCGTTAAGGCATCGTTAGGCTTATTGGGGTCAAAATGAAGCGACTCAATAGATGGAACGCTGTCATGGATACTATCGTCGAAACGGCGCTGCCTTTAGTGCCAAGGGGCAACCCGCGGCGACCTTTGCTGGGCCTGACCGTGTTGCTTGTCGAAGACAGCCGATATTGTTCAGAAGCGGTGCGCCTGTTGTGCCAGCGCAGTGGTGCGCGACTGCGCAGGGCGGATTGTCAGCGGGCAGCCTATCGTCATTTGGCCACATATCGGCCTTCTCTAGTGATCGTGGATATCGGGCTGCCGGATGGGTCCGGGCTTGATATGGTGCGTGACCTTGCAGGGCATCGGCCTAATGCGCCAAAGATACTTGCGACAAGCGGCGGCGACCCTTCGATCTGTCGGCGCGATGCCATGCAAGCGGGCGCGGATGGTTTTCTTGAGAAACCGCTCAAAAACATACAGAGTTTTCAATCAGATATATTGGCGCTGTTCCCCGGTCGCGAGGGACCGGATGCCGCCAACATCATACCGATGCGCCCCGAGGTCGAGCCGGACACATTGGCAATCGCCGAAGATTTGCGCCACGCGCATGATCTTATACAATCCGCAGCCGCAGAAAAAGATTTCATTACACTGACCTATTGCGCGCAATTCTTAGGCAGTGTCGCGGACGCCGTTGACGATGGTGACCTGATGGGATTGGCGGATAGGCTGAGCACACAAATTGCTGGCGGGGGCCAAGCATCCGGTACAGTTACCGACATTTTGCGCGAGCTTTCTGCGCGTATTGAAATCAGCGCAAAAATTTAGGGGCGGCTTCTGTTTTGGCTGGTCTGATGGCACACTTGCTGGCAGGGTGTGCCGATGAAACTTGTGAAAAACCCCTATCGCGGCACCGGGTTGCCAGATGATCGTATTCCCACCAAAGGGGATGTGCGCCATGATCCGGCCCTGCCGTTGGCGCTGCTTGCGCATTGCCCCGTGGCTGGCGTCACCCCCTTGCTTGAAACCCCGGCGCTGGCAGAAACGCTTGGCCTTGGGCGGCTGACCATCAAGGACGAACGGCCACGTATGGGCCTTGGCAGTTTCAAAGCCCTCGGTGCGGCCTACGCGATTGCGCGCAAGGCTTACGAAAAGCTAGGCGATGATTTGTTTGCCGAAGGTGCTGCCGGGACGGCCTTGACCGGTGAAGTGTTCACGGCCGCCACGGCAGGAAACCACGGCCTGTCGATTGCGGCTGGCGCGCGGGTTTTTGGTGCGCGTGCCGTTATATACATCGCGGAAAGCGTGCCAGAAGATTTTGCAAACCGCCTGAAATCCTTTGGTGCAGAAGTCATTCGCAGCGGCGCAATTTACGAGGCTTCGCTATTGGCCGCCAAGGATGCAGCGGCAGAAAACGGTTGGCATTTGCTGTCCGACACAAGCTGGCCCGGATACACCGCTCCTCCTCTTGACGTGATGGAAGGCTACCTTGTCATGGCTGCCGAGGCCGTCGATCAGGTGGCGGCGTTGGATTGCAAGCCCAGCCATGTTTTTTTACAGGCGGGTGTCGGTGGTTTAGCGGCGTCAGTAGCGGCTTTGTTGCGGGCGCGTTGGGGCGACGATTTTCAGATCATTGTGGTTGAACCCACAGCCGCACCAGCCCTACAGGCCAGCATCGACGCAGGTGGCCCAGTTGTGACGCAAGGCCCGGTTTCCAATATGGGGCGGCTTGATTGCAAAGAGCCATCTCAACTTGCCCTGAAGGCTTTGGCCAAGGATGCTGATTGGTTTTTGACGGTTTCAGATCAGTCGGTCCAAGCTGCGATCAAGGATTTGAAGCCATTTGATCTGGCAACCAGCCCATCCGGCGGGGCCGGATTTGCGGGTTTGATTGCCCTCGCAGAAGCAGGCGAAGTGGGTTTGGGTGCCGATAGTCAGGTGCTGATATTCCTGTCTGAAGGTCCGACAGATGCCTGATTTTCCTAAATCGGAATATCAGACACGATTGGCAAAAGCCCAGCAAGCCATGGAAATTGCCGGGTTTGACGCGCTTTTTTTTACGACCGAGGCGGAATTCAGGTATTTCACCGGATTTCGCACTTTGTTCTGGCAAAGCCCGACAAGGCCGTGGTTTCTGATCGTGCCGAAATCCGGCGATCCGATTGCTGTGATTCCGTCCATCGGTGCGGAACTGATGCGCCAGACTTGGATTGCCGATATCCGGCTCTGGTCCGCGCCCAATCCGGCGGATGAAGGCATCAGCCTGCTTATTGAGGCGTTGCGCGATGCACGTCGTATCGGCACGCCGATGGGCGAGGAAAGTACGCTTCGCATGCCGATGTCGGATTTTGAACGTTTGCGTCATAATTTGAACGCCGAATTTGCCGACGCGACCACGTTGATCCGTGACCTGCGTATGGTGAAATCATCCGCCGAAATTGCACTGTTGCAGTCAATTTGTGCGATTGGCAGCCAGGCCTTCGCCCGTGCTGGCGAGTTGTTCCACCAAGGCCAGCCGCTTGATGCAGCGTTTCGCGCCTTCAAGATTACGCTGTTACAAGAAGGGGCGGATGACGTGCCCTATTTGGTTGGTGGGGCTGGGCCGGGGGGCTATGGCGATGTGATTTCGCCGCCATCAAACACGCCGCTTGCGCGCGGCGATGTTCTTATGCTCGACACCGGTGCGACACTGAGCGGCTATTTTTGCGATTTTGATCGGAACTTTGCGATTGGTCAGGCGGATGCTGCGGCGCAATCAGCGTATTCGGCCCTGTGGCAAGCGACCGAGGCGGGCTTGCTTGCGGCCCGTGCCGGGGCGACATGTGGCGATCTGTTTCAGGCGATGGCATCACAATTGCCGAATGCCAGCGAAGATGTCGGGCGCTTTGGCCATGGCTTGGGGATGCAACTGACGGAATGGCCTTCGATCACGGCAACCGACCAGACAGTTTTGCGGCCTGGTATGGTGATGACGTTAGAGCCATCGGTGGAAATTTCGCCCGGGAGGATGATGGTGCACGAAGAAAATCTGGTTATTACTGAAGGTGCGCCGGTGTTGTTAAGCAATCGCGCCGCCCCTGAACTGCCGGTGATCTGATGGACAAAACGGCGATGCAACACAGCTTTGACAGCGGGCATGCCGGGCGAAATGCGCTGGGTCTGATTGTTCTGAAAACCGACGAAACGCTTGAGGTGGAACTGCGCGGGGTTTTTGCGGCGGCTGGCGCGGCTTGTTATCATTCGCGCATCAATAGTCATGCGCTGGTCACATCGCAAACGCTGGCGCGGATGGCGGCGGATTTACCGGATGCCGCGGCTTTGTTGCCCGAAGGGGTGCCATTTGGTGCGATTGGATACGCCTGCACGTCCGGGGCGACGGTTATCGGGGTCGAGAATGTTCGCAAATCTGTGCAAATGCATCATCCGGATGCATCAGTAACCGACCCGATTTCGGCGGTGATGGCCGGATTGCGAGCCTTGAACGCCCGGAAAATCGGTTTGCTGACGCCGTATGTTCCTGAAGTTACGGCTGAAATGCAAAACCTGCTAACACGCGAAGGTTTTGAAATCGCAAAAGTCGGCGCTTTTAACGAAAGCCAAGATCGTTTGATCGCACGGATCAGCGAAGAATCGGTTCTGGCCGCAGTTGAGCACATTGGCAACAGCGATTGTGACGCGGTTTTTGCCTCATGCACAAATTTGCGCAGCTTTGGCATACTGGAAGAGGCTGAGCGCCGCATCGGCAAGCCCGTGGTTTCAAGCAATCAAGCACTTGGCTGGCATTTATTGCGGCTGGCCGGGCTGGAAACGCGTGGCATGGGGCCCGGGCGATTGTTTACGGTTTAGCCCTGCGCCGCGCTATTCGCTTGCGGCAGGTTTCTTTTTCGCCGCCGGTTTTTTTGCCGCTGGCTTCTTCGCCGCAGGTTTCTTGGCGGGGGCCTTTTTCTTGACTGGCGCCTTTTTCTTTGCGGGGGCTTTCCTTTTGGCCTTGCTCCCGGCCTTGGCGGTGATCAGTTCGACCGCGATTTCCATCGTCACGCTTTCGGGTTCCATGTCACGCGGCAGGGTCGCGTTGATTTTTTCCCATTTCACGTAAGGCCCATATCTCCCGGTCATCACATTGACGGGGCCGCCATCGGCGGGATGTTCGCCAAGCTCTTTCAGCGGTGTCGCCGCCGTTCCACGCCCGCCGCGCGCGGCTTTTTCAGCCAGTAATTCAACGGCTCGGTTCATGCCAATAGTCAGGACTTCGGCGGGATCTTTGATATTGGCGTAAAGCTTTTTAGGCTTTTCATCGACCATGGTCGTGTGCATCACGTAAGGGCCAAACCGCCCAATGCTTGCCTCGACCGGGCCGCCAGCGGGATGCTCACCGATCAGACGCGGCAGCGAAAGCAAATCAAGGGCCTTTTGCAGATCGACATCCGTCAGATCCATGCCCTTTGGAATGGAAGATCGCTTGGGCTTTGGATTTTCCTCGGTCAGGATGCCAAGCTGGACATAAGGGCCAAACCGCCCGGATCTAAGGGAAACCGGAACGTCGTTTTCGTCATGGCCCAGAAATTTACCGTCCGGGCCCGCGATATCGCCCTCTTCCGCCTCACCAGCCAATGGGCGAGTGTAGCGGCATTCGGGGTAGTTCGAACACCCAATGAAAGCACCGCCAGAACGTGCGGTGCGCATAGACAAACGCCCATTTCCACAGTTTTTGCAAACGCGAGGGTCTGTGCCATCTTCGGTCGCTGGAAACAGGTGCGGTTCCAGATATTCGTTTATCTTTTCAAGGACTTCTGTAATGCGCAAGTCGGCGGTTTCGGCAATCGCAGCAGAAAAATCGCGCCAGAACCGGTTAAGCACAACCTTGTAATCTTCGCGGCCACCGGAAATATCATCAAGCTCTTCTTCCAGCGAGGCGGTGAAGTTATAGCCGACATATTTCCGGAAATAGCTTTCAAGAAACGCGGTGACAAGACGGCCCTTATCCTCGGGATGTAGTCGGCCCTTTTCCTTGCGGACGTATTCGCGGTCCTGAATCGTTGTGACCACAGAGGCGTAGGTTGACGGGCGGCCGATTCCCAATTCTTCCATGCGTTTGACCAGCGTCGCTTCGGTGTAGCGTGGCGGCGGTTGGGTGAAATGCTGCTCCGGCGTTACGGATTCCTTAACGATTGCTTCGCCTTCAGCCAATTGTGGTAGACGTTTGTCATCGTCGTCAATGACCTTGTCGTCGCTGCCTTCTTCGTAGATCTTCAAAAAACCGTCAAACAGCACAACCTGACCAGTGGCGCGCAACAAAACTTCACCATCTGCGGAACCAATATCGACCGAGGTCCGTTCAAGCCGGGCACCTTCCATCTGGCTGGCGAGGGTGCGTTTCCAGATCAAATCATATAGCTTGCGCTGATCGGGTTCCAGTTTTGCCAGCTTGCCAGCGTCGGTATCCATGTCGGTCGGGCGAATACATTCATGCGCTTCTTGCGCGTTTTTGGCCTTGTTTTTATAGACGCGCGGGTTTGCTGGCACGTAATCAGAACCGTAACGGTTTTTGATGGTTTCGCGCGCGGCAGTGATCGCCTCGGGCGCCATATCGATGCCATCGGTCCGCATATAAGTGATGTACCCGGCCTCATAAAGCCGCTGCGCGGTCGACATGGTTTGACGCGCGCCAAAACCGAATTTACGCGATGCTTCCTGCTGCAAAGTCGATGTCATGAATGGGGCGGACGGGTTTCTGTTGGCAGGTTTGGCCTCGACCCGAGTAACGGCAAGGTCGCGCGACTGCACGGCGGATGCGGCCAGTTCAGCCGCCTCGGCCGAAGCGATGTCGAATTTATCAAGCTTGCTGCCGCCCAGAACCGTTAAGCGACCCTCGAATTTTTGACCCCGTGGGGTGGTCAGCTGGGCCTTGACGGTCCAGTATTCGCGCGCCTTGAACGCCTCGACTTCCATTTCACGCTCAACAATCAGGCGCAAACACACCGACTGAACCCGGCCAGCGGATTTTGCACCGGGCAATTTGCGCCACAGTACCGGCGACAAATTGAACCCAACCAAATAGTCAAGCGCACGGCGCGCAAGATAGGCCTGTACCAGCTCCATATCCACGGCGCGCGGGTTTTTCATGGCCTCGGTAACGGCGGATTTGGTGATGGCGTTGAATACGACCCGCTCAACCGGTGTGTCTTTCTTGATGACTTTGCGTTTGCGCAAAGCCTCTTCCAGATGCCAGGAAATCGCCTCGCCTTCGCGGTCCGGGTCGGTCGCGAGAATAAGCGAATTATCGATTTTCAGGGCATCGGCTATGGCGCGGATGTGTTTTTGAGATTGCGCTGCAATCTCCCATTTCATTTCGAAATCGTTTTCCGTGTCGACCGAGCCGTCTTTTGGCGGCAGGTCGCGGACGTGACCGTAGGACGCCAGAACTGTGTAGTCATCGCCAAGGTATTTGTTGATGGTTTTTGCCTTAGCAGGGGATTCGACGACAACGACGGGCATATACAATCCTTGCTGGAAATGGCGATGAGCTGTGGGCGCGGAACATGGTTCGCCCGATGGGGGCTTGTCAATGGCTTACTTTTGCCCGCTTGATCAGCGGAGTTTGATTTGCGGGGATTGACGTGGCGGGAAGGTACGGGTTTGATTGCGGAAATAATTTCGAAAGGATTAGCGATGATCAGAATTATGCTGCTTGTGTTGAGCTTTCCTTTTATGGCCTGGGCCGGACCCGAGTATGCAGAGCCGTCCCGTGGCAGCGATCTACGCCAAGCCTTAATGGACGCGATCCGGCCACACGCGATCTGGAGCTTTGGTGCGCCAGTTGAATTTGTGGTCGATGATTTGCGCGTGTCTGGCGATGTCGGATACGCATCTTTGGCGCCGCAGCGACCAGGTGGCGTGGCGATTGATTTGATGCAAACGCCTTTTATGAAACGCGGTGAAATTGATCCGGAGTTTTATGACGGCGTGCAAATGCATGTGCTTTACCAGAAATCAGGGGCCACCTGGGTGGCCGTGCATTGGTCGATTGGGGCGACGGATGTCTGGTTTGCCAGCCCGGAATTTTGCGCTGACTACAAACCGGTTATTCCAGAGTTTTGCTATTAGAACCTTGCACTTTGCCATGTCCAATAATCCAAACGCCTAAACGGTCAAAGACAACATGCCGCCGGATTGGCGGGCCAGTTTGCCTTCAAGTTCAAGCGCCAGCAATTCGCCGGATATTGTCTGCGTTGGCAGGTTCAACTCGCGGATCAGCTGATCTTCGGGGATGGGGGTCGGGCTGAGCAGCGACAGAATTTTGCGCGACAAGTCCAATGCCTCAGGGATCGTAGCTTTCGGCGGCTCGCCGGTATCGGTCTGGCAAACTTCGGTATGGCTTTGCAGGATCGGGTGCATGGGCGCGTCGGGTTGTGGCGTTGCCAAAGCGTCGATAACATCCTTGGCAGAGCGCACCAGCGTCGCGCCATCGCGGATCAGCATGTTGCATCCCGAGGCCCGTGCGTCCAGCGGATGCCCCGGTATTGCCATTACATCGCGCCCCTGATCCAGTGCTTCGCGGGCCGTGATCAGGCTGCCGGACTTTGCCGCACCTTCAACAACGATGACGGCACGGCTGAGGCCGGAAATCAATCGGTTGCGCCGTGGAAAATGCCGCGCCTGTGGGGCCAGCCCGATCGGTTGCTCGGAAATCAGCAGGCCCTTTTCGGCGATTTCTTCGGCCAGTTTTTGGTTTTCCCGTGGATAAATGAAATCCACGCCACCAGCCATGACCGCAATTGTGCCGGTTTCAAGGGCGGCCAGATGCGATGCAGTGTCGATCCCGCGCGCCAGACCTGAGGTGACGGAAAACCCCGCCCGGCCAATTTCGCCCGCCAGCAGTTTCGCCATCCGAGTGCCTAGGCTAGAAGCGTTTCGTGCCCCGACCAGTGCGACATTATCCGGTGAAAAGGAGTGCTGGCCTTTGATCCACAGGATCGGTGGCGCGTCGGTGATTTCGGCCAGTAAAGAGGGATAGTCGGGTGTGCCTAGACAGACCAGCCGCGCACCTGCGGCCTTTCCGGCGGCAAATTCGCGCACGGCCTCAGCATGGGGATAGGCGGTGTAGGTGTTGACACCGGCGGCGCGTGCAACCTCAGGCAAAGCGAGGAGCGCGTCGCGTGCGTTGCCGTATTCGCCCAACAGACGTCGGAAAGTCGATGGGCCTACCCGTCGGGAACGGATCAGTTGCAACCAGATGATGGCGTCGGCTTCATTAACGGGTGCGGGCGGCAACAAGGCCGACCCAAACAAAGAATCAGTCACTAAAAGCTCCGTGGCAGCGGATAGGGACAAATCTGCGGTAAGATCGTTAATGAATGGTGAAGGTCACTGGGTTTGACTGCTATCAGGCTTTTTTGTCTTTTTCGCCCGGCGTTCAAGTTTCGCCATCCGGGCTGACACCAATTCTGAGCCGAACAAGTTCAGCGCTACGGCCACCACACCGATGCCAAGAAAGATCAGAACCGTTGTTCCAAGCTTCCCCAGAACTGTGACGGGGACAAAATTCCCATAGCCGACGGTTGAAATCGTGACGACTGTAAAGAAATAGGCGTCAACCCAACCCCAACCTTCAACAAAGTGAAAAAAAATGGTGCTCAGCCCAATGATGCTGCCCGCCAGCCCCAACAGAACCCGGTATTTTGGTTGCGTCATGCCGCGGATCCACCAACAGTCAGCCCGCCAATCAAAACCGTTGGCTGGCCAACACCCACCGGCACCCATTGGCCCGCTTTGCCGCAATTGCCCATGCCGGGGTCCAGCGCCATGTCGTTGCCGATGGCGCGGATTTGGTTGAGCGCGGTTGCCCCGTCGCCAATTAGTGTGGCACCTTTGACAGGTGCGCCGACCTTGCCATTTTGAACGCGATAAGCCTCGGTGCAGGAAAACACGAATTTGCCGTTGGTGATGTCCACCTGTCCGCCGCCAAAACCGACGGCCCAAATGCCGTCTTTGATGTCGGCCACCAATTCGCCGGGATCAG
Source organism: Paracoccaceae bacterium (assembly GCA_021775315.1). Classification (GTDB taxonomy): domain Bacteria; phylum Pseudomonadota; class Alphaproteobacteria; order Rhodobacterales; family Rhodobacteraceae; genus UBA5972. The sequence continues at coordinate 41,988 of JAJFIC010000069.1, forward strand.
CCTGACCACCCAGCATGTAGGTATTGGTCATGCGAGGCATCGGCGCATGCGCATAACTTTCGCGTCTGCCATTGCCGGTTGGGGCGACGCCCATCAGGCGCGCGTTTTGCCGATCTTGCATATATCCGACCAGAATACCGTCTTCGATCAGGGTGTTTTTGCCTGACGGTGTCCCTTCATCGTCAAATGTCAGCGATCCGCGTCGATCCGGGATCGTGCCGTCATCCAGAACGGTGACGCCCTGGGCCGCAACACGCTTGCCCATGAGGCCCGCAAAGGCTGACGTTTTCTTGCGGTTGAAATCGCCCTCAAGCCCATGACCGATCGCTTCGTGCAACAGGATGCCGGGCCATCCGGGTCCAAGGGCTACGTCCATCGCGCCTGCGGGGGCTGGCACCGCATCAAGATTGATCAGGGCAACGCGCAGGGCCTCGTCTGCTGTGGATTTCCAATTTTCAGGGCTGATCAGACTGGTAAGATGCGTGCGCCCGCCGCCGCCCGCGCTGCCGCTTTCACGCCGCCCGTCTTTTTCAACGATGACCGACACGTTAAGGCGGGTCATCGGGCGAATATCACTCAGCAACGTGCCTTCGGGGCGCAGGATGAACACCTCTTGCAGGCTGGCGGCGATTGTCGCGGAAACCTGCACGACACGCACATCACTGGCGCGGGCATAGGCGTCAATTTCGCGCAGAACCCCGATCTTAACCGGGAATTCCGCGTCTTCCATGGGGTCCGCATCAGTATAAAGCCGGCGGTTGGTGGCATGGGGGGCATTCGCCAGTTTAGACCCGCCCGTGCCGACCGCCAAACGGGCCGTTTCAGCCGCGCGACTTAGCGCTTTGGCCGAAATTTCGGTGGAATGGGCATAGCCCGTGGTTTCGTTGCACACAGCGCGCAGACCGAATCCTTCGGAGGCGTCATAGCTGGCGGTTTTCAGGCGGCCATCGTCAAAAACCAGCGCTTCTGAGCGGCGGCGCTCCAAAAAAATCTCGCCATCATCGGCGCCATCGACCGTCGAACGCAGGGTTTTCAGGGCGTCATCGAGATCCAGCGAAGTCTCAAAAGGTTGGAACCGGCTTTGCTTTTCAGTCAATTTAATCTCCAAATTCGCTGATTTTCCCGAAAAAGCGGCTGAATGCCGCAAAAGAGAAACTTGTTCTCAGGGCCGTATTATGGTTTCTCGCACGAAAGAAACAACTGGGGATTCTCTGTCGTATAGACAAGGAGTCGTCAGACTGGCAGAAAAACTGTCTACAAAACGGGAAGAACACGAATGGTTATCGGGAAATTTTTCACCGGAATCGCGACTCTGCTGGCCGGGACGACCCTGAGCGGCGCGGTTTTTGCACAAGATGCTTTGCAGGGATTGGAAACAATCGGCAAACCTATCCCCAAAGGCATAGGTTTTCAGCCCGCGGCCACACCTGTGGCCGAGCGTTTGCAATGGCTGGACGGAATGGTTCTGATTATTATCACAGTGATCACCATTTTCGTCCTTGGATTGCTGTTGTGGATTTTGATCCGTTACAACCAGCGTGTTAACAAAACACCGGCGACATTCACGCATAATTCGGTGATCGAGGTGATCTGGACCATTGTGCCGATCCTGATCCTGATCGTGATCGGTTCCTTCTCGTTGCCGACGTTGTTTCACCAAATGGAAATTCCCGAAGCGGATGTCAGCATCAAGGTGACAGGCAACCAGTGGTACTGGTCTTATGAGTATTCCGACAACGAGTTTGAATTTGACAGCTTCATGCTGGGCCATCCCGGTACGCTGGAAGGCGAGCAGGCATTTGTAATGAACGACGAAGTTCGCGCCTTGCTGAAGTCCAACGGCTATAGCGAAGACGAGTTCCTGCTGGCGACAGATACTGCCGTTGTCGTGCCGGTCAACAAAAACGTGGTTCTGCATATCACCGGTTCTGACGTGATCCATTCCTGGGCAATCCCGGCTTTTGGCGTCAAACTGGACGCCGTACCTGGCCGTTTGGCACAGACTTGGTTCCGGGCCGAAAAAGAAGGTGTTTATTTCGGTCAATGCTCGGAATTGTGCGGCAAAGACCACACCTATATGCCGATCACGGTCAAGGTCGTCTCGCAAGAAGTGTATGACGCGTGGTTGGCTGGCGCGATCGAGGAATATGCAGGCAAGCCGAGCCCTGTGGCTGTTGCCTCGAACTGATCTTAAAGGATTGATGCGTGTCGCGAACCGACGCGCATCTTTTACATGGATGATCCTATGACTGACCTGACTGCATCCGAGCCGGGACAAGACGCCGAGTTTGGCGACTTTTTTGCGTTGCTCAAACCGCGTGTGATGTCGCTTGTGATTTTCACAGCAGCGGCTGGTCTGTTTGTGGCCCCGATCCATGTGCATCCGTTTCTGGCTTTTGCGTCGATCCTGTTCATCGCCATCGGTGCCGGGGCATCGGGCGCGTTGAACATGTGGTGGGACGCCGATATTGACGAGGTGATGAACCGCACCAAAGGTCGCCCCGTGCCTTCAGGTCGGGTCAGCCCGAATGACGCCAAGCTGTTTGGCCTGTGGTTGTCCGTGATCTCGGTCGGAATGCTGGGGCTGACGGCGAATTTCTTTGCGGCCGGTCTGCTGGCGTTCACAATCTTTTTCTACGCCGTTGTTTATTCGATGTGGCTGAAACGGCTGACGCCCCAGAACATCGTCATCGGTGGCGCGGCTGGCGCCTTCCCACCGATGATCGGCTGGGCGGTTGCGACGGGTGGCGTTTCGCTTGAAAGCGTTTTGATGTTCGGTTTGATTTTCATCTGGACACCGCCGCATTTCTGGTCGCTGGCGCTGTTTATGAATGACGATTATTCCAAGGCTGGCGTGCCTATGCTGCCGGTAACCCATGGCAAACGTGAAACCCGCAAGCAAATCCTGATTTATTCGATCTTGTTGGCCCCCGTTGGCCCACTGCTGGCGTTTTCATCCATCGGCGGCCCGGTATTCTTGACCATATCGCTGGTGTTGAACAGTCTGTTCCTAATGGGTGCATGGCGTTTGTTTCGCCGCCCCGAAGACGCGGCACAAAGCGATAAATACGCGGTCGAGCGCCGGTTCTTCCGCCTGTCGCTATACTATTTGTTCCTGCATTTTGTTGGCCTTCTGATTGAGGCAAGCCTGCGTTGGACTTCTTTTGACATGGCCGCTTGGCCGCACTGGGTGGGCTGATGGCGATACATATTGAGCATGAATTGCACAAACGGCGGGCGCGACGAAACCTGTTTGTCGGGCTGGTTCTGGCTGGATTTGTGGTGATGGTTTTTGGCATCACCATGGTTAAGCTGACCAATGGCGGCAAGATAGAAGGGTTTGACCATTCTGTGCGCCCTTCGTTGGAAGTCGTGACAGAATGAGTACGGCAAAAAACAACCGCGTTGCCTTTCGGCTGGTCGGACTTGTGGTCTTTATGGGCATGATGTCACTGGCGGCCGTGCCGTTTTACAATTGGTTCTGCCGGGTAACGGGTTATGGCGGCGAAACCAATGTCGCGGTTAAGGCCAGCGACAGGATTTTGGAAAAAACAATCAAGGTGCGTTTTGACGCTTCGCTTGAACGCGGCATGCCCTGGGAATTCAAACCCCTCCAGCGCGAGATTGAACTGCGCATCGGTGAAACCGGTCTGGCGTTTTACGAGGCGTATAACCCAACCGATCGGGTGATCGCCGGAACTGCCAGTTACAATGTGTCGCCGTTCTCAACGGGCTATTATTTCACCAAGATCGACTGTTTCTGCTTTGAAATGCAGGTCTTGCAACCGGGTGAACGGGTCATGATGCCCGTCAGTTTCTACGTTGACCCGGAAATCGCCGAGGATCGCGAAGCCAAATACGTTAAGACAATTACCCTGTCTTATACATTCCACGAGACCGAATTGCCGCAGGACGAGGTTAGCCTTGTCCAAACCGACAAAAATCCGCTAAATTGAGCCGAAAATTAGGGAAGAACACCAATGGCGCATGAGAAAAACCACGACTATCACATCCTGAACCCCTCTATCTGGCCGCTGATGGGCGCCCTTGGCGGGTTCATAATGCTTGGCGGAATGGTGCTGTATATGCACGATATGGGCCCTTGGCTTGGCCTGATCGGGCTGGCTCTGGTGCTGGTGACCATGTATTCGTGGTGGTCCGCTGTTGTTGATGAGGCCAACGAGGGCGATCACACACCGGTTGTGATGATCGGTCTGCGCTATGCGGTTATCATGTTCATCATGTCGGAAATCATGTTCTTTGTGGCGTGGTTCTGGAATTTCTTCAAGCATGCGCTTTACCCTATGACAGAGGGCACGCCCTATATTGATGGGGTTTGGCCACCAACCGGGATTGAAACTTTTGATGCGTGGCATTTGCCGCTGATCAACACGCTGATCCTGCTGTGCTCCGGGGCCGCGGCCACTTGGGCACACCACGCCATTGCGCATGAAAATAACCGTAAAGATCTGGTGAATGGTCTGATCCTGGCGATCTTGCTGGGCATCGTGTTTACCTTCTTTCAAGCTTACGAATACAGCCACGCGACATTCGCCTTCTCGGGCAATATCTATGGCGGCACGTTCTTTATGGCGACCGGGTTCCATGGCTTTCACGTGATCATCGGCACAATCTTTTTGGCTGTCTGTCTGATCCGCGCATTGAAGGGTCAAATGACACCGACGCATCACCTTGGGTTCGAGGCTGCGGCTTGGTACTGGCACTTTGTTGACGTGGTCTGGTTGTTCCTGTTCGCAGCAATCTATGTCTGGGGCGGCTGATCAAAAACACGCCTTCGGCGAGAGTATTTGAAAAACAATGATGGCAAGGGCGCGGAGCAGGTTTCGCGCCCTTTGTTATGGAGCGGCGACAATGTTGAAACGAATGGTTGTGCCGATTTTATTCGGGCTGATCGGGGCGGCAATTCTGATCAGTTTAGGTATGTGGCAAGCCCAACGGCTGGTCTGGAAACAGGCCATTCTGACCCGGATCGAGTTGCGAATTAACGCAGCCCCGGTTGCCTTGCCTTTGGCGGCAGCAAACGACGCGGATATCCAATTTCTGAGCGTCAGGGCCGCTGGCCGATTTACCGGCGACGAGGTACATGTTCTGGCCTCAACCAAAGATTACGGTGCGGTCTACCGGATCATCGCGGCGTTTGAAACCGATAGCGGACGGCGCGTTTTGGTTGATCGCGGTATTGTTGCGCATACCAAGAAACAAGCCACGCGGCCCGCTTTGGATGCAATCATCACCGGGAATATCCGCACGCCGGACGAGGTCGATGCTTATACGCCAGAGCCGGATTTGCAGAAAAATATCTGGTTTGCCCGCAATGTCCCGGAAATGGCGCGGGTTTTATCAAGCGAACCGATCCTGATCGTGTTGCGCGAAACCTCAGAAAACAATCCCGCCGTGGCCCCTTTGCCGGTCGATACATCCGGCATTCCGAACAACCATCTGAACTATGCGATCACATGGTTTTTGTTTGCACTGGCGTGGTTGGGGATGACAGGCTATTGGCTTTGGCGTATCAGGCGTCACAACGATTAAAAAGGGCATGTTTGCATGAAATACGTCTCGACCCGCGGGCAAGCGCCAGAGCTGACTTTTGAAGACGCGATGCTGACCGGGCTGGCCCGTGACGGCGGCCTGTATGTGCCGGAAATCTGGCCGGAACTCAGCGTCGAAGTGATTGCGGATTTCGCGGGCCTGGCCTATGAGGAAGTCGCTTTTCGGGTGATGAAACCTTTCATTGGCGACACGTTTGGCGATGACGAGTTTCGTGAAATCCTGAAACGGGCCTATGCCGGTTTCAATCACGAGGCGCGCTGCCCGATTGTGCAGATCGGTGAAAACGATTTCCTGCTGGAACTGCATCATGGCCCGACCTTGGCGTTCAAGGATGTTGCAATGCAACTGATAGGGCAGATGTTTGAAGTGTCCTTGAAGCGTCGGGGTCAACGCGTGACCATTGTCGGGGCAACATCCGGCGATACAGGTTCCGCCGCGATCGAGGCATTTCGTGGCTCAGAAGCGGTAGATGTTTTCATCATGTATCCGCATGGCCGCGTGTCCGAGGTGCAGCGTCGCCAGATGACCACTCCAACGGAAAGCAATGTCCACGCTTTGGCTGTCGACGGTGATTTTGACGATTGTCAGGCCCGGCTAAAAGATATGTTCAACGATTTTGAGTTTCGCGATGGCGTCAAGCTGGCCGGTGTGAATTCGATCAACTGGGCGCGGGTTCTGGCGCAAGTGGTATATTATTTCACCTCTGCTGTGTCGCTTGGCGCACCGCATCGCAAGGTCAGCTTCACCGTGCCGACCGGAAATTTTGGTGATATTTTTGCGGCCTACGTGGCCCGGCGCATGGGTTTGCCGATTGATCGGCTGATCATTGCGACCAACCAGAACAACATTCTGCACCGCACGTTGCAAACCGGTACCTACGCGACCGAAGGGGTGTCGCCGTCTATCAGCCCGTCGATGGATATTCAGGTCAGTTCGAACTTTGAGCGCGCGTTGTTTGAAATTTACGACCGCGAAGGGGACGCCGTGGCGCAGTTGATGCAGGAATTGAAAGGCGGTTCTTTCACGCTGTCGCAGGGTGCTTTGGCGCGCTTGCGCATGGAATTTGACAGCGGCGATTGTTCGGAAGACGAAACATTGGCCGCGATTGCCACCGTTCGCAAAATGACGGGCGAAGTTGTCTGCCCCCATACCGCGGTCGGCATCAAAGTCGCCGCTGATAAGCGGATCAATGGCCGGGTTCCAATGGTGACCCTTGCCACTGCGCATGCCGCGAAATTTCCCGACGCCGTTCGGCAGGCTTGCGGCGTTCGCCCGGAACTGCCGCCCGGAATGGCGGATCTGTTTGAGCGCCCCGAACGTGTAACCCGCGTGGCCAATGATCTGCGCGCTATTGAGGACATCATTCGCAAAGGGACACGAGCTTGAGCGTCCGTCAGCACAAATTGGCGAACGGCTTTCGTATCGTCACGGAACATATGCCGGGGCTGAAATCTGCCTCAATCGGGATTTGGGTCAACGCGGGTGGGCGCCATGAACGCCCGGAACAAAACGGTATTGCGCATTTTCTGGAACATATGGCCTTCAAGGGAACAAAAACCCGCAGCGCTTTGCAAATCGCGGAAGTTCTGGAAGATGTGGGCGGGTATCTGAACGCCTATACCAGCCGGGAAATGACCGCATATTACGCGCGGGTGCTTGAGGATGACGTGCCACTGGCGCTCGACGTGATTTCAGACATTCTGCTGAACCCGACCTTTGATCCACGCGAAATTGAGATTGAGCGCGGCGTGATCTTGCAGGAAATCGGTCAGACGCTGGACACCCCGGACGATATCATTTTTGATTGGCTGCAAGAAGTGTCCTATCCCGATCAGGCGCTTGGCCGGTCGATCCTTGGCCCGGCTGAGCGGATCAAGGCCTTTGGACGCCAGGATCTTTCCGGGTTTGTTGATGAATTTTACGGCCCCGATCAGATGATCCTGTCTGCGGCGGGCGCGGTCGATCACGACACTTTGGTGGCTGAGGCTGAACAGTTGTTTGGCCACTTGCAAGCCCGGTCATATGCAGCACCCGAAAAGGGCAGATTTCAGGGTGGCGAGATGCGCCGCCAAAAAGATCTGGAACAGGCACATTTCACACTGGCCTTTGAATCTCCGGGCTATCGGGATGAAGCGATCTATACCGCGCAAATCTATTCGATGGTTCTGGGCGGCGGCATGTCCTCGCGCTTATTTCAGGAAGCGCGGGAAAAACGCGGGCTGTGCTATTCGATTTTCGCCCAGGCCGGGGCGTTTGCCGATACCGGGATGATGACGATTTATTCCGGTACCAGCGGCGGCGATGTGGCCGGGTTGGCCAGGCTTTGCGTTGATGAATTGCGCCGGTCTGTCGATGATATGACCGAAGTCGAAGTAGCACGCGCACGCACCCAGCTAAAGGCCGGGATGCTGATGGGACTGGAAAGCCCGGCCTCGCGCTGTGAACGATTGGCGCGCATGGTTTCGATTTGGGATCGGGTGCCGGGTTTGCAGGAAACGATCGACAAGATCGAGGCGGTTCACGCGACGGATGTTGCGCAATTCGCTGTTGATTTGTGCGGTTCCGGGACGGCGTCAATGGCGCTTTATGGACCAGTTGAACAGGCACCTGATCTGGCTGACCTGACGCGACGGCTGGTTGCATGATTTTTTCGCGGCGCAAGCATATTGCGGTTGAAACAGACCGCATGACCTTGCGTCTGCCAAAAATGGCGGATCACCAGAACTGGGCCCGTTTGCGGCTGGACAGCGCGGAATTTCTAAAACCGTGGGAGCCGATCTGGGCCCGCGATCACCTGACCAAAAAATCCTTTTCAACCCGCGTCTATGCCGCCCAAAGATCAGTTGATTCCGGGCACGGCGTACCATTGTTCCTGTTTCGCCGAACGGACGATCAATTACTGGGTGCCGTCACGCTTGATAGTATTCAACGTGGCCCATCGCAGACAGGTACGCTCGGGTATTGGATCGGGCAGGACTTCGCCCGACAGGGATTTATGCGCGAGGCGGTGACGGCGGTTGTGCATTACGCTTTCGCGGAACTTGACCTCAGCCGCATACAGGCCGGTTGTCTGCCGGAAAATCAAGCTTCGCGCGGGGTTCTTGAAAAGTCCGGCTTCAAATACGAAGGTGTGGCGCAAAGCTATTTGCAGATTGCGGGGCGTTGGCGCTCGCACGTGTTATACGCCAATTTGCGCCACGACCGGCGGGGCAAAACCGACGCCGGTTAAAATCGCCTGCCGTGTTGTGCGATTTTCAGACATTCGCAGCCGGGTCCGATTTACGTAACGGCGTGAAATGTGGGGCTATGCACAACTGATTTTGCCCCTTAGCCTGTTATGGTCGAAACTCTGCCGGAGTCCCAACCCATGAGCGTTTTTCAAACCCGAATTCAACCCGGTTCGGACGGATACACCACAAATCGGCAGGACATGCTGGGCCTTGTGGACCAAATGCGATCGCTTGAAAAACGCGCTGAATCCCTGTCGGAAAAACGCCGCGCAAGATTTGAAGAACGCGGTCAGCTTAGCCCAAGGGAAAGGCTGGCGGCGTTGCTTGATCCCGGCATGCCATTTCTTGAGCTTTACAATATGGCGTCCTATTTGGTGGACGACACGAATGCCGAAACCTCGGTTCCGGGTGGATCAATGCTGACCGGGATCGGTTATGTTTCCGGTGTTCGGTGTTTGGTGTTCGTTGATGACAGCGGCATAAATGCCGGGGCCTCGACCTCGAAATCGGTCGAAAAGGCGCTGGGATGTCTGGCGATTTCGCTCAAGCAGAAACTGCCTTTCATTCATCTGGTGGAAAGTGCTGGCGCCAATTTGATGGCCTATACGGTCGAACTTTGGGCCCATGGCGGTGGTATGTTTGCAGGTCTCGCCAAGCTAAGTGCGGCGGGTATTCCCACGATCACAGTGTTGCATGGGCCGTCGACGGCAGGCGGTGCTTATCAGCCGGGCATGTCTGATTATGTGATCGGTGTGCGAAAAAACGGCATGGCAATGCTGGGCGGGGCCGCTCTTGTTCGCGCCGCAACCGGCGAGGTTTCCGACGACCAAACGCTGGGCGGCGCTGAAATGCACGCCGAGGTCACGGGGTTGGTTGAGTATTTGGCGGATGACGATGCGCATGGCATCGAAATCGCCCGCGATGTGGTGGGCCGGTTGCACTGGAACAAGGCGTTGGGCCTTGCCACCCGGGCGGTTTTCAAAGAACCGGCATGTGATCCCGACGACTTGGCAGGCGCGATCCCGGTTGATTATCGAAAACCTTATGACGTGCGCGAATTGGCAGCGCGGTTGGTCGATGCCTCTGAATTGGCGGATTTCAAGCCGGATTACGGCCACGCAACAGTGTGCTTACAGGCCCGGATCATGGGCCAGGCCTGTGGCTTGATTGGCAATAACGGCCCGATTGACCCCAATGGTGCGACCAAGGCGACGCATTTCTTTCAGTTGTGCCAGCAATCCGACACGCCGGTTATTTTCCTGAACAACACCACGGGCTACATGGTTGGCGCGGCCTATGAACATGCGGGGATGATCAAACATGGCTCAAAGATGATCCAAACCGTGACGAACCTGACCGTGCCCAAAATATCGCTATATGTCGGGGCCAGTTTCGGGGCCGGAAACTACGGCATGTGCGGCTATGCTTTTGACCCGGATTTCCTGTTTTCATGGCCAAATGCCGTGACCGGTGTGATGGGTGGCGAACAGGCCGCAGGCACCATGGAACAGGTGATGACGAACGCCGCCAAGCGTAAGGGTCTG
>JAJFIC010000070.1 GCA_021775315.1 Paracoccaceae bacterium
TAACTGCGTAAATGCGACGCGCACAAATACAATGAGATGCGCATTTGGATAATATATGACTAATATGTCGCGGAATTCTAACCTATTATTTCAGCAAAACCACCTTTTGCCCCCCTTTCGCTTGCCGTATCTCATGGTATACATACGCCGTTTTCGCCTGTAGCGGACGTTGCGTCATCTAATAGTCAGATGCGGTGCGCTCACTAAAGATTGTTCAAAGGCGCCAGACCAAAATCCGGTCGCGCCAGTTTCGGAGCTACTACATGACGATTGGTAGGGTAAACCCGACCCAAACCCTTGATGCCAAAGGGATCAACGGCCTTGCGGATGTCCACTATAACGACATTGAACCAAGCCTGATCGAAAAGTCCATTTTGCGCGGCGAAGGCACGCTGGGCAAAGGCGGATCCTTATTGGTGGAAACCGGCAAGCACACTGGCCGGTCGCCCAAGGACAAATTCGTCGTCAAAACTTCGTCTGTCGAAGATACAATCTGGTGGGAAAGCAATCCGCCTATGGAACCCGCGGCTTTTGATGTTCTGCATGCCGACATGCTGGAGCACATGAAAGGGCGCGAATATTTCGTACAGGACTTGTACGGCGGTGCCGATCCTGAACATCGTCTGGATGTGCGTGTGGTTACGGAACTGGCATGGCATGGCCTGTTCATCCGCCATCTGCTGCGCCGCCCTGCGCGCGATGAACTGGACAGCTTTGTGCCGGAATACACGATCATCAACTGCCCAAGCTTTCAGGCGGACCCCGCCAAACATGGCTGCCGTTCGGGCACTGTGATTGCCCTGAATTTCGAGGCCAAACTGATCCTGATCGGTGGCACGGCCTATGCCGGCGAAAACAAGAAATCGGTTTTCTCGCTGCTGAACTATCTTTTGCCTGCCAAGGGCGTGATGCCGATGCATTGCTCGGCCAACCATGCGCCGGGTAAACCAGACGAAACCGCGATTTTCTTTGGCCTGTCGGGCACTGGTAAAACCACGCTTTCGGCAGATCCGGCGCGCACATTGATTGGCGATGATGAACATGGCTGGTCTGACAAGGGCACGTTCAACTTTGAAGGTGGCTGTTACGCCAAGACCATCAACCTCAGCCCGGATGCCGAGCCTGAGATTTACGCCACCACCGAAAAATTTGGCACCATCATTGAAAACATGGTGTTTGATCCGGAGACCCGCGATCTGGATTTTGAGGATGACAGCCTGACCGCGAATATGCGTTGCGCGTATCCGCTGGATTATATCTCGAACGCCAGCGAAACCTCATTGGGTGGGCAGCCCAAAAATATCATCATGCTGACCTGTGATGCGTTTGGTGTGCTGCCGCCGATTTCCCGGCTGACCCCGGCGCAGGCGATGTATCACTTTCTGTCTGGCTTCACCTCTAAGGTTGCGGGCACAGAACAGGGCGTGACGGAACCACAGCCAACCTTTTCAACCTGCTTTGGCGCACCGTTTATGCCACGTCGCCCAGAAGTTTACGGCAACCTGCTGCGCGAAAAAATCGCCCAGACCGGGGCGACCTGCTGGTTGGTGAATACCGGTTGGACAGGTGGGGCTTATGGCACAGGTTCACGCATGCCGATCCGCGCCACCCGCGCGCTGCTGACGGCGGCACTGAACGGGACGCTTAACAATGTGGAATTCCGCATGGATCCGAATTTCGGATTTGAGGTTCCGGTGGATGTGGATGGGGTGGCGAATGTGCTGCTTGATCCGCGCCGGACCTGGGACAACCCGGAGACTTATGACCGCGATGCCGCGCGTCTGGTCGCGATGTTTGCTGAGAATTTCGCCCAGTACGAGGCCCATATTGATGACGACGTAAAGGCCATCATGCTGGGGTAAACCCGTCATAATTTACGCCAAACAAACGCCCCGGTGGACATGCCGGGGCGTTTTGCGTTTGCCCGTTTCAATGAAATCAATGGCTTAGCGGAAAAATGTTTCGCGCGCGAAACAAATTTGCCGCAAGGCTTTGATATTGCTGGCTTTAATCCAATATTAACCTTTTGACCGCGCCACAATCGACGTCAACCAAACACCGCGCGACGCAACAAATTCAACCCGGCGACCACCAGCACGATCAGCGTCAGGCGGCGAAACAGCGCCTGATCCATCCGGTCATGCGCCTTTAGCCCGACAAGTTGCCCGATCAGTGCCGGAAGCAGCAAAAGAGCCGAAAACGGCAGGGTCTGCGCGTTCAGAACGCCCGACTGCAAATGCGCACCCAGCAACAGGATCGACCCCATCAGATAGACTACGCCCTGCACCCGCACGCTTTCCTTTTTGGGCACGTCAAGTGCTGTCAGATATAGAATTGTCGGCGGCCCCCAAACTCCGGTCAGACCGCCAAAGAACCCGGCCAGACAAGCCACACCAAATTCCGTAACCCGCTCGAATCCCTTGCGTATAATAGGCCGCCATCCGGCCAGTTGCAGCGACGCGAAAACCACGATCATGCCGCCAAGTAGGGAAAACAACACGGCTTGCGGCAATATCCGCACCAGTTGCGCTGACGCCAAAATCATCACGAACAGCACAAGATTAAAGCGCCAATATTTGCGGAAACTGGCCCAGGCATGGCCCAAACCCTGGCGCATCGCCTGGATCAGATTGGTCAGGACCGTCGGCAGGATCAGCGCGGCAATCGCCACCTCAGCGGGCATGATGGACCCGATGCCGGAAATCAGGATCATCGGCATGGCAAACCCGACAGCGCCTTTGACAAACCCCGCGAAAAGCACGATCAGCAGCGAAACCAGTAGCAGCATTGTGCTTGTGTCAGCCAGCATTCCCATCAAGTGCGCCTTTCTTGCGATTTCCGTACGTCATTTTCGTTCGTTTTGCGACGTTTTTCGGTATCTATATTGCGCTGCATCGCAGCATTTGCTAAGCCGCTTTCAACAGATTCCCGTATTCATCTTTTATCGAGACAGGACAGATAAATGAGCGATCCGCAAGCCACGATCCTTTCCAATCTTCTGGCGCTGACCGCCGCCGCCCTGCCAGCGACCGACGCTCTGTTGGATGCCGCGCGGGGGGCCTTGCGCGCCCGGGTCGAGGTTGACGGCCGGGTTTCCAGCAAATCGGTCGAGGCGGAACAATTCGCGGCCCACACGTTTTCATGGGTCGCAACCTATGTCGAAGCCTTGCGCCAAATGCATCGTTGGGCGAGTGATCTAAACGCCGAGGGCAAGTTTGGTGAGATGGAACAGCTGATCTTGCAAATCGCGTTTGGGGAGTATCTCTGGCAGCTATACGGCGGTATCCCGATGAGCCAGGGCGAAATTGCTCGGTTGCAGGATCTCGGTTTGGGGCAGGAGGGTCAGCGGGTTCTGATGAATGAAGCCGTGCAAGAGTTGACCCAAAAAGGCAACACCGAAGCGGCCCGATCCCGCCTGTGTATTTTGATGCAGGAACGCGAAGGTGTGGCAACTTTTGGCGCAACAGGGCTTGATGAAGAACTGGAAATGGTGCGCGATCAGTTTCGCCGTTTTGCCGACGACAAGGTGGTGCCGTTCGCCCATGAATGGCATCTGAAAGACGAATTGATTCCGATGGCGATCATCGAAGAAATGTCAGAACTCGGCGTCTTTGGCCTAACCATCCCGGAAGAATACGGCGGCTTTGGCTTTCCTAAGGCCGCGATGTGCGTGGTGTCCGAAGAATTGTCGCGCGGCTATATCGGGGTCGGCTCGCTTGGTACACGCAGCGAAATCGCGGCAGAGCTGATTTTGTGTGGCGGCACAGAGGAACAAAAACAAAAATGGCTGCCGGAAATTTCGGCAGGTACCACCCTGCCGACGGCGGTTTTCACTGAACCCAATACAGGGTCTGACCTAGGCAGCCTGCGCACCCGCGCGGTCAAGGACGGCGAAGATTACGTTGTGACCGGCAATAAAACCTGGATCACCCACGCGGCCCGCACCCATGTGATGACGCTGTTGGCACGGACCGATCCCAGCACGGATAATTACGCCGGGCTGTCGATGTTTCTGGCCGAAAAAACCCCCGGCGATGTTGCAGACCCGTTCCCGACCGACGGCATGACCGGCGGCGAGATAGAGGTGTTGGGCTATCGCGGCATGAAAGAATACGAGCTTGGCTTTGATGGATTCAAAGTGAAGGGTGAAAACCTGTTGGGCGGGGTTGAAGGCCAAGGCTTTAAACAGCTTATGCAGACCTTTGAAAGTGCCCGCATTCAAACCGCTGCGCGCGCCATTGGTGTTGCGCAATGCGCCATGGAAATCGCCATGAAATACGCCCAGGACCGCAAGCAGTTTGGCAAGGCGATCATCAACTTTCCGCGCGTCAGCTCAAAACTTGCGATGATGGCTGTTGAAATCATGGTGGCGCGGCAACTGACATACCATTCGGCCCATGAAAAAGACGAAGGTCGCCGGTGTGATCTTGAGGCCGGCATGGCAAAACTGCTGGGTGCGCGGGTTGCTTGGGCCGCTGCTGATAACGGTTTGCAAATCCACGGCGGCAACGGCTTTGCGCTGGAATACCCGATCAGCCGGGTTTTGTGCGATGCGCGTATTCTGAACATCTTTGAAGGGGCTGCCGAAATTCAGGCAACCGTGATCGCAAGACGTTTGCTGGAGGTTGGTCGCAACTAAACCCACCCGGCGACACTTGCGTTTAGCCATCGAAGCACGCACAAAGAGCGTCCGATTTTCGTGCCGGAGGCCGCATTATGTCAGACCCTAATACAAGCCCCAAAACAGTTCTTGTCACCGGGGCCTCGGGCTTTATTGCCAAGCATGTTGTCCTTAACCTGTTGAACGCAGGGTATAATGTCGTCGGCTCGTTGCGCAGCCCCAAGCGGGCGGACGAGGTGATCGCCGCTGTGACACCCGGCCTAAACGATGCGACCCGGCTTGGCGAACGGTTGCGGTTTGTCACACTTGATCTGACCCGCGATCAGGGCTGGGACGACGCCATGACCGGAATTGACGTGCTGATGCACACGGCCTCGCCCTTTCCGATGACGCAGCCGCGCGACGAAAACGATGTGATCCGCCCGGCGGTTGACGGTGTTCTGCGCGCATTGAACGCCGCCCATAAGGCCGGAATAAAACGAGTGATCGTGACCTCGTCCACAGCCGCGATAACCTATGGCGGCGGCGACAAATCGGGCGCGCCTTTTGACCACACGGATTGGAGCGACCCAGAGAACCCCAAAATACCTGCCTATGCGAAATCTAAAACACTGGCGGAATTGGCTGCTTGGGATTTTGTGAAAACCACAGCGCCCGACATGCAGTTAACGGCGGTCAATCCGGGGATGGTCCTTGGCGCGCCGCTGGACGATCATTTCGGCACGTCCGTGCAGGTGCTTGAACGCTTGTTGCGAGCACTTGATCCGATGATGCCGCGCATGGGCTTTCCGCTGGTGGACATCAAAGACGTGGCCGATATGCATGTAAACGCCATTGTCAGCGCGCAAACCATTGGTCAACGGCTTGTTTGCGTCACGGGTTTTCTAAGCTTTGTCGAACTGGCGCAGACCATCAAGGCGGCCTATCCGAACCGCAAGGTGGTGACCCGCCAAGCGCCTGATTTTGTCGTTCGGTTACTGGCGATCTTTGACAAATCCGTGCGTGGTATTCTGGATGAGCTTGGCAAACGACGCGAGGTTTCAGCCGCGCATACCTCGGAATTGATGGACATGAAATTCATTCCCGCCAAGGACGCTGTTATTGCGGCGGCGGATTATCTGGTGAAATCCGGCAAGGTTTGAGGCTTTGGCTATGCTGATCTGCAAAGTGATGGATCAGGCTGGCAAAAATCCCAAACGCTGATTAGGCTGCGCGTTATGATGAAAATCATTGTACTGAACATGATCGCAGTCTGTGGGCTGGCCGCCGGG
The DNA here is from genome assembly GCA_021775315.1 of Paracoccaceae bacterium. Classification (GTDB taxonomy): domain Bacteria; phylum Pseudomonadota; class Alphaproteobacteria; order Rhodobacterales; family Rhodobacteraceae; genus UBA5972. Next base: position 5,893 of record JAJFIC010000070.1, read on the forward strand.
CTGGCGGCGCAGGAAACCCGCCAACCCGAAGAAACCACAGCCATCGCCATCCGCACATCCGTGACCGCACAGGATTACATGGTCGTCGCCGCACATCCTTTGGCAGCAGAGGTCGGTCGCAACGTGCTGGCCAATGGCGGCACGGCGGCGGATGCGGCTGTTGCAATTCAGATGATGCTGAATTTGGTAGAGCCTCAAAGCTCGGGCATCGGCGGCGGGGCATTTGCGCTTTATTGGGACGCCAGCACGCAAGCCCTAAGCAGTTGGGACGGACGTGAAACAGCACCTTTGGCAGCCACGCCTGATTATTGGATCAGGCCGGACGGCAGGCCGTTAAGCTGGCCCAAAGCGGTGGTCGGTGGGCGCGCTGTCGGCGTTCCCGGAACGCTGAAACTGCTGGAAGTTTTGCACGCAAAGTTCGGCAGCCAAGGCTGGGCCGATTTGTTGGCGCCCACGATTGCGACCGCCGAACAGGGCTTTGCGATCTCGCCCCGGATGGCTGCCTCAATCAAAGGCGCGGCTGAATTTGATCTGACAAAATACGACACGTCGCGTGGTTATTTCTTTGATGAAAGCGGCGCGCCATTGGCCGAGGGATCAAGGCTAAGAAACCCGAAATTCGCTGACACCTTGCGCGCACTTGCGGCGCAGGGCAGCGGATATTTCTATGACGGCCCGCTGACCGATGCAATGCTGGCCATCACCCGAACACCGGACAATACCGGCATCCTGACCCGTCAGGATTTTGCCGCCTACAAGGTTATCGAGCGTCAACCGGTCTGTGCGCTTTACCGGGTTTTTGAGGTCTGCGGCATGGGCCCACCCTCATCCGGTGGTCTGACCGTCGGGCAAATTCTAAGCCTGCTGGAACGCTTTGATCTTGCCCAACTCGGCCCGACGCCCAATGCCTTTCACCTGATCGCTGAGGCCAGCAAGCTCAGCTTTGCCGATCGCGGTCTTTACATGGCCGACAGCGATTTTGTCGCCATGCCCAAGGGCTTGCTTAACCGGGCGTATTTGTCCAATCGGGCGCAGTTGATTGATCCGGCAAAAGCAATGGACCGCGCGGTTGCGGGCAGTCCACCCTGGGACGAGGCACAACTTTGGGCGCCGGATACCCAACCTGAACAAAAAGGCACGTCGCATTTCGTGGTGGTGGACGCGGCTGGCAACATGATCTCGATGACGACAACGATCGAAACCGGTTTCGGCTCACGCCTGATGGTCGGTGGTTTCTTGCTCAATAACGAGCTGACGGATTTTAGCCGCGCGCCCATGCGCGACGGTAAACCCATCGCCAACCGGGTCGAAGGCGGCAAACGGCCCCGCTCGTCCATGGCACCGACCATTGTGCTGAAGGATGGCAAACCGGTGCTGTTAACCGGCTCGCCGGGTGGATCGCGCATTATCGGCTATGTGGCGCAGTCAATCATCGCGATGCTCGATTGGCAGATGGACCCGCAGATCGCCGTTGATCTGGGCCATGTGGTCAACCGAAATGGCGCAACCGATGTTGAAGAAGGCTCGGAAGATCTGGCCGCTGGCCTAACCGCGCTTGGCCACAAAGTAAAAATCCGAAACATGAATTCGGGCCTGCATGTCATCAAAATTGACGCCGACAAATTGATCGGCGCGGCTGATAAACGCCGCGAAGGCGTCGCACTGGGACAATAGGATCGCATCCTTTTCTACCCCTACCTAGATATCAGCGTTCCAAAAATACTCAAAATCGCCCCGCAGGGGCTAAAGGTAATGGCCCGAAGGGCCGCCGCTAGAGCCGATTCCATTTAATCCAAAACAATCGGCCGGCTCTATCCATTTGTTTTGGCGCGCAATTTATTCCGAAAACCGGTTTTCACTTTTCGGATTGCGTTCTAGTCCGGAACAGAAAACGCCAAAATTCGAGAGATCGCGGCGTAGCTTTCGCCACTTTCCCGGTGCCATTCATTGAACGCCGCCTGAATTTTCGCCTGCGCTGATTTTGACGTCGCAGGCCCATCAATCACGCCCGCAGCAGTCAGGCCCGCGATCACTGATCTGGACAATATAAAGTTGTCATATCCGGCAAATCGCAGCGCATATTGCCCCGTCGCCCCACCCAAACGCGACCCCCGGGTTTTCAGAAGGGCGAACAGGCCGACGATGTCATCCGTTGGCCATTTGCCGATAAACCGCGCGGCGGAACCGTGCTCTCGCGCCAGATCAGAAATAAAAACCGCGTTATCACGCACCGACAGGATTTTGGTTGCGTGGCGCACGATGCCGGTGTCTTTCAGATGCCGGTCCAGATCCTCGTCCGACATCATGGCGTTGCGGGCGGGGTCAAAACCGTTAAACGCAGCTTCAAACCCGGGCCATTTATTTTCCACCACTTTCCAGTTGAACCCCGCCTGAAAGACCCGTTTGGAAAATTCCGCCAGCAACCTATCATCAGACATTTCAACCAAAGGGATTTCCGGCGGCGTTGGCCTGTGGGCCAGAATGTCAGCCTCGCCCTTTCGGTCGACCGCAATTTCACGGATTTTTTTAAATGATCTCATCGTCTTTAATCCTTTTCCAATCGCGCCAACAGGCGCGCGCGCGCTTTTGGCAAAGGGCGTTCGCCCAAAGCTGGGGCCAGCCATTGTTCCAGAAAATAACCGCTGGTTTGCAATCCGCCAATCACATCGCCGGGATCAGGAAACCGCAACAGTCGCCCGGCCCAATCCCCGGCCCCGTCCCGCGACACGGCCCGCCCGGTTCTGGGGGATACGAAATCAAGCCCATCGGTCGCCCCGGTGACCGCGCAGCAGGACAAATCAAGGCCATAACCCAGATCTTCGAGCAGCAGCAATTCCCATGCCAGATACGTTTTCGGCCAGTCGCTGGATGCCACAAGATCGGCCAGCAGGTTTTGGGTGGCGTGATACAGGCGCGGATGCGCCTCGCGCTCAGGCAAGGCAAAAGACAGTAAACCGCAAATCGCGTTCAGACCAGCCAGAGCGGTTCGATCATCCATGACAAGGGCGGCGCGTGATAATACCGGTTCAACCCGGTAGGCCCCCAGATGATCTTCGAGCCGGGCGCGCCATTCAACGTCAAGCTGGGCACCTGGTTGCAGGATGGGCGCCATTTTTCGCGCCCCGCCGCCGCGCACGACACCAGCGTGGCGGCCATGGGTTTGCGTGAAAACCTCGATGATCGCGGCGGATTCGCCGTGCCGCCGCACATTCAGCAATGCCCCCTGATCCCGCCAATCCATCGCGCTAAGCTAGTCGGAAAAACCCGGCGCGTCGAGCAGATGTCGCCCATCGCGGTCTTCAACCTCGATTATCCAGATATCGGGATCCATAGCGCGTTGACGGGCCAGCGTTGCCTCGACCACAGCATCCGCGCCTTCGACCAAGACCATCCAAACCCGTTTGCCATCAAGATCGTAACTGCGTTGATAGGCCACCGCTTGGCCGTTCAAAGGGTTCTGTTTGACCATGACCGAACCCGCCGTGGCGTCGCCTTTGGCGGTCACGAAGGCCGGAATATCGGCAAGGCGCAGGCGGGTCAGATAGGCGTGAACCCAGAATTCTGACGTCAGCCGGGTCACTTTTGGTTGCCGTCCTTAAAGTTCAGGCCCATTTCGGTATAGCGTTCGGAATCTTCCAGCCAGTTTGGCCGGACTTTTACCTGCAAAAACAAATGCGCCTTGCGGCCCAGAAATTCTGAGATTTCTTCGCGCGCTGCTTTGCCCACCGATTTCATGGTTTCACCTTTGGGGCCAAGCGCGATGCCGCGGTGACCTTCGCGGGTGACATAGATCAGCTGGTCAATCTTGACCGAGCCATCCGGGCGTTCTTCCCAGCTTTCGGTTTCAACGGTCAACTGATAGGGCAATTCCTGATGCAGCCTGAGGGTCAGCTTTTCACGGGTGATTTCGGCGGCGATCATGCGCAACGGCACATCGGCAATCTGGTCTTCGGGGTAATGCCACGGGCCTTCCGGCACCTGTTCGGCCAGCCATGTTTTCAGATCGGCAACCCCGTGGCCGCGTTCAGCCGAAATCATGAAGGTCGAGGCAAAATTATGCGCCTCGTTCAGCTTGACGGTCAACGCCAGCAAAGTTTCGCTTTTGACACGGTCGATTTTATTGATCGCCAGCGCCACCTTCTGCCCGGCCACGAACCGGTCTTTGAGGGTGTCTAATATCGCCTCGACCCCCGATGTCAGGCCGCGATGTGCCTCGACCAGCAAAACCACAACATCGGCATCTGCTGCCCCGGACCATGCGGCCGTGACCATGGCGCGGTCCAACCGGCGGCGCGGCCTAAACAGGCCCGGCGTGTCGATAAACACAAGCTGTGCATCGCCTTCAATGGCAATACCGCGAATGCGGGCCCGTGTGGTTTGCACCTTGTGGGTGACGATGGACACTTTCGCGCCGACCATCTGGTTTAAAAGCGTTGATTTACCGGCATTCGGTTCGCCGATCAGGGCGACAAAGCCACAATGTTTCGCGGTCATTTCTGTTCCTCTACGCGCGCCAGCAATTCAGCGGCGGCACCTTGTTGTGCAAGTCGTTTTGAAGTGGCGCTGGCGACGGCCTCTTGTCCGGTTTCTAATCGCGCCAGAATGGTAAACACAGGGGCGTGGTCCGGCCCGGCGCGGTCGGTTTCCACATAGGTGGGCGGGTTTTGCCCGCGTGCTTGTGCCCATTCCTGTAGCATGGTTTTTGAATCCCGCGCGTCGGTTTCAGCCTCGCCAATACGCGCGCCCCATAATCGCAGGATAAATGTCCGCGCGGTGTCAAATCCGGCGTCCAGATAGACCGCGGCGATCACCGCTTCCATCGCGTCGCCCAGCAGGGCTTGCTTGCGCCGACCACCTGACATCATTTCCGAACGCCCAAGCTTTAACACATCGCCAAGGGCGATTTCGCTGGCAACTTCGGCGCAGGTTTCCTTGCGCACGAGCGAATTGAAACGCGGTGCCAGCAACCCTTCTGAGGCGTGTTTGTCGGCCTCAAGCAGGGCCTCGGAAATCACCAGACCCAGCACCCGGTCGCCAAGGAATTCCAGCCGCTGATTGTCAGGGCGCGTGGCTGAGGATAGCGAGGAATGGGTCAGCGCCTCGACCAGTAAATCGGTATGGGCAAAGCTGTGCCCGATCCGGCCTGAAAAGGCTTTTAGTTCAGTGGATAACTTCACTCGATCGCCTTGAAATACCGATCGCTACGCCATGTCCAGAAGGCCAGAATGGAGCGCCCGGCAGATGAGAATACGACCCGGTCAGCCCGGCCTACGAGGTTTTCAAACGGCACAAAGCCAACACCGCGCGGCCTGGAAAAGCGGCTGTCGGAGCTGTTGTCGCGGTTGTCGCCCATAAAAAAATATTCGCCTTCAGGCACGGTGAAAACCTTGGTGGTGTCGCCGCCGCCATTGTCGCGGATGTTCAGGATCGAATGTTCGACACCATTGGGCAGGGTTTCCATAAACCGCGATTTCGTGCATTCGTCACCCTGCGCAACGCTGCCGTTTTCGCAGCTTGGCACATTGCCAACCGGCCCTTGCGGCGCAAAGGTTTCGCTGAACACGCCCGCTGGTTCGATTTTGACTGCCACGTCATTGATATAAAGCAGGCCCTTTTTCATCTGAACCCGGTCGCCCGGCAAGCCGATCAGACGTTTGATGAAATCCGCTTTGCTGACCGGGTGTTTGAACACCACCACGTCGCCGCGTTCTGGTTCACCGGCAAATATCCGCCCGGAAAACGGGCACATGGAAAACGGGCAGGAATGGCGTGAATAGCCATAGGCCATTTTGTTAACAAACAGGAAATCGCCGATCAGCAGCGTGTCTTTCATTGACCCTGACGGGATCCAAAACGGTTGAAAGAATATGGTGCGGATGACGCCCGCCAACAGCAAAGCATAGGCGATCGTTTTGACCCATTCCAAAACGCCGTCGGTCAGTGATGGTTTGTCCGTCATAGGGTCCTGCCTGTTGAATAAACTGTTGCGCGCTACATGGTCCCTGACCAACATGAAGTCAAGCGATGCGGGCTATTTCGGCAGCGCCTCGATCACGACAAACGCTTGCGCCCATGGGTGATCGTCGGTCAGGGTGACGTGGATATGGGCCTCCATCCCGTCGGGGGTCATGGTCGCCAGACGCTCGGCCGCCCAGCCGGTCACCTGCATCCGCGGTTGGCCGGTCTTAAGGTTGGTCACGGCCATGTCTTTCCACGAAATCCCCATCCTAAGACCGGTCCCCAGGGCTTTTGAACATGCCTCTTTCGCGGCCCAGCGCTTGGCATAGGTGCCGGCGGTGTCTTTGCGGCGTTCGGCCTTGGCTTGTTCTATCTCGGTGAACACGCGGTTGCGGAAACGGTCGCCGAACCGTTCCAGCGTCCGCTCGATCCGCTCGATATTAGCGAGGTCGGTTCCGATCCCCAGGATCATTCGCCGCCGACAAGCCAGGCATTGATCACACCGGTGGCCTGATTGAGGGTAAATTCAAGCCGCGCCGGGCGAGACATTGCGATATTAGGGTCGTAAAACAGCACCGGCACTGTGAACATCAACCCGATCGAAGGGTCATAGGCTGCGGTCAGAGCGGTGAAATCAATACCGGAGAATCCGATGCCGGGTTCGGCGCTGACCACTTTGCACTGGCGTCCGCCCAGTTCGTCATAAGGCGGGGACATGACCAGAAGATGCATTGCACCTGCCGCCGGTTCGATGACATCGAGCAACGCCAGCCGGGTTTTACCGTTGGAAAATGTGCGGCTGTTTTCGGCCCATGGTTCGACAATGGCATCGGCCCGGGCGCGCCAGTCACAATCTTCAATGGTGATCGCTTGCGCCGTGGATGCCAACAGCATCGACGCCAATACAGAAAATAATACCGTTTTCATCAACTCTCCTTTTTTTAAACTTCCGAACGCGCCTCATCCATCAGGCGGCGCATTTCGGCCATTGCCGGAGTAAGCCCGACAAAAATCGCCTCGCCGATCAGAAAATGCCC
>JAJFIC010000008.1 GCA_021775315.1 Paracoccaceae bacterium
ACAATGTTCAGGTGGTTAACGAGGCACCACCAGTTTCCACAGATGATTGGGGCGGGGACGCGGCGAGTTCAGACAGCGGCTCAGATTTCATTGCCCTGGATGATGATGAGTTTGGTAACTTTTAGTACAAAGCAATCGAAAGCCAACATAGAAACGAGGCTCGTTTATAAATGCTGATATCAGTGCAAAAGTCTGTGAAAATTTTACTCAAGCAGCACCAGGTTCTTGACGATCTAATCTATAGTATGGCCAAGGGTGACAGAGCTTGTTAGTGAGAAGTAAAACAAAGATGCAATGTATAAATTATCTCCATTATATATATGATTTAAACACATCAAAACAATGCGTTTTACTAAGTCTCAGCACGTAGAGACCGTAAATAGAATCATTTAAATTCAGGTTCGATGCATTGAGAAAGGACAATTAGCTATGAAATGGACAATCAAAAACAAAATGTTGGCATCCTTTAGTGTTGTTGTAGTTCTTCTCGGTTTCCAGGTAACCATAAACTGGGAAATGATAAGCAGAGGAATCGAGTCAACTGAATTGGCACGGGACCAGGGCTACCCCGGAAGCAAATTGGCAGCCGACATCAAACTATCCGTGATTCAGGTGCAACAATGGCTCACCGATATCAGCGCCACGCGTGCTGCTGAGGGTTTTGATGATGGCTTCGATGAAGCGAACAAGTATGCAAACCTATTTCATCAACATATGGCTGATTTGCTTGAGCTTCATCCTGACAATAGAGAAACGCTGGATGAGATAAATAAGTCCTTTGAAGAGTTTTATACCAAAGGCAAATGGATGGCTCAACAGTATGTAGAGTTTGGACCAGAGTCTGGTAATCAAGCTATGGCCGAATTTGATAGTTACGCAGAGAATATCGGCAATCTGTTGACCGGCCTTGTGACCGAGATGAATCAGGGGGCGGAAGAATCCATGCAAGCAGCTATAGAGACGAATGTTTCCAGCCGCTCAATGGGGAATTTCTTCGCAATGCTCATTATTTGTTTAACGATAATTATCTCATTTGTAACGGCCAACAAAATATCGAAGCCCATTCTAAATATTACACATATGGCCAGAGAAATGGAGCACGGGAACCTCAACCAGAACATTACATTTCGAAGTGGCGATGAAATCGGTCAGCTTGCAGCTTCGTTCCGGGGAATGAGCAAATCCCTGAAAGCTAAAACAGTTGCCGCCGAACAGATTGCCCTTGGTAATCTGTCAGTGGAGGTCAATGCTGTTTCCGAAACAGATATATTAGGTAAAGCTATGGTCACCATGAAGGAAAGCCTGACTACAATGCAGGCGGATTTGCAGATTACAATAGAAGCGCAGAAAGCAGGTAAACTGGACGTACGTTGCAATCCGGAAAAAGTGCAGGGTAGCTATGCCGCACTCTTGAACGGAGTCAATGAATCCCTGGATGCGGTCATAAAACCTATTTTTGAAGGCATCGATATCATGCAGGAATATGCTCGTGGTGACTTGCAAAAAGCAATGCGTGAACTACCCGGTAAACAGATTGCCCTAACAGAGGGATTAAACACTATCAGAGAGAACCTCAAGTCACTGATTTCGGAAGGCGCAATGCTATCCGAGGCCGCCCAGGAAGGCCGCCTGCAGACCAGAGGCGATGCCTCCAAATTTGCAGGTGGTTATCGCGAAATTATTCAAGGCATGAATAACACGATTGAAAACATCCTCAAACCTGTAAACGAAGCGGTGACAAGTTTATCTGAGATGGCTAGAGGCGACCTCACAGTAGGTGTGACTGGCGACTACAAAGGTGACCACGCCAAAATGAAGAACGCCGTAAACGATACCCAGCATGCCTTGAACGAAATTCTTGGGCAAGTATCAAGCTCAGTCGAACAGGTTTCCAGCGGGTCGCAAGAGGTATCCAGCGCCAGCCAATCGCTTTCCGACGGCGCCACCAAACAAGCTAGTTCTATGCAGGAAACATCCGCATCGGTAACTGAATTGGGTGCGCAGACTAAACTTAATTCAGAAAATGCAACTCAGGCGAATCAGCTCGCGACCTCTGCCCAGAAAGCGGCTGAAGAGGGCAACAACCAAATGAAACTGATGGTACATTCCATGGATGAAATTAATACCGCTTCCGGTGACATCTCAAAAATTATTAAAGCGATAGATGAAATTGCATTTCAAACCAATCTTTTGGCTCTGAATGCTGCAGTGGAAGCGGCGAGGGCCGGCCAACATGGAAAAGGTTTTGCCGTGGTGGCCGAAGAAGTTCGTAATCTCGCCCAACGTAGCGCGGAAGCTGCTCAGGAAACCACTGAACTCATTGAAGGAACCATAAAGACAGTTACGGGCGGCTCTGAAATTGCCAATAAAACGGCGAACGCTTTAAATGAAATTGTCAATGGCGTCACCAAAGTGACCGATCTCATAGGTGAGATTGCCAATGCCTCACAAGAACAAGCCCAGGGAATTGAACAGACCAACCAGGCACTCCAGCAAATTGATGCCGTGACCCAGGCCAATACAGCCAATGCCGAGCAGAGCGCGGCTGCTGCTGAAGAGCTCTCCGGTCAGGCGGCACAATTGAAACAAATGCTGGGTAAGTTCCAACTTAAAGGCAATGGCCATTCTCCGGCAAGCATTATTCCGGAAATCCACAATGTTCAGGTGGTTAACGAGGCACCACCAGTTTCCACAGATGATTGGGGCGGGGACGCGGCGAGTTCAGACAGCGGCTCAGATTTCATTGCCCTGGATGATGATGAGTTTGGTAACTTTTAGTACAAAGCAATCG
>JAJFIC010000071.1 GCA_021775315.1 Paracoccaceae bacterium
CTGTGACACCATCAAAACCGGCATTGGCCGCACCGGCGTCGTTGGGGTGATCAAGGGCAAAACCAACATTTCGGGCAAAGTCATCGGCCTGCGCGCCGATATGGATGCCCTGCCGATATTTGAGGCAACCGGGCTGGATTATAAATCAAAGGTTGAAGGCAAAATGCATGCCTGTGGCCATGACGGCCATACCGCGATGCTGCTGGGGGCTGCGCAATATCTGGCGGAAACCCGGAATTTTGACGGCACGGCCGTGGTGATCTTTCAGCCTGCCGAAGAAGGCGGCGGCGGCGGTAAAGAGATGGTTGATGATGGCATGATGGAAGATTTCGGCATTCAGGAAGTGTACGGGATGCACAATATGCCGGGCTATCCGGTTGGTGAATTTGCCATCCGCCCGGGGCCGTTTTTCGCGGCTGCCGACAGTTTTACAATTGATATCGAAGGCAAAGGTGGCCACGCAGCGAAACCTCACGAGTCGGTTGATACGACCCTGATCGGTTCACAAACCGTGATTGCGCTGCAAAGCATCGTGTCACGCAACGCTGATCCGCTTAAATCTTTGGTGGTGTCTGTGACCTCGTTCCGCACCGAAAGCGACGCCTACAACGTGATCCCGCAGCATGTACAACTGCGCGGCACGGTGCGCACGATGGACAAAGCGGTGCAGGACATGGCCGAAGAAAACATCAGCCGCGTTGCCCAGTCGACCGCGCAGGCCTTTGGTGCTGTGGCGACAGTGGACTATAAACGCGGCTATCCCGTGATGGTTAATTCCGACGACCAGACGGCCTTTGCTGTTGAGGTCGCCAAAAAGGTCGCGGGCGAAGGCAAGGTCATGGACGACGCCCCGATGATCATGGGGGCCGAGGATTTTTCCTTTATGCTGGAAAGCCGCCCGGGGGCCTATATTCTGGTTGGCAACGGTGACACACCGATGTGCCATCACCCGGAATATAACTTTGATGACGAAGCGATCCCAGCCGGGTGTTCCTATTGGGCGACCCTTGTGGAAACCGCGATGCCCGCCAGCTAACGACGTTGTAACGCGCGCGCTTTCATTAATTGGCGCGCGCGCTATGCGGGAATTCCCGGCCCGAATGTAGTTTTAAGCGGGTCAAGCGGCTGTTTCACTGGCGGATTATCGCTTTTTGTCCAATTTATTCCGGGTTTATGGCCGATTGGGGCTTTGAAACTGGAAGCAAAGGCCATAAATGTCACGCTGGGCAGTGAATTTTGGCGCACCAGTTAAGGCGCGTTAGGCTTAAGGGAGACAAAAATGCTGAATAACATCGGATTGCCGGGCATTCTATTGATCGCGGTTGTTGTGCTTGTGCTGTTTGGGCGGGGCAAGATTTCCTCGTTGATGGGTGAAGTCGGCAAAGGCATCACATCCTTCAAAAAGGGTGTAAGCGACGGCAAAGCAGAAATCGAAGCGGCGGCAGCAGACGAAGCGCTGGATGTCACACCTGAGACAGAAAAAGAAGAATCCTGAGGGATTTGACAGCCGGACGGCACACACATGTTTGATATTGGGGTTGTCGAGCTTTTGGTGATTGGCGTTGTTGCGCTGATTGTCGTAGGCCCGAAAGACTTACCTGGGATGTTTCGCACTCTTGGCCAATTTACCGCCAAGGCCCGCTCTATGGCGCGTGAATTCCAGCGGTCAATGGAAGACGCGGCAGACGAAGCCGGGGTTTCTGACATTGCCAGTGACCTGAAAAAAGCCACCTCGATGAAAAACATGGGGCTGGATTCGGTGAAATCAGCGGTCAAGGATTTCTCTGAAACGGCATTTGATGCCGAAGCATCCCGCAACAAGATCGAAGCGGCGAAAAAGATTTCAGCGGCTGGCGAGAATACCAAAGCACTGGCAGCCAAACGGGCAGAACAACGCGCCACGGCGGCTGAAAAAGCCGCGTCAAACATTGCCAAACCAACGGACGAGACTGCGGATAAAGCGGCTGACGCGGATGGTAGCGCAGCCAAGAAGACTGCGGTGAAGAAACCTGCTGCGAAGAAACCTGCCGCTAAGAAACCAGCGGCAAAGAAGCCAGCGGCCAAAGCGGCCACGACGGCGAAAAAGCCAGCGGCCAAACCTACGACCAAACCTGCTGCGGCGAAATCAACCGCCAGAGCCAAGGCACCCGCAAAGACCGCCGCCAAAACACCTGCCAAAACAGCCGCTAAAGCGCCCGCGAAAACCGCTGCCAAAACCGCTGCAAAGCCTAAGACGACAAAGGCCAAATCATGAGCGATGAGGTAGAGCAGTCAAGCGCGCCGCTGATCGAACATCTGGCCGAACTGCGCAACCGCCTGATGCATTCTGCCGTGGCCTTTATCATCGGCATGATTATCTGTTTCACGGTCTGGAACCCGATCTTCAACTTCCTGACCAACCCATTGTGCAGCGCGATGATCGAACGCGGGCAGACTGATTGCGGCCTGATCCTGATCAAATTGCAGGAAGGTTTCTTTGTCGCCATCTCGATTTCACTGTTGGGTGGTCTAATTCTGGCATTCCCCTATATCAGCTATCAGATGTGGCGCTTTGTTGCCCCCGGCCTTTACAAAAACGAGCAGGGCGCGTTCTTGCCATTTCTGCTGGCCTCGCCGATCATGTTCCTTCTGGGTGCTTCATTCGCGTTTTACGTTGTAACACCGCTGGCATTCGACTTTTTCTTAGGATTTCAACAGGCTGGCACCGTTATGGGTGACGGCGGCGACGGCGCTGGCATTGCCTCGATCGCGTTTCAGGGCTCGGCGCAGGAGTATTTGCGCCTGACCATCAAATTCATCGTGGCCTTTGGCCTGTGTTTCCAGTTGCCGGTGCTTTTGACCCTGATGGGTAAAGCCGGACTGGTGTCAGCCGATGGTCTGAAAGCCGTGCGGAAATACGCTGTTGTTGGCATTCTGGTGCTGGCGGCGGTCGTCACCCCGCCTGATGTGATCACGCAGGTGATCTTGTTCGTTGTGGTTTACGGGCTTTATGAGATTTCGATTCAGCTGGTTAAACGGGTCGAAAAACAACGCGAAGCCAAGTTGCGCGCCGAAGGTCTGTGGTTTGAAGACGACGAAGATGACGAAGTCGCCGATGATGACGATGACGATGATGGTGATCTGGCCGACGAAGGCGATGACGAGCCTGCAACTAAATGAGCAAAAAGACCCTGAAACGGATCGCCGCAGCCCTTGAGCGGATGTCGCCTAAACCGCTGGCGGCACCTGATTTTTCTGAAAGTGACGGCTTTGTGTGGCATGTGTCGCCCGACCGTTTAGACCCCGTGCCAAATATCAACCGGGTTGATATCGGTCTTTTGGTTGGTATTGATCGCGCGCGCGATATTCTGCTTGAAAACACCCTGCAATTTGCCAACGGCCTGCCTGCCAACAATGTTTTGTTGTGGGGCGCGCGCGGCATGGGCAAATCATCGCTGGTCAAGGCGGCCCATGCACAAACCCTGACCAAGGTTAAGGGTCTGAAACTGGTCGAGGTGCAGCGTGAAGACTTGCCCTCTATTGGCCGCTTGCTGAATATCCTGCGCGCCAGTGACCACCGTTTCTTGCTGTTTTGCGATGATTTGTCTTTTGGCCATGACGACAGCCATTACAAATCGCTGAAAGCAGTGCTGGATGGCGGCATCGAAGGTCGGCCCGAGAATGTCGTGTTCTACGCCACGTCCAACCGCCGCCACCTGATGCCGCGCGACATGATCGAAAACGAACGCTCAACCGCGATCAGCCCGTCCGAGGCGGTTGAGGAAAAAGTTTCCCTATCAGATCGTTTTGGTTTGTGGCTTGGCTTTCATCCCTGCGATCAGGATCAATATCTGGCGATGATCCGGGGCTATTGCGACGCCCATGACATCACGATCAGCGACGCAGATTTGTGGGCCGAGGCGATTGAGTGGCAGCAGACCCGTGGGTCACGGTCGGGCCGTGTTGCGTGGCAATATTTCGTCGATCTGGCCGGGCGTCGTGGTGTGAATATTTAGCGGTTTACCAAACGCCGAAAACGCTTGCCTTACAAAAACCCTTCCGGATCAACACTTTGCGTGCCTTCGCGCACCTCAAAATGCAGGAATGATGGCGAACCCGCCGCAATCCCACCGATACGCTGGCCGCGTTTTATTTTCTGACCTTTGGTCAGCTTCACATCCGCCACGTTGGAATAAACCGTGTAAATATTGTCGGCATGCCGGATCAAAACAATGGTGTTTGAGCCAACGGATTTTGACACCAGCGCGACCTCGCCATCCTCGGCGGCTTTGACAGCCGTGCCGGGGGTTGCGGCGATATCTATGCCTTCATTGCCACCCTGCTTGCCGGAATATTTCGCGATGATTTTGCCCTGAACCGGGGTCAGAAACTTGCGGTCTGAATTGTCGCTTTTGAAATCACCCAGCTTAGGCGATGCAGGCAAAGGTTCGACCTTAACGTTCTTTGGCAGAGGTTTTGATGCACTAGGCGGGGTCGGTGTGGCAGTGCCTGCCCCCGGTTTACTGTCGTCAGAGGCGCGATTGCCGTAATTTTCCACCACCGGTATCAGCAATTGCTGACCCTCGCGTACTGAAAGATCGGTGCCAAGCCCGTTCCATGAGGCCAGCGCCGTCACCGACACATCATAAAGCCGGGCGATAGAATATGCGGTTTCACCCCGTTCGACCTGATGCCGGATCGGTTCAACACCGCCCTGGGTTTTCGGTTTAGCGGTCGTTTTCTGATCCGCCGTATTGATGGCGTTGCCCGCGATAGTGGCGATATCAACGGTACTGCCAGCGGCAATGCGACCGGGCAGGGCCAGCAATTCGCCTTCGCGCAGGGCCTGATCCTCGGCCAGACCATTATGCTTGGCCAATGCGCTAGCAGACAGGCCAATGCGCCCGGCTAATGTGGTCACCGTGTCGCCGCGACGAGCAACGACAACCTGATAATTTGGATAGGAGATCACCCCGCGCGCGTCCGGTTTGGGCCGCGGTGCGGTGCGTTCGCCATTGTTGCGCAAATTATAGCCGCCAAGGTCCAGCCCGCCGTCGCAGGCAGACAGGGCAAAGCCCGACAGAACGAGCGCACCAACAGCTTTTGCAAATTGTTTATTCATGGCCAGTTCCCCAGCAGTATCGAAAATCGTTGCCGCAGCCTACGCGCCTTGGGCGATACCTTCAACCAGTGGCACGAAGCGGACCTCGCAAAGCTCGGTATATTCGATGCCATCGGCGGTTTTTTGCGCCTTTATCAGCGTTTGCACCGCCCCGGACTGGCCAACCGGCAAAACCATGATGCCACCCTCGGATAATTGGGCCAGCAGATTGGCGGGTGGGTCTTCCGGTGCAGCGGTCAAAAGAATGCGATCAAACGGTGCCTGATCCGGCAACCCGAGCGAGCCATCGGACGTCATCACCGTCACATTGACCAGCCCCAGCCCGTCGATGATCTTGCGCGCAGCTATCGCCAGTTCGCGGTGCCGTTCAACCGAATAAACCCGCCGCGCCAGATGGCTGAGGATTGCGGCCTGATAACCAGATCCGGTGCCGATTTCCAGAACTTTGTCGCGTGGCCGAACGTCCAGCGCTTGCGTCATCAGCCCGACAATGGACGGCTGGCTGATGGTTTGGCCGCAGGGAATGGACAGGGGTCGGTCTTCGTAAGCGCGATCGGCGAACAAGCCTTGGACAAACAGGCCGCGATCAACCTTTTCCATCGCCTCCAGCACCCGCAAATCTGTCACGCCGCGCGAACGCAAAGTGTATAGGAACTGCATCTGGGTTTCGGGGTTCATGCAAGAATGCCCGCAATTTTGTCCAATGTGGCGTGCGCGGTCAGATCGGCGCGCATTGGGGTTACGGAAATATACCCGTCTAAATTGGCCCAGGCATCGGTTCCGGGGGCGGTTGGCACATGTTGTGGCCCACCCTTGACCCACAGGAACTTGCGCCCGGAGGGGGAAAAATGCGGCTCAACACCAAAGCTGGTATTGCTGCGAAACCCCTGCGCTACAGCCTTGGCACCTTTGACCTCGGCCGCTGGGTGAGGCGGGAAATTTACGTTATAAAAAACCCCGTAATCCTGATCCTGCCACACGCCGTTTTCCAACAGATTGCGGATAAGCGGGAGGGCATGGGCGCGGGCGGCCTCAAACGGGTCAACCAGCCCGGCATTTCCGGGACCGTAATATTGCGACAACGCAATGGCGCGCGTGCCGTGCAAGACCGCCTCGAGTGCGGCACCGATTGTGCCGGAATATAGGGTGTTTTCAGCCGAATTATTGCCGCGATTGACGCCAGACAGCACAAGATCGGGTTTGTTTCCGTTCATCACGTCATGCAATCCGGCCAGAACGCAGTCAGCGGGCGAGCCTTCGGCGGCAAATCGTCTGGGGCCAAGTTCGGCGATCATCATTGGTTTTGTGTAGGAAATGCAATGCCCGACGCCCGATTGTTCAAACGCTGGTGCGACGGTCCAAACCTCGCCATCAGGGCCCGCAAGTTCAGTTGCCACCTCGTGCAAGACTTCAAGTCCCGGCGCGTTAATGCCGTCATCATTGGTAATCAGAATGCGCATGGACTTGCCCCCGGATGGTCCTTTGTATGATTTGCTACAGGATCAAGCCACGAGAAGAAAGGCCCGGAATGCTTTGATCGGGGCGCATCAGGGCGTTGTGTTGCCCCGCATCAATAGCGGTATCAATGGCAGGGCCCGGAATCAGCGCACCGACCCCCTAAGGCGTCGGTGCGACTGGTAACGTTGAGTTATAGTTTCGGGTATTAACGCAGACCGCCAACTTCGTTTGCGGAGCGGCCCAAAACGCTTTTGGTGGAGAAAGAATAGAGGTTCACTTCGCCGTTTTCTTCACCTGAAAGCCGAGGTGAACGGACTTTGAAGTTTGATTGTCCAGCCAGCCGGCCACCGGAAACGTTTACCGATGTACCTTCGTTAATATCCCGTGCAGAGAAATTCCCGGCAGAGGCAGTTGTTGCGAAAGCGGCGGTGATAGCGATGATTGCGATGGTGAGTTTCATGGTGTGTTCCTTTAAGGTTATGTTGCTTGGCGATCGGTGTTGATCTGCAATAACACTTATGCTTGGCGGAACATTTTTCAAAACACACCGATACACTGGCGCGTGTGGAAACCGATAGAATTCTGTGAATCAGGTCATTTAGTTCGTCTAGTATATGATAAAATGTAACAATAACAGGGGTTAAGGAGGTTTTGCAAGAATCCGTTTTACCCAGAAAAACCCGGTTTCACAACCACGTTTGGCCACTGTTACCGTTTTGTGTATCGCTATTTCGCCGGTAACCTGTCGCAAACGAGCGCTATTGGTTTAACGTTAAACCAAATCTCTCGGGCTTTGTGAGCACTGTAACAAAAAACACGCCTAATTTTGCCCGATTTCAGACCTAAACCAGCGCACCGTTCGGCGAAATCATGGTTTTTCCTCCCAGATACGGGTGCAATGCCGGTGGAATCCAAACCGATCCGTCCTCTTGCTGGCCATTTTCAAGCACCGCAATCAAACAACGGCCCACGGCCAGGCCTGAACCGTTCAGGCTGTGGACATATTCCGGCTTCTTGCTGCCCTCTGCGCGATAGCGTGCATTCATTCGCCGCGCCTGAAAGTCGCCGCAGACCGAGCAGGACGAGATTTCGCGATAGGCGTTCTGACCGGGCAACCAGACCTCAATGTCATGTGTGCGCCGCGCGCCAAAGCCCATATCGCCCGTGCACAGCACCACGGTGCGAAACGGCAGCATTAGGGATTGCAGGATGCGTTCAGCGCAACCGGTCATACGATCAAGCTCGGCCCGGCTTTCTTCGGGCTTGGTGATCGACACCATTTCGACTTTTTCAAACTGGTGTTGGCGCAGCATGCCAGACGTGTCGCGGCCCGCCGAGCCAGCCTCGGAGCGGAAACATTGCGAA
Source organism: Paracoccaceae bacterium (assembly GCA_021775315.1). Taxonomy (GTDB): domain Bacteria; phylum Pseudomonadota; class Alphaproteobacteria; order Rhodobacterales; family Rhodobacteraceae; genus UBA5972. Next base: position 7,925 of record JAJFIC010000071.1, read on the forward strand.
TGCGCGGTCATCCTGCGGGGCAGGTCGCTGTCATTCAGGATTTCACCCGCCACCAGATTTGTCAGTGTCACCTCTGACGTGGGGATCATCCACCAGCCATTAGTGGTCTGATAGCTGTCTTCGGCAAATTTGGGCAATTGCCCGGTGCCGATCATCGCCTCGTCACGCACCAGCACCGGTGTCCAGTATTCTGTCAAACCGTTTTCGTTAATATGCGTGTCGAGCATGAACTGCGCCAAAGCGCGGTGCAGGCGGACAATTGCGCCTGACAAAACCACAAAGCGCGAGCCGGACAATTTTGCGGCCGCCTCAAAATCCATACCCTTGGTGGTTGCCGGGATGTCAAAATGTTCTTTCGGGGTGAAATCAAAACTGCGCGGGGTGCCCCAGCGGTTGATCTCGATATTATCGGCCTCGTCATCGCCAATTGGTACATCGTCAAAAGGCAGATTGGGCAGACCCATCAGAATTTCGTTCAAACGATCGTTTTCGCCGCGTGCTTCATCTTCCAGCCGGGCAATTTCATCTTTCTTTTCGGCCACAAGGGCGCGCAAGCGTTGAAATTCAGCCTCGTCCCCCCGGGCTTTGGCGGCACCAACCTCTTTACTGGCGGCATTGCGATCGGCTTGCGCGGTTTCTGCGGCCAGAATTTTGCCTCGGCGGGCGGTGTCGATCTTTAGGATCTCAGGCGACATCGGCGCCAGTTTGCGCATAGCAAGGGCTGCGTCGAACCCAGCCGGGTTTTCGCGGATTTGGCGGATGTCGTGCATGGTTTGCGGCCTTTTGAAACTGTTGAGCGTTCTAAGCTGCGTTATGCAATAATGTAGCGCCATGATAAAGCCACTTGTGGTTCTTTAATCACCGCGTTCACGCCCCTACATATTGGCGACACTATATACGCGCGGGTCCTCCATCCCGCCTTGCCATTCTCCAGCACCAACGCTAGGGTGCCGCGACTTTGAAACAGGTGGGAAATCCCCCGCCAACACGAGGAATTCCTGACGATGTTTGTGACCCCTGCATATGCACAATCTGCCGCTGGCGGCCTTGGTGGCGCGGGCCAGTTCCTGCCGCTGATCCTGATCTTTGCCATCATGTATTTCCTGCTGATCCGTCCGCAGCAAAAAAAGATGAAAGAACACAAGGCAATGGTTTCGTCTTTGCGTCGTGGCGATCAGGTCGTCACACAGGGTGGCATTATGGGCAAAGTCACCAAAGTCAAAGAAGATGGTGAAGTCGAGGTTGAAATCGCGACAGGTGTCAAAGTGCGGGTGGTTCAAAGCACCATCGCCACGGTGACCAGCAAAACTGAACCGACCGACTCTAAATAGTCCGGCTCAAAATAGTCCGACGCCCTCCTGAACGCCGCTAATAACGAGATCTGAACCGATATGCTCCAGTTTTCCCTGTGGAAGAAAATCACCGTGTTGGGGCTTTGCGTCCTTGGAGTTTTTCTGGCGACCCCGAATGCTTTTTATACCAAGGTCGAGCAACACAATGATGCCGCCCTTGAAATAGCTGCCGGGATGCCTGCAACCCCGGAACGGCAGGCGGCTTTGGCGCAATGGCCAGAATGGCTGCCGTCTGGGCTGGTTAATCTGGGCCTCGATCTTAGAGGTGGAGCGCATATTCTGGCTGAGGTCAAAGTAGAAGAGGTATACGGCGCCCGGCTGGACAGCATGTGGGGCGAGGTGCGCGATGCGTTGCGCGCAGAGCGGGAAACGATCGGCACAGTTCGACGTCAAGATGGTGCTAAAGACGAATTGCGCGTCCGGATATCAGAACCGGATCAAATCGCCAAAGCCGTCGAAATCGTTAGCACACTGGCGCGGCCTGTGGTCAGCCTGACAGGGGTTGGCACCACCGATATAGAAGTGCGCGGCGAAAACGGTGAACTTGTGGTGACCTTGTCCGAGGCCGAGCGCATCGCCACAGATGACCGCACCATGCGACAGTCGCTGGAAATTATCCGCCGTCGGGTCGACGAAGTCGGAACCCGCGAACCGACCATCCAGCGGCAAGGTGATCGCCGCATTCTTATTCAGGTGCCCGGCATCGGGTCTGCGGAAGAGCTGAAATCGCTTATCGGCACCACCGCCAAGCTGACATTTCACCCCGTTGTCAGCACCACAAGCGATCCTGACGCCAAGCCCGGTGCGCGCAATTTCGTCGTACCTGATCTTGAAAACAGTGAACTTTTTTACATTCTGGAAAAAAGCCCGGTCGTGACCGGGGAAGAACTGGTAGACGCGCAACCTTCGTTTGATCAGAACGGCCAACCCGCGGTTTCGTTCCGGTTCAACCCGACCGGCGGGCGTAAATTCGGGCTTTATACCGCTGAAAACATCGGTTCCCCCTTTGCGATTGTTCTGGATAACGAGGTAATCTCGGCCCCGGTTATTCAGTCCCATATTTCTGGTGGGTCCGGCATTATCACCGGCCGTTTTTCTGTTGAACAAAGCACCGAACTGGCGATCCTGCTGCGCGCTGGCGCTTTGCCTGCCGGAATGGATTTTCTGGAAGAACGCACAATTGGCCCTGAATTGGGACAAGACAGTATTGACGCTGGTAAAACCGCGACGGTGATCGCCTTTGTCGCGGTGCTTGTGTTTATGATGCTCAGCTATGGTTTGTTCGGTCTGTTTGCCAATATCGCGCTGATCCTGAATGTGGCGCTGATCTTTGGCCTGCTCAGTATGATCGGGGCGACCCTGACCTTGCCGGGCATTGCCGGGATCGTGTTGACCATCGGGATGGCGGTTGATGCCAATGTGCTGGTGTTTGAGCGTATACGCGAAGAGCTGAAGACCTCAAAAGGTCCGGCGCGCGCGATCGAGCTTGGCTATGAAAAAGCGATTTCAGCGATTGTCGATGCCAATGTCACCACACTCATCGTGGCGGTGATCTTGTTTGCCATCGGTTCAGGCCCGGTTCGCGGCTTTTCGATCACGCTGGGACTTGGCATTCTGACGTCTGTTTTCACTGCGATCTGGGTGACGCGCCTGTTGGTGTCGACCTGGTTTAGCTGGCGCCGTCCGCGCAATATCAACGTTTAAAGGGCCAAAGCAAATGCGATTGAAACTCGTTCCTCAGAACACCAAGATCGACTTTTTCAGGGCTTCGACGGTGACATTCAGCGCGTCGTTGCTGGCCATGGTTCTGTCCGTAGTCATGTTCTTCATGCTGGGATTGAATTACGGCATTGATTTTCGCGGTGGTACGACAATTCGAACCGAAAGCACCCAAGCAATTGACGTGGCCGTTTATCGCGCCGCCCTTGATCCGCTGTCGCTAGGCGATGTTTCGATCACCGAGGTGTTTGATCCGAATTTTGCGGTAGACAAGCATGTCACGCAAATCCGCATTGAACAGCAGGAAGGCAACGAGGCTGTGACCGTGGATACGATCACATCGCTTAAGACCGCTCTGCGTGGCATTGATTCTGAAATGCGCTTTCCGTCCGTGGAAAGCGTCGGGCCGAAAGTGTCTGGCGAGCTGATTCAGACCGCCGTTATCGCGGTTATTATGGCGATCATGGCGGTGCTGTTTTATATCTGGCTGCGTTTTGAATGGCAGTTTTCCGTCGGTGCAGTTGCGGCCCTTGTGCATGACGTTGTGCTGACGATTGGCATATTTTCGGTGATGCAGATCAAGTTTGATCTGGCGATCATTGCCGCGATTCTGACGATCGTGGGCTATTCGCTGAACGATACGGTGGTGGTTTTCGACCGGGTGCGGGAAAACCTGCGCAAGTTCAAGAAACTGGATTTGAAAGACGTCCTGTCTATGTCCATAAACGAGACGCTGTCGCGCACGGTGATGACCTCGGTCACCACGCTGATCGCGTTGATATCGCTTTATATGCTGGGTGGCGACGTGATCCGGGGATTTGTTTTTGCGATGATCTGGGGCATTCTGGTCGGGACATATTCGTCGGTATTCGTCGCCTCAACCATCCTGTTGCGGCTTGGGGTCAAGCGCGACTGGTCCAAGACAGACGGCTCGGCCGGGACGCAATACGCCAATATTGACGCTTGATTGCGGGCGTGATGCCCAGCCTGTCAGCCGCTTTGGCCCAAGCCTGGGCCATTGATGGCGTCGAGACCCTGATATTTGCGGTATTTGCGGCGGGTCTGGTGCGTGGTTTTGCGGGCTTTGGCACGGCTATGATATACATGCCCTTTGCCAGTTCTGTGGTCTCGCCGGTTTGGGCGCTGATTGCTATGATGATTTTTGATCTAATCGGCCCGTTGCCAAATGTGCTGGGTGCGGTGCGTCAAAGCAGCCTGAAAGACATTGGCCGCTTGGGCGTTGGCGCGTTGATTGGCCTGCCGTTCGGCATCTATCTTATCGTCAGGATTGATCCTGAGGTTTTCCGTTGGATGGTGTCGCTAACCGCCCTTTTGCTGCTGGTCTTGTTGATGACCGGCTGGCGATACAGCCGGGCGTTGAGCAAAGGCATGGTTTACGGCACCGGCACGCTTGGCGGCTTTCTGGGGGGCATCAGTGGTCTGGCTGGCCCGCCTGTCATCATGCTTTATATGGCGAGCAAACACAGCATCAACGTCATACGCGCCAATATCCTGCTGTATCTGTTGCTGACGGATGCGCTGGCGATATCTGTCATGTTTGTCAGCGGATATCTGACGCTGGTACCGGTTATGCTGGGCCTGATATTGACCGTGCCTTACTTGATGGCCAATGTAATCGGTGGCATATTATTCCGACCGGAACGGGAAAAAACATATAGGATCTTTGCCTATGTGTTGATTGCCGGGTCCTCAATCTCAAACCTGCCAGTATTTGGATAAATCATGCAACTTAGTGAAACCGTTTTTGAAGGTCCAATGCCGATTGAAAGCTATGGGCCGGGGTTCTTCCGCATAGCGGGCGAGGTCCATCACGGGCCGCTGGCCGTGCTGCCGGACGGCATTGCGGTCTGGGACAATGGTCAGGGCTTTGCCCAGTTTCTGGCCAAGGCAGACCTGTTTGATGTGTTGTTTCTGGGCACTGGTTCTGAGATCGCGCCGCTGGATGCCGCCAGTCGCAAGATTTTGGAGGAGGCCGGTATCGGCGTTGAAATCATGGCCACACCCGCGGCGTGTCGCACCTATAACGTGTTGCTTGCCGAGGGTCGTCGCATTGCAGCGGCGTTGACACCGATCTGATGCGCACAGAGGTGGCAGGTTATTCGCCAAGCCATACGCCGGCCGCAAACAGATCAACCGGGGTGCCGCGATGGCGGCGGTTGGGGTTTGTTGACGGCGCGATGGATCGGGTCGTTACGCTGGATTTCTAGGCCTTCCATCCGGGGCGCAACCTTGTATATACTGCGCTTCTTAGGTCAGTGACTGGCCCGACCGGAACCCACAAATAACGAGGCACGATTATGGCTTTCAACCTTCCCGATCTTCCTTACGCCCATGACGCACTGGCCGCTGGCGGTATGTCTAAAGAGACGATGGAATTTCACCACGACCTGCATCACAACGCTTATGTCACCAACGGTAACGCGCTGATCGCGGGCACCGAATGGGCCGACAAGTCGCTGGAAGACATCATTACAGGCACTTACAATGCCGCAAGTGTGGCGCAAAATGGTATCTTCAACAATATTTCGCAGCTTTGGAACCACAACCAGTTCTGGGAAATGATGGGGCCAACCGGTCGTGACATGCCGGGTGCCTTAGAATCACGGATCACAGATGCGTTTGGGTCGGTCGAGCAGTTCAAAAAGGATTTTGGCGCGGCAGGGGCTGGCCAGTTCGGTTCAGGCTGGTGCTGGCTGGTGGTTGATGGAGACGGCACACTGAAGGTGACGAAAACCGAAAACGGCGTTAATCCGCTGTGTTTCGGCCAAACAGCGTTGCTTGGCTGTGATGTTTGGGAGCATTCCTATTACATTGATTTTCGCAATAAGCGCCCGGTTTATATCAGCAATTTCCTGGATAACCTGGTCAATTGGGAAAATGTGGCTGAGCGGTTGGCCAACGCCTGATCTAGGTTTTCAGGTTAAGACAATTGCGGCCGCCCCAAATGGGCGGCCATTTTTTTTGAGCCCCGTTGGGGCGATTGCGCGCCGCGCGGGGGATATTTTGAAAAAGAAGAAGGCGGGGCGGGCGCACGGCACGGCCTTAGTCGTTTTGTTGGCTCAGGGGAAATCTGCGCGCAGGGCTGTGGTCAATGCGTCGACGCTGTCCACCACATTGATGTAGTCGCGAAAGCTTGCATCGGCGAAACCATGGGCGATCATGTGGTCAACCAATGTGATAAGAGGGTCCCAGTAGCCGTTGATATTCAACAGATAAATCGGTTTGTTATGCAGGCCCAATTGGCGCCACGTTGTGACTTCAAAAAACTCATCCATTGAACCAGCGCCGCCGGGCAAGGTGACGATTGCATCGGCATTCATGAACATGACTTTTTTGCGTTCATGCATATTTTCTGTGATCACAAAATGCGTCAGGTCGGTTTTGCCGACTTCCTGTTTCAACAGATGTATTGGAATAACGCCAAAGGTTTGGCCGCCTGCGGTTTGGGTCGCCCTTGCCACTTCGCCCATCAGGCCGACATCACCAGCCCCATAAACCAACCGCCATCTGACATCGGCGACAAAGGTGCCGAGTTGATGTGCGGCTTGTCGGTATGAAGGGTCATCGCCATAGCGTGAGCCACAGAAAACACATAGTGAGCGAACGGAAACAGACATGTTTTTACCTTTGCTGTCGATTGGAATGGAAAATCCCCGCCAGAGTTGTTATCTTTATCACATGACGCGATCTCTGCCAGGACCGCTTGTGACATCCGGGCGTGCGCGTATAGGGGCAAGGTAGGCGCGGTATGTCAATATTTAGTGGAATGAGCACAAACAGTGGATTTCTGACGGGCGGTATCGCTGCCGTCGGCGCGGTTGCTATTGCGGCGACGGTTGTCCTGACGGCTGATGTGCCGGATGCGCCGCCAGTGATTGGCGACGCCCCAACTGCGGTTGTTACGCCGAATTCTGAAATCGTTACCGCCAGCACGCAGCCAAGCAGTTCGGAAAGCGGCAGCGCGGTTGCCAGCAACGGCGCGACTTTGGCGCCGACCGAGAGCCCTGCGGCGACCGAAGTTGTAATCTCGACTGAAACCCCAACCTCTGCCCTAGGGGAGGCGACCGAAAGTGGTGCGCCCTTAACCGGTGACGGCACGGTTGCTTTGTCGACTGCCCCTGTTGTGCCGGGTGCGGGTGTCCAATTGGGTGGCGGTCAGGATCACGATGTTTCGGCCACAGTCATTGGTGATACGATTGTGGCCAGCAGCAGCTCTGAACAGGACCTCAACCTATCGACTTCCTCAGCAGGCAAACCAAAAGTTGGTGGTGTTGCCGCCGGCTTGGGGCAGGCCCAGCCTGTGCGGTTCGATCTGGTGCGGGTTGATAAGTTTGGTGGTGTTGTCGTGGCAGGCAAGGCGCTGCCCGGTGGGGCGGTTGATGTTTACCTTGATGGCGACGTGATTGCCGAAGTGATTGCCGACACCAAAGGGGCCTTTGTCGCCCTGTTTGATATACCGGTTTCAGCCGAGCCACAGGTGATGTCGCTGGCGGTGCGCGATGATGCAGGGGATTTGCGCCATTCCAGCGACCGGGTTTTGGTCATGGGACGCGAGGTTGTGAAACCGAGTGCCGAAGTCGATAGCGACCCCATATCGCCATCAGACGCCGGGGTGCCGCAGGTGATTATCGCGACCGATAGCGGTGTCAAAGTTTTGCAACCAGCGCCGATTGAAAAAGGCGCGCCCGAGGTTCAGGCCAATGTGACGCTGGACCTGATTACCTATGATACCGACGGCGAGGTTGTTCTGGCTGGCCGGGGTACGGTTGATACGCATGTGCGGATCTACGTCAACGACGCGCCGGTCAAGACCGAGGCCGTGGGCAAAGACGGTTCGTGGCAATTGTCACTGCCAGAGGTTAATGCCGGGGTGTTCACCCTAAGGGTCGACGAGATCGACGAGCAGGGGCAAGTGACCTCGCGTCTGGAAACACCGTTTCAGAAGGAACAGCCAGAAGCCGTAAAACGGGTTGCCAGCAATGGTGGTCTGGCGGACGGGCAAGGTGGTGCGCCGTTGCCGGGTGTGCAGAAAATAACCGTACAAACAGGGGCCACGCTTTGGGCGCTGGCCGAGGCACGATATGGGCAGGGCGATCTTTACATGCAGATCTTCAACGCCAACCGCGACACTATTCGCGACCCTGATCTGATCTATCCGGGGCAGATTTTTGCGATTCCTGAATAGCGCTACTGGTTATCCGTAGTCTGCGGCCCTATCTAAGGGGGCTCAGGGGGCGGAATGACTATGGCTGAAACACTATCCGAACAGAAAAATGCCGGGCAGAAAAAAGGCAGCGGCATGCGGACGATCCGCAAGGTGTTGCCGTATCTGTGGCCTCGTGAAAAGGGTTATGCTTGGGTAAAATGGCGCGTCGTGATTGCGCTGGGATTTCTGATTTTTTCCAAGATTATTTCGGTTGCCACACCGTTCTTTTACAAAGGTGCGGTTGATGCAATGGCGCCCGGCGCGACGGTCGAGCCGGTGTTTTTTCTGCTGACCGGGGCGGTTGGGTTAACCATTGCTTACGGCATTGCGCGCCTGATGAATGTTGGGTTTCAGCAATTGCGCGATGCGGTTTTCGCGCGCGTCGGCCAACGGGCTTTGCGCCGTTTGGCGCTGGAAACTTTTCGCCATATCCACGCGCTTTCCTTGCGCTATCACATCACGCGCAAAACCGGCGGATTAAGCCGGATTATCGAGCGTGGGGTTAAAGGCGTTGAGTTTTTGTTGCGCTTTATGCTGTTTTCCATCGGGCCGCTTATTCTGGAACTGCTGTTTATCGCGTTGATTTTGTTCTTTGTTTTTGACGTCTGGTATCTGGCCATCGTGGTTGGCACCATCGCGATTTATTTCTGGTTCACGTTTAAAGTCACCGAATGGCGGGTGAAAATTCGCAAAGACATGAACGATCAGGACACCAATGCCAACCAAAAGGCGATTGACAGTCTGCTGAATTTTGAGACCGTGAAATATTTCGGTGCCGAGGAACGCGAGGCCCTGCGTTATGATGACAGCATGCGCCAATACGAAGCGCTGGCGCTGAAAACCTCTTATTCGTTGGCCTATCTGAATTTCGGCCAATCGGTGCTGATCACCGCCGGACTGGTCGGGGTGATGGTACTGGCGGCAATGGGCGTGCAGCGCGGCGACATGACGGTTGGCGATTTCGTTATGGTCAACGCTTATATGATCCAGATCACCATGCCGCTTAATTTCCTTGGGACGGTATACCGCGAAATCCGCCAGTCGCTTGTCGATATGGGCGAGATGTTTGATCTGCTGGAACAACCAGCCGAGGTTGTTGATAAACCCGATGCCAAGGACCTTGTGATCACGGGTGGCGAAGTGTCTTTTGAAACGGTCGATTTTTCCTATGATGCGGAACGCGCGATCCTGTTTGCCTTTGATCTGACCATCAAAGCCGGGCAGACCGTGGCGATTGTCGGCCCATCCGGGTCCGGAAAATCCACAATCGGGCGGTTGTTGTTCCGCTTTTATGACGTCAATGCCGGGGCTTTGCGTATCGACGGTCAGGATTTGCGCGACATTACGCAGGCCTCGTTGCACAATCAGATCGGCATCGTGCCGCAGGATACAGTGCTGTTCAATGACACCATCGGTTACAATATCTTTTACGGGCGCGCTGATGCCAGCCTTGATGAGATGATCGCGGCGGCTAAGGCGGCGAAAATCCATGATTTCGTGATGGGCTTGCCGGATGGCTATGAAACCACAGTCGGCGAACGCGGTCTGAAGCTTTCGGGCGGGGAAAAGCAGCGCGTCGGGATTGCCCGGACGCTGCTGAAGAACCCACCGATCCTGCTGTTGGACGAGGCGACCTCGGCCCTTGATACCGAAACCGAGCGTGATATTCAGGAAAGTCTGCGTGAAATGGGCCACGGGCGCACGGTGATCACCATCGCCCACCGTCTGTCGACCATCGTTGATGCCGACGTGATTGTGGTGTTGGAGGCGGGGAAGATTTCTGAAAAAGGCACCCATGACGAGCTGTTAAAACGCGAAGGTCGCTATGCCCATATGTGGCATCGCCAGCAAGCCGATGAAGAAACTGACGAGGCCATCGTAGCGGCTTAAGCCACGCCCGGTTTGTCACCCTCACGGGCGTTATTGTGCGGTGCGCAAATCCTTTGGTTCCGTTGGCGTCTGAAAGATGTCGTCGCTATCGATGGGCCAAGTTAGTTCCGGCGGCTTTGTTCGCCTTGACGCCTTTGCCAGCGCCAAATCGCGTGCGGCCCGGCTGTCGCGGCCAAAAGACAGCGCCTTTAGGCGGGCAAAAGACTTGAACGCCCCGACCGAAATCCAGACCCTCAGCGCCAACAAAGACGGCGTAAACAAAAGCGTCAGAATGGTCGCAATCCCAAGCCCGAACACAACGGCAGTCGCCAGTTGTTTCCACCACAGGGCGGTGGGCGCATCAATGGAATAGCCGCCATTGATGAAATCGACCGAGATGCCATACATCATCGGCGTCAGCCCGGCCATTGTTGTCACCGTGGTCAGAAAAACCGGACGAATCCGGGCCTCGACGGTGCGCGTGATGGCTTGCAGGCGCGGCATATAGGCGGCGTATTCCTGATAGGTGTCGATCAACACAATGTTGTTGTTCACCACGATCCCCGCCAGTGCCACGATCCCCGTGCCGGTCATAATCACCGAAAACGCCTGATCCATGACCAACATGCCGATCAGAACCCCGGTGGTCGACAGAACAACCGCCAACAACACCAGAACCGAGTTATAGATCGAATTAAACTGCGCCAGCAAAATCACAAACATCAGCCCCAGTGCGCCGATAAAGGCTTTGGAAAGGAACGCCATGCTTTCGGATTGTTCCTGCTGATCGCCAACCCAGGACCACGCCACGCTTTCGGGCAGTGGGGTGTCAGCCTCAAGCCAGTTGGTCAGATACGAGATGCGTTCATCCGGCGTCATAGGCTTGCCGTCCTCATTGACCATGTCCGGTGTGATGTCGGCCTTGACCTCAAAATAGCGCTGTGTGTCCACCCGGTCGATCCGGCCCAGACTGCTGACCGGTTTGCGGGTGATGAAATTTGACATCGGGATCAGGCCGTTCTTGGTGCGCACCCGCAATGTATCAAGCGTTGATAGCAAGCGATCCTTTTTCGGCAAGCGAACGCGAATGTCGATTTCCTCGTCGCTGCTGTCAACGCGCATGGTGTCCAGCATCAGCCCGCGTGTGACCAGTTGCACCATCGCGCCAACCGTGACCACGTCAGCACCAAAACGGCCTGCCTTTTCCACATCAACGTCAATCTGCCAGTCGATACCGGGCAGGGGGCGGGTGTCTTCGACCCGGATCAAACCATCGGTTTTCTGGAACTTTTCGTTGGCGATTTCGGCGGCCAATAACAGATCATCCCAGCTTTTGCCGGTCAGGCGCAGGTTCACCGGCTTGCCACTGGCCGGGCCCATGTCGGCCTTGATAATCTCGATCTGAACACCGGGAATGGATTTTAGCCGGGCTTCAATTTCCGCCAGCACCTTAGTGCCGTGGGTTGTACGGATTTGCCATGGTTCAAGTTCGATCTGGATTTGGCCGATTGTGTCACGCGGGGCCTGTGCGCCGCCGGTGTTCTGGTTCAAACCACCAATGCCAGCAAAAGCAAAAACTGACCGCACGTCAGGGATTTCAAGCAATAACAATTCGGCCTGATCAAGCACTGCGTCCTTTTCTGACAGGCTCATATTGCCGCGCGCGCGGACAAAAGCGATGGAACGTTCAGGCTCAACATCAACGAAAAACTCAACGCCGTTGTTGTTTTCCAAAAAGAACGAAAACACCGTGACCACGAAGGCGCCAACCACGCCAATGGTGACAAGCGGCATGATCGGATTGCCGGTCAGAAAATGCACCAGCCAACCCAGCACACTGCGCCGATAACCCGCCCGAATGGGCCGCTTGCGTGGCAAGGGTTTGATGGCTGTCACTGTGATCGACAGGCCAACCGCCGCCATTACGAACAGCACCGCACCGGGAAGAAAAGCAATGCCTGACGGCAGCGACGCCCCGGCAGCCCCCAGCAAATACATCGGATTGATCGTTTGCATGGTGGACGCAAACGCCAAAAACGCCGCTGCAAACACCAAGGCAAGGCGGGGCACAAAATGCACGCGCCGCAAATTGGCCGAGATACCCGCCAATAGCCGCGAGAACCGGGCGGCAACCCCGCCGATTACTGGCAGATACACCAGTGCCACGACCAGCGACGCGCTGAGCACAAAAATCAGGGTGACCGGCAACATGCCCATAAACTCGCCCGGCACTCCGGGCCAGAACAGCATCGGCAAAAAGGCACAAATCGTGGTCGCGGTTGAGCTGACAATTGGCCAGAACATCCGTTTGGCGGCCTCAACATAGGCGCGCATCGGGCCTGTGCCTTCCTCGATCCGGCGATCGGCATATTCAACGACGACAATTGCACCATCCACCAGCATGCCAACCGCAAGGATAAGGCCAAACATCACAATATTGGAAATCGCGATGCCCATGACGGCAAGTATCGCAAAACACAGCAGGAACGAGGTCGGGATGGCAAAGCCAACCAGCAGGGCCGAACGCGTGCCAAGCGCCGCCAACACCACCATCATCACCAGCGCAATCGCCGTCAGGACCGAGGCTTCAAGCTGGCTGACCATGCCGGAAACTTCGTTGCTTTCGTCCATGGCAAAACTGACGGCCACGCTGTCTTTCAGATCGGCAGGCCAGTCGGCCTTGGCGGCCAGAACTACTCTGCGCACCAGCGCCACCGTATCAATCAGGTTCTCGCCTTTGCGTTTCACCACCTGCAAGGCCACGGTCGTTTCGTTGTTATAGCGCGCGGTTCCGGTGCGATCTTCAAATGTCAGGCGAATGTCAGCCAGATCACCTAATGTGATTACCTTGTCGCCGTTTACTTTGACGGGCAGGGCGTAAACATCCTGCGGCTCGTCAAAGGCTGACGGGATTTTGACGGCAAACGCGCCTCTGGCGGTTTCAACCTCGCCCGCGGCGATCAGTTGGTTGTTGTTGGTGACCACGTTGATCAGCTCGCCCGCCGTAACGTTGTAGGCTTCAAGCTTCAGCGGGTCGATGACCACTTCCAACATTTCATTGCGATGGCCCGCCAAAACGGCCTCAAGCACCGGGGAAAGGGCTTCAATTTCGCTTTGTAATTCCTTGGCAACGCGCAACAAAGTACGTTCCGGCACTTGCCCCGACAAGGCCACCACGATGATTGGGAATTGCGAAAAATTGATCTCGTTGATGGTGTATTGATCGGCCCCGTCGGGAAAATCAGCTTCGGCCTGGCTGACCCGGTCGCGCACATCCGCAATGGTCGAGGATTTGTTCCAGCCAAATTCAAACTCGAGCAGTACACCGCCGTAGTTTTCCGAGGCGTTCCCGACCATCTTTTTCAAACCGGTCAAATCGCGCAGCTTGGTTTCCAGCGGCTTGACCAGCAGTTTTTCGCTGTCCTGCGCCGAAATGCCGGGAAATGGCACCGACACAAACAGCATCGGAATGTCAATGTCGGGCGAGCCTTCTTTGGGCAGGCCGGAATAGGCGATCCAGCCCGCGCCCAGTGACATAATCACAAAGGCAATGACCATCCGCGCCCGTGCGGCAGCCCAATCGACAATGCCGGTCATTCGCCGGGCTTTCTGTAGGTGACTGTGACGCGACGGCCATTAATGACATATTCCTGACCGACGACAATGACCTCGACCGCTTCGGGCAGTCCGGCCAGCCAGACACCTTTGACAGAATCGCGGATCACTTGGACCGCGAAAAACTGCGCTGCGCCGTCGACAACGGCGCGCACGCCCAGATTGCCTGCGTCATCCAGCGTCAGGGCCGACTGCGGCAGCAGATGCGCCCGCTCGCCCGAAAAGGCGATGAATATTTCGGCTGTCGCGCCATCGCTGATCTTCAAGTCAGGGTTCGCCACCTGAACCTCAACCCGAAAGGTGCGCGTCAACGGATCGGCTGAGCGCGACAAAAACGTCACCTGACCGTTGACCAGATCGCCATTGATCAAACGCGCCCCGGCCAACGCGCCGGTTTTGATTTTGCTGATGCCCTGTTCGGGGACGAACCCGACCAGCTTGATCGGGTCAAGCTGGATCACGTGGCCGCATAATGAGCCGGGTTGCAGCAATGAACCCAATTCAGCCGCGTCGCTTTCCAGCAAACCGTCAAACGGTGCGGTGATGCGCAAACGCTCAATATCCTTTTCAGCCCGTTCAACACCGGCTTGGGCTGATTCCAACGCGGCGCGGCGTGCCGTTGCCACGGTTTGCGAGCCAAAGCCTTTTTCCGCCAGCGACGTCGCTGCCTTTTCGTTTATTTCAGCCTCGGCCAATCTGGCCTTGGCTTCCAGCAGCGCGACGCCTCGGGTGCCGGGGTCGAGTTCGCACAACAACTGCCCGGCACTGACCATCGCGCCTTTGCGTAAGGGTTCTGAAATCACCAGACCCGAATTTTCGCTGCGAACGTCGATTTTGCGCGCAGCCTCGGTGCGGCCGCGCAGCACAATGCCGCTATCCACGGACTGCGCCAGTGATTTCATCACCAGAACCGAAACTGGCGGGCGTTTTGTGACGTCCGCGATTGGCGCGGGGGCAGGGGCCGCCTCAGCTACGGTTTCCCCACGGGCAAATGCCACGAGCTCTTCGCGTTGGAACAACGCAAAATAGATCACGACGGTCACCACCAGCGCAGTCAGAATTGGAAAGAAACGCATGTGGTCCCCCTTTTTGCCACGGCGCATGCGTTTCAGCGCCAAGGCATGTAAGCCTTTCCAGCCGATTGGACTGGGTGGTTCACAACGATTTGGCGTTAGATAAACCTTTGCAAAGGCTGAAACAAGCCAGTGGCGGAATTCTTGTGAACTATGGCCCGGCGACAACAATTCATTTGCCGATTCATCATGCGGATCATAGCCATGCAACAGCCAGGCAGATCCGGCGTTTGGCACTTGGCAATCCACCCATTCTCAGGCTAAGAGGTGGCCTAAAGAAACGCCGGGAAACTGGAGATAAGTTTGAGCGAGAACGAATCCTTTATCGAAGAGGTCACCGAAGAGGTGCGCCGCGACAAGTTGTTTGCGCTATACCGCAGATATGGCTGGATCGCGGGCCTTGTGCTGGTTTTGGTCGTTGGCGGTGCTGCCTACAACGAATGGCGCAAAGCCCAGAAAATCGCAGCTGCCCAGATGCTGGGTGACAACGTGATGGCCGCGCTGGAAAATGCCGGGGCAGCAGATCGCGCAGATGCGCTTGATGCGATCACCGGTGTTGACGCCAAAGCCTCGATCTTTCTGGATATGTTGCAAGCCGCCGCACGGGCCGAGGCTGATGATCCAGCCAAGGCGCTGGCGCTGCTTGATGGCATTGTCGCCAATCCGGATACGCCGGACATTTATCGTCAGCTTGCCATGCTGAAATCCGTCATCCTGCGCGGATCCGATCAGGATCGTGACGCCCGTTTGGCGACGCTTGACGAATTGATGACCCCCGGCAACCCGTTTCGGGTGATTGCAATGGAGCAAAAAGCGCTGACATTGTATGAATTTGGAAACAATGACGCGGCAATTGAGATACTGCGCGCAATTCTTGACGAACCGGGGGCAACACAAGGCTTGCTTCAACGGGCGCAACAGTTAATTGTGGCCTTAGGTGGTGATCTGACTGATCCCGACGCAGCATCCGGTGACAACGGATAGCAGGTCGAGTGATCAGCCCAGAAAAGGCAATGACATTGAGGGGCCAAGCAGAGTGAAGCTGAACCAGTCCATTTTCCTGGCTTTAATCGTGCCGTTGGTGATTTCTTGCGCCAAGAAAGAAGAAATCTTTGAGGGGGAACGCTTTGACGTGCGCACCCCGCTTGCGCAGGCCTATCCCAGTGTAGACGGCGAACCACGACCTGACCAGACTGCCGTTGTCAATCGGTCGGTTAAGATCAAGCTGCCCAAACAGATCAACAAATCCAGCTGGACCCACCGGAATGGCGGGGCGGATCACAGCCTTAGCCATCTGTCGCTTGGCGCTAACCTGACCCGGCTTTGGTCGGTGAATATTGGCGCGGGCAACGACCGCAAACACCGGATTACATCAGATCCTATCATTGCTGGTGGCCAGATTTACACGCTGGACGCCCAGTCGCGCGTCATGGCCCACACACCAATCGGCGCAGCCGTTTGGGTGCGCGACCTGACCCCGGCCTCGGACAAATCAGACGAGGCGACGGGCGGCGGTTTGGCTTATGGCGATGGTGTGCTTTATGCCACATCGGGTTTTGGTGAAATTACAGCACTCAGGGCCAGTGATGGCAGCGTTTTGTGGAAACAAAAACTGGATGCGCCGATCACATCAGCGCCAACAGTGTCCAAAGACCGGGTTTATGTGGTGTCTCGCGACAACCGGGCCTGGGCCTTGAAGACCAAAAATGGCCGGATCGATTGGCAACAGCAAAGCACGCGCACCGATGCCGGTCTGAT
The DNA here is from genome assembly GCA_021775315.1 of Paracoccaceae bacterium. GTDB lineage: Bacteria > Pseudomonadota > Alphaproteobacteria > Rhodobacterales > Rhodobacteraceae > UBA5972. The sequence continues at coordinate 24,538 of JAJFIC010000071.1, forward strand.
CGGTGGGGCCTCACCTGCCGCTGCGGGCCGCACGGTGATATTGCCGTTCAGTTCCGGTGAAATGGTGTCAGCATTGACACGCAACGGCCTTAGGGTCTGGAGCGTTGCAGTGTCCGGGTCACGACGTGGGCAGGCAAGATCAAACATCGGCGATATTTCAAGCGACCCGGTGGTGACGAAATCCCGGGTTTACGCCGCCAACCAAAGTGGCCGGATCACAGCCGTGGCACGGCGTGACGGCAAACGGGTTTGGACCGCCAACGAAGGGTCTTACAGCCCGGTCTGGCCTGTGGATAATTCTGTCTTTCTGGTGTCGGATGCCGGGCAGCTTGTGCGACTTGACGCGCGCTCTGGCGAAGCCTTCTGGGCCGTCGACTTGCCGCGTTATAAGAAAGACAAGACGCGCCGGGATTCCTATACCCATTTTGGGCCCATTCTGGCAGGTGGCCGGGTGATCGTGGCCTCAAGCGATGGTGGTCTGCGCAGCTTTGACCCGGTTTCCGGTGATCTGCTGACGACGGTCGATATTCCGTCCGGTGCGGCCAGCCAGCCCGCGATTGTTGATGGGGTTCTCTATGTTTTATCCCAGAACGGTCAATTGCACGCTTTCAAATAGGCCAAATAGGGTATAGGGGCGGTTTCCAACCAATCCTGTGGGTAGTCATGACTTTCACTCTTGCCATTGTGGGCCGTCCAAATGTGGGCAAATCCACCCTGTTTAACCGCCTTGTCGGGCGCCGTCTGGCATTGGTCGACGACCAACCCGGCGTGACCCGCGATTTGCGTGAAGGCGAGGCACGGCTTGGCCCGATGCGGTTTACCGTGATCGACACGGCAGGTCTGGAAGAAGTCACCGATGACAGCTTGCAAGGCCGGATGCGCCGATTGACCGAGCGCGCCGTTGATATGGCCGATGTCTGTGTGTTCATGATTGACGCGCGGATCGGCATCACGCCCTCGGACGAGGTATTTGCCGACATCCTGCGCAAACGTTCAGCCCACGTGATCCTTGTTGCCAACAAGGTCGAAGGCCGCGCCGCTGAGGCTGGGTTGTTTGAGGCTTATTCGCTGGGTCTGGGTGAACCTGTGCCGGTCTCGGCCGAACATGGCCTTGGTATGGTCGATCTGGCGCAGGCGCTTGAACCGATCGCGGAACAATATGCCGATCGGGATTTTGAGCCGGAAACAGATGTTGATCTGCCCGAGGATGTGGATTTCGACGCAGAGTCAGACGAACCCCTTATTCCGCCCGGCAAATTCCTGCAAATCGCAGTCGTCGGTCGCCCGAATGCCGGGAAATCGACCCTGATCAACAAAATCCTGAACGAGGATCGCCTGCTGACGGGGCCTGAGGCCGGGATCACCCGCGATGCCATCTCGGTACGCACGGAATGGATGGGCACCAGCATGCGCATCTTTGACACGGCTGGTATTCGCAAAAAGGCGCGGGTTCAGGAAAAGCTGGAAAAGCTGTCGGTGGCGGACGGCCTGAGGGCGGTGAAATTCGCCGAGGTGGTCGTGGTGCTGCTGGATGTGCAATCATCGTTTGAACAACAGGATCTGCGGATCGCCGATCTGGCTGAACGCGAGGGCCGTGCGGTCGTTATCGCCGTCAATAAATGGGATCTTGAGGGCGACAAACAGGAACGCCTGCGCGAGGTTCGCGAGAAATTTGAACGCCTGCTACCACAATTGCGCGGCGCACCGATGGTTATGGTGTCATCCCTGACCGGCAAAGGGCTGGATCGCCTGAATGCCGCGATCCTGAAAGCCTATGAAACCTGGAATATGCGCATTTCAACTGCGCGCCTCAATCGCTGGCTAACCGGCATGCTCGAGGCACATCCACCGCCCGCACCCGGCGGTCGGCGCATTCGCCTGCGCTATGTGACACAGGTCAAAACCCGCCCGCCAAGCTTTGTTGTGATGTGTTCGCATCCCGAACTGCTGCCCGCCAGTTACAGCCGTTATCTGGTCAACGGCCTGCGCGAAGTGTTTGACATGCCCGGCACCCCGATCCGTCTTTTCATGCGCTCACAAAGCGACAAAAATCCGTATAAGGATAAGAAAGAAAAGAAGATCACCAAGCTGAATAAGCATCAAGAAGGCCGTTGGCAGGGCAAAAAAAAATAGGCCCGTCAGTGTTCGCCCGGCTTAAGCGCCCTGTTCTTTAAGTTCCGTTAACAGACGTCGCGCTTCGGTCATTGGCGCGACCAGCTTGTTGCGATCCTCGCCGGGATAAAACCGCGCCCTAAGGGCGGTTGGCATCGGCTCAGGTGCGAATGTCGTAACATCTGGGCCTGTGGTCACACTCTCCGCCGCCCAACTGTCCCAAATCGCGCGCTGTGCTGCTTTGGCGGCACCGTAGCTTGCAAAAAACTTGGCACCGGCAACCGTGTCATCGATCGGCAGAACGGCCCGGCCATTTCCAGCCTTCAACAGCGGTTCAACCATCGACACCAGCCGTTGCATGGCGTGGATATTGACCGCCAGTGTTTTATCCCAATCGCTATGGGGCACATGGCCAACCGGCGACAACGGCCCGGCAAATATCGCGCTATGCACCCAAAGGTTAAGCTTGCCCCACCGTTCATGCACCGACAGGCACAGGCGTTTCAAACCCTGCTCATCGCAGATATCTAAAGGCACCAATGTTGCAGCACCACCCGCCGCCTGAATGCGATCATCCAGTTCTTCCAGCGCGCCAACCGTGCGCGCCAAAGCGATGACGTGATAGCCATTGCTGGCCAAAACCTCGGCCACAGCAGCCCCGAAGCCGCGCGAGGCCCCGGTCACAAGCGCGATTTTCTGGCTCATTCGGCGGCCTTCAGTTCAAACCCCTGATCCAGCATATCGCGTGGCGCAACCGGGTATTCACCGGAAAAACAAGCGTCGCAATATTGCGGGCATTCAGGTTTTCGCCCGGCTTCTTCGCCGCAAGCCCGGTACAACCCGTCAAGCGAGATGAACCGCAAGCTGTCGACGCCAAGATGTTTGCACATCTCATCTTCGGACATGGTCGAGGCCAGCAATTTGCCGCGATCAGGCGTATCTACGCCATAAAAACACGGCCACGCCGTCGGGGGCGAGGCGATGCGGAAATGTACCTCAGCAGCGCCGGCATCCAGGATCATTTCCTTGATTTTCATGCTTGTGGTGCCGCGCACCACGCTGTCATCGACCAGAATAACCCGCTTGCCGCGGATCAGCGCCCGGTTGACGTTTAGCTTCAGCCGCACACCCATATTTCGGATTTGTTCTGTCGGCTCAATAAACGTCCGGCCCATATATTGATTGCGGATAATCCCCATAGCGTAGGGAATGCCGGATTGTTGGGAATAGCCAATGGCCGCAGGCGTGCCGCTGTCAGGCACCGGGCAGACCAGATCGGCGTCAACCGGGGCCTCTTTGGCAAGCTCGACACCGATCTTGCGGCGGGTCTCATAGACGCTGCGCCCGCCCAGAATACTGTCAGGGCGCGAGAAATAGACATGTTCAAAGATACAAGCGCGCGAGCTTTGCCGGTCAAACGGGAAATAGCTTTCGACGCCCTTGCCGTTGATCACCACCATTTCACCGGGTTCAATCTCGCGAATGAAATCAGCGCCAATGATATCAAGCGCACAGGTTTCCGAGCTTAACACCCAACCATCGCCAACCTGACCCAGCATCAAAGGCCGCACGCCCAATGGATCACGCACGCCGATCAGTTTTGAGCGGGTCATGGCAACGATGGAAAACGCCCCTTCGATCCGGCGCAGGGCGTCTTTGATCCGTTCAGGAATGTTTGACTGGATCGACCGCGCCATCAGATGAATGATGCATTCGCTGTCGGACGAGGATTGAAAGATCGAGCCGCGCTCGATCAG
>JAJFIC010000072.1 GCA_021775315.1 Paracoccaceae bacterium
TTTCCCCAACGATAATCCGGTCTGGCCGCATCCTGAGGGCGTTGCGCAAACAGTCGCGTTGGCTGACAGCACCTTTGCCTTCGACGTTGGCTGGACGACTTTCCATCCGGCCAACATGAACCTGTTGCAGCTGAAGTTCCGCCGTATCCTCGATCGTCAGGATGCGTTCATTGTCTGCAATCATGGATGACAGTGCGTTAAGCGTTGTGGTTTTGCCTGAACCTGTACCACCGGACACGATGATATTAAGGTGGCTGCCAACTGCCGCGCGCAGATAAAGCGCCATTTCTTCGGTGAAAGCGCCGAAATTCTTGAGCTCGTCAATGCCAAGCTTGTCTTTGGTGAATTTCCGGATCGACACCAACGAGCCATCAACCGCGATCGGCCCGACCATAGCGTTAAAGCGTGATCCGTCTGAAAGCCGCGCATCCACATAGGGGTTCTGTTCGTCGACACGCCGCCCCACAGCCGACACAATTTTATCGATGACCCGCAGCAGGTGTTTTTCATTCTTAAAGACCACCGATGTAAGTTCAAGTTTACCGCGGCGTTCAACAAAAACCTGCGTTGGCCCGTTAACCAAAATATCGTTCACAGTTTCGTCGCGCAAAAGTGGTTCCAAAGGGCCAAGGCCGGTCACTTCGTCGAATAGTTCCTGATGCAACCTGGCGCGTTCGTCTTTGTTCAGAACCACACCCATTTCGCCCAAACCGTCGGCGCAAATGTCTGCGATTTCGGTTCGCAGATCACTGTCTGACGCGTGATCCAATGCTGCCAGATTAAGCGTGTCCAAAAGCCGTTTGTGAAGCTCGACCCGAATGTCTGCCAGTTTTTCACGCCGCTTCACGTCTTTTGGGTTAAGCGATTGAACAGGTGCGACTTTTGGTTGCTCGGGCGCTACTGGCGCGACAGGGGCTACCGCCTTTACTGGCGGTTGGCGGATTGCATCCTGAACCGGGGGGCGAACTTGTATTGGCTGGTTTGCCGCGGCAGGTGAGGGCGCCGGGGCCGGTTTTTTGTAGCGCGAAAACATTTCTTATCCCTTTCTTAAGGCGGAAGACTGACCAGCAGACAAATCAAGCAACGTGCTGGCGAGTTTCACAAATTCTTTGCGCAGCGGATTCTTTGGGGCTGAATCCGACAACGGCAGGCCGTGATCGCAGGCATTCAACACCTGTTTCCCGCCGTCGGGCAGAAACAACTCGATATTGATATTCAGGTTTTCGGCCATACGCTTGATCCTTGATCTCGCCCCAATATCGGTAAACTTTGGGGCGCGATTAAGGCCATAACGAACCTTTTCGACGGGCAAATCTTCGGCCTTCAGGGTCCGGATAAACCGCAATGTGTTCTGGGCAGACCGCATGTCCATTTCCAGCAGTGCGAAATATATGTCGGCGCGTTGCAGGATGGTTTCTGTCCAATGAACCAGCGTTGTCGGCAGGTCGATGACGATGAAATCATACTGCGAACGGGCCATATCAAGGATGGTATCGACATCCTCGGGCGTCAGGATTTCCAAAGGCAGCGCCTCGGCCGGTGCGGTCAGAACGTCCAGTTGGTCGTTGAATGGCAGTAGGGCTTGGGTGAAGGATTCGCTGTCCATTGACGATGTGTCAGACAACAGTTCAAAAATCGCTTCGCGGCGGGGCAGATCCAAATATGTCGAAACAGACCCACCCTGTAAATCCAAATCAATCAACAGCGTTTTCTTGCCTTCGTGTCCGGCAAGTGTTGCCAGTTCCCACGCGAGGTTGACCGCGAAGGTTGTCGAGCCAACGCCACCTGCAACGCCGTAGATCGGAACGATCACACCGTTTCGCTGGCCGGTTTCGCCTCCGCCGGTTTGAACAAGCGCGGCGGCTGCCGGTTTTTGACGCAGTCGCTCGATGGCGTCATGCAGCGCGCCTTCGGGCAATGGGTAGGGGGCGAAATCGTCAGCGCCAAGTCGCAAAAGCTGGTGCAGGGCCATGGGCGACAGATCATGCGCCACCAGGATAACTTTGATCCCGCGGTTGGATGCCAGGCTGATCAGGTCTGCAACCGGTTCAAGATTTTCTTCGTCCTGCTGATCAACGGCAACGGTGATGAAATCAAGTTCAGTGGCTTCGGGGGTCGAAAGATAGGCAAGCCCGTCGATGAAATCGAGCCCGCCCCAGCGTTCGCCAAGTTCGGTCTCCATGTCTTCGATCAAAAGCTCAAAAGCCTGAACGTCCCGCGCGATGGCGCAGGCGTCAATTCCGGCTTCTTGTGTTTTTCGCAGACCCATAAAGTCCGTCCGATGCTTCCGTTACCAATTACAAGACCATGCAGATATGAACATCTGCACAATCGCCGGAAGGCATGTCACTTGATTTCAGCCCCGTGCCGTTGTTCCGACACCGGAACCAGTGGCGAGCCCTCCGACCCCAAAACTGTCGGAAAACTTTGTCATTATTAGGGCTTATTCGTGGATTATTCGGTTGAGTTCGACGCGCTATCGACGGTGATTTTGCCCTCGGTATAGGCCCGATAAACCAACGCTGCATACTTGCCGTCCAGATCATCGCCGACAAAGTTGATGGCGAAACCGATCACTTCGGTCACTGTGCGGCGATTGCGTCTTTCCCGACCCTCGGTCACGATCAGCGGCTGGGTTTCCCCGAATGAGGCGACTGCCTCAAGCCGATCTGCACCAATCCCTTGAGAAATAAGGAAATTAACGGCCCGATTGGCCCGTCTTAGGCCCAGCCGTTTATTGACGGCATTGCTGCCGACAAGATCTGTGTGACCGTAAACCCGGAATTTGATTTCCGGGAATTGTTTGATCCAGTTCGCCTGGGTCAAAAGAATTTTTCGCGATTCAGCGTCCAACCGCGAGCTGTTAAACTCAAAGTTGATCATTGAAGGCACATCTTTCTCAAATTTTCGGGATAAATCCAGCAGCAGGCCGTTCTGGCCGCTATAGGCGGATTGCACCAAAGTGTTATTGAACGTCGGGTTTCCGAAATTCCCTTCGTCAACACGTTTGCCAGCCTCCCAATTCAGGGTTGAGATCCCCTTGTTCAGCGTATTGTTGATGGGTGAACAAGCCGCAATCACAGTGAATAGTGCCACGGGTGCGATGGTTTTTAAGGGTGAAATAGTGTTTAATTTCATAATCTTACTCCATCACATAGCCGTAAGACCCTTTTAGGTCCTGAGTCGAAATATCGCTGATCACTTCGTCACTGCCGGTCTTCCCGGCGACCTTGCCCATCAGGAAAAGTTCGGATTCTGACGGGATTCGGATGCGATCGGTCGGCAATGTCAGGCTTTCGCCTTTGACGGGCGTCACCAGATGCGGTGTGACGATGATGACCAGCTCGCTTTGACGCCGGGTATAGTCCGAACTGCGAAACAGCGCGCCGATGACCGGAATGTCGCCTAGCCACGGCACTTGGCCGGCCAGATCGGTGAAATCGTCCTCAAGCAGACCGGCAATGGCAAAGCTTTGACCATCGCGCATTTCAACGGTGGTCGAGGTTTCGCGCCGCTTAAAGCCGCTAACAGTGATGCCCCCGCTGGAGACCGAGGCGGTCGAGTCAATGGAACTGACCGCAGCCGAGATTGTCAGATTGATCAGGTTGTCATCAACGACAACCGGGGTAAAGTTCAGCTCAACCCCGAAAGGTTTGTATTCGATTGATACCCCTGTCGTGCTTGAAACCGGAATAGGGTATTCGCCACCGGCCAGAAACCGTGCGCTTTGACCGGAAATGGCAACCAGATTAGGTTCCGCCAACGTGCGCACCAATCCTTTGGATTCAAGCGCTTCAAGCAGCAGTGACATTTGAATGCCGCCGGCACTAAAACCGATACCGTAAGCTCCAGCGTTCGTTGTTGCAGTGCCAAGTGTGGCCGCGACACCGTCAACATAATTTGTCGGATCAGTGCCTGTGGTGAAAACGTTATTACCACCTTCGCCGGTGACTGTGCCGCCGGTTGCGCTTAGGCCAAGGCTGCTGGACAGGCTTTTTGTGACGCTTCTTTGCATTTCGGCAAACCGCACCTTCAGCATCACTTGCTGTGTGCCGCCGACGGTCATCAGGTTGGTGACGCGGCCCGGCGCATAGCGTTCGCCAAGTTCAACAGCCAGTGACAGTTTGCGTTTGCCGGAAACACGCCCGCTCAGCACGATGCCGTCATTGGCGGTGCGCACTTCGATTTCTTCGCCCGGCAGGATTTCCTGTAGGCGTTCTTTGAATTCTGCAATATCCGGTGAAACACGCACGTCTACGTTTGTGATTAATTTACCGTCGGGGCCGAGCAAGGTCAGCGTGGTGCGGCCCGGAGACTTGCCAAGGACGTAAATAGTACGGTCCGACAAGGTCGCGATATCGGCAATCGCGGGATTGGCGACGGATAATTCGGCGAAAGGGGTATCGCTTTCCATGACAACGGCGCGGTTCATAGCGACGTTTATACTGCTGGAAGCAGAGCCGCGCATGACTTTCAGGATGTCCTGCCCGAAAGAAGGTTGCCCAAAATGCACGGTCAAGGCCAGCCCCAGAAGGCCAGCTCGGAAAAAGCTGCTCGGTTTCATGTGATCCTGCCTCTCTGATCACTAATTTTTTGGGTCTTTATTGCCCATTGCTTTCAATGTGGGCCAAAACGCATTTATTTGCAAGAATCAAATGCTTGGGCTGTCTGGGGCCTGTGGATAAGTGGCAATATGGCCGCGATTGAGCACAGCAATAACGCTTGCTGGACAGCCCGGAAACCGCGTCAATCAGCGCAAGACGCTATTGGTCGGGGCAGGGGATGGCTGTTTCCACAACATCTGTACCTTTGCGGGTCTTGGTCGTGCAAATCCGTTTTTCCCGGACCTGTTCGACAACTTCCTGCTGAATGCCAAGCAATTGTTCCTGATCAACCTCGATCTGGCCCAGTCGGGTTTCATCTTCGGCACCGCGCAACGAAAGCAATAATCGACCGGTGGCTTGTGCTTGTGCCAATGATGCGACCACGCCCGGTGAAACCTCGGCAGTGACAGTGCGGGCGACGGTCGGATTGTTGCTGTCGCCGTCTGCTGATTGGTCGATGGCGATCAGTTTGATGTCCTCAAGGATCAGGCGCGTTACATCGCGTGTGCCGATTTGCCCGGTCCAATAAACATCGACCCGGTTGCCGGGTTGCAAGAACCCTGACACGCCGGATGCCACATCAACCCGAATGGTAAACGCGCGCATGCCCGCCGACAGACGGGATGCAATTCCGGCCTCTTCCCCCGGTTCGGTGACTTTGACGGCCAGAATAGCCTCGTCTTTTTCCATGGCCCGCAGAACGGACCGCAAAAGATCTGGGTCTTCGTCAAACAGAACTTTGGGATCGGTAAACGCGCCTTCCGGAATGGCATCTTCGGGCCAGGCGACGATGCGCACATCTTCTTTGGTCAGTTTCTGGCCGTAACGCAGCGGTTTCGCGCTGACAAACACCCGCACCAGCGGCACGTTTTTTTGTAACTTGGCGCGCTGGCTGTCCAGAACGGTCTGATATTCGTTGAATCGCCCCTGCGCCATATACACCGCAAAACCGGCAAGACCCATGCCGATAACAAGGATTAGTGCAAATATCATGCGCATGGTTTGACCTTTAACGACTGCTCACTGACTTTCTGTCAGTTTCTTTTGTGGTGCAATTTACACAATTCTGTCGGAAACCCAATTCAAAAAGTTGAATTTATCGTCACTGGGTCAACGATTTCTGTTCCGCGCTTTTCAAAAGCCGGTGATATTGCCGTGATTACCGACAGTGTTAGGGCGACGATGAACCCGGTTATGACGACCCAGTCCACTGTAACCGCGCCTTGATCATCGCGAATGTATTTCCAAACTCTTAACTGCATTTACTGTACCACACACACTTGCCTGGCCGCAAACTGACCTGACCGTTAAACCATAGAACCGCAAGAATGGGGCAAAATGATGGAAAGAGTGTAAATGCGCACCCCTTCAAACGGCAAGGAGCCGCGCTATAAGCGCGGCTCCATCATGTTCTAAGAACGTAGGTCTTAGAAAGAAGTCGAGATCGACTGGCCAGACAGCTGAGTGTCGATATCGCTCGACAGGTTCTCAACGCCGTCAGAAACAGCAGCCAGTACGGCGATGCCCAGGCCAACGATGGCTGCGGTCAGAACGACCCAGTCAACTGTTACTGCGCCAGATTCGTCATTCTTGAAGTTTTTTGCAAGTTTGAACATTTTGATACCCTCCAAAGGTGTTTAGTTCGTTTCCACTTTTTTAGCCGATCCGGTTGTTTGTGACTTGGTTTGCCTCAGTTTGTTTCCAAGTCGCCGTCTCAACATGTTGTTTATATAGACGGGTAATTGGGGCGAGAGTTTGGCGCGAAAAAAGGAAAAATAAAGAATATCACAACGAGGGACACTTTTCTTTGATAGTTGAATAAATACAAAGAGTTAGGTGATGAATTTTTCCCGAAACCAAAGGGCTAACATGGGGCAAAGTTATGCTTTGTGGCGGTTTCGCCATAGGATTTGCATCCTATTGGCTGGTTTTCGCTGAAAATCTTTGGCAGATAGTAAACAATACCGCGGTTGAACAAGCGATTGAGCAGAAATGAATGACCCAACAAAGACGGGTATAGTGGCGGTTCTGGCGGTTCTTGTCAGTTCGGGGCCGGTTTTTGCCGCTGAACCGTTTAAGGATTTCACCTTTCGCTCGGTCAGGCCCCCGGCTCCGGGAACAAAAAAGCTTATCAACATTCAGATTGACCCGAACGCGGCAGCCGATGACACCATAAACCCCCAGACCATTGTTCCGACTGAGGGCACGACGCCGGACATGAAAGCCTGGTTCTGGGATGCCATTTCGCCCGAGATTACCGCCGCCGGTCCGGGGCGCTTTCAGGATGCCGTGCAGCAATTGGCCCTCGCGCCTGCGGGAAAAGAGGTGCCCAGCCCGCGTTTGACAGGTTTTCGCCAGATCATCAGCGACCACGGCACCGATATATTGCTGGCCACGATCGGTAAGAAGATGTCGCCCGCTTTGGTATTGGCGATGATCGGAACGGAATCGTCAGGTCGCATTGATGCCAAAAGCAAGATGGGCGCAACCGGGTTGATGCAACTGATGCCTGCCACGGCTGAACGCTTTGGTGTAACCGATCCTGCTGATGGGGCGCAGAATATCAAAGGTGGGGTTGCCTATATGGAATGGCTGTTGGATCGGTTTAACGGGGATCCGATATTGGCGCTGGCAGCTTATAACGCCGGGGAAAATGCGATTGCGGAACATCAGGGTGTCCCGCCTTTCGCGGAAACCCGCAGCTATGTGCCCAAAGTTATCGCGGCATTTCAGGTTGCCCGCGCCTTGTGCCTGACCCCGCCTGAGATTTTTACGGATGGATGTGTGTTTGATCTGAAAGGCGGCGAATAATGCCAAATTCCAAACCCCTTGTGCTGGATGTGGACGGAACGTTCCTGAAAACGGATATGTTAATGGAAAGTTTTTGGGGTGCTTTGGGGCAGAACCCGATTGCTTGCATTGGTGTTTGTGTCAAACATTTTTCAAACCGGGCGCGCCTGAAAAGGGAACTGGCCGGGTTGGCGCAGTTGCGTGTCGACTTGCTGCCGGTCAATCCACAGGTCGCCGAACTTGCCCGCCATTCAAAGCAGATGGGCCGCAAGGTGCTGTTTGCCTCTGGCTCTGACAAGGTGTTGGTTGCGCAGTTGGCGGCGGATCATGGCATGGATCAGCCGGTATTTGCGTCGGATGGACAAGTGAACCTGACGGGCAGTCGTAAGGCCGCTGCACTGGTTGAAGCTTTTGGTGAGGCCGGATTCGATTATGCGGGCGACGGCCCGGTCGACAAGCCTGTTTGGCAAGCCGCCGAAAACGCTATCATCGTCGGTAGCCATCCGCAGATCGCCCGGAGCCTCGCCAATTCCTGCAGCAATGTTGAAGAATTCGGTGGTGGTTGGCAAATGCGCGACCTGTTGCGGGCATTTCGGCCGCATCAATGGGTCAAAAACGCCCTGTTGTTCCTGCCTTTGATCGCAGCACACCGGTTTGATATGGCGGGCCTGTTGATCGTGCTGGTGGCGGCAATTGCCTTTTCGGCAGCGGCCTCTGCCATCTATATCGTAAACGATTTGCTGGATCTTGAGGCTGATCGCCTGCACCCGACCAAACGCGACCGGCCCTTTGCCTCGGGGGCTGTGCCAATTCTGACGGGCATGGCCGCGTCGGTGATCTTGGGTGGCTTTGCCCTTGGGCTGGCCTTTGCGATCAGTTGGTCGATGATGGGGATCGTGGCGCTTTATATGAGCTTGTCGCTGGCGTATTCCCTAAAGCTCAAGCGGATGCGCTGGATTGATATTGCCACTTTGGCGGGGCTTTACACGTTGCGTGTGATTGCCGGAGCCGTGGCAGCAAAGGTTCTGGCGTCGGGATTTCTGGTGGCGTTTATCTTTCCCAGTTTCATCGCGCTTGGTTGTGTCAAGCGATTGACTGAACTGACGCTTGCCGCAAACGATGAAAAGCTGCCGGGGCGCGGATATGGCCGCCTTGACCGGGGGGATCTGTTGAATGTTGCGGGGCTGGGCATCGCAGGGGCGCTGCTGGCGTTTTTTCTTTATAGTTTTACCGCAACGGCCAAGGATCTTTATGCGAATATCTGGCAAGTGTGGTTGGCACTTATCCCGATTGGCGCGTGGATGATCCGCATGGTTACATTAGGCTGGCAGGGCAAACAGGATTACGACCCGATTGTTTTTGCTATGCGCGACAAGATCGGGATCGCTTTGATCGTCGCAACGCTTGCGTTGTTGTTCACAGCCGTCGGTTAACCATGGGTCACCAGTTCAGATCGACATCTTTTTAAAGATCATTTCCGGGATATGGGTGATGATCAGCATGATGTAACGCCAGAAAAACGGCGTATAGATCGTGTTCTTCTTTTTGCTGACCGCCTTTTGAATATCACGTGCGACATCATCCGGGCTGGCAACCAGAAACATGCCGGGCAGGCCCCATGTCATCGCCGTGTCAACAAATCCCGGCTTGACCGTTACGACATGGCCACCGACGCGCGTCAGTCGGTTGCGCAGGCCGGACAGATAGGTGGCGAAACCGGCTTTGGCGGCGCCATAAACGTAATTGCCGATGCGCCCGCGATCACCCGCGACCGAGGCGATGCCGACCACGGTTCCGCATCCGCGTTCTTCCATCAAGGGAACGAAACCCTGCAAAAACCGCGCTGGGCCGGTGAAACTGTCCATAATGGTTGCGTCAACCAAAGCGGGGTCTTTGTCGATATCAGCCTGATCAGGCATCGAGCCGACAAATACCGCAACATTCAACGCGCCGTCCTGGGCTGCCAGTTTTTCGTAGATCGCCCCAAAGCCCGCAGGTTTGCGAGCGTCAAAGCGCATAGCCTCGGCCAGTGGGGCGCCGCGCAGATGACAATCGGCGGCAGCGCGATTGAGGTCGTCCATATCGCGCCCGGCCAGAAAAACGTCGGCGCCGGTTTCAGAAACCCGTCGGGCAAATCCGCGTGCCATGGCCGAACTGGCCCCAAGTATTAACCAGGTCTGTTTCATTTCCCGGTCCCTCTTAGGTTCAGGCGACGCACCATATCGGTCGCAAATTTATGTTCCGGGTCGGCCGCGTTCACAGCGGCGATAAATTCCGGCAATTCGTCATACATGGCCGCAATCATTTCGGGCGTCGCCAACGTGTCTTTGGCCAGATAAATCCGCCCCCCTGCCTGCAACGTGATCTCTTCAAGCTCGCCAACAAGCCCTGCCACCGCTTTGCCGTTTGGAAAATCAAGCGCGAAGGAATACCCGCCCATCGGAAATGACATCATACCAGCGCGTCCGGTTCCCATACGTTTCAAAACGGTCAGAGGAGAGGCAAGATGCGAACTGGCGATCATATCCATCATGCGCACAAGGGCCTCATGCGCGGTGCCATCGGGCAATGCGCATTGAAACTGATGAAAACCCGGTTTGCCATAAAGCCGGTTCCAGTTAAGCACCTTATCGAGCGGGAAAAAGAAATCCTGCATGGCACGGATGCGACGTTGGCCCATGACAGGGATACGGCGCAAATATAGTTGGTTGAACAGTCGCACGATTGGGGACGACAGGAAAAATCGCGGTGCATTCATTGGCACGGATTTCGCTGATTTGGGTTTTGGCGGCGGCGCGTTATAAGCGACAGAGCCTTCTTCCAGAATGCCCCGGCCCAGATGTTCGCCCTTTGCAGTGGCGTCAATCCAGCCCACGCAATAAGGCGCTGTAGAACCATCAAGCAACGCCATGAACTCGGTCAGGTTTTCAACCCGGGTTTCGCGGACATCCATGACTTCGCTACCTATCGAGGCAAGTTGGATTTTGGCGGACAGGATCACACCGGTTTGGCCGATGCCGCCGCATGTGGCGCGAAACAGTTCTGGCGTGGCGTCTGGCGTGACTTTGCGCACCCGGCCGTTTGCGCCAAGCAAATCAAACGAGATGACGTGCTGTCCGAAACTGCCAGCTTTGTGGTTCTTGCCGTGAACGTCGTTGCTGATGCAGCCGCCGAGCGTGGCAAATCCCGTGCCCGGTAGCACTGTCGGAATCCAACCCTTCGGGGCGAAAATCCGCGCGATTTCACCGATGGTGATACCGGCCTCGGCCTCAAGAATGCCGGTGTCAGGATCAAAGGCGATCAGACGGTCAAGCCGTGTCATATCAATGGCTTTGCCACCATCATTCAGGGCTGCATCACCGTAAGAGCGTAAATTGCCGATTGCGGGGGCTTTGGTTTCTTTCCACAGCGCTTTTAGCGTGGCCAGTCTTTCAGGCCGCGCAGTGTCGCCACGAGCGCTTAAAACCCGGCCCCAGCCTTTATATTCAGCGGTTTTCCAGCGCATGGCCTGTCCTTGTTCTTGTGTCTCGGGTCGCGGGCGAATGCTGTTGAGGAAAACCATCAGCGGCACACGCGGCGACGCCGGAGCAAATCACAGGAATTGCAAAGGCTATCAAACGCACGCGTATGTCGGTATTTCCCACCATTTGGTCCTGCTAATCGAAGTTGATGGCAGAAAAAAGGCCAGACTGTGGATAAAGCAAGCGTTACTGGCGCATTGGTGCGGAATTAGCGACAGTCAAAGAATTCCAGCCTAGCTCAGAGGCGGCACCGGCATTGATTTGCCCGCGTCATCAAGCCCGACGAAAGTAAACACGCCTTCGGTTACTTTGAACACTTCATGCGACAAGCGCCGCTGCACCCAAGCTTCGACATTGATGGCCAGCGATGTGCGCCCGGTCTTAGTGACGACGCAATAGACCGACAGGATGTCGCCCACATGCACCGGTTTAAGAAAACTCATCGCCTCTATCCCGACGGTGGCCACGCGTGTTTGTGCATGGTCTGCCGCCGCGATGCCGCCCGCGATATCCATTTGGCTAAGCACCCAGCCGCCAAATATATCGCCGTTAACATTTGTGTCCGCTGGCATTGCTACCGTGCGAATGGTCAAAATGCCATGCGGGGTTTTCGGCACGATTAAACCAGCGTCGCGTCTGTCGCGGCTTTGATGTCTTCCAAGGTGACGCCATCAGCCATTTCCAAAAGCTTCAGACCGCCGGGAACCACGTCGTAAACGCCAAGTTCGGTGATGATGCGGTCAACGACGCCTTTACCGGTCAAGGGCAGCGTGCATTCCTTCAGCAGCTTGGAATTGCCCTTTTTGTCGACCTGGCTCATCAAAACAACAACGCGACCGACGCCTGCGACCAAATCCATCGCGCCGCCCATACCTTTGACCAGTTTGCCGGGAACCATCCAGTTCGCCAGATCGCCGTTTTCGGCGACCTCCATTGCGCCAAGAATGGCCATGTTGATCTTGCCGCCGCGGATCATTGCAAAAGACTGATCGGATGAAAAATAGGACGTGCCGGGAAGTTCGGTCACGGTCTGTTTGCCGGCGTTGATCAGATCGGCGTCAATTTCGTCTTCGGTCGGAAATGGTCCGATGCCCAGCATTCCGTTTTCTGATTCCAGCGTCACCGAAACCCCGACAGGGATGTGGTTGGAAACCAGCGTCGGAATACCGATGCCTAGGTTTACATACCAGCCGTCTTCAAGCTCCTGAGCGGCCCGTTCGGCCATTTTATTGCGGTCCCATGCCATGATGTAACTCTCCTGTCAGTCCGCGCGCTCAAGCAGCGCGTGTTGTGCGCTGTTCAATACGTTTTTCGTGATCGCCCTGAATGATGCGATGCACATAGATGCCGGGTGTGTGGATGTTGTCTGGATCCAACTCGCCGGGATGGACCAATTCCTCAACCTCCGCGATGCAGATTTTGCCGCAGGTTGCCGCCGCCGGGTTAAAGTTCCGGGCGGTTTTGCGATACACCAGATTGCCAGCCGTGTCGCCCTTCCAGGCCTTCACGATTGCTATGTCAGCAACGATGCCGCGTTCCAGAATGTATGCTTTACCGTCGAATTCTTTTTCTTCTTTGCCGTCTGCAATAACGGTGCCAACCCCGGTTTGGGTGTAAAACCCGGGAATGCCTGCACCACCGGCGCGCATGCGTTCGGCCAGTGTGCCTTGGGGATTGAATTCAAGTTCCAGTTCGCCCGACAGATATTGCCGCATGAACTCGTCATTTTCGCCAACATAAGATGATTGCATTTTCTTGACCTGCTTGGTCTGCAGCAGGATGCCAAGGCCGAACTCGTCGACCCCGGCATTGTTCGACGCGATTGTCAGTTCTTTGGTGCCTGCATCGCGAATGGCGGCGATCAGCAGTTCAGGAATTCCGCAAAGGCCAAAGCCGCCGGCTGCGATATGCATACCGTCGAACAGAGTGCCGTCTAATGCTGCGGCTGCGGATGGATAGACTTTTTTCATGGAGTCCCCTCGGAGTTGACTGGTTCGGACTATTTGGCGTGATGGCACGGGGCTGTCAATGGCGTGAAAATACTTAGTTCAATTTCGTAGCATATGCAACGAATCCGATATAGCCGCCTTTAATCAAGGTCGAAATGGGTTACGAATTCACCAAGGATTTCGCGGTGGAATGCGACCAGTCTGGCATTGGGCTGACGCGCCGCCACCGGAATTGCCAGTGGATCGCCAGCATCAATCGCGCTGCCGGACAATTCGGCAATCACGGCGTGCCCGCAAAATGGCACATAAGCCTCGGAATAGCCGCCCTCGTGGACCATCACCAATTTGCCGTCACAGACTTCGTCTGCCAGTGTCATCATCCGCGCCGTCATCTGACGGAACCCTTCAACTGACACCAGCATATGTGCCAGCGGATCAAACGGCGAGGCGTCAAAGCCGCAAGCCACGATGATAATATCCGGGTTGAACCGGGCAATGGCGGGCACCGCGATCTGGTCAACCGCGCTGAGGTAAGTTTCATCGCCACAGCCGGCGGGCAAAGGGATGTTGATGTTGTGGCCAAGCCCCGCGCCCTTTCCCTGATCTTCGATGTCACCGGTGTCCAACGGGTAATTGTGGTCTTGGTGTATTGAAATGGTCAGTACGTCATCGCGATCATAGAATATCGCCTCGGTGCCGTTGCCGTGGTGGACGTCCCAATCCAGAACCGCGAACCGTTGGCCTAAACCCGCCGCTTTCGCAGCCTCGATTGCGATGGCGATATTTGCCAACAGGCAAAACCCGTTCGGATAGTCAGGCAGGCAATGATGTCCAGGCGGGCGGGATAGCGAATAAGCGTTTTTCAACTCGCCCTTAAGCACGGCTTCAACGGCGGCCTTGGCCAGACCAGCAGACAGGGCTGCAATTTCATAGCCCCCTTGGGCAAAGGGGGTGCGGAGACCCAATTCGCCACCGCCGCTGTCGGACAATTCGCGAAATTTGGTCAGGAAATCCATCGGGTGAACACGGGCCAGATCCTCGGTCGTGGCAAGATCGGCGCTGCGACTGTCAAGCTCCTTGCGCAGTCCCGTCACATCCATCAGGTTTTTCAACCGTCTTTTGGTTTCCGGGTTCTCAGGCAACCCCCCTGCGGCCAGCGGCTGGACATTTCCACCGATCGGCATGGTCAGGGTGTAATTCCCACCCGCGTGCCAGAAACATTTCTCATCCCAAAAAAAGCCAGTCGATTTCATCATTTGCCTCATTCATTGACCTTGGGTAACATTGCGCGACATGAGGGCAGATTGAAAGCGAATTGCGTGATGTGGGAGTTTTGGAAACGACAGGTCACGCGGGTGTGGAACGCCGGTATCTGGTCGATGGCTGGTACGAAAGCGACCTGGGCGAGCGAGCCGAATTTTAAGCAGTGGACCTTGGCCAATGTGCTGTCGGCGGCGCTGGCGCTTTCACTGGATCTGACAGGGCTTGAGCGGGCGGTCATCATCGGATTTGGCTTGATGATATTGGTCGCGGAACTGGCGAATACCGCCATTGAAACAACAATTGACCGGTTTTCAACCGAGCATCATCCGCTTAGCAAAAAGGCCAAGGATATCGGCAGCGCAGTCGTGGCCTTGTCAGCTATTAACGCCCTGATCGTCTGGTTGTTGGTGGTTTTCGGCTAGTTCTTTGTGCATCACAAAAACGCTGCCGTCGCCATGCGGGGCGGTGTCAAACACATCCCAGCCTTTGGTGAAATAGACCGACGGGGTCTGGGTGAGCAGAAATAGTTTTTCATCGCCGCCAAGGGCTGCATAGGCCTCGATATGGGCCATAAGGGCGGCGCCGACGCCTTGATCGCGATAGGCCGGGTCAACCACCAGACTGGAAAGCCAGGGCGTCAGATGGGCGTGACTGTCGACCCCTTCGGTTTCCAGCATCCACGCCATACCAACGGGATTATCGCCATTGAGGGCGACAAATACCTCGTCTACAGGATGGGTTTCGATGCGCGAAAGCTCGTCTTCCCAGTCCTGCACATCATAGTCAGCGGCGCTGCCCCATTCGGCATCCGACCAGTTGATACATGTGGCACGCGCCTCAGGCGCCTGACTAAGGGGACAAATTGTTAGCATTCGGGCAGCATTCAAAAATAATAAGTTTGGCGTCCAGCCACAGTATCACAGGGGAAATAATCACGCTAAGGTTGCGGTGCGGGATTGCACCAAGTGTTGCCCGATTGCCGATGGGGATGAAATGGCTGAATTTACGCAGTTTGCGAATGGGCAGGCGTTTAGCGTCCGGGTGACACCAAAAGCGTCGCGCAATGCAGTGAAGATTGACGCAGATGGCCCTGCCGATCTCAAGGTTTGGGTCACCGTGGTGCCCGAGGCAGGCCGCGCAAACCAAGCGGTGATGAAGCTGCTGTCCAAGGCGTTTGGTGTGCCAAAGACCCGATTGGAACTATTGCGCGGTGCCACAGGGCGCGACAAGGTTTTTCGGGTGGTTGACTAAGGGACGACACGGACCAGAGGTCGCTGACCTTCAGGTGTCGTCAATAAACTGATAGCTGCCTTCGGGCAAATCCAGCGCCGCCTGTAAATCGCGAAGCTGCGCCATCGACAAGGTGATCTTTTGCATGGTTTGCGTGCGTTCGTCGAACTGTTCAACCGTCACGCAAGAGGCAAAGGCGGATAGCGTTATATCCTCAATCAGCGGCAGCTCGCCGTCATCAACAAGGGTTACAATCGTCGCGTCAAATTCGTGTTCAATGGTAAACATGCAACAAGGTTACCCAAGCAGACGCGACGACGCAACGTCACTTAGTAGTTCGGGTAGGGGCACAAGCCGTTTCCGGTTCCCTGACTGTAATCCCCATTTGAGAACCGATAGTCCTTGAGCCCTTCGTACAAGCCTTCGTCAAATGCCTGCTGCCAGCCTTTCAACCCGCATTTGAACTGCAAGGTTTCTGTCTGGGCGGAATTGCTGGGTGTGTAATTATAAGTCCCGTGAAGGAAACCCGCATCATAGCATTCACACGTTGATTCAGGTGTGCCGCCAGCAATTGTCGCGGCGTTCAAAGCGCCTGCGGATAGTGCAAACAGGGCTGCGGACAGGACGGGATATAGGATTTTTAACATTTTGGGCCTCTGGATTGTTATCGGGGCAAGCTTCCATGTCACGCCGCGTTCGGCAATGCGGCAATAGTGACATGCACAGGATTTGTCGCACCCAAAACGGACCCGACCGAATTGCATTGTTCGACAAAAGGACTAGCCTGTAGGCAGATCGATATTGCGATCTTTTCGGGCGAATGCCCGGTGTTTTAGCGAAGCCAAATTTTGTGGGGACGAACAATGAAACGAAAGACCTTAATCTTATTGCTGCTTGGATCTGTAATTCTGGCAACAGCGGCCTGTACGCCCACCTCAAAATTTGGGGTGCCCGAAGAACTTGAACCGTTCGAGCAAGACAGCTAGTTTTGGTTTTTGCGATGGTCGGCTGTGTTCGAACAACATTGGCCGCGCGCACTTGACTGACGATACCATGACGTAAGGGTGATCCTTTTGGCTGAGACCGCTATTCCCAGCCAATCTGGAAATCAACCGAAGGGGCCCGGTCGACTGGCTCGGCGCTTTGGGCTGATGTCGGTTGCGGGGCTGGTTCTGGCCGGATGTCTGTCGGGGCCAAACTGGTTGGGTCTTGAATGGCGGGGCGATCTGATCCTTTGCCAGCATCCCATCGACTTTGCCCGCGATGGCATTACCGTTTTGCCTGTGCTTAATGGGCTGGATCAAGGTGGGTATTGCGGGCGCACCATCGACTATATCCAGTTGCATCGGCAATATGGCGACCGAACCGGGTTTTTTGGCTCCGCTGCGATGACCACTGCCGGGCTGGCGTTACTGTCTGCAAGCGCTGAGCGGCAGCGATATTCTGCGGGAACATGGGATTTTCTGACAAAGCTCAGCCGTGATCTGGCCCCGCATGCCCATGAAACGGCACGGCGCTTGCCTGCCAATATTGAAAAATCAGAACTGACACGTCAGCT
Organism: Paracoccaceae bacterium; assembly: GCA_021775315.1. Taxonomy (GTDB): domain Bacteria; phylum Pseudomonadota; class Alphaproteobacteria; order Rhodobacterales; family Rhodobacteraceae; genus UBA5972. The sequence goes on from JAJFIC010000072.1 coordinate 16,916, forward strand.
TTTTGAAACTGAACAGCGCCATGTGCAGCAAGCGCTGGATGGTTTTCGCCGCAAATCCCCAGATGCCTACGACACGCTGGTTCGCGAGGTCGGCAAAACGCTGAACCCGGCAGAGCCATTGTTGCAAATCGCGCTCAGCAGCCAGCCGTTTTTCGCGGTCTATCTGGCCGCACTGGCCGAGGTGCACGCCGACCTTGGCGAGCCCGTGGATTTTGCCAAAGCGGACCACCGGGTGCGGGTCGGACTGGCACTGGCGAAGGTTCTGCCGCAGCCTTGATCTCTATTGAGCGCCTTTAGTGTCTTTTGCGTTTGGCCGCGTGGCTGCCGCCCGCCCAGCAGGTCAGACCCAGCAAAAAGCCGAAATCGTACCAGCCCCCGGAATTGGGCACGCCGTAAATGCCGACGGTGTCGGAAAACCACGAGACGACGAAAGCGATGGGCGCGATGGCGCCGTCAAGCAGCCCCCAGAAGAAACCGCGCGCGCCCTCGACCGCCGGGGGTGCCGTGGCGCAGGCCGTCAACAGAACGAGGCTGGCGAGCAGAAGGATCACATTGCGCATGTATTTGCTCCTTTTGATGATGCCACGAGCTTAGAACGGGAAGTGTCGCCGATCAATACCGGGCAGACCGCGCCCGCGGTTCAGGCTGGCGACAGGATATGGATTTTCCGATCCGCCAGCATGTCTTTGGTGCTGGCCCCGTAGGCCTTCATATGAGGCGCTGCGGCGTGGGCGCCAAGGGCCGCCATGCTGGCCCATTTTTCGACCACCACGAATGTATCAGCCCCGAATTGCGCCTGCATAGGGCCCGCGTTTTCGGTGTCAATCGTGGCCTCGTAAACGATGCAGCCATCCTCGGCCAGAACGGTGGGGACATTGGCCTGGAACAAGTCCAGAACCTGCGCGCGCAGACCGGGTTTCGTGGTGATGACAGCGACGACGTGAACTTGCGACATTTGGAAAACCTTTCAGAGAGGAGTGGTCGGTCGGCAGATTATTGTACCAGAAATTACCGAGAGGAGTGTTCTCTCCGGAGAGCGTTTCACAGCCTTAAGGCTATGTTTTGCGCACTATTTTGTTTTCGCAATAACAATCAAGGGTGTTTTCATCCAGCCAATTGTCGTTGGTTTGGTAACACCCAATTGGACTTTGACGCCATTTAGGGTTCCACGCCAATCTGCCAGCAATCCCTTATCTTTTTTCTTAGGGATTGAAACCTTTCTTATTGGCTTTAGAACAATTGTCTTTGCCAGTGATATAGCTTGCGCCTCAGAAATCTTTTCAACTGAAAACAAGCAAGCGCTCTTAGTAACCCCAAATAGCATTCGCTTGCCATTTCCTGAGTACACTCTCGCCTTGCCAGATGTTCCCTCGGCCTGAAAACCCGCCGCCTTTGCAGCATTGCCCATTTTTTTCTTGCTTGGGAAGTGTTCACTGCAAATCGATACGGCCAACCGGATCAAGCGTTTGCTTTCATCCAAGTCTTGGGCCTGACTATGGGTTGTTCCCCCGACCAATAATATTACTGATA
>JAJFIC010000073.1 GCA_021775315.1 Paracoccaceae bacterium
CTGGTCTGCCTGTGGTGTGATGGCCGGGTTCAGTCAGGGCGGCGGCGTTGGCCTGTCACTGGCACAATGGATGATCGAGGGCGAGGCTGAACGCGACGTGATCGCCATGGATGTCGCCCGTTTTGGCGATTGGATCACACCGGGATACACCCGCCCGAAGGTCGTTGAAAACTATCAGCGGCGGTTTTCCGTCAATTACCCGAACGAAGAATTGCCCGCCTGCCGCCCGTTTAAAACAACACCGGTCTATGACCTCCAGAAAGAGGCCGGGGCCGTATTTGGCGCACAATTTGGCATGGAGGTGCCGAATTATTACGCTCTTAAGGGTGAACCGCTTTTCGAAACCCCGTCTTTTCGCCGCTCCAACGCGTGGCAGGCCACAAAGCAAGAGGTTCTGGCCGTGCGCAACGGCGTTGGTATCAACGAAACCCATAATTTCGGCAAATTTCGCGTCACCGGTCCGGATGCCCGCGGCTGGCTTGACCGGATCATGGCCGGACGCATCCCCAAACTGGGCCGCATGTCGCTAACGCCAATGCTGTCGCACAAAGGCAAACTAATCGGCGATTTCACCGTGTCCTGTCTGGCCGAAGATGATTTCCGGCTGACCGCTAGTTATGGCGCACAAGCGTTCCATCTACGCTGGTTCCTGCAAAATCTGCCGGATGCAGGCGTCGCGGTTGAAAACACCTCAGACAGCTTCATCGGCTTTCAGATCGCCGGACCAAAAGCCCGCCAATTGCTGGAACGCACCACCCGCGCGGACGTGTCAGCCGAGGCGTTCAAATTCATGGACACCCGCAAAATGACCATCGGCATGGTCGATGCCATCGTGCAGCGCGTCAGCTATACCGGCGATCTGGGGTACGAGATTTTCGCCGACCCCGCCAGCCAGCGTAGCCTGCACCAGACCTTGACCGAAGCCGGGGCAGACCTTGGCTTGCGCCCATTTGGCATGCGCGCGATGATGAGCCTTCGGCTTGATCGTTTCTTTGGCTCTTGGGGTCGAGAATTCAGCCCTGATTATACCCCGTGCGAAACCGGCATGGATCGTTTCGTCAGCTGGAACAAACCGGTCGATTTCATCGGCAAAGCCCCGGCAATGGCCGAAAAAGCAGCCGGTGCCGCGCGCCTGCTCTCAGTGTTTGAAGTTGACGCCGATGATGCGGACGTGGTGGCGTATGAGCCGATCTGGCTGGATGGCAAAGTCATCGGATTTTGCACATCGGGCGGCTATTCCCACTACGCAGAAAAATCAATTGCCATGGGATTCGTCCCCAGCGACAAAGCCTATGAAGGCCTTGAGGTTACCATTGAAATTCTGGGTGATATGCGCAAAGCCAAACTTATCACCGAACCCCTTTTCGACGTTGAGCGCTTGCGCATGACCACCTAAACTCAATCCCGCGCCCGTAAATCAGCGTTCCAAAAATACTCCCCGCGCGGAGCGCACCTGCCCCAAAGGGGCTTAAAAATAATGGCCCAATGGGCCTCCGTCGCCTCAGATAACGCCCACCCAGCCGCAAATCACGGCTTGCAAGGTCGTGCAGCCGCGATACAGACCAGAAAAACACCGGTGCGATGGCACTTTTGCGATTTTGCATTGGCCACCTGCCATTGCGACCAGCCAAGCCCGACATTTTTGCGCACATTCACCTCCCAAACCGCGACAGCCCGATTTTTCAACTGGGATCGCGTCACTTTGGTCGCTATGGCTTTTGAAACACCTTTGCGCAGAACCGGCTTGCAGGTTTTCGCCTCGGCCGCGTAACCGCCAACGCTGGCCATTGCCAAGGCAACGACTCCGGCTTTTAAAATTGACTTCACAATAAATCCTTTCTTTTCAATACAGTATTTGCCTATTCCGTACAGGGTCGCGCCCGCGCAGTACATTTATGCCGACCATTTTGCTTCACACACCGGTAGCTTTTACTGATGGCATGGGCCCAGTTGGCATAGGCCGGGCCGACCGAAATCGTCACCCGTGCGCCCCAACTTAGAACCGCATTATCTTTGGCGACGTCAATATATCGCCCAGTCAAAAAGGCCGAGTTTGCGCCCTCGTAATGTGATTTACGGCAATCCTTGGCCTGGGCGAGTGCTGGCATAGCGGCGGCAATTATCAGCGTGGCCGCCAGTAAGGCAGGTTTCATCTATCAACTCCTGATCAGGTTCGTTGCCTTGAAACTAGCAGATATTGAAATCCCGGCAAGTCCAGCCAATCGGCGGAAAGCCGCTATTCAAATTCCATCTGTTCATAGACCCGACCGGCATTTCTGGTCGCCAGTTCCTCAAATGTATGCAGATGGGCATAGGGTGACTGATCGACATAATACGCCCCGGCCAGATCGCCACCGGCATCAATATGCTCGCCGATCATCTTGCGCAGGTAGATCAGATAGTCGCTGGTGAACCGCCGGACCTGCGCCATGCTGGTCGGATGGCCATGACCGGGGATCACATAAAGCGCATCAAGGTCGGCAAACGCGCCCTCAAAGGTTTCGATCCAATCCGCCACGATGGTTTCGTCAAAAATCGGCGGGATGCGTTCGTGAAAAGCAATGTCACCGGCAACAACCAGACGCTGCTCGGGCAACCAGACGGAAATATCACCGGGGGAATGGGCCGGGCCAAGATGCAGAACCTCGATCACTGTGCCGCCAAGGGTGATAACCTTCTTGTCACCAAAAACCTCGGTCGGTTCAACAACTTCGGTGCCCTCGGCCCGTTCATTCAGACGTCGGCGCGCGCTTTCAAGGCTTTGCGGGCCACGATTGGCAAAATCGGCGGCGGCCTCTTCATGGGCCAGAATAGCAACCCCCTGCCCGGCCCAATAAGAATTGCCCAGCATCGCATGGCCCTGACCATTTTCGTTGATGACAAGCACCACCGGTTGATCCGTGATCGCCTTTATTTCGTCATGCAAAGCCTTGGCCAGCAAAAACGCCCCGCCGCCATTGACGACAACCACGCCCTCGCTGGTGACCACAAAAGACAGATTGTTGTTGTGACCGGAATTGTCATAAGTCGAAGGCTGCGTCGCCCCGACGGACACCCAGACATTCGGGATCACCTCGACCGGCGTGTCGTAAAGCAGGCTTTCGGGATATTTGTCAGCCACAATTGGGCGAGCGGAGAGCGGATGGCCAAAGATTAACAAGCCAATCGTCAGGATTAATTTCAATGCTGGCATCATGCCCTCCATTTCTTTGGGGCCATTAAAATCCTGTGACAACCCGTTTTGCAAGCGATGCTCAAAAAAGTCACCTGATTGCCAACCTCCAGGGCAGTACGATGCGGAAATTCAGACGTTTACTGCAATTATTCTTTAAGCTTAAAATATATATGCTTGAATATTCACATGACAAATGTCAGCCTGTGGTCATAACGACTCAAAACAATAAAGGGTGAGGCCATATGAAAATCGCCGTTCTTGGGGGGGGGCCATCGGGTCTCTATTTCGCGATCAGCATGAAACTGCGCGACATGTCACACCAGATCACGGTTTTTGAACGTAACAAGCCCGACGATACATTTGGCTGGGGCGTTGTTCTGTCTGACGAGACGTTGGAAAACATGAAGGCGAATGATCCGGTTTCAGCCAAAGTGATCCGCAAACATTTCGCCTATTGGGACGACATCGCGGTGCATTATCGCGGCACCAAAACCGTTTCTGGCGGGCATGGCTTTTGTGGCATCGGTCGCAAGCAAATGTTGCTTGATCTGCACGCACGGGCGCTGGAACTCGGCGTTGATCTGCAATTTGAAACCAATGTGGGTGACGCACGCGATTTCATGGATGACTATGATCTGGTCGTGGCCTCGGACGGCTTGAACTCTGCCACGCGTAGCGCATTGGCACAGCATTTCAAACCGGATATCGACACCCGGAAATGCAGCTTCATCTGGTACGGCACCAAACAAAAATTTGACGACGCGTTTACCTTTATCTTCACAAAAACTGACAAAGGCTGGCTATGGGCCCACGCCTATCAGTTTGACGACGACACCGCGACCTTCATCGTGGAATGCGCGCCCGAAACCTTTGCAGCCTACGGCTTTGCCGACATGTCCCAAGCCGAAAGCATTGAGATTTGTCAGGAGATTTTCAAAGATCACCTTGGCGACCATCCCCTGATGACCAACGCCAATCACATTCGGGGCTCGGCCTGGTTAAGCTTTCCACGGGTGAATTGCGAAAAATGGCACTACAAAAATGTGGTTCTGTTGGGCGACGCCTCAGCCACGGCGCATTTTTCCATTGGATCAGGCTCGAAACTTGGCTTTGAATCCGCCGTCGCCTTGGCGGATTTCCTGCATTCCGAACCAAATATGAGGGCCGCGTTTTCCAAATATCAGGAAGATCGCCGTCTTGACGTGTTGCGCCTGCAATCAGCGGCGCGCAATTCAACGGAATGGTTCGAGGATGTTGAGCGTTACCTGCATCTGGACCCCGTGCAGTTCAACTATTCCCTTTTGACACGCAGCCAACGGATCAGCCATGAAAACCTGCGCGAACGCGACCCTGACTGGTTGGCGGGGGCCGAAAGCTGGTTTCACAAAACCGCTGGCAGCACCGCACAACGCAGCCCGATGTTTGCGCCCTTGCAATTGCGCGATCTGACCTTGGCAAACCGCGTGGTGGTGTCGCCTATGGCGCAATATAAGGCCGTTGATGGATGCCCGGGTGACTGGCATTTTGTGCATTACGCTGAGCGCGCCAAAGGCGGTGCCGGGTTGGTCTACACCGAAATGACCTGCGTCAGCGACGATGGCCGGATCACGCCGGGTTGTCCGGGGTTCTACACCGCTGAACACGAGGCCGCATGGCGACGGATCACCGATTTTGTCCACGCTGAAACCAACGCCAAAATGTGCGCCCAAATCGGCCATGCCGGGCGCAAAGGCTCCACCCAGATCGGCTGGGAAGACGCAGACGCGCCGCTAAAAGACGGCAATTGGCCCTTGCTGTCGGCGGGCGACATTCCTTGGTCTGCGAACAATGCGACCCCCAAAATGATGGATCGCACCGATATGGATTTGGTGCGTGATCAGTTTGTGGCGGCAACCGAAATGGCCGGGCGGGCCGGGTTTGACATGGCGGAACTGCACGCCGCCCACGGCTATCTGATTTCGTCGTTCATTTCGCCGACCTCCAACAACCGGACTGATGAATATGGCGGCAGCTTGGAAAACCGCATGCGCTATCCGCTTGAGGTTTTTGCCGCCATGCGCGCGGTCTGGCCGGACAGCAAACCAATGGCGGTGCGGATTTCGGCCAATGACTGGGTCGGCGATGACGGGGTTACACCGCAGGAAGCGGTTGAAATCTCGCGCCTGTTTGCGGGCGTTGGCGCGGATATTATTGATGTTTCTGCCGGGCAAACGTCCACCGACGGCAGCCCTGTTTATGGGCGCATGTTCCAGACCCCGTTTTCCGACCGGATCAGGCAGGAAACCGGGCTGCGCACGATGGCGGTTGGCAACATCTTTGAACCCGATCACGTCAATTCCATCTTAATGGCCGGGCGCGCCGATCTGGTTTGCCTTGCGCGGCCTCATCTGGCGGATCCCTATTGGACCTTGCATGCCGCTGCTGATCTGGGCGACGATCAGGCCGATTGGCCGGCGCCATATTATGCCGGACGCGATCAATTGTTACGATTGAAAGAACGCGAAAGGGAAATTCAGGGATGAGCATTCACAAAGGGCGTCATGCGCTGATTACAGGCGGCGGCACTGGCATCGGCGAAGCGATTGCGCTGGCTTTGGCCGCCGAGGGCGCTGAGGTCACGATCACTGGGCGACGGATGGAAGCGCTGGAACAGACCTGCGCCAAGGCGGATGCGCTGTCTGGCGGCATTCACGCGCTGGTCATGGATGTCTCTGACGAGGCCAGCGTGGTCAACGGTACAGCCCAAGCCATCAAAGCCCGTGGAAACATAGACATTCACGTGGCCAATGCCGGGATCGCGGAAACCTCGGCCTTCGCCAAAACGCCGCTTGATTTCTGGCGCAAGATCATGACCACCAATCTGGATGGCGTGTTTTTAAGCTGCCGCGAAGTGGTGCCGGGGATGCTTGAAAACGGCTGGGGCCGGATCATCACCATCAGTTCAATCGCCGGGCTGAAAGGTCTGAAATACGGCGCTGCCTATTCCGCCTCAAAACACGGCGTGATCGGCCTGACGAGGGTGCTGAGCGAGGAATATATGGGCAAAGGCATCACCGCAAATGCGATTTGCCCCGGCTATGTCCGCACCCCGATTGTTGAACGCAACACCGAACTTATCATGAAGCGTTCAAACCTCAGCCACGCCGAGGCCGAGGCCGCCATGAGCAGCGATAACCGCCACAAAAAACTGGTTGAAGTGGCCGAGGTCGCTGAAGCTGCCTTGTGGATCTGCGGCGATAATTCAGGGTCTATCAATGGCCAGACCATCGAAATCGCCGGAGGTCAGGTTTGACATTGGTGCCCCCTCCTGCGCTGGCAACCGCTGGCTCCAAGCTGCGCCTGCGGTTCTGGCTGCAAATGCTGAAAGCCACCAAACATGTCGAAATTGAAATCCGCGACAGGCTAAGGCGGGAATTTGACACCACCCTGCCCCGCTTTGACGTGCTGTCGATTTTACAACGCTCGCCTTCGGGCCTGAAGATGAGCGAACTTTCAAGCGGGTTGATGGTATCAAACGGCAATGTCACCGGCATCGTCGATCGTCTTGTCAGCGACCAACAGGTCGAGCGCGTGCCGATCAAGGGCGACCGGCGGGCAACGCTGGTGCGCCTGACGCCAAAAGGCGCTGCTGAATTTGAAACAATGGCAATTGCACATGAAATCTGGGTCGCCGAACTGCTTGGCGATCTGAACGACGATGACATCAAGGCCGCGACGCGTTCGCTGGCATATATCAGGGGCTGAGTACCATGGCACAAATGGCTGGATTAAAACCGAAATATTTCAAATGGGACATGCAGGGCGACGTCGCCGTGGTGCGTCTGGACATTCCGACGCGCAAAAACCCCCTGACCTTTGAAAGCTACGCAGAATTGCGCGACACGTTCCGTGATCTGGTTTATGCCGATGACGTGCACGCGGTGGTCTTTGCCTCGAACGGCGGTAATTTTTGTTCTGGCGGCGACGTGCATGACATTATCGGGCCTCTGGTCGCGATGGACATGAAAGATCTTTTGAAATTCACCCGCATGACCGGTGATCTGGTCAAAGCGATGATGGGCTGCGGTAAACCGATTGTTTCAGCCGTTGAAGGGGTCGCAGTTGGTGCCGGGGCGATCATCACCATGGCCTCGGATTTCCGGCTTGCCACGCCTGAGGCGAAAACCGCGTTTTTGTTCAACCGGGTCGGACTTGCCGGTTGCGACATGGGGGCTTGTGCGATCCTGCCGCGCATCATCGGTCAGGGCCGGGCGGCGGAATTGCTGTATCTCGGTCGGGCAATGTCGGCTGACGAAGGTCTGGCTTGGGGCTATTTCAACGCCCTGCACCCGGCGGACGAGCTTGAAGCGGCGGCGATCAAACTGGCGCAACGCATTGCGGCCGGGCCGACATTTGCCAATGGTATCACCAAAACCCAGCTAAACCACGAATGGAACATGACCCCCGATCAGGCGATCGAGGCCGAGGCACAAGCCCAAGCAATCTGTATGCAGACCGAAGATTTCGTGCGCGCCTACAAGGCTTTTGTCGCCAAAGAAAAACCGGTTTTTCAAGGGGATTGAACCATGGCTGACAAATCATTCCTGAACTGGCCATTTTTTGAAGACAAGCACCGGGCATTGTCTGAGGCGTTAGAAGATTGGTGCGCCCAGAACTTGCCGGTGGATCACAATGATATTGACGCGGCCTGCAAATCCCTTGCGACAGCCTTGGGATCGGCAGGTTTCCTGCAACATTCCGGCGCATCCGAGGGGGAATCGCTGGATGTCAGATCATTATGCCTGATCCGCGAAACGCTGGCGCGCCATGATGGTTTGGCCGATTTTGCCTTTGCTATGCAAGGCCTTGGCATGGGCGCGGTTAGTTTATTCGGCTCACTTGAGCAGCGCAAATGGCTGGAAAAAACCCGTGCTGGCACGGCCTTGTCTGCTTTTGCGCTGACCGAACCTGCCTCAGGCTCGGACGTGGCCAATATTTCCTGTTCGGCCCGGGCCGAAGGTGATGAATTTGTCATCAACGGCGAAAAAACCTGGATATCCAATGGTGGTATCGCGGATGTTTACGTGTTGTTTGCCCGCAGCGAAGACATCAGCGGCGCACGTGGTCTGTCAACCTTTCTGGTGCCTGCGGATACGCCGGGACTGGCCATTGCCGAACGGTTGCGCACCATTGCGCCGCATCCGCTGGCGCGGATGGAATTCACCGATATGCACCTGCCCGCTGCCAGCCTGATTGGTCAGCGCGGTGACGGGTTCAAGATCGCCATGTCGGTTCTGGATGTGTTTCGCTCAACCGTCGGGGCAGCGGCCTTGGGATTTGCCCGCCGCGCCCTTGATGAAACCCTAAGCCGCGCCACCGAACGGCAGTTATTTGGTGCCCCACTGGCCGATTTGCAGATGGTGCAGGGCCATATCGCGGAAATGGCGGTTGATATTGATGCGGCCGCTTTGCTGGTCTATCGCGCCGCCTGGACCAAGGATATGGGGGCCACGCGCATCAGTCGCGAGGCCGCGATGGCCAAATTGTATGCCACCGACAAAGCGCAGGAAGTCATTGATAAAGCGGTGCAAATTCATGGCGGGGACGGTGTCAGAACCGGCTCTGTGGTTGAAAGTCTTTATCGTGAAATCCGCGCTTTACGGATTTATGAGGGCGCGTCTGACGTCCAGAAAATCGTCATCGCACGACAAGTATTAGGGGCAATGTGATGCGGCTAGGACCAACAGCGCACGAGGACAGTTTTGCACGCGATAACCTGCCGCCAGCCGATCAATGGCCGGATTTCCTGTTAGAAGATTTCCCCTATCCCGAATACCTGAATGTCGGCGTCGCCCTGACGGATGCGATGGTCGAAAAAGGCTATGGCGACAACACTGCCTTGATCGGTAATGGTCGCCAGCGCACTTATAAAGAACTGGCCGACTGGACCAACCGTCTGGCCCATGCACTGGTTGAAAATTATGGCGTAAGACCCGGAAATCGCGTGCTAATCCGGTCTGCAAACAACCCGGCAATGGTGGCCTGCTGGTTGGCTGCGACCAAGGCGGGGGCGGTGGTTATCAACACCATGCCGATGCTGCGCGCGGGTGAACTTAGCCAGATCGTTGATTTGGCCGAAGTCGAATTTGCCTTGTGTGACAGCCGCATGATGGACGAAATTGTTGCCTGCGGCAAAACCTCAAAATACCTCAAAACCATCATTTCCTTTGACGGAACCGCCAATCACGACGCCGAACTTGATCGCATCGCCTTGTCAAAATCCGTCAAATTCCAATCGGTGCGTACGGGCCGCGATGACGTGGCATTGCTTGGCTTCACGTCAGGAACCACGGGCAAACCAAAGGCAACCATGCATTTTCATCGTGATTTGCTGGTGATTGCCGACGGGTATGGCCGCGAGGTTTTATCGGTCACGGCTGACGACGTTTTTGTCGGCTCGCCACCCTTGGCCTTTACCTTTGGGCTGGGTGGTTTGGCGGTGTTTCCCCTGCGCTTTGGCGCCACTGCGACCCTTCTGGAAGAAGCCTCGCCGCCCAATATGATCGAAATTATCGAGACCTATAAGGCCACGATCTGTTTCACCGCCCCGACCGCCTACCGCGTCATGATGCGCGCGATGGACGAAGGGGCTGATCTGTCGTCTCTCAGATGCGCGGTTTCTGCGGGTGAAACCCTGCCCGCACCTGTCTATGACGAATGGCTGGCAAAGACCGGCAAGCCGATGCTGGATGGGATTGGCGCCACCGAAATGCTGCACATTTTCATTTCCAACCGTTTCGGCGATTCCCGTGCCGCCTGCACTGGCAAACCTGTCAGCGGCTATGAAGCGAAAATCGTTGACGATGACATGGTAGATTTGCCCGACGGCACACCGGGACGTCTGGCGGTGCGCGGCCCAACCGGCTGTCGTTATCTGAACGACGACCGGCAAGCCGATTATGTGCGCGGTGGTTGGAACATCACGGGCGACACCTTTATACGCGACAA
>JAJFIC010000074.1 GCA_021775315.1 Paracoccaceae bacterium
CAAACTGGCCGAGGCGCGGGACATTCTGTTTCTGGGCCGGGGTGCCATGTATCCGCTGGCCATGGAAGGCGCATTAAAACTCAAAGAAATCAGCTATATACACGCGGCAGGATATGCCAGCGGCGAACTGAAACACGGCCCCATCGCGCTGGTGGATAAGAAAGTGCCGGTGGTGGTGATGGCGCCAAAGGATGCGCTGTTTGAAAAAACCGTGTCAAATATGCAAGAGGTCATGGCGCGCGGCGGCAAAATCGTTCTGGTCACGGATAACGCCGGTGCTGCCGAGGCATCAGACGGCGTTTGGCAAACCCTGATCATGCCTGACGTCGACCCGTTTCTGGCCCCCATTGTTTACGCCATACCAGCACAATTGCTGGCCTATCATACGGCGGTCGTCAAAGGCACGGATGTTGACCAGCCGCGCAATCTGGCCAAATCGGTAACAGTAGAATGACACCCGATGACGCGCTTGCCGCCCTTAAGGCCCATATTGAACCGGGACGGGCCGAAGGGTCTGCCGCCTATCACAAAATGCCGCGCACCTATCTGGGTGTTTCAAATCCGTCGATCAATGATCTGACCAAAGAATGGCGGCAAACACTTAGCGTGGATGAGCGCGTCGCGCTGGCGGATGGGCTTTGGCGCACGGACATTTACGAGGCGCGATTGGCGGCGGCAAAACTGCTGACGCAAGCCCGCATCAAGGGCGATCAGGGGGCTTGGGATCTGATCAAAAGCTGGACCCCGGATTTTGACAGTTGGGCCATTGCCGATCACGCCTGCATGGCCGGGCAAAAACGGCTGGTGGCTATTCCGGCGCGGCTGGACGAGGTTGAGGGCTGGACCCGTTCGCCCCATATGTGGACCCGTCGGGCGGCGCTTGTTGTCACCCTGCCCTGGACCAAGGACCGCAACCCAAAACCCGCAGATCTGCGTCGGCGCGAACAGGTGCTGCGTTGGGCGACGGCCTATGTTTCAGACGGCGATTGGTTCATTCAAAAAGCGGTGGCGTGGTGGGTGCGTGACCTGTCCAAACGCGACCCCAAAAGGGTGCAGCAGTTTTTACAGGACCACGGCAGCCAAATGAAATATTTCGCCCGTAAAGAAGCGTCTAAATACCTGCCTTAAGGCGCGCCCCCTTAAAGTGCTACGAAGCTTGCCGCAAATGCAGATCAACCAGCATGGTCGCTACTTGGCAAAAACAATCAGTTCAGGCAACGCCGTCAGCGGAATACCAAGTGCACGCATCGCCGCCAGCGAAATTTGACTGCCCGAGGTCGATTCGCCTTGCTTTGGCAACAGGGTGACATTGACGCTGTTGCCGTTATCGGCCCAAACCAAGCGGCCTTCGGCCTCAGCCAGAACCAGCGGTGTTTTGAGCCAAAACCCCTGTTGGCCGACGTCGCCAAGCGACGCGATGGTTTTTCCCAAGTTCTTCTCGCTTGCGGTATCCGTGGCTTCCAGCGCGTCCTGCTTGTCTTGTTGCGTGCTTTCATCCAGCTTTTCCGCAGCCACTCCTTCGACAAATCCCGGCCCCGCAGTGCCCGTTTCAAATGCGGTGCCTGCTCTGGGTTTGGGTCGGATTGTATCCTCGTCGGGGGTCAAAACCACCGGACAGTCGGTTTTGCTGGCATCACAGGGTGTGATTTCTGGCAGATCCGCCTTTGGGCGTGGTTTAAACAATTTTACATCACAAGCGGCCAATCCAACCACCGCAATTGCCAATACCAACAATGTTATCTTGCGTTTCATACGATCGACCTTAGATCGGTTGCACGTGCCATTCAACGTCTTGCATGCGCTCATGCCGACGATTACACAGGTCTTCATGTCTGACATGCCGCAACTCATCGACCCATTTAACCGCGCGATCAATTATCTGCGTGTTTCCGTCACAGATCGCTGCGATTTTCGCTGTGTTTACTGCATGTCGGAAAACATGAACTTTCTGCCTAAAAAAGAATTGCTAACGCTGGAAGAGCTGGACCGCCTGTGTTCGGCGTTCGTGTCGCAAGGCGTCAGGAAGATCAGAATCACTGGCGGCGAGCCTTTGGTTCGGCGCGGCATCATGGGGTTCTTTGAAAGCATGTCGCGACATCTGGACAGCGGCAAGCTGGCAGAACTGACGCTGACCACCAACGGTTCGCAACTGCGCAAATATGCCGCCGATTTGGCGCGCTTTGGCGTTCGTCGGATCAATGTGTCGCTTGATACACTGGACGAGGCAAAGTTTGCCAAGATCACCCGCTGGGGACGTCTGAAACAGGTGCTTGATGGCATCGACGCCGCGCAACAGGCAGGCCTGCGGGTCAAGATCAACATGGTGGCCGTGAAGGGCACCAATGACGACGAATTATTTGATATCGTAGAATGGTGCGCTGCACGCGACATGGACCTGACCTTTATCGAAGTGATGCCCATGGGTGACATTGATACGGTTGAGCGGCTTGACCAGTTCTGGTCGCTTAAGGATGTCGAGGCTGAATTGGCCGGGCGTTACAGCTTGACCGATCTGGCGGAAAATTCCGGTGGTCCGGCGCGTTATAAGCGGATCGAAGACACCGGCCAGAAAATCGGATTTATCACGCCTCTTAGCCACAATTTTTGCGAGGCTTGCAATCGCGTGCGCCTGACCTGCACCGGGCAGTTGTTTCAATGTCTGGGCCAAGAGGGCGAGTTTGATTTGCGCCAGATCCTGCGCGACAATCCCAGCGACGACCTGCCTGTGATCACAAAAATCCACGAGGCGATATCGTTCAAGCCCAAAGGCCATGATTTCGATTATTCGCGCCAGTCAGTTGGCGGCAAAATGAGCCGTCATATGAGCCATACTGGCGGCTGATCGCAACTTACACCATTACAACCTAGTAACAATGACTTACGAGCCGTTCCTGATGTGGATTGTTTTTATTGATTACACAGTCAATATAAATTGCACGCGCTCACTAGGCGATGTTAAATATGAGGATAGAGGCACAATATATTGAAAAATCAGGTGGAAATTGCGCGCAAGATACGTTGGCGGCCCGACGGCACAGAATTGACGTCAAGGCCGGTAAACACGTGCAAACGATCCAAATCATGATCTATCACCGCATGGTCCGACACCCAGCCCCCCATCGCCAGATACGTACGAAGCAAAGGCGGCAAACCTTTCAATGCACGACGTAAATCCGGTTTGGCGCATGCCACATCTGCGCCGAATCTGAGCACGCTTTTCGCTTTCGCTTTTGGTCGCCAAATGTCGGGCGCCAGATGTTTGGCACGCAACAAGCCAAAGGCATCCTGATAGGGTTTGGGGTCAGTTCCTGCAAAAGACGAACAGCCAAACAACATGCCGATGCTTTGCGCATCCACAAAACGCGTCAGCGCGCCCCAGGCAACGCGCAGAATATCGGCGTCCAGAAAATCGGGATGAATGCAAAAACGGCCCAATTCCGCCATTGGTCGGCGGAAGCTTTGCAACCCTGACAAACCATAATACTTGGCCGAATAGGTTTGTTCGATCTGCCCACCATCTTTAAGCAGCATCAACCGAAAACAACACACCAACTGGCCTGTCGACTGTTCCTCAATCAGCACATGCTGACAGCGTGCATCAAACTCATCGCGATCCGATCGGCCGGCGGTTTCTGGGCCGCGAAAACACAAGGCGCGCAGCTCTAACGCGGCCTGAACATCGGCCTGCCCCAAGGCAAAACGCGCCCTGTAGCTGCCCTTTTCCAGATACGCTGTGCCCGCTTTCACGCTGGTCCCCAAACTTGATTTCCGGCCACTCCAATATCACATCGACGCTGGCCGCTGGCGTTGATTGCCATACTCTTATAAACATGGTCCACTATATTGAACAAACCTTGCCACAGCCTGTTGAAAGACGTGCCGAATGTCCCCAAAAGTCACCAAAACCGACGCCGAGTGGCGTGAACAATTGTCCGAGCTTGCTTATGAAGTAGCGCGCAAAGGCACAACCGAACGCGCCTTTAGCCACGACAATTTCCCCAAGCAAGCGGGCATGTTTCATTGCATATGTTGCGGGGCCGAAGTGTTCGATGCAGCGGCAAAATTTGATTCGGGCACCGGTTGGCCGTCTTTTTACGAACCGGTAAAGCCCGAAAATGTTGGCGAGAAGACCGATAAAAGCTGGTTCATGCGCCGCACCGAGGTCCATTGCGCCGATTGTCAGGCCCATCTTGGCCATGTGTTTTCCGACGGGCCGCACCCAACCGGCCTTAGATATTGCATCAACGGCGTGACCCTTGATTTCAAACCCAGCGAATAAGGCTTAGTTGATCTGGTCAGCCAGATTGATCCGGCCGATATTGCCCAGCATCTGCTTGATAAACGAAATGCCTTTGATCCCGGTGCTGGTGACACGCCGGTTCAGCGCAATGACGCGACCGTCCTCAAGCGTGAAACGCTCGATATTTGAAACGATTCCCCGTTTGTCGAAACTGATGGCAACAAGCTGACGATCTATAACTTCGTCCTGCTTATAGGCAAAATGACGAACGCGGTTGGAAACATAGTACCACCCGCCCACCCGCAAAAGCCCGGTGCTGGACGGGCGACCGATGGTTTCCTCGACCGAAGAATGGCTATCGACGCCAACAATGACGTTTTCAAGTTCGTCATCCGTTGGAGCATAGCCATGATTGGAAAACGTTGCCGCGCAGGCAATGACCCCAAACAGCAGCGTCACCGCCAATGAGCGACGGAACCAGAGCATCACTTTTGCCATTTCAACCTCGTCGTACTAAACCTACTTGTGGGCTTACCGAACACATGCAAAACAAGCAAGAAAGTTGAAGGTTTTTGCGGATTTATATGAAAAAGGTTGCAAGAAAATGTCGGAAATGAACGGATCTGGCGATCAGAATGCTACGGGGTATGACGCAGTGTTTTCCAACAAACGCACGCTGCGCGACCTTTTAGGCCGCGTTGACACGGCTTTTGACATCGCGCCAGACGCCGAAATATGTCGCCGGATCGCTGACGCATTGGGCCTGCTGGCCTTGCGCAAACTGCGTTTTTCCGGGGAATTGCGCGCCGAAGGCAAGGCCGATTGGCGGCTTGATGCGAAGTTAGGCGCCACCGTACAGCAGGCTTGTGTCGTTACGTCAGACCCGGTCATCACCCGCATAGATATCCCTGTGGCGCGGCTGTTTCTGCGTGATTACGATGCAGACGTTAACGCCCCTGAGGCCGAGTTTGATGGCTATGTAGACTCTGAACCGCTCGAATCAGAGATAGACTTGGGCGCTGTGATGATCGAGGCCCTGTCGCTGGCTGTACCCGATTACCCCCGAAAACCCGACGCGAAACTGGATGAAACGGTGTTTTCTGCCCCCGGAACCGCCCCAATGCGCGACGAAGACACGAAACCATTTGCCTCGCTGGCCGCTTTGCGGGACAAATTGGACGAATAGCGGGGCTTGGAACGTAAATAGGGCTTGCGAAACTTGGTTTTCTGGGTATTTTCGCGGCTTCCTTTCCATCCCGGGTTGGCGAGCTGTTGCGTTTGCGCGCGACGCCCATTAAGGCCGGGGAAGAAACAGGGCACATGTGCTGCCCAATAAAACCGAGGTTGTGACATGGCTGTCCCAAAAAGCAAGATTACAAAATCCCGCCGGGGTCAGCGTCGTTCGCACGATGCCTTGATTGCCGACAATCCAAATGAATGCCCGAATTGCGGCGAACTGAAGCGCCCGCATCACGTGTGCAGCGCCTGTGGTCACTATGCTGACCGCGAAGTCGTAGCCCAAGCGGACGAAATTGATCTGGACGAAGACGCGGCATAATAGCCCTTCGGAGGCGATGACGCATGACAGCCGGACAGACGCAGACATCGGGTCAGGAAACTGGCTCTGGCACGTCCGGTCCTGAAACGCATGGGTCATCCCGCACGATCATTTCAATAGACGCGATGGGTGGTGATCGTGGACCGGCGGCAGTTGTCGCCGGCATGGTCAAATCCATCGCCGAAAACCCCGATATCCGTTTTATCGTGCATGGCGACGCGCCTGCGCTGACCCGGCTGATTGCGAAACGCAAGCGGCTGGCGGGTTTGTGTGACGTCCGACATGCCGAAAAAATCGTCAGCATGGATGACAAACCCAGTCAGGTCATGCGGCACGGCAAGGGCACCTCGATGTGGGGCGCGATTGATTCTGTGCGCAATGGCGAGGCGACGGTTGCAGTTTCCTGCGGCAATACCGGCGCGCTGATGGCGGTTTCCATGTTGCGATTGCGCAAGATGCCGGGTGTATCCCGCCCTGCTATCGGTATTTTGTGGCCATCTGAAAACCCGCAAGGCTTTAATGTGATGCTGGACGTTGGCGCTGATGTGCGCGCTGATCCCACAGATCTGATGCAATATGCCTTGATGGGGGCGTCTTACGCGCGCAACGGTCTGAAACTGGCCAATCCCCGGATTGGTCTGCTCAATGTCGGGACCGAGGAAAACAAAGGCCGCTCTGGCTTGAAAGAGGCCTTTGACCTCATCCAGAACGCTGCCACCAACAACAAATTCACCTTTACCGGTTTCGTCGAAGGTGGCGATATTCCATCTACCCGGGTGGATGTCATTGTCACCGATGGCTTTACCGGAAATATCGCGCTTAAAACTGCCGAAGGCACTGCATCTTTTGTGCGTCGGCTTATTCAGGGCGCTTTCAAATATTCCCTGCTATCACGGATCGGCGCGCTGTTTGCTGTCACCTCGCTGACCCGGTTAAGCAAACGTATTGATCCGCGCCGGGTTAATGGCGGTGTCTTTCTGGGGCTGAACGGCACTGTCATCAAATCCCACGGCGATGCCGATGCGATTGG
This sequence comes from Paracoccaceae bacterium, assembly GCA_021775315.1. Classification (GTDB taxonomy): domain Bacteria; phylum Pseudomonadota; class Alphaproteobacteria; order Rhodobacterales; family Rhodobacteraceae; genus UBA5972. Next base: position 6,829 of record JAJFIC010000074.1, read on the forward strand.
TGTGTCGGCAGCGATCCAACTGGCGATCCAACTGGCAAAAAGCGGCTTCACAGAAAAGCTGGCCGCACGGGTTGCATCCGGGACGCCAGAACGCGAAGATACCAAAATTGACCAGACCAAAGAGTGACCAGAACCCCCATGACCACAATCCGCGCAGTCGTAAAAGGTGTTGGCCACTATTTGCCGGAACGTGTTGTTCCCAATGCTGAATTTGAAAAGACGCTGGACACGACCGACGAATGGATCAAGTCGCGATCGGGCATCGAGCGGCGGCATTTTGCGGCGGAGGGCCAGTTAACCTCGGATCTGGCCATCCGGGCGGCCAACGCTGCGCTGGCTGATGCCGAAATGGACAGCGATCAGATCGACGCGATAGTGCTGGCCACGTCGACCCCGGATCAGACGTTCCCTTCGACCGCCACCAAGGTGCAGGCAGCCATCGGTATGACGCGCGGATTTGCCTTTGACGTGCAGGCGGTTTGCGCTGGCTTTGCCTTTGCGCTGGCCAACGCCAACGCCCTTATCCTGTCAGGTCAGGCCAAATGCGTGCTGGTGATCGGGGCTGAAACGTTTTCGCGCATTATGGATTGGACAGATCGGTCAACCTGCGTGCTGTTTGGCGACGGCGCGGGTGCGCTGCTGCTTGAGGCCGAGGAAGACAAAGGCACCCCCGAAGATCGCGGTATTCTGGCCACCGATCTGAATTCTGACGGTCGCTTCAGCCATCTTTTGTACGTCGATGGCGGGGTGTCTTCGACGCAAACCGCTGGCGTTCTGAAGATGGAGGGCCCTGAGATTTTCAAACATGCGGTGCAAAAACTCGCCCGTACAGCCGAGTCAGCACTGGAACGCGCGGGCGTGGCTGCGGCGGATGTCGATTGGGTCGTGCCGCATCAGGCCAATCTGCGTATCATCAAATCCACCGCCCAGAAAATGGGTGTCCCGCTTGAGCGGGTGGTCATCACTGTGGCCGACCACGGAAACACGTCTGCGGCCTCGATTCCATTGGCAATGTCGGTCGGAAAACAACGCGGCCAGATCAAACAAGGTGACCTTTTGGTGGCCGAAGCGATCGGCGGCGGGTTGGCCTGGGGCGCTGTGGTTCTGCGCTGGTAACCCCCTGGGCGGCAATTTATCGCCTGTTTCCAAGCTGTTGATATTGACTCTTAAATCGCTTTCTCTCTATCCTCTGACGATACTTCTGGGGGAAGAATGAATGAGTGATAAAACATTAACGCGCATGGACCTGAGCGAAGCTGTTTTTCGTGAAGTGGGCCTGTCGCGCAACGAATCCGCTGATCTGGTTGAATCCGTGTTGAAAAACATGTCTGACGCGCTTGCCTCTGGTGAGAACGTCAAGATTTCGTCCTTTGGAACCTTCGGTGTGCGCGATAAAACCGCCCGCATCGGACGCAATCCCAAAACCGGTGAAGAGGTGCCTATTCACCCGCGCCGCGTGCTGACCTTCCGCCCCTCTCATCTGATGAAAGACCGTGTGGCCGCTGGCAACAAACGCTAGAGGCATACACCGGGAACGGACATAGTCTGATGGCAAAATCCAGCGAAGCATTCCGAACAATCAGCGAGGTTTCCGACTGGTTGGAAACCCCTGCGCATGTTCTGCGGTTCTGGGAAAGCCGGTTTTCACAGATCAAACCGGTGAAACGTGCCGGTGGTCGACGCTATTACCGCCCCGGCGATATGGCGTTGTTGGGTGGCATCAAGCGGTTGTTGCATGACGATGGCATCACCATCAAAGGTGTGCAAAAGATCCTGCGCGAAAAAGGCGTGAAATATGTCGGCTCGTTAAGTCTGGAAGCACTGGGCGGTGACGGTTCGGCACAACCTGAAACGGACGAAGCGGCGCAATCGGAACAGACACCGATTGACGGGATACTGGCGGAACCGACCACCCCGTATGTACCGGCTGAGCCTCCAGCCGAAACCGTAGATAGCTATGTCGCTGACCCGGCTCCGGTCGAGGCTGAGACGCCTTCGGACTATGTAGAACCGATCATATTTGCCGGCGCAACAACGCCTGCCACGCCTCTGCACACAGCGCACGCGCCGCTCGATCAGGATGACGAACAACTGCATCACGAAACACCGGATGCAGATGTTGCAAAGCCAGCAGTTGATACCGCACCTGCCCCGGCACAAATGCCTGTGGCGCAGCCAAACGGCCAAGGGCCGACAGCCCAGCCTGCCGCGACAGGGCATGAGGACCGGATCACCGCGCTTTACAGCCGCTTGGCCGCCCTTAGGGATCGGGTTAACCGGGATATGGTTAACGGTTAATCCACGACGTCAACGCCGCTGTTTCGCGCTTGCCCCCCGTTGCAAAACCCGTATAACAGCCGAAAGTCGGGCTATAGCGCAGCTTGGTAGCGCGTTCGTCTGGGGGACGAGAGGTCGCAGGTTCGAATCCTGCTAGCCCGACCATATTCCCCCGGTGTTACCACAAGGTATTGCGCCGCTATCACCTTGCGGCCAAATGTTAAAAGGGCCAGATCATGACCGAAATGCCCGCTGGTGTGCTGCCATCCCAAGCCATTGCTGACATGATCAAGGCCGGGCAAATCCATTTCGATACCGCCATGCCAGAAGGTCAGATTCAACCGGCCAGTCTGGATTTGCGGCTTGGGGCCACGGCCTATCGCGTTCGCGCCAGCTTCCTGTCAGGACGCAATCGTCGCGTCGATGAACGGCTGGCAGAATTTGAAATGCACCAGATCGACCTGTCCGGCGGTGCCGTGCTTGAAAAGGGCTGTGTCTACGTCGTACCGCTGCTGGAAAATCTGGCGCTACCAGCCAATATTTCCGCCGTCGCAAACGCCAAAAGTTCGACCGGACGGCTTGATCTGCTGACGCGGTTGATCACCGATAAAGGGGTCGAGTTTGACCGCATAGAACCCGGCTATACCGGCCCTCTTTACGCCGAAATTTGCCCACGTTCGTTTTCTGTGTTGGTGCGCCCCGGTATGCGCCTCAACCAAATCAGGTTCAGGCAAGGTCAGGCGGTTCTTGACGACGCAGCGCTGCAAGCCTTGCACATTTCTGAAACATTGGTGTCAGGCGAGGCACATATTGACAACGGTCTTGGCTTTTCGGTTGATCTGAAACCCAACAGCGGCACCTTGGTTGGCTATCGCGCCAAACCCCATACCGGGGTGATTGATCTGGACAAGATCGGCCACTACCAAGCGCGTGATTACTGGGAAGACGTGCATACAGATGACGGCCAGATCATTCTGGACCCGGATGCGTTTTACATTCTGGTCAGCCGCGAAGCCGTGCATATCCCACCGCTTTACGCGGCTGAAATGGCACCTTATCTGGCGATGGTTGGTGAGTTCCGGGTGCATTACGCGGGCTTTTTCGACCCCGGATTTGGTCACGCCGCAGCAGGCGGTCATGGTTCGCGCGGTGTGCTTGAGGTACGATGTCACGAAGCCCCGTTCGTGTTAGAACACGGCCAGATCGTTGGGCGGCTGGTTTACGAGCGGATGCGCGAAATGCCTGCCATGCTTTACGGGGCCGATCTTGGTTCAAACTATCAGGGGCAAGGTCTGAAACTGTCCAAACATTTCAAAACTGACCGGGCCTGAGCGTCTGATTTATTCGAACATTTCTTCCTGATCGCCATCATCCACGACCGCGTCCCAGTCTTCGCCCTGATCGGCATTGTCACCCACAATACCCGGCATCATGCCCGGCGGCGGTCGGTTATCCAACAGACCGGAATCGCGCAATTCCCGAATGCCTGGCAAATCACGCGGGGTTTCCAAACCGAAATGGTCCAAAAACATTTGCGTCACCACAAACGTCACCGGACGGCCCGGTGTCATACGGCGACGGCCGAGTTTGATCCAGTCAAGCTCCATCAACAGATCCACCGTGCCACGCGAAACCGACACGCCGCGAATTTCTTCTATCTCAGCCCGGCTGACGGGTTGGTGGTAGGCAATAATGGCAAGGGTTTCGATCGCCGCGCGCGACAGCTTTCGCGTCTCAACCCGTTCTTTTTGCATCAAAAACCCAAGATCAGGTGCGGTGCGAAAGGCCCAGGCATCGCCAACTTTGACCACGGCAACACCGCGCCCGGTATAGCGTTTGCGCAGCAGCGTCATCGCCTCGGACACGTCTGAACCATGCGGCAGGCGATCTTCGATCTGGCGCAGCGACAAAGGCTCGGCTGAGGCAAATAACAGCGCTTCGATCATCCGCTCCTGCTCGGCCAAAGGTGGCGCTTCAAACAGGCTTTCGGTTTGAGAAATCTGGTCAGCTTCCATATCAGGCCCCCTTTCGCCGCAACATGATCGGCGCAAACATTTCATCCTGGCGCAATTCAACCCGGCCAAGTTTCGCCAGTTCCAGCGAGGCCGCAAACGTCGCCGCCGTGGCCGAGCGTCGCCGCGCCGGGTCTTCGGTCCAGCCTTCGGGCAGGAATTGCACCAGATCGCCCCATTCAATCGCATGGCCGATCAGGGTTTTCATCCGCTCGAGCGCCTGTTCCATCGTGAACACCGCCTCGCGCTTCAACGACAGCGGCTCAAAATCGTCACGGGTGCGGATGCGGGCATAGGCCTGCATCAGATCAAGAACCGTCGCCGTGTAATCCACCCGCCGCGTCGCGGTCACATCTTCGGGAATGCCCCGCGCGAAAAAATCACGGCCCAGCCGGTCGCGTGCCATCAATCTGGCCGCAGAGCGGCGCATGGCCTCCAGCCGTTCCAATTGAAATGCCAGATGCGCTGCCAGTTCTTCACCTGATGGGCCTTCATCCGCCGGGTCGGCAGGCAGCAAAAGCCGGGATTTCAGGAACGCCATCCACGCCGCCATCACCAGATAATCCGCCGCCAGTTCGATGCGCAACGTTTTGGCGCGTTCAATAAACGACAAGTATTGTTCGGCCAGTTGCAAAACCGAGATTTTGCGCAGATCGACCTTTTGGGTGCGCGACAGCATCAGCAACAAGTCAAGCGGGCCTTCAAAGCCGTCCACGTCAATGATCAGCGCCTCGGCCTTTAGCCGCGCTTCCACTTCAGTATCGGCACCGAAATCATCGGAATCATCTGCTGGGTTCTGGGTCATTGCGGCCCACCATAAGCAGGTCGTCCAGTTCCGCCAAGAGGGCGGTGCGGTCTATTTCATCCGGCACTTGGCGAAACCCAAGCGCGTTGGCAGCGCGCGCGGCCCCGATCACGCCCAGACGCCCGGCCTCGTTGGCGACTTCAACCATTTCGTTCATATGCCCGTGGCAATGCAGGATGAGGTCACAACCCGCGTCCAACGCGCCGCGCGTGCGTTCAGTGAAACCACCAGCAAGCGCGTTCATTGAAATGTCGTCGCTCATCAGCAATCCGTCAAACCCGATCTCGCCGCGGATCAGATCGATCACTACAGGCGACAGGGTTGCGCATCTTTCAGCGTCAAAAGCCTCGTAAACCACATGGCCGGTCATCGCCATTGGCAGATCGGCCAGCCCGGCAAAAGTGGCGAAATCAACGGCCCGTAAATCCTTGGCCAAAGCATCGGTACGGGGCAATTCCAGATGGCTGTCCGCAGTCGGGCGACCATGCCCGGGGATATGTTTCAGGATCGGTAAAACCCCACCCGCAAGCAACCCATCGGCCACAGCGCGACCAGCCGTAACGACGGTTTGAACATCCTGCCCGTAACACCGATTGCGAATGATTTCGTGCACCTGCGGCGTTGGTACATCCAGCATCGGCGCGCAATTCACGTCAATGCCAAGTGCACGCAGCTCATCCGCGATCACCCGATACCGGATCCACATGGCGCGATCCGCGCGGCCCAGCTTGGTGCATGTCATCTGGTCAAGTGCTGGCAGCCATTCCAGCCAGTTCGGCGCACGCAACCGCTGAACCCGGCCACCTTCCTGATCTATCAGGATCGGCGCATCTCGGCCTACTGAGGCACGCATTTCTGCGGTTAGGGCGCGGATTTGGTCAGGCGTTTCTACGTTGCGGGCAAAAAGGATAAAGCCCCAGGGATCCGCATCACAGTAAAACCGTTTCTCGTCCTCGCTCAGGCGGGTGCCAAGGCAGCCGAAAATCGTCGCTCCGTTGCGCGGCGCGTCCATCAGCGGGCGGTGACCGGAATGCAGGGTGTTCCGCGCGCCAACAAGGCCGAGCATAACCGCCGCGAATCCCCCAGATTGTCAAAGCCGACCATGCGCAGGCGGAAAAAACTGCGCCCGCCGCTTTCGGCGACCTGAATGAAGCGTTTACGCCCACCAATCAGATCGCCATGCCGATCGACAATATGTGCCCATTCACTGATCGCGGTTTCCCGATCATCAAATGCGCCAAGTTGCACCATACGCGTGCCCGACAGAACCTCGGACGGATCAACATCCACCACCTGATCTGAGGTCGCGACCACATCAACAATCCGCGCAGCGCCGTCCAAAGACGCCACCAAAATCCGGGCTTTGGGCCGGGGTGAACGTTTGACGCCCGGCAAATGTGCGATCTTGCTGACGCTTTCAGAATTATTTGACTGTGCGATGGCTTCCAGCACCAAGGCGTTGATTTCATCGGCTTCAGAATCAGAACTGGCGCTGACATCTGTCAGGTTTTGCGGCACGCTGGCCAATTGCTGATCTTGTGCCAAGGGGCGCAGATTAATCTGCGCCACATCATCATCGCTCAATTGAACGGGATCAGGCGCCAAAACCACCCGATCTGCTGGTTGTTCGGTCTTGCCATCGGATTGCACGGAATTGACCGCAAGCCCCTGATGGGCGGCTGTTTCGCCGCCGGGGTCGTCAGGCAAAACCCGCAAAGGGCCGACCATCGCCCGCACGACCGGCACGTCGGTCACGTCCCTCATGGTTAATTGATAGCCCCAAATGCAAATCCCGATCACCAACCCGATCGAGGTCAAAGCACCCAGCCAATGGGCCAAATTCGTGACCGGCCCGACCTGAGGGTGCTGTTCAACGGAGTCATGATACCCGTGGAATGCCTGCTGTGACATCTGCCCGCCTTTTGTTCGCATCACATTTCGTGTGCGCGCCTGCTCTCAACCCCAGATGTTGTGTTTGACGCGGTTTTTACCGCATTTCTTGCATCGGGGTTACGCCAAGAATACCAAGACCGGCGGAAAGTACAACGGAAACGGCTGTTATCAGGGCAATTGTTCCCTGACTGCGTTGCGGATTTGACTCTTGCAGGAACCGAAGCTCGGGCACTTCGTGGCCTTTGTTCCACAAAGCGTGGAAATCCGAGGCAAGCTCATAGAGGTAAAACGCCACCCGGTGCGGCTCGTGGTTACGCGCTGCAAGTTCCAGCAATCGCGGCCATTCGCCGAGTTTTCGCAACACCGTCAGCTCGTTGGTATGGCTGATTTCCGACAGATCAATCGCCGCCAGAACCGCCGGGTCACAGTCAATCCCGGCCTCTTTGGCTTTGCTCAGAACCGAACAAATCCGGGCATGGGCGTATTGCACATAAAAAACCGGATTATCGCGCGATTGTTCCAGCACCTTGTCAAAATCAAAATCAAGCGGCGCGTCGTTCTTGCGCGTCAGCATGACAAACCGGGTCACGTCGCGCCCCACACTTTCAACGACATCGCGCAGGGTGACGAATGTCCCGGCCCGTTTTGACATCTTGAACGGCTGGCCGTTTTTATAAAGCTTCACAAGCTGGGTCAGCTTGATATCCAGCGGCACCCGCCCATCAGACAAGGCGGACACAGCCGCCTTCATGCGCTTGACATAGCCACCGTGATCAGCACCCAACACGTCGATCAGCTCATCAAACCCGCGTTCAATCTTGTTGAAGTGATAGGCAATATCGGGCGCAAAATAAGTCCAACCGCCGTCGGATTTCTTGACCGGGCGATCCACGTCATCACCGTGATCTGTGGATTTGAACAAGGTTTGAACGCGCGGTTCCCAATCGTCGGGTTTTTTGCCTTTTGGCGGCTCAAGAACGCCCTCATAAATCAGGCCCTTACCGTCCAAATTCGCCAGCGCGCTTTCAATCAACCCGGTGCCATAAAGCGATTTTTCTGAATAGAACACGTCCATTTCAACGCCCAGCGCCGCCAGATCGGCCCGGATCAGATCCATCATCGCCTCTGTCGAAAATTCGCGCAATTCTTCCAGCCACTCGGACTCGGGCTTATCAACAAGGCTATCGCCGTATTTTTCTTTGACGTCCTGTCCGGTCTGGATCAGATAATCGCCGGGATACGTGCCATCAACGAACTGCACCTCCTGGCCGTTCGCCTCAAGATACCGCAGATAAACCGAGCGGGCCAAAACATCGACCTGCGCGCCGCCATCGTTGATGTAATATTCGCGCGTCACGTCATAACCAGCAAAATCCAGCAACGAGGCTAACGCATCGCCAAAAACAGCCCCTCGGGTGTGTCCGACATGCAAAGGCCCGGTCGGGTTGGCCGACACATATTCGACGTTCACACGCCGCCCTGTCCCCATGTCGGAACGGCCAAAATCACCGCCCTTTGCAAGGGCGTCGGGCACAATCGCCTGCCAGGCTGTCGCATCAAGCCTGAGGTTCAAAAACCCCGGCCCCGCCACGTCCGCCGACACCACGCGGCTGTCAGCCGTCAGTTTGGTCGCTAAAGCTTCGGCAATATCACGCGGTTTCATTTTCGCCGGTTTGGCCAGGACCATCGCTGCATTGGTCGCCATGTCGCCATGCAAAGGATCACGCGGCGGTTCAACCGCAACATTGGCAAAATCCAGCCCGCCCGGCAGCGCGCCGTCCGCCTGAAGCGCCGTAAGGCTGTTAAGAACAAGGATTTTGATTTCAGCAAACAGGTTCATGATTTGGGTCCGGATTTGTGGCTTGGCGCGATGTAACACAGGCCTTGGCGGCTATCCAGTTCAGAATGGCCAATTGGGTCTTGTTCAGCAAGGCGTTCACGGGGATGGGCGTTTCAGCCGATCGTCATCGGGTCCACCAGTTTGCGATGCTCATCCAGCGCAAAACGATCCGTCATGCCGGCGATATAATCGGCAATCACCCGCGCCGTCTGGCTATCGTCGCCTTTGGCGGCCCATTTTTGCCAGCTATCGGGCAACATGCCGGGGTCCTGAATAAAGATTTCAAACATCTCTTGCACGATAATCGCAGCCTTGCGGCGCATACGCCGGACCTTCCAGTGGCGTTACATATGTTTAAAGAAAAACGCCCGGATTACTTTGAGATCAGCAAACATCGGTTCAGAAAACCGGATCAACTGCTGATTGCCAGCCCGAATATCATCGACACTTTGCGGGTTCGCCTCAGAAATAAGACGGCGACTTTCCGCGATCACATCTTCAACCATCACCCCAAACACCCGGCGCAATGCCTCGTGTCGCCGACGAATGAAATCAAGGTCCGGATAGCGCGCATCGACCGCGTCGTAACACGCGCCTATGATAGGTAATTCGCGGATCTGTTCCTCGTTGAATAACCCCGCGCGCAGGCCGTCATCCAGATCGTGGTTGTTGTAGGCCACATCATCCGAGATCGCGGCCACCTGCGCCTCGGCACTGGCGAAACTGCCAAGCTCAAGATCATGCACGTCGTTGTAATCGGCCAGCGCCTGCGGCACCTTGCCGGTCACCGGGCCGTTGTGTTTCGCCAACCCTTCCAGCGTTTCCCATGTCAGATTCAGCCCATTGAAATCCGCATAATGCCGTTCAAGCATGGTCACAATCTTGATGGCTTGCGCGTTGTGATCAAAGCCGCCAAACGGTTCCATGCAGGCGTTCAGCGCATCTTCACCCGTGTGGCCAAACGGCGTGTGGCCCAGATCATGCGCCAACGCCACGGCCTCGGTCAGTTCGGAATTTAGACCCAGCACGGACGAGATCGTGCGCGCCACTTGCCCAACCTCGATGCTGTGGGTCAGCCTTGTGCGAAAATAATCACCCTCATGTTCAACAAACACCTGCGTCTTGTGCTTGAGGCGCCGAAATGCGCTGGAATGGATGATCCGATCCCGGTCGCGCTGAAACGCCGAGCGATGCGCGCTTTCGTCTTCGACCGTCAACCGACCGCGCGACCGCGCCGGATCGCAAGCATAATTTGCCAGCATGTTTTCGCCTTACCTTGTCCCCAGACGTCTGTGCGCCTATATTGATCCCAGTGTAGAACAGAACGGACAGACAGAACAGATGGACTTGGCCCTTCCCCCAAAAGTCACTGACCGGGCCTTTGCCCAATTGGCCGCGATCAACGAAACCGCGGCTGAGGCTAAATCGCTGCGCGTTGCTGTCGAAGGTGGCGGCTGTTCCGGCTTTCAATACGAGATTAAACTTGATGACATGGCGTCAGATGATCTGGTGTTGGAAAAAGACGGGCAAAAAGTGCTGGTCGATGCGGTGTCCCTGCCGTTTCTGTCCAACGCGGTGATTGATTTCACCGAAGAACTGATCGGGGCGCGGTTCGTGATCGAAAACCCGAACGCCACCAGTTCCTGCGGCTGCGGCACCAGTTTTTCGATTTAGGCCTCCGCGCCTGCTTTTCTTAGGCGCAAGCCAAAGATAATCCTTGACCCTCCACCCACTGGAAGGGTCTTGGTGCGATCAAACCCGCAGGGAATCGAGGATCCCATGGCCGCCAAAACGACTTATAGCATCATTGCAATCGCAGTTCTGGCTGTGGCTGGTTACGCACTCGTTATGCCGCGCTGGACTGACGGGCCGGGAACCGCGCCTGACAATCCTGCGGGCGAGTTTCTGGTCGAGGTAACCGTTCCCACCCTGACGGGCACTGCCAAAATCGGTGAAACGGCTTTCAACGCCAAATGCGCGGCTTGCCACGGCGAGAATGCCGCTGGGCTGGACGGCAAAGCGCCGCCTTTGATCCACAAAATCTATGAACCATCGCATCACGGCGACATGTCTTTTCAAATGGCCGTGCAAAACGGTGTCCGATCGCATCACTGGCCGTTCGGCGACATGGCCCCGGTGGAGGGTCTGACCAAAGCAGATGTCAAAAATATTGTCGCCTATGTGCGCAGCCTGCAACAGGCGAACGGTATTTTCTAAAGCCCACGTCACTCAAACTGACCGGACAATTTGTACCGCTTGTACAATTTCGCGTTCTGCGGATACTGAGGCGTGAACAGGTCAGGAATCGCCATGAAAATCGCCAGCTTCAACATCAACGGTATCAAAGCGCGCATCGAGCGGGTGCTTGAATGGTTGCCGGAATCCGGCATCGACGTGGCCTTGCTGCAGGAAATCAAATCCGTCGACGAAAATTTCCCCCGCGAACCGTTCGAAGATCTTGGCTATAGGGTCGAAACCCACGGTCAGAAATCTTTCAACGGCGTGGCGATCCTGTCAAAACTGCCGCTGGAAGACGTCGTGCGTGGCCTGCCGGGTGACGACGAAGATGAGCAGGCGCGCTGGATCGAAGCAACCGTAATGGGCGAGGTTCCGATACGTGTTTGCGGTCTGTACCTGCCAAACGGAAATCCGGTACCGGGTCCGAAATATGACTATAAAATCAAATGGATGGAACGCCTGAAAGCCCGCGCTGAAACTTTGCTGGCGTCAGAAGAACCCGTTTTGATGGCCGGTGATTACAACATTATTCCGCAAGCCGAAGACGCCCACAGCCCGGACAATTGGCGCGAGGATGCGCTGTTTTTGCCGCAAAGTCGTGCGGCGTATCAGGGCATCCTAAATCTGGGTTTTACGGACGCATTTCGCGCCCGTGACGCGGCAGCGCTTAACTATACGTTTTGGGATTTCCAGCGCGGTGCATGGAACAAAAACGAAGGCATTCGCATTGATCACTTCCTGCTTTCACCGCAATGCGCTGATCTTTTGACCGATTGCCAGATTGATCGTCATATGCGCGGTCGTGATCGCCCCTCTGACCATGTGCCGATCTGGATTGATCTGGCGGCTTGAAGCGCACCGAAAAAGCCGCCAATCAGCCCTCTTTCGTGACGTCATGTCCATAAAGCCAGTCATAGCGCCCCAGCATCCGGTCTGGCATCACTTTGCCAGCAAACCGCATTGCCTGATGCGCGATGCCTCTGACGGGTTTACCCGCAAGGTGGTAAATCGCGGCATTTCCGGTCGCGGCGGCAACGATTTTGGTGACGCGTTTTTGCCGGCGTTTCTGATAGGCGCCATAGGCGTCGATCAGGTCGTCATGTCGGTCCATTTCTTCAGCCAGAACCCAGGCATCTTCGATCGCCATATTGGCCCCTTGCGCCAGAAATGGCAGCGTCGGATGCGCCGCATCGCCCAGAATTGCCGTGCCACCCTGATACCATGTGTCGGCGACAGGATGGGCGAACAAGCCCCACAGATGCACGTTTTCACATAATGATAACAGGCGCTTAAGGTCCGGTGACCAGTCAGAAAACGCGGCCCGCAAATTCTCGGGATCGTCAATATGGTGCCAACCCTCAGCCGCCCAACTGTCGCGCGCTTCAACCGCCACGATGTTGATCAACTTGCCGCCGCGCAACGGATAGGTCACCAGATGCCGCCCCGGCCCCATATAGACGCTTGCAACGGCAGGCATGTCATAAATCGGCAGATATCGCGCCTCAACCGTGGCCCGCCAGGCGATTTGGCCGGTGAATTTCGGCGGCTCTTTAAGGTTCAGCGACTGGCGGGTCAAAGATCGCACACCGTCGGCCCCGATCAGAATTTTGCTCATCCGCTGGGTGCCATCCTCAAGCGGTAACGTCGCCTGATCAAAGCCGATTGCGACGCCCGACACCTTTTTGCCAAACATCAGGGAAACACCGTGGCGTTTGGCAGAACCTGCCAGCATCTCGATCAAATCAGCGCGATGCAGCAGCAAATAGGGATTAGAATTGCCGTGGGTGGCGTTGGTCATATTCAGGCGTAGAACCAGATCCTCGCGTTTGTAATCCCTAAGCTCGACGGCCTCTAATTCCATACCAATGCGGCGCACCCGCTGGCCAAGGTCCAAGGCCTCAAGCACCGCCGTGCCGTTCGGGGTGATCTGCAACCCGGCGCCAACCTCGGTCAGTTCCGGTGCTTGTTCCAGCACAGTGACCCGCGCACCACGACGCGCCAGCGCGATGGCGGCAGTCAATCCACCGATCCCGGCCCCAAGAATGGTTATGCTTTTGTCTTTTACCGCCATGGCCCCAACCTAAACGCAAAACACCGGGATTGTTAAACCCCGGTGTCGCACATGATCACATCTTTTTCGCAATTCAATCGTCCCGATGAACCCGCTCTTTACGCTCGTGACGCTCTTGCGCCTCAAGGCTGAGGGTTGCAATGGGCCGCGCATCCAGACGCTTAAGCGAAATCGGCTCGCCCGTGTCTTCGCAATAGCCGTACGAGCCGTCGTCGATCCTGCGCAGGGCCTGATCAATCTTGGACACCACTTTGCGTTCCCGGTCACGGGTCCGCAATTCAAGCGCACGGTCGGTTTCTTCGGACGCCCGGTCAGCCACGTCAGGGATGTTTCGCGTCCCTTCCTGCATGCCTTCAATTGTGTCCCGGTTGCCTTCCAGAATGGAGGCTTTCCATTCAGTTAATTTTCGACGGAAATATTCCTGCTGACGATCGTTCATGAACGGTTCATCGTCCGCCGGGGCATAGCCGTTTTCGAGTACAGTTTCCACTTTCACACGATCCTCCCCAGGAAATAGTTAACGACTCACCACTGACCATATGGTCAGGATTTAGTGGTCTTGGTGCATCGCTTACCGAATCCGCAACGCTTTGTCACCCCGTGAATTGCACATCTTGAAGCTTCGTGAAGCTGTGGTAAGTTCAGCCCAACCAGAAACGCTAGAGGCTTAAAGGCATTATGAAATTTACCGGCACTGACAAGTATGTGGCAACCGACGATCTGACTGTTGCTGTTAACGCATCAATCACCCTTGAAAGACCTTTATTGGTGAAAGGAGAGCCGGGAACCGGCAAAACGGAACTGGCGCGGCAGGTGGCCGAAAGCCTGAGTTTACCGATTCTTGAATGGAACATTAAATCCACCACAAAGGCGCAACAGGGTCTTTACGAGTACGATGCCGTATCGCGCCTGCGTGACAGCCAACTGGGCGAAGAAAAGGTCCACGATGTCGCCAACTACATCAAAAAGGGCAAGCTGTGGGAGGCGTTCGAGGCCGAAAGCAAAATCGTTCTGTTGATCGACGAAATTGACAAGGCGGACATCGAGTTTCCAAACGATTTGTTGCAGGAACTCGACCGCATGGAATTCCATGTCTACGAAACCGGGGAAACTGTGTCGGCCAAGGTCAGGCCAATCATCATCATCACGTCAAACAACGAAAAAGAACTGCCTGATGCGTTTTTGCGCCGCTGTTTCTTTCACTATATCCGTTTTCCGGATCACGACACTTTGCGCCAAATCGTTGACGTGCATCACCCCGACATCAAACCCAACCTCGTGACCGAGGCGCTGACGCAATTCTTTGAAATCCGCGAAACGCCGGGCCTGAAGAAAAAGCCATCAACGTCTGAGGTTCTCGATTGGCTGAAACTTTTGCTGGTTGAAGATTTGGAACCGTCCGATCTGAAACGCGATGGCAAAGATGCGCTGCCTAAACTGCATGGCGCTTTGCTCAAAAACGAACAAGACGTCCATATGTTCGAGCGTCTGGCCTTTATGGCACGCGGCCAACGCTGAACTTGGCTGCGATCATCGTTGCAAAAATACTCCGGGGGGTGAGGGGGCGGCGCCCCTTTGGCCGACGAGCGTTCAGCGATGTCGGCCCGGTCAAATGTCGGCTGGGCTGAACAAACGGTTCTTATCCTTGTCCGTTTCGGTTAGGATCGCACCAAATCACCGATGGTAAATGAGTGGTAAACAGGAAAATGCAGGACAAACTGACAATTCGGGCAATTACAGCCGCCGATGAAACTGAATGGCGCAGGTTGTGGACCGGCTATCTGGAATATTATGAAACCTCGGTCGCTGAAGAGGTTTATCAATCCTCGTTCCGTCGCCTGCTGGGCGATGATCCGCAAGAATTCCATGGTCTGATCGCGGAATTGGATGGCCAACCGGTTGGATTGGTCCATTACCTGTTTCACCGTCACATGTGGAAAATCGACAATGTGTGCTACCTGCAAGATCTCTATGCCGACCCGTCTATGCGCGGCAAAGGCATCGGTCGCGCCCTGATCCAAGCCGTCTATGACGCGGCGGATGCGGCAGGTGCGCCGTCAGTTTATTGGCTGACGCAGGAATTCAACTATGCGGGCCGAATGCTTTATGACCGGATTGGCACCAAGACGCCGTTCATTCGCTATAACCGGGGGTAATCCGTGAAACGGTTCCTGTACCCAGCACTGCTTGCCCTGGCTGCTTGCACCTCGACCCCGTTGACCGAACTGCCGACCCGCAGCGACCCGTTGCCTGCCAGATTGCCGCCAATGAAAACCTTTGTGGCGCAATCGCCCAAAACCTTTGCCGCCCGGGCAAATGTGGATCTTGTGCGCGATTTTCTGGAGCTTGCTTTTGAAATGGAGAGCGGCAAAAAGATCGAACATCTCAGCCGTTTCAAAGGACCGATCACAATCGCACTGGCAGCCGACGCGCCGCCACGGTTTGAGGCCGACTTGACCGAGTTGATCCAACGCCTAAAGGCCGAGGCACGCCTTGACATTCGACAGACCGAAACCGGCCAACCCGCTAATATCGTTATCGAAACCCTACCCCGCAAAAAATTGCAAGCAACCGTGCCACACGCCGCCTGCTTTGTGGTTCCAAGGGTGGCCGACTGGCAGGATTTTCGCAAAAACCGACGCAGCGGCGCGCTTGACTGGACGACATTGACCCAGCGCGAACGGGCAACGGTTTTCATCCCCGATGATGTTTCGCCGCAAGAAGCACGCGATTGCCTGCACGAAGAAGTCGCCCAAGCCCTAGGCCCCCTCAACGACATCTATCGCCTGCCTGACAGTGTTTATAACGACGACAACCTGAACACGGTTCTGACCAGTTTTGATATGCTGATCCTGCGGGCTTATTATGACCCGCAACTGAAAAACGGCATGTCACGCGATGAGGCGGCCAATGTTCTGCCGGGTATTTTCAAGCGCCTGAACCCGCTGGGTGAGGCCACGCCTTCGGACGGGCTGGGAAAAACGCCGCGCGTCTGGATCGACTTTATCGAAACCGCCCTTGGTCCACGCACCAGCCAATCGCGCCGGTTGATTTCTGCCCGGAAGGCGGTGACTTTAGCACATGATCAGGGCTGGCTCGATAACCGGCTTGGCTTCAGCCTGTTTGCCCAAGGGCGGCTGGCGCTGGGGGTTGATCCGGACATTTCTGCCGACAGTTTCATTCGCGCACATGCGGTCTACGCCGAACTATACGGTGTCGATAACATCCATACCGCCCATGTGGCGCTGCAATTGGCGGCGTTTTCCTTGTCGTCTGGCAAAGCAGAGGTCGCGCTTGCCTTTATCAATGACAGCCTGCCAGCGGTGGCGCGGGCGCAAAACGCGTCTTTGCTGGCGACATTTCTGATGATCAAGGCCGAGGCACTTGATTTTCAGGGCCACCGCAGCGACGCCGCAACGGTCCGTCTGGACAGCCTTGGCTGGGCGCGATATGGCTTTGCGTCGGACGCAGAAATCCGCATCCGTTTACACGAAATTGCCGGGCTGCGGCCCCGCCACAAAACACCGGAGGTCTGATGGCCAGTCTGATCGGATTTGTTATTGGTGCCTGTTTGGGCGCCCTGGTCGCCAAACAGCGCAAGGGCAATCTGCTTGATATCCTGCAATATGCCGCCATCTTCGGGATGGTCTTGGCCTTACTGGCCTTGTTCGGCTCTATCATCGCGCTGCGCCTGAACTGGATCTGATTGATGTTCCTGCCGCTGTTCACCAACCTGCGCGACGCCAAACTGCCGGTATCATTGCGCGAATATCTGGATTTTCTGGCCGCCGTTAAATCCGGGCTGGTGCTATATGATGTCGAAGGGTTCTATTACCTCGCCCGCGCCTCGCTGGTGAAGGACGAGCGTAACTTGGACAAATTCGACCGGGTTTTTGCCGCAACGTTCAAAGGTATGGAGGATTTAAGCGTTCAGGACGTCATCGACGCGGTCGACATACCTGAAGAATGGCTGCGCAAAATGGCCGAAAAACAGCTTTCGCCCGAAGAAATGGCCGAGATCGAGGCGCTGGGTGGTTTTGACAAGTTGATGGAAACCCTGAAAGAGCGCCTGAAAGAACAGGAAGGCCGTCATCAGGGCGGCAGCAAGTGGATCGGCACTGCGGGAACCTCGCCTTTTGGTGCGCATGGCTACAACCCCGAAGGTGTGCGGATCGGGCAGGACAAATCGCGCCACCAACGCGCGGTCAAGGTCTGGGACAAGCGTGATTTCAAAAATCTGGACGACAGTGTTGAACTGGGTACCCGCAACATCAAAGTCGCGCTGAAACGTCTGCGACGCTGGGCCCGCAGCGGGGCTGAGGATGAACTTGACCTGAACGGCACCATCCGGGCCACGGCAGAAAACGGCTATCTTGACATCAAAACACGGCCCGAACGGCGCAACGCGGTTAAGGTTTTGTTGTTTTTGGATGTTGGCGGCTCAATGGATCCCTACATCAAACTGGTCGAGGAGTTGTTTTCCGCCGCCAAAACCGAATTCAAGCATCTGGAATATTTCTATTTCCACAATTGCCTATACGAAGGCGTGTGGCGCGACAATGCCCGGCGTTGGACAGATCAGACCCAGACATGGGACATTCTGAACACCTATGGCCCTGATTATAAATGTATTTTTGTTGGCGACGCGTCGATGTCTCCTTATGAAATCGCCTATGCAGGTGGTGCCAATGAACATTGGAACCCTGAGGCCGGGCAAGTCTGGTTGCAGCGCACCATGGACACCTGGAAACAGAACATCTGGATCAATCCGCTGCCCGAACAGCACTGGAAATACACCCATTCTATTCAGATGATCCGCGAACAATTCGGCGAACGTATGTACCCGATGACCCTGAAGGGCATCGAGGAAGGGATGAAGGAACTGGTGCGATGAAATCCCGGCTGGGCCATCTTTGGGCGCATCATAAGTTCCTGTTCCTGTCCTTTGCACTGGCCTTGGCTGTCACCCTGTTTTTTGCCATTCGCACCACCGTGTTCTTTGTCTACTGGTCCGATCCCAGCCACAGAAATCAACCGCTTGAACCCTGGATGACCCTTGGCTACGTCGCCACGTCTTATGACGTGCAACCCGAACAGGTTCTGGCCCTGCTTGGCATGAGCGAGGCACCGCGCAAACGCCTGACGTTGAAATGGATTGCCACACGAAAAGGCGTACCGGTCGAAACCCTGATCACCGATCTGACCCGCCAGCTTGAGACATTCAATGACTGACCAGATTATCGCGTTGGTCCCGACCTATGGCTTGTCTCTGCTGGTGCTGATCGTCTTTTTGTCCTGCCTTGCTTTGCCTGTGCCGTCGTCGCTGGTCATGCTGACCAGTGGTTCGTTCGTGGGGGCGGGCGACCTGTCGCTGGTCCCGACCTTTCTGGCGGCATTAGGGGCGGCGGTTGCGGGTGACCAGATCGGCTATCTGATTGGCCGCAAGGGTGGCGGCAAGCTGCTCAACCGGATTGCCTCGACCAGGGATCGTCAGGCATTATTGGATCGGGCGAAAAACTGGACTGATCAGCGTGGCGGCCCCGGTGTGTTCTTGTCGCGCTGGCTGGTCAGCCCGCTGGGACCTTACGTGAACTTTATCGGCGGCGCGACCGGTCTGGCATGGGGCAGATTCACCATTTGGGGGGCAGCAGGCGAGGCCGTCTGGGTCACGCTTTACGTCGGGCTGGGCTTTGTGTTCAGCGACAATATTTCCGCCGTGGCCGAGCTTGCCTCGGATTTCAGCGGCATGTTGGCCGCCGGGGTGGTCACGCTTGGGCTCGGCTGGCAAATCCGTCGGGTGCTTAAAAAGCCGCGCAAATCCTGAATTTCGCACAACGCCCGCCGCGAAATGACTTGTTCCTGCGCGGCAGACATGGCTAGACTTTTACCATGTCTACAGCCCCCGTCTTTCATATTGACTCCGCTGCCTTCAACGCCGACCCCTACCCGGCCCTGAAATCCATGCGTGCCAAAACGCCGGTCGCCTTTGTGCCGGAACTTGGCGCGACCCTGTTCACCAAACGACAGGATATCTTTACCCAAGAAAAGATGGTCGATGTGTTTTCATCCGACCAGCCCGGTGGGTTGATGACGGTTTTGATGGGTGAAAACCTGATGCGCAAAGATGGCGACAAACATCAGGCGGAACGCAAAGCGATCTTTCCGGCAGTTTCACCGCGCACCGTGCGAGATGTCTGGTTGGAACAATTTGCCGCTGCCGCCGAGCGTGTTCTGGATGATCTGGCCCCAAAAGGTCAGGGCGATCTTGTGACCGATTACGCCCTGCCGGTTTCAGCCGAGGCTTTGCGCGTCATTACCGGGCTGACCAATATGTCAAACAGCGAAATCGACCGGACGTCGCAAGGCATGATCGACGGCATCTCGAACTATCTGGGCGACCCTAAAGTCGAGGCAAACTGCCGCGATTGTACCGCCTCGATCGACCGGCATATCGATGAAATGATCCCGGGGCTGCAAGAAACGCCCGACACATCTCTACTAAGTGTACAAATGCAGGCTGGCCTTTCTGATACGCAGACCCGTGCCAATGTCAAACTGGCCATATCCGGTGGCCAGAATGAGCCGCGCGACGCCATTGCGGGAACGATCTGGGCTTTGCTGGCGCATCCCGATCAATTGCAGTTGGTTCTGGATGGTCAAATCGAATGGCTGCAAGCGTTCGAGGAATATGCCCGCTGGACCTCGCCCATCGGGATGAGCCCGCGTCGCGTTGCCCAGGATTATACCTATAACGGCATCAACTTTGCCACCGACGAGCGGGTGTTTTTCATGTACGGATCTGCCAATCGCGATGAAGATGTGTTTGATAACCCGGACGAATTTGACCTCAGCCGCGATGTTGGCCCGTCTATTGCCTTTGGCGCAGGTCCGCATTTTTGTGCCGGGGCATGGGCCAGTCGTGCGTTAATTTCACAGGTCGCCTTGCCCCGCGCTTTTGCCCGGCTGAAAAACCTACGGCTGAGCCAAGGTGCAGAACCCAAGCCCGTTGGCTGGGCTTTTCGCGGCCTGACGGGTCTGGCCTGTGAATGGGATGCGTAGGTTGATTGCTATCGCCGGCCTCTGCCCCCATATAACCTGAATGTTGCGCTTAACCCCCATTCTGTTGGCGATATTATACGCCTATGCCATGTACCGGTTTTCGTCGTGGCGAACCGCGCGCGAGCTTAATGAAAAATCCACCCTGCTGCGCGACCCGGTGCTTGTTGAGCTGATCCGGCAAATGGCCGAGGCGCTGGATTTACCGCGTATCAAAGTTTTCATTTACGAGATTGAGCCAGTGAACGGTCTGGCTGCCCCGGATGGTCGGATTTTCATAACCCGTGGGTTTTACAACAAATATCTGGCCCATGAAGTCAGCGCCGAGGAATTGGCCAGTGTAATCGCGCATGAACTGGGCCACGTAGCCCTTGGGCATTCCCGCCGACGGATGATTGATTTTTCCGGCCAAAATGCCATTCGCGCCGCCCTTGGCATGGTGCTGGGGCGGGTGTTGCCGGGCATCGGCCAATATCTTGCGGGGTTTCTGACAACGCTGTTGGCGGCCAGACTGTCGCGTCAGGACGAATACGAGGCTGACGCCTATGCCAGTGCGCTAATGACCAAAGCAGGGTTCGGTGTGGCGGCACAAAAGTCGCTGTTTTTAAAGCTTGATAAACTTAGCGGCGGTCGCGGCCAGCAACTGGCGTGGATGATGAGCCATCCCAAAACGGCCGAACGTATCAAGGCCATAGAAGACCATGAAAAGAAATGGTCGCGAAACTAAGGGCTGTTGACGTTCACCTAACCGACCGCCTTGCCCAATCGTGGCAGCCGCGCTTTTTTCAACAACGCGCGCATCGGTTGTGGCTGGCCCGAAATTGCCTCGGCCTTGGCCTGAACGGCATCGCAAACTTCGCCGACCAGCACGGGTTCATCCTGCCAGTGATCAAATAGAAATCCGTCGGGATCACGGCGCAGCACATTATGTGCCGCCAGTGTTCGGGTCGGGAAATCGCCCAGATTGGCGGTTACCAGCACGTCGGCCTTGGCGCTGATCGCAGTTGCCAGAACATGCCGATCCGCCAGGTCTGGCAAATACAAATCCTGTTCCAGTTCCGCATCTGCGGCAATTTCCGCCGCTGGCCATCGCAGCCTGAGCAGCGCAATTTCGGCCCGTGCAACTTCTTGCTGATCGGGCAGGTTCTTGGCCACGGCACGCGCCCATTCTTCCAGTATTCGGGCTGACCAAAGCGGCTGGTACAAACCCTTTGCAGCGACACCCAACAGGATTTCACGCATTACGGTGGGATAAAGCACACAGGCGTCAAGCACCGCGCGCATCAGTCCAGCCTAAAGAACAGGGCCTTCAGGTAACCGGTTTCCGCCAAGTGAGAATGCATGGGATGATCCGGGCTGGCCGAACCGGTGTGGATCAACTGCGCCGATCGACCGGCTTTGCCGATGCCGCGAATGCAGGCCTCGCGGAATTTAGCCAATTCCGCCGCATGAGAGCACGAACACAGCACAAGGTATCCCCCCGGCGCTGTCAGGGCCGCGCCCAACCGGGCCACGCGCGAATAAGCCCGCAAACCGGCCTCAAGCGCGTTTTTGTTTGGGGCAAAAGCAGGCGGGTCACAAACCACAAGATCAAAATGACGATCTTCGCCAGTCAACCCGGTCATAACCTCAAACGCGTCGCCTTTGATCGAGGCGAACTTACCCGCAAAGCCAGATGCCTCGGCCCCACGCGCCGCAAGTTCCAGCGCCGGTTCCGAGCCATCAACGGCCAAAGCAGACCCGGCCCCTGCCGCCAAAGCGGCCAGCGCAAATCCACCGACATGCGAAAACACGTCCAGCACAGACCCACCCGTTGCCAAACGTGCGGCAAAGGCATGATTGTCGCGCTGGTCAAAAAACAAACCGGTCTTTTGGCCCGCCGTCACATCGGCAAAATAAGTGGCACCGTTCATCTCTACCGGAACCGCAGCCGAAACCTCACCGCGCAAAACGACGGTTTCCTCAACCAGACCTTCCAGACCGCGCGCCCGGCCCGAGCCGTTTTTGATGATGGTTGAAACACCCGTGACTGCAATAAGCGCATCCGCAATCAATTCAATCCGGGTTTCGGCCCATGCGGCGTTTGGCTGAACAACCGCAACATCGCCAAAAAGATCAATGATGACGCCGGGCAAGCCATCAGCCTCGGCGTGGATCAGGCGGTAAAACGGCTTGTCAAACAGGCGCGTGCGCATGTCATGGGCAAATTGCAGGCGTTGGCGCAGCCAATCGGCCCCGATATCGGCCTCGGGGTTTCGATCCAGCATCCGACACACGATCCGGCTTTCGGCGTTGAACGCACACAGGCCAAGACGTTCACCGTCATTGGCCTGTAGTTCAACAATCGACCCCGCTTCCAGCTTGCGCGCGCGGCGGTCTAAAACCAGCTCGTCTTTGAATACCCATAGGGCGCCGAACCGAACGCGCTGTGGCGATTTGTTCGAGCGCATTTTTACAACAGGAATGGAGGAAGGATGCGTCATCCCTTCCTCCTACCGACTTCCCCTCGGACCTGAAAGCCCTTACATGCCCAAATACTTGCGCATGACCGAAGTTATTTCGCGGCTGATGCGTACTTTTTGGGTTTCCCCATGAATTTCCGCGTCAATCGCCTTTTGCCCACCAAAAGCTTTAAGTTTTATTTCGACCGGAAACGGGTCGATCAGCTCGACATTCGTTGCCACATCCCGGATGCAAACCTCAAATACGATGGTATGTTGGCCACCGACAGTCGCGCGGGCCTTTTGGCTTAACGCATGAAAACGTTTCAAATCAATATCCAGATAAACCGGCTCGCCGCCGTTCATGCCTTGCGCGGCTTCATTGACAGCGGTGTCGATAATATTACGGACTTGCATGCGGCGATCACCATGCGGATCTTCGCGCCAGACAATGTCAGATTTCGGCATATAAAGATTGGCCTCGGAAACCGTCAGACTGTCGGGCACGTTTACCCGCACTTCCTGTACGTGCCAGCTAACGCTTTGCGAGCTTTTAACGCCCATGGTTGCGGTTTCAGACAGAACCGGCGCGTTTCGTGTTGCAGCCACTTCAGCGCAAGCACCGAGCAAGGTCAGGGCAGCAATAATGCCCACGAGTTTGATTGTTTTCATCACAGCCTCCTTGAAAAAGTCTCCCGCCATGGGAGGTGCATTTTCAGATTTCAACACGCTGGATTTGGCAGTTTAAAGCGGCAAAATTTAGACAAATGCCGCGCATTTCTGTGATTATTTCGTGTTTTGATACAATGCCCCCCGGTTGAAAGCATTGATTACCGAGAGTTGTTTTTCGTGTTCTATTAACATGTTAGCAGAGGTTTTGGCGCGGCGGCCAAGTGTCAAATCGCCCAATTCACAATGATTTTGCTATAAAACGGAATTTGTTCATCAGATGTGACCCGGAATATAGTTTGGCGTAATTTTTGATCACTGCCACGTCAAAGCAGGACGGCAAACAGGTGCTTTTTGGCGAACCAGTTGGGGTGATGGCAAAAGGCCAGCGACTTGCGAACCGCTGGCCTGTTGTTCTTCATCGGGTGTTTTGTCAAGGACGCCAGGCTTACAAAAAACCGGGCAAAGTGCCTTTTTGCGCGGCGTTGCACAGCCAGGAATAGACATGCGCCCCAACGGAACGAAAACAAATCACGCGCATTTCTGTTTCACTGCCTGCCCAGAAAGCGACCGCAATCTGACCCAATCGCGTGCGACGGATTTCGCCAATTGGCAAACCGGCAGCCGACAGATCAACCGGCGCGCCTTTGGCCAGCACCTCGCGGCAACCAGCCCCTGTCAGCGTGAAAACAGCCCGCGCATCCGACACGTTTACCGCCAGAAAATGGCTGCCCGCCAGCGCTTTGTCCAATCGCGCAACGCAAGCGTCAGCGGTTTCATGGGGAACCATCAGCAACAACTCATCCGGCGACATCCACGCCACGGCACCTTTGGTGCCTTCTTTGATGCCGCGCGCAGCTGGCATCGTCAGGCCCACCGCAGATTTAACGGCCGCTGCAAGCTTTGGGTCAGACAAGTCGCCCCGCAAAGTCACCATGCCGCAAAGCCCTGCATCTGCGACCTCAATGGCGCCCGAAAATGCAGCGCCGCCCAATACTGAAACTGCGTCAGACATTTTGCCGCGCTCCTTCTTTATCCAGGAATACCGGATCAACAACCGTCGCCCGGATCACTTTGCCCTCGGCAACCGGAAAACTCAGAACCTCGCCCATGCGGCGCGATCCACCTTTGATCAGCGCCATCGCGATTGAATGGCCCAGCGTTGGCGAATAATAGGTCGACGTGACATGACCGATGATGTTTTGCATCCCGTTGGCGCGTTTTGGCCCTTCGACCGCATGCGCCGCATCTGGCAGCACGGTTTGCGGGTCTTCGGTCAGCAGGCCAACCAGTTGTTTGCGATCCTCGTTTTGCATGAACGACCTAAGCTGCGCCCGTTTGCCCAGAAAATCCGTTTTCTTCTTGGAAATCGCCCAGCCAAGGTTCAAATCCTGCGGAATAACAGTGCCGTCGGTTTCATCCCCGATCATGATAAAGCCCTTTTCGGCCCGCATAACGTGCAACGCCTCGGTCCCGTAAGGCTGGATGCCAAGATCGACCCCGGCCTCAAGCGCTGCATTCCAGAAGGCGAGGCCTTGTGAGGCCGGCACGGCAATCTCATAACTCAGCTCGCCGGAAAACGAAATCCGGTAGGCGCGGGCTTTGATACCCGCAATTTCGCCGTCAACAAAACCCATAAACGGCAGAGCTTCCGCAGACAAATCCATGCCGCCCATGGCCTCAAGCACCTGACGCGCTTTGGGGCCAACCACGCCGATCTGGGCGTATTGTTCGGTAACGTTTGCGGTGTAAACCTTCCAGTCCCACCATTCGGTTTGCAGCCATTCTTCCATCCAGGCATGGATACGATCCGACCCGCCCGATGTGGTGTGGCACAAAAACGTATCATCAGACAGCCGCGCAACCACGCCATCGTCGGACAGAAATCCGTTTTCTGTGCACATCAACCCATAGCGGCATTTACCAATTTTCAGGTTGGACATCATGTTGGTGTAAAGCATGTCCAGAAACTTGCCTGCATCCGGGCCGCGCACGATGATCTTGCCCAGCGTACTGGCATCCAGCAGGCCAACATTTTGCCGAGTGTTCAGGATTTCACGGGTGACCGCGCCTTTGACAGTTTCGCCATCGCGCTGAAAACAATAGGGCCGCCGCCAATCCGCCACAGGTTCCCAAAAGCCGCCATTGTCGGCAATCCAGTCATGGATCGGTGATTTGCGGATCGGTTTGAACAACTCGCCACGTGCTTCCCCTGCGATCGCGCCAAAGCTGATCGGGTGGTAAGGCGGGCGGAATGTGGTCGTGCCGACCTGCGGTATTTCGGAATTAAGCGCGTCGGCAAGAACCGCCAGACCGTTGATATTGCTGAGTTTACCCTGATCCGAGGCCATGCCAAGCGTCGTATAGCGTTTGGTATGCTCAACACTTTCATAGCCTTCCTGCGCCGCTAGTCGCACGTCGGAAACTTTGACGTCATTCTGAAAATCAAGCCAGGTTTTCATTCGCAACTTTTTGCTCGCACCCTGCGGCATCGACCAGACCGGCAGCATTGGGTTTTCACCTTCCGAAGTGGCAACCGACGCGACATTAGGACCAAGCTTGTGGCCCGCCTCTTTCGCAGCACGTCGCCCGGCGGCATGGGCATCAGCAAGCGCAGCACCGGCTTGCAAATGACCGTTGGCCGTACCAGCAACAACGACGAAACCAACGCCGTCAGCCCCGGTCGGGGGTCGGTCGGCATCTGGTCGGAACATCCCGTTGGCAGCGTCCCAGTTCAGCTTGCCACCGCAATGGGACCACAGATGCACCACCGGTGACCAGCCACCGGACATGGCGACCGCGTCACATTTGATTTCTTCCAATGAGGCACCTTCACCGGCTTGAACACACAGGCTGACGCTTTGAACTTTCTTATTGCCGATGACTTTGCCGATGGCCTTGCCGGTCTCAACCCGGATACCCATCCGGCGGGCCATTTCCGGCAATTCACCGTCGGCCACAGGCCGCGCATCAATGATCGCAGGCACGGTTAAACCGGCGTTCACCAAAGCAATCGCCGTGCGGTAAGCGTCGTCGTTATTGGTGACCACAACCGTTCGGTCGCCGACACTGACACCGAAATTCACCGCGTAGTCGCGAACCGCACCTGCCAGCATGACGCCGGGAATGTCGTTGCCCGCAAACGATAAAGGCCGTTCAATCGCGCCTGTCGCTGTGACAATGCGTTTGCAGCGGATGCGCCACAAGCGGTGACGCGGGCCGCCAAGTTCCGGCGCGTGATCGCTGAGTTGTTCATATCCCAACGCGTAGCCGTGATCGTAAACCCCGGCCCCCATCATGCGGTTGCGCAGGGTGACATTTTCCATCGCCTCAAGCTCGCGAACGGTTTCTGACACCCAATCGTCGGCCGCTTTACCGTCAATTTCCACACCGTCAACCACGCCGCGACCGCCCCAATTGGCCGTCTGTTCAATCAACAAGACTTTGGCCCCGGCCAGCCCTGCCTGTTTGGCAGCCGCAAGACCGGCAATGCCACCACCGACCACCAGAACATCCACATGGGCGTAGAAATATTCGTAAGCGTCCGCGTCGCGATGGGTGGGGACGCGGCCCAGACCCGCAGCACCACGCACAATTGGTTCAAACACATGCTTCCAAGCAAAACGCGGGAACATGAAGGTTTTGTAATAAAACCCGGCCGGGAAAAACCGCGACATCATTTTGTTGACGGCACCGACATCAAATTCAAGGCTCGGCCAGTGGTTCTGAGAGGTCGAGGTTAGACCTTTAAACAATTCTGTCGTCGTAACCCTTTGATTAGGCTCAAACTTACCATCCTTGCCAAGGCCGACCAGCGCGTTCGGCTCTTCCGGGCCAGCGGCGATGATGCCGCGCGGGCGATGGTATTTGAACGACCGGCCAACAAGCGTCTGGCCGTTCGCCAATAGGGCCGAGGCCAGCGTGTCGCCCTGAAACCCCTTGAAACGTTTGCCGTTAAAAGTGAAATCAAGCGCTTTGGAACGGTCGATCACGCGACCTTGATTGGCAAGACGGGTGCTCATTTTTTGAACCCTTCCCAGTCTGGGCGTTTCTTTTTGATCTTGTTTTGCAAGGCTTTTGGTGGCGTCAGGGTTTGGGCTGAATATGTGCCAAACACCTCTAACGTCACTGTATCACGCGCCGCATGGAACCATTTTCCGCAGCCATACACATGCCGCCAGCGTTCAAAATGCACCCCGCGTGGGTTTTTCTTGTGAAACAGGTAGCTTTCAAAATCACCTTCGGACGCGTCGGCGCCAAAACGGGTGATATGCGCCTCGCCCCCGCCATGGAGGTCTGTTTCGTCGGCTACAACGCCGCAATTTGGGCAGGTCAGGATCAGCATGGATTTTCACCTGTTTTCTGAGTGCATATCGTGCACAGATTTCTTGTGCGGTTGAATGCCTGCCACGACGCGGCATTGGTGCGGGTCAGGTTTGGATGGATCAAATCAGCCATTCGCGACAATCCTCCAGCCCTTTTTGCACACTGTCACGCGCGCTGAGGTCCAGTTGAAACCGATCCCCGACTTCGACCATTTCAATCATCACGCTGGCGTTGGTTTTGACGGCCTGAAACAAGGACGGAACACCGGACCCAAGGCCGAGCAACGCCTGCAACTGTGTGCCTTGAAGCGCCATTCGAAGCGACAGGTTCGTGCCGTCCGGAAAGATGAACCTGACTTTCTGCGTGTCCCCCATAGCGGTCACTTTGGGGTGGCTGACCAGCAGGTGAATGCTTTTTGATGGCAGCCAAAACAACGACAGACCGACGTTTTGTGCGCCCACGCTTTTGACATTTGCCTGTGCCGCGCAGGATTGTTTCGCGGCATTTCCCAGGATCCGAAACACCCCGTGATTTTCGCTGAGCGTCGCGCCGTTATGGGTCGCGGTGGCAGACGTGGTCGCGCCGATAAAAATTGCAAGACCGGTGGTCAGAACCCGCAATGCGGTCCATTTTTGGCCCGCGAACGCCGGGTGGCTGTCTGCCCCCCGGACCCCCCGAGGATATTTGTAAAAAGAAGAAAACATCAGTGTGCCACCCCCGCTGCAACGCTTTCGTCGATGAACCGACCTTCGCGGAAACGATCAAGGCCAAAGCCTGCGGCCAGATCGCCGGGTTCGCCCGTGGCCATCATTTCCGCCATCGCCCAGCCGCTGCCGGGGATGGATTTGAAGCCGCCGGTGCCCCAGCCGCAATTGATGAAGGTGTTTCCGAGTGGCGTTTTTGAAATGATTGGTGATCGGTCCCCGGTCATATCGACGATGCCGCCCCAATGACGCAGCATTTTCAGGCGAGACACGATTGGGAAGGTTTCAATCAGGGCGCGCACGGTTTCCTCAAGATGGTGGAAACTGCCGCGTTGCGAATAATTGTTGAACCCGTCAGCACCGCCACCGATGACCATTTCGCCTTTGTCGGACTGGCTCATGTAGCCATGCACGGTGTTGGCCATTACGACCACGTCCATGCAGGGTTTTATCGGCTCTGACACCAGTGCTTGCAGGGACACGCTTTCGATCGGCAGTCGGAAACCGGCCATGTCGGCCAGCACACCGGAATGCCCGGCGACAACCATGCCGAGCTTTTTGCAAGCAATCACGCCGCGTGTGGTTTCGACACCCGTCACTTTGCCGCGCGCCTGTTTGATGCCCGTCACTTCGGTCTGCTGGATGATGTCCATCCCCATATCGCTGCAGGCGCGGGCATAACCCCAGGCCACCGCGTCATGGCGGGCGGTGCCGCCGCGCGGTTGCCATAACGCGCCCAGCACCGGATAGCGCGGGCCGTTAAGTTCGATGATCGGCACCAGTTTCTTGACTTCCTTCGGGCCAATAAACCTTGTTTCGATGCCTTGCAGACGGTTGGCGTGTTCTGTGCGTTTATAGCCCCGGATTTCGTGTTCGGTCTGGGCCAGCATCATCACACCGCGCGGGCTGAACATGACGTTGTAGTTCAGTTCCTGCGACAGGTTCTCGTATAACGAGCGGGCCTTTTCATAAATCGCGGCACTTTCGTCCTGCAAATAATTCGAGCGGATGATCGTTGTGTTGCGCCCGGTATTGCCGCCACCCAGCCAGCCCTTTTCGATAATCGCCACATTGGTGATGCCGTGGTTCTTACCCAGATAATAGGCCGTCGCCAGCCCATGCCCCCCGGCCCCGACGATCACCACGTCATAAGATTTCTTTGGCTCAGGCGATCGCCATGCGCGTTCCCATCCCGAGTGATAACGGGCGGCTTCGCGGGCGATGGCAAAGGCGGAATAGCGTTTCATGGGCGCGCTCCGAATTGGGCGAAATACTGGGCGAAATTTCGGGGAGGTGCTGAATGCGTGATTCCCCATGTAAAACTGATATGCGCTCTTCTGCGCTATTGGACGTTTTTGCCCCATAATCAGAGCGGCATATTTCCGAGTTTTAGCGACATTTTCGCGACCTGAAAAGCCTCGCGTCAATGTGTAGGGCATGCGCGCATCTAGGGGCTTTCAAGCGGGATGCGCAACCGTTACAAGCCTAGCGACGATATTTCACCATTGGCGCGGGTTTTGCGCTGAACGGAGTTGCATAATGATTTTCTGGCTGATCGCCCTGATACTAATGGTTGCGGTTGCGTGGTTTGTGCTGCGGCCCCTGTTGCGGGTGCGCAATCCGGCCACGTTTGCACAGCCCAGCCCTGACCTGCAAGTCTATCGTGATCAACTGATCGAGGTTGAAAGCGATTTGGCCAAAGGCGTGCTGAGTAACGATGAAGCAGAGCGTACAAGGCTGGAGGTTTCCCGCCGACTGTTAGAGGCCGACAAGGTCCATTCCAGCGCGACAGTCAGGCAACAGGCCAACCGGCAAACCAATCTGCTGGCGGCAGTAGCAGCGGGCGTGGTTTTGCTGGTCGGCACAGGCCTGACCTATAGGATGATTGGCGCAAACGGCGCACCAGACCTGCCTTTGGTCAAGCGCAACGCCCAAATGGTTGAACAGCAGGCAAACCGCCCGGCACAATCCGTGGCCGAGGCCAGTGTTGGTGACATTACGGAACTCGGGGATCAGGCCGAAGAAGGCTACAAAGCCCTGGTCGCGCAATTGCGTGAAACGGCTGCGGCCCGACCCAATGATCCGCGCGGTCAGGAATTGCTGGCCGAACACGAGGCCCGTCTGGGCAATTTCGCCGCCGCCCGCATTGCCAAGGGCCGCATGATTGAACTGATGGGCGACGACGCTGGTGCGCAGGACTTCACCGATCTGGCTGAATTGATGATCATTGCCGCTGGTGGTTATGTCTCGCCCGAGGCTGAGCGCGCCCTGAGCAACGCTATCAGCCTTGCGCCGCGCGATCAGCGTACACGCTATTATTCAGGCCTTGATCTGGCCCAAAACGGCCGCCCTGACCTTGCCTACAGGCTGTGGACCGAACTGTTGGAAGAAGGCCCGCCAAACGCACCGTGGATCGGCCCGATCCAACAACAGATCGGCGATGTTGCCCGCATGGCAGGCCTTCCGGCACCGCAATTGCCCGGCCCGTCAAGTCAGCAGGTCGAGGATGCAGGCGACATGACGGCCGAAGAACGCCAGCAGATGATCGAAGGCATGGTGGCACAATTATCCGCCCGATTGGCCAACGACGGTGGTACTGCCGACGAATGGGCCCGCCTGATCAGCGCCTATGGGGTGCTTGGCGACACTAAGCGGGCCGCCGATGTCTGGGGCGAGGCGCAACAGGAATTTGCTGATGACGCCGCCGCCATGACAACCTTGCGCGCAGCCGCCAAAGCCGTCGGTATCACCGAGTGAGCACAGTTTACGACGATGTGACCGAATTCAGCCAGATATTACCCGGCAATCGCGCATTGATGGGCCTTGATCTTGGCACCAAAACCATCGGCGTCGCGGTGTCAGACCGCCTTCGCAACGTGGCCACGCCGCTTGAGACCATCAAACGCCGCAAATTTGGCCTTGATGCTGCGGCCCTGCTGGCGATCGCTGCTGAGCGTGAGCTGGCCGGTATTGTTCTGGGTTTGCCGATGAATATGGACGGTAGCGAAGGCCCGCGTTGTCAGTCGACCCGGGCTTTTGCCCGCAATTTGAGCGCTTTGACCGATCTGCCAATCGTCTATTGGGACGAACGATTGTCGACGGTCGCCGCTGAAAGGGCCCTGCTTGAGGCGGATACGTCACGAAAACGTCGCGCACAAGTCATCGACCACGTTGCCGCTGGTTATATCCTGCAAGGGGCGCTGGACCGACTGGCGCATCTTAAAGGCCACAGTGATGACTGACGAAATCTGGAAACGCGACGAAATCGACAGCCCGTGCCAGAACATCTGCGTTATGCACCCACAATCCGGGCTGTGCATCGGCTGCTATCGCACATTGGCCGAAATCACCGACTGGTCAAAGCTGGGCCAGCAAAGTCGCGATCAAATTATGGCAGTTCTGCCCGAACGCGCGCCCTTGATACGCGGTCGGCGAACCCGCGGCGCGAACCGTCGCCGCCAGCCCTGAAATACCCCCAAGCATAGGGTGACAAGACCTACGCACCCGCCTATCATGCGTATGCGGAAGGGGCGTAACTATGCGGGCATTAATAATCTTTATCGTCCTTGGCTTGCTGTATCTGCTGGTCAAAAACACCACGGATATTGACCTGGGGATGGACGAGGTCAATCCGGTCCTTTTGGGATATGGCGCGCTGTTTGCGGCAGGCATTGTTACAGCTGAACTATTGCGCCCGCTTTTGTCGCTGATGGGGGCAACATCGCGGTTTGTCGTGGTCGCCCTGATTGCCGGTCTGGTCTGGACCGGGTTTGAAGTGGCGCGCAGTGCGGGTAAAATCCCGGCGGCACTGCTTGATCCTGATGTCACAACGCTTGGCAATGATCCGATCAACCAAACGAGGCTACTGCTGGCTTGGGACGGGGTTTACCGCGCCGTGGCCCAGATCAACAATACCAGCCTTGGCGTGCTGGTTGATATCGCCTCGCCCCTCGTGATCGTGCAATATGCCGAGGCCGAGCGGTTAGGCCTGCACCCCGAACGCCTGAAATTCGATCAACGCATTGCGCTGGCAGACCGTAAGATTTTCGCCGCCTTGTTTCCGCTGTTTTCGGTCCGGATTGACGACGTGGAATTGTTTGAGGTCGAAGCCGCAATCGCGGCACCCGGAGTGCTTGAAACCAGCGTCATCGGCCTGTCATTCCTCAACCGCTTGTCAAATGCCGCCCTTGTGGACGACGAATTATACCTGCGCCAATAGGCCTAAATCCCCAAGATCATTGTTCCAAAAATACTCTCGCCGAAGGCATTCTTCTTTTCACTTCAGTGAAAAAGCCAATCCTGCTGGTCGATTTCCGGGCGAAAATACAGGATCGCACGACCAGTTTCTGGGGCCACAGCACCCGTCTGCCATTGCGACACACCATGCAATGCAAACCGGTGCAGCACATAAGCCTCGCCCGGTCGCGCATGCACCACAACGCGCGCGCAGGTTTCAAACACCTGACGCCGGGCGGCATGGTAGGCTTGGGTTAAATCGACCTTGTGCCAATCAGCGGGCGCGACCCCAGCCAATTCGCTGACAAACATCGC
Organism: Paracoccaceae bacterium; assembly: GCA_021775315.1. Taxonomy (GTDB): domain Bacteria; phylum Pseudomonadota; class Alphaproteobacteria; order Rhodobacterales; family Rhodobacteraceae; genus UBA5972. The sequence continues at coordinate 39,712 of JAJFIC010000074.1, forward strand.
CTGCATGATCTTGTGTGAGCCTTGCCAAACCACCAAAGGTGCTGCCAGCGCATTGGTTGTCGTCACCGGAAGTCCCAGCAAAAACCCCTGACATTCCTGCACTTTACGCCGCCGCTCTGGCCCGACGGGATGCAACCCGTCCACATGCGCGCCATCGCGATCCCGTCGATAGGCAAACGCCCCGGCAGTTTCGCCGTCTTGCGGCTTGGGAAAACCGGGATAACAGATTGAAACCTGCCCGCGATCAAACGCACCGCCCCCAAACCCGAGATTATTGCGAATAAAACCAACCGCGCGCCCAGAAAGCGCGCCAGACCCGTTGAGCGCGCCTTGCCCGTCATTGGCAAGCGCGTTGACGCCAACAAACCACGTTTCCTCGCACCGCAACCATTCTGCGAAAGCCGGATCATGCCGCGTTGCGAGGGCCGCTGGCCCGGCGATTTTCAACCAGTCCAATAGCGCCGTATCAACCCCGAACCGGATAAAGCCGGTCAAGGCAAATTCAGCCGCAAGGCTCATCCGCCCAGCGCTTTTCGCAACATGTTCAGCGCCATCAGGACAATAAACCCGGCAAAAACCCGTTTCAGCAGTTTGGCATCCATCGAACGCGCCAGCCGAACGCCAAGCGGGGCCGTGATAAGCGTCATTGAAATGATAATGGCAAAGGCCACCAGATTGACATGTCCGATGGTGAACGGCGGGCGATTTTCCAGTGGCGCATCAATCAGCAGAAATCCGATCACGCTCGGCACCGCGATAATCACCCCAAACCCGGCCGCCGTCGCCACCGCGCGGTGGATGACAACACCATAAAGACTCATCAACGGCACCCCGAATGAACCACCACCGATCCCCATCAAAACCGATAAAAATCCAACGATCGGTGACACCAGTGCCCGCGTAATCCCTTTGGGCATTTCACCACCCAACCGCCAGTTTGCACGTCCCAGCCCCAGATAAAGACCGACAATCAGGCCAAGCACCCCGAAAATCGCCATCAAAACATCCGAGCGTAATCCAGTGGCCGCAACCATGCCAATCGCGGCCCCAATGGCAATGCCGGGCGCCCATGATTTCAGGATATCCCAGTCAACAGCGCCGCGTTTGTGATGGCTGAGCACAGAACGGATCGACGTCACTACAATTGTCGCCAACGAAGTCGCCAGACATATCTGCATCAATTGTGGGTTGTCATAGCCAAGGCCGGAAAAGGCAAAATAAAACGCTGGCACCAGAATAATGCCGCCACCAACGCCCAAAAGCCCGGCAATGACCCCGGCAAACGCGCCGATTGCCAACAGCAAAGCAAGCATCGGCAGCAAATCCGCTATGTCAGGCATTGTTCTCTCCTGTGATCCCGGACGTTGGAGGTGTCACTTTCCAATGGCCTGCAAGTTCTGGACAGTCTGCATCGCGTACAAGGCGTCTTCAACCACTTCCGGTCCAGCCCCGGCCTGATGGCTGCGTTCAGACAGAACACGCCGCCAATGCCGCGCGCCAGCAAGACCTGTGAACATGCCCAACATGTGCCGGGTGATCTGGTTCAGACGACCGCCGCCCGCCAGATGCGCCTCGATATAGGGCAGCATATCGGAAACCACCGCCTCGGCTGTTCGCCCGCCGGGGCCGCCAAAAATCCGCGCGTCGGCCTCTAAAAGAACCGAACAGGGATCATGATACGCCGCCCGTCCGATCATAACCCCATCCAGACCTTGCGCCAAGAACGCCTCGGCCTGATCAAGCGAAGCAATCCCGCCATTTACCACAATCTCCAACGCCGGAAAGGCTGTTTTCATCTCAAGGACCAGCGGATAATCCAGCGGCGGTATATCCCGGTTCTGCTTGGGTGAAAGCCCCTGCAACCAAGCCTTTCGCGCATGAATGGCGAAACTGCCAACACCCGCCGCGCTGACGGTTTCAAGGAAGGCTGGCAAGATTTCGCGCGGCTCCTGATCATCCACACCGATGCGGCATTTGACCGTGATTTCTGCCCCGGCGCTGGCCGCAATCATCGCACCAACACAGTCAGCGACAAGTGCAGGATGTTCCATCAACACAGCCCCGAACGTGCCCGATTGCACCCGATCAGACGGGCAACCGACGTTAAGGTTAATTTCGTCATAGCCAAAGTCACAAGCGATCCGCACCGCCTCGGCCAGCGCCGCAGGTTCCGAACCACCTAGCTGCAAAGCAACCGGATGCTCTGCGGCATCAAACCCCAATAGCCGCTCCCGATCGCCATGAATAACCGCCTGCGCCGTCACCATTTCGGTATAAAGCAGCGTGTGACGCGACAATAACCGGTGCAAGTATCTGCAATGTCGGTCGGTCCAGTCCATCATCGGGGCAACGGATAACCTTCTGTCCAAATAAGTCTTTGTTATTATTGACTTATTTTGCATAACGCCTCTTCCATCGTGCATCATAGATATGCTTATTCTTGCTTGTTTTTGCCTATTCTGCACTATTGGGACAACAAAAGTTGTTCCGATTCTCAAAAAGTTGTTCCGAAATGGCCCATATCATAGAACGCAGACGCAAAGACGGCTCAATCGCCTATCTCGCACAGATTGCTGTCAAAAGAAAAGGGAAATGGGCGCACAGGGAGGCACGTAGCTTCGACCAGAAGAGCTCAGCGAAAGCTTGGCTGAAGAAGCGCATGAAGGAAGTTGAAGCAGCAGGTAATGACCTGTCTACGATCCGAAATCGCGGACGAACGCTTGCAGATGCAATCGATCGATATACGCAAGAGAGCGTCAAAGCTGTTGGCCGAACCAAAACGCAGGTTCTGCGCTCAATCAAAGAATACGATATTGCGGACATGGATTGCAGCGAAATCCAAAGCCATGACATAGTTGCCTTCGCAAAAGAACTTGGAGCAACCCGGATACCTTCGACGGTCAGCAATTATCTTTCACATTTGGGTGCAATATTCGCACTCGCAAGGCCCGCTTGGGGCATTGAGCTTGACCAGCGGGCCATGAAAGACGCTTTTGTCGTTTGCAACCGTCTTGGCATTACTGGGAAAGGGCGAAGCAGAGACAGAAGACCTTCTTTGGAAGAGCTAGACGCATTGCTCACGCTCTTTCGGAACAAGCATGCACACCGGCCCAGCTCCTTGCCAATGCACAAAGTGGTTGGTTTTGCATTGTTCTCAACACGGCGACAGGAAGAAATCACACGGATAGCATGGGAAGGTCTCGACACCAAACACAGACGGGTTTTCGTCGCGGACATGAAACACCCAGGCGACAAGGTGGGAAATGATGTTTGGTGCGATTTACCACCTGAAGCCCTACAGATCGCGATTGGCATGCCCCGTAAGAAAGACCTGATATTCCCGTATCAAGGCGACACAATCAGCGCCTCCTTCACTCGGGCTTGCAAGTTCTTGGGAATTGATGATCTGCGATTCCATGATCTACGCCACGAGGGTGTTTCACGCCTGTTCGAAACCGGCTTGTCGATTCCACAGGTTGCCGCTGTATCCGGACACCGATCTTGGTCCTCACTTCAAAGATACACTCACATCAAGCAGAGCGGCGACAAATATGTGGGATGGAAATGGCTGAATGAATTGTCGTGATGAATGTTTCGCCCAAAGGAACTCGAACTTGCAAGCCTTTCGGCGACGGATTTTGAATCCCAACGTAACGCATTTATTTCGATATCAACAAGTTCGCTGATGAATTCACCAAGAAATAGCGTGAACAGATCAAGAAAGCGGGAAGCACCAAATTCTGAGAAGTTGCCTGCTCGATATGCCAATCGCATTTCAGACGATCAAGCAACAGGAAGCTTGTAAGCGTATGGTTTGCAGACCTGATAAATGCTAACTAGGAAATAATTTAGGAGGGAATTGGCTCACCGGGAAGGATTCGAACCCCCGACTCCCTGATTCTTAGCCTGATTTCATTCTTCGTTTTATCGAATAGTTACAGCGGCATGGCCCACCTATCGGATCACTCATCTGGCCGTGTAGCAATCATTTCCTGGGATAAATCAGCATTCTCGCATCTCGGCGATCCGAGATGATCAGCACTCTTGACACAGCTATTTTCACCTTCTTTGGTGGCAAAGTGAGTTCAGTCGAAAGCGATTGTATGCCGCGCGGTGTGACAAATTAGAGTCCGACCGTTCGTGACTGGTCTGCCATCGTGGCTCTTCAACACGGCCGTGAGGCGGCTGACACTATTTCAATCTTCAAGTCCTACGAAGGGTCTGCAGACGAGCCGCCAATAAGACCCAGAGAGTATTGTGATATGGTGCTATCTCCCCGAGGGTCCCAACCCAACTCTTTTGGGTTTCTAAGATGAGCTCTCAGGCAGTTTAAAAGCGAAGGATCGAGAAAAAATATTCTTGGCTCAGGTCCTCCGGTGATTGTTACGAGATTATTGTCACTCATGTATTCGAGGGCCGAACGAATTTGATCTTCAGATGCAACCCCATGTAGTTGCTCTTCTAATTCTGCTACTAGGGTAATACTTGAAGAGGATTTCGACATAAGATATCTAAATGTGTGACGAAAATCTGAGTTTTCTCCAATAACCTGTGATAGCGATTGGATTGCGTGCCTATTTTTTCTACGCGTTTCTTGTGACAGTCTTAAACACTCATTCCGCACATCTGCGACGGAAATTGCTTTTCGGTTGCCTCCTAGTTGCCTCGCTAAAGTCAATCCAAGAAGATTTAATTCCTTCATGAGGCCGTTCGCTGCATCATAAATATAATCGCGTACTTTTCCTTTGGTTTCCTTATTGCATTTTGGATTTGTAAGCGGAGTTTTTATGCCTAGCACGTCAAATTTATCGAGGACAAAGTTAGCGGATTCGCCCTTATTTGCCAATCCTCCAACTGATATTTCTGAAAGCCTGTGTTTGAGCGATGGGTTGTTTCGCGCAAGGCGAGTATAGATGTCATCAACGCCAATAAATACAATCTTACCTTGAAATGTTTGCCCTAATAATTTTGGAACCGACGACAAATTATGAAGTATTTCCTCGCTGGCACTCTCAAGATCGTCGACAATTAATACAATGCCGTTATCGCCAATCCACTTTGCTATGTCAGTGGATTTCCAATCGATCGACTTCGCTCTCAAAAGCTCGTAGCTATCTTTTTCTGAGTTTTCTTCACCGTACTTAATACTTCCGCCAATACTAGATCGAAAGAAACTTAGAACACCTTTCCCCTCGACGGTAGAATTGGTTTTTGATGCTCTTGGTACGTCGATAAACTGCCTCGTAAAATCTTGCCAAGCCATGTCCTTTGTGACCTGGATGTGTATAAAATCACGATTATGGGTTCGGAATATCTTTTGTGCCAAAGACGTTTTCCCACTACCGCTAGGTCCGTCTATACAGATATGCTGATCTACCGTCCCAAGTTGAAAAGCTAGTTCCCGCTCAAGCTCTTCTCGGTTGAACCAGAAGCGCTTGTCGTCGCCACTTGTCGGTTGTGTACTAAATACTTTTGAAAGTTGCTGCGCGTGCTCATAGAGCTCTTCTCTAGCGGTTCCAGGGAGATTTCGCATCCTTCACTCCGTTTTTCAGATTTGGCAGTCTTCATATTCTATTCAGGTAAATACCGTTCATGCCTCCAAGAGTCTATCGCGCGCCGGCTACCCGAAATGACTTGCTTGACAACATTACTTGAAGGCGCGGGACACTAAATCATCCAATCCTTTGTTCGCGGCCCGAACGATTTTTCTGGCATCATCCAGTTCAGCCAGCAGAGCGACAAACTTTGCTCGAAGGTCATCTTTTTCATCGGTGCTGTGACGCTGAACGATTTCAGCGCGATCGCCAGCGGTCTGAAGCGTATCAAGCGCAGTTCTGATTGCCGTAATGGATTTCTCGATTTCCATAGATAATTCCCCCGCGGTACATTCTTGAAACAAGCCTCGGCATTTGGTCGCGAGAGTCAATCAGTGAGCGCGGTGCAGGAGTGTCGTGAGTGGCTCGAAGCCCTCAACATCTTCGGTGTAAACAAATAGCCCGGTGGCCAAACTATTGATACTTGGCCAGCAGAACGCTTTGTAAAAGGGCTGTGTTCTCGGCTTGGCCCAGATAATCAGGTCACGCAGGTTCTGTGAACCACTGCACGCTTTGTAAACCGCAGAGATTTTACAACTGCTCTGGGGACAGATGGTGACAATCGGGTTCACTGTTGTGCAATGTATGGTGGACAAGCGGAATCCTTACTGTGATCCCAGTAGCTTTTTATGGTCCAAATTGCACCCAAAACACTCTTCCATGAATCTGCGGCAAGTCACTTCGGTCTCCCTCGAAATCACCTGGAAACAAATTTCAATTGAAAATTTTTGCGCCTTGTGGTTGAGTTAAACCTTAAGCGGTTCCATTTGTACGTTCAAAAATTTGTGGAGGATGGATTATGAAAGCATTTTTGTTGCTATTCTTGATAGTGTCATTGACTGGGATCTCGAACATTGCACACACAACCGTTTGCTCAAATGGATCCGAGAAAGACAAGAACGAGGCTTTTTGTTCCAGTGGAAAAGAAGAGGTTGTGGCTATTGTCACAACAGTAGATTCACTGGAAAAACAACCGTTAGCAAAGAATCCTGCAAAGTTTTTGAAGATCAGTAACCCTTCGATCAACAGCGCCTCAACCACTAACACAAATATTCCGCGGAACACTGCAATCGCAATGAGAGGGAATACTGGTGACCTTCTTTGGGGGGCTGTCGTGGTGCAATTGAATGGCATAGAAAAAACAGCTGCGTTTGATTGCGAATCGGATAACAAATTCTCTCTGCTGGCCGAAATACTTGGAGTGAAGCTCATAGGGACTTATGTCCTTTCGGTAAAAGTTTCAGCAGGTGGTTTGACTCTCCCCGCAACCCCTGTAGTTCTTGTGGAAAAAACCGCCGCCCGCCAATGTAAAATCGAAATGCTCAAGTCAGCAACAATCACACCCTACCTTTTGTTGAGCAACGACAAAATTTCCGTCCAGTTTTCACAGAGCTTCTCGAAAAATATTGAGTTCAACCTTTTTTCCAAGTTGCTGGGCTTTCGAAATCTCACCGGTTCACAATTCGAGGATTTAAAGAAAGCCCACGATGTTGTGTATTCGGGGGGCACAGCTTCAACCTCAGCCGTTGTTCCAACTCCAGCTCAAAAAAATGCTTTGACGGCAGCCGTTGAAGCAATGGACGAAATGGTAGCCAAAATTATCGGCCCACTCGATTTCAAGAAAACGGAGAGGCTGGGTGATGAAATCGATATACGCGAGTCACAAGGCTTGGAGTTCTTTCCTGCTAAAGCCGGTGGTGGAAGCGTCAAAATCATCGTCGAAACCAAATTGGTGTTGTTTTCTGAAAGAACGGCGACAGTAGTAGGAATAGCGCCTAGTGAAACACCGAAGGAATTCCGTTCTGGATCTCAAATAACTGTAGCCGACCTAAATTCAATTGAGACTATTCGCCTGAAGCGCCTTTCAGTGAATATGGTTAGTCAGAACGCTGGCAAAGTCTTTTCAAAGGCTGGGACGATCCCAGGAAAATTCACTGTCATTCAAGTTTCCAGCGACAAAGAATCGACCGACGCAAAGCTCCTGAATTTGGCAACATCATTGGGTCATTTCACAACGGCTGCGAATGTTTCCTCCGCAATATCTGGTTGTGACGCATATGCAGAAGCCGTGGCAACTGCGTTTTCTTTGAATCAAACAGACAAACTCCTAGTCTTATATAAAGCTTGGGGTCTTTATCGGACACAAAACAGCCAAGCCTACGCAAGTTTTAGAAACACCTGTATTAATCTTGACGAAAGGAGTTATGATTACATGAACTCCGCAGGGTTGAATGTTGACATAGATTCAGGCGTAAGCGCTCAAGCACTGAACCTCGAACCAATGACCAGAGAAAGCTTTGCTGAATTTGAGGACAAGTTTTCCAGTATGCGGTCGAGGCCTCGCAGACAAGATCGCAGAGCACGCGCCTTCCAGATTTTTGAGAGCGACATTTGGGTTTTAGGAAGCATCGGCCAGGATCTAAAAATTGATCCAGAAGGCAACGGAACCACTGGAACCCGCGATGGGGTTTCTGGGCTGAGCCTGGAACCGAATTCAGTGCCCGATTTCTTCTCGGATGCGTCGGTGAAATTTACCAAAGAGGATCCCTGCTTTTTTCTTGATTTTGCGGGCAACGTCAGCGAAGCGAGTTACGCTCACGCACAAATGGTTCCCACTAATAGCACGGCACCAGCATCAGGAAAAATAATTGCTCGATTTAGAATTAGCAAACTCGTGTCAGAAACTTTCCCAAGAGTTGATCAGATCAAATTTTCGATTCTCAACGACACCGAAGCCAGTGCTTTTCTGACAGCTCAAAACGATGGAAATGCAAACAACTGTGCCCTCGAATAGTAAGTATTTGCTTAATTCTCAGGTTACAGGACCCTTGAAATTTCGCCAATGTATTCTGTCGAAGCCAGTCAGAAAATACCGTCCAACCCGACCTGCCTATGCGGACATACGGGCGTCATAGCAATTGCTCCGCTTGCTGAAGCCGGTCAGGGAGAAAATAAAGTTGCCAATGTAATCGCAACCTCACTTTGCTCAAAATGCCTTGGAAAGGCCATCGTAGAGTTCCGCATTTCAGATATCGGTGGATACATTCAAGCTCTTGTCGGTGGCGATACCATTAACAAAGCTCCTCTTCAAAACAAAGAGCCATTGCTTTCTTCGTTTGGGGGCCAAACTTTCCATCAATTCTTGCGAAATAGTAGCCTCGAAGCTTAAGCTTTTTCTGCAAAATTTTCACCCACGTTTCTCCGAATTTTTCAATCATGCCAAGCTCTTTGGCAATTGCGACATGGGGGTCATTGTTGGAGGTACAATTTCCTGAGAATTGTTCCCCGCCCACCATGTTGCTCATGTACTCAAGAACTTCTTTTTCCCAATGCCTTGAAAAACGGGCCAACGCATGACCATCAGAAATTTCTGTTACCGTATAAGCATGAAAAGCTCCACCAACTCCGTTTTTGCAAACGTATTTATCAAAGTATTTCTTTCGTTTTCTGACATCGACTAAATTGTCGTTAAAGCCATAAAGCCAGAGGGCGGGCCGTTTGAAATCCTCTGCATAGCGAAATATGAATTCCTGACCCATGCTCGATATTTGATTAAAGTGCGGATTGGCATAATTGTCTTTGTTCCAACTCCCAACGAAATTAACCACCCCAATTACTTTCTCTGGGTTTTTCCCAGCATATGCTACGGACAAGGCACCTCCTCTGGAAATGCCACTAATGACCACTTTTGAAGTATCCGCTGCAGGTGCTAGTACTTGTATTTTTGCAAATACCTCATCAATATCCCGCAATGCCCTTTCAACACCTGGCTTAACCCGGCTCAGATATATAGAATATCCTTTCTTTCTGTCACGTCGAAAACCTTCGTCGTAAAGACCATCCGATTTCCCTCTTCCCCGTCTATTGGGTACTATCACAACCCATCCTGCACCAGCGAAAATACCCGCAATATTTGATGCGTCATACGACGCTTTTATTTCTTCGATTTTGGTGCCACCATTTGTTGACCCGTGGTTAATAATAAGGACAGGTGGCCGCCTTTTATCTTTCGGTTCATAGACCCAGGTTTCGAGCCGAATTGAGTTTCCATTTTCGATAATATCAGTCTCAAGCATCACCATGTGTTTGGTGTATTCGAATTTTTCTTGAGCGAATAGTTGGCAGGCAGTGAATAAGAATAGGAGCCAAAAACTCAAGATCAACTGAGCTGTCCATTCAAATTTGATACTGCCCATAACAAATTCCTTTATTAGGATCATCTGTTGCATCACCGGACTAAAGAACAAGGGTACAAATTCGACTAGCCTGCTGATTTTGTGGTCAGCGATATAATCCAAATCCTATTCGAGCCACATCTGGGGATCAACCCCGTTCAATCTTGGGGTGTCAAGTAGGGTGCGCGCACCGCTTATGTAGTTACTCCTCTAATCCATGCTGAACGGAATCACAAAAACCGGTCAGGCGTGGAAAGGGAGGTTTAAACTGCGGTTACAATATTGCTCGAAAGAGACCAGAAAAAACCGGGACAGGAGCAATCAGGAAAACCAACACAATATTCAACCAATGTCGCACAGATTGTTTACGGCTTGGACAATGAACTCAATTTGTCGTTCACATTTCGGTCGATACCAAAGTGGAGGTTCATCGATCCGACTCTGTTTACG
>JAJFIC010000075.1 GCA_021775315.1 Paracoccaceae bacterium
GGATGATCAAATCGCCGATGGAAATCGACATCATGCGCCAAACCGGCCAGATCGCGGGTGCCATGATGGCCGCCGCCGAGGGGGCATTAGCAGCAGGCGCACCGGAATACGAGGCCGCCTTGGCGGTGATCAACGCCGGGACGCGCAAGGCCGCTGGTTTTCTGACCGACAAAGGTCTGGACGCTTTTATTTCCCCGATGATCCACAATTTGCAGGTCATGCAATCGGGCCGCGACACATCCATGGTGCATCGCCGGGCCAGCGTCAAAGCGCTTGAGGTTGGTGACCCGGTCTATTTCTGCTTTTGCAACATGGCACAGTTCAAACAGTACAAGCTGGGATTTGACCGGATGTTTTTCGTGCGCGAAGTCTCAGACGCCGGGGCGCGGGTTCAGCAAGCCGCGATTGATGCGCAACAAGCTGCGATTGCTGCGATCAGGCCGGGGGTCACGGCCGAAAGCGTGGCGGAGGCCGCGAACGTCGTTTACCGCGAACGGGGCTATGAACCCGGATACCGCACGGGTCGTTCAATCGGTATGTCTTATCTTGAGGCGCCGGAATTGAAGGCGGGCGATCAGACGATCCTGCAACCCGGTATGACCTTTGCGGTTGATGGCGGTATCTCGGTTGATGGGGAATATGGCGGGCGGATTGGGGATTCTATTGTCGTGACAGACACTGGCGCTGACTATCTGACGGATTATCCACGCAAGATTTTGTTGGTGGATCAATAGGATACGGCTTTTTGGGCTGCCAACGCGCTGTGACTTGAAGAATCCGGGCGCGTCTCACATGGTGGTATCATGTGCGGACGCTTTGCCCTGACTTTGCCCCATGATGCGATGGCCCAATTGTTTGACGCGGTGCTTGGCGCAAGCCTGATGCCGGTGCCGCGGTACAATATTTGCCCGACGCAGAATGTCTCGGTTGTGGTTAGGCATGAAGACGGTCGCCATTTGTTGCCGATGCGCTGGGGGTTCTTGCCGCATTGGTACAAGACCGATCGTGATGGCCCGTTGCTGATCAACGCGCGCGCCGAAACTATCGCTGAAAAACCGGCCTTTCGCGCTGCGTGCCGCGCGCGACGCTGCCTGATCCCGGCCACCGGGTTTTATGAATGGACCAAAACCACCCAAGGCGATCGCCTGCCGTGGTATATTCGCCCAACTGACGAAAGCCATATGGCGTTTGCCGGGATCTGGCAGGATTGGACCAGCCCGGAAGGCATCACGCAATCCACCTGCGCTATGGTCACCATATCGGCTAACGAAACCATGTCAGCGATCCATCACCGCATGCCGGTCACCATTGCGCCTTCGGATTACGGATTGTGGCTGGGCGAGGCAGGCAAAGGCGCGGCGACATTGATGCAGCCAGCGCCCGAGGACCGGTTTGCCTTTCACCGCGTCGATGCGCGGGTCAATTCAAACCGCCCGGACGATGCCGATCTTATAATGCCCTTTGATGGTTAGCTGATGTTCAACCGGCCGGTCATGGCCGGATGGAATTTGCAGAAATAATTCTTGTCCATTTCAGCCGTCACCGCGATTGACGCGGATTTATTGCGCATCAGGGTCTTGGTGTTCCACTTTTTATCGCGTGCGGTGGCGGTGTGCGGCGCGCCGTCTTTGTTGGTGAAAACAATGGTGTCACCGGCTTTGACGGACAGGGTTTTGGGCGCGAATTTGAAGCCCTTGATTTCAACCTGATGGGTGGTCGCGGCGCTGGCTGATTTTGCAAACGGCACCAACAGGGTGGCCCCGGCGGCAAATATCATTTTCAATGTGCGTCTTCTGTTCATAATAAACTCCTGTTCAACAAAGTAATCCGCCAAGCCTACAGGATAATTCGACCCCGGAATACACCTTCACGCTAAGGTGACCGGGTGGGCATTATTATTGCTTAAACCCACCGTTTTCCGGCCCGGCGTCGCCACCGGAATAGGTTTTGTCGAAAAAAAGCGCGATTGAGGCGAAATAGGCGGATTTTACTGGGCAGAGTTTTGATGCGGACAATGCCGCCGGATGAAAAGGACACAAGATGCCCGACGATCAGTTTCCCGAAGATATGCCCGGCCAGATGATCCCGCAATCCAGCGACCTGTCAGGTGTGTTGCAGCCCGTGGAAACCGCGCGCGGGTTGCCCAATGCGCATTACACCGATCCTGATATCTATGATGAGGAACGCAAGTCGGTCATGTTCGCCAATTGGGCCGGGATCGGGTTCGCCTTTGACACCCCCAATGCGGGCGACGCCATGCCGGTTGAATTCATGGGCATGCCGCTATTGGTTGTGCGCGACGGCGACGGCGGCTTGGGCGTGTTCCAGAATACCTGCCGCCACCGTGGCATGATTTTGGTCGAGCAGAAAACCAATGTGCGCGGCACCATCCGCTGCCCCTATCATTCGTGGTGCTATGGCCTGAAGGGCGAGTTGCGCTCGACCCCGCATGTCGGCGGGCCGGGGCAGAATTTGCACGAGAACATCAAGCGAAATGAACTGGGCCTGACCGAAATCCGGTCTTATGTCTGGCGCGATATCATCTACGTGAACATCGACGGCACTGCCGCCCCGTTCCCTGACTATGCGGCAGGTGCGATGGCGCGGATGAAAGATCACGACAAGCCGTTATACCACGGCGATGGGTTTTCGTTTGAAGTCAAATGCAACTGGAAACTGGCGGTCGAAAATTACTGCGAAAGTTATCATTTGCCGTGGATTCATCCCGGTCTGAATTCCTATTCCCGGCTTGAGGATCATTATCACGTCAAAAACGACGGCGCTTTTGCCGGACAGGGCACCAAAGTGTTTCAGGGCATGCAGGGCGACAATGGCGAGGTTTTCCCGGATTTTAACGGTCTGCCAGAATTCTGGGACAAGGGGGCCGAATACCCCGTGGTTTTTCCCAATGTTATGCTCGGCTTTCAGCGCGATCACTTTTTCACCGTGCTGGTGCTGCCACAAGGCCCTGAAAAATCCATCGAACGGGTCGAAATCTTTTATGGATTTGACCCTGCCGAGCGTCCCGATCTGGATGATCTGAGGGCGAAAAACACCGCCCAGTGGAAATCCGTGCTGAAAGAGGATTTGTTCGTCGTCGAAGGCATGCAACGCGGTCGACACGCCGTGCATTTTGATGGTGGCAAGTTTTCCCCGGTCATGGACAATCCAACCTATGACTTCCATCATTGGGTCGCGAAACAAGTTGAAAAAGGCCGCACATTTGGCGGTTAGGCCAGATTGTTATGGAACTCAAAGCCTTAGATGAGACTTTGCTTGCCGCCCACGCGGCGCAGGATAAATCTATGCTTGTGTCGCTTTATCATCAGGCCGGGGATCACATGTTGGACCTTGGCAACATTGATGCGGCCTGTTTTTATCTGACCCACGCCTATATCTTTGCGCTTGATACGAATGATCCATCGGCGGGTGCGATCCACCGGATACTGGCCAGCCATGGCCGCGAAGAATGACCCTTTTACACCAACCTGACCCACATCCTGACCCACTCGGAGAATAAACCCATGAAAACCCACGCACAGGCCGTTGTTATCGGGGGAGGCCTTGTCGGCTGTTCGATCCTGTATCATTTGGCGAAACTTGGCTGGACAGATGTGGTGCTGCTTGAGCGGGACGAATTGACCTCAGGCTCCACTTGGCACGCGGCGGCGAACCTGCACGGGCTGCATGACAACAACAACATCTCAAAACTGCAATATTACACCATGCAGCTTTATAAAGAGCTCGAGGCGGAAACCGGGCAGGGCTGCGGCGTGTTTCAGCCCGGCTCGCTTTATCTGGCGCAGACCGAAGAACGTGAACACCAGTTGCGTCTGCAAGAGGCAAAGGCGCGCGTGTTTGGCGTCGATTTTCGTGAAGTCAGCCGGCAAGAGGCCGAGGCGATGCACCCATTGGTCAATTACGATGGCGTGCGCTGCATCATGTTTGAAGGTGATGGCGGCAATGTCGACCCGTCAGGTGTGACGCAGGCCTATGCGACGGGCGCGCGCAACATGGGGGCGGAAATCCACCGCTTTACCCCGGTGACAGCGACAACGCCGCAGCCTGATGGCAGTTGGATCGTGGAAACCCCGAACGGCAATATCCACACGGAATGGGTGGTTAACGTGGCCGGTCTGTGGGGCCGTGAAGTGGCGGCGCTGGCCGGTATTGAACTGCCGTTGCAACCGACCGAACACCAGTATTTTGTCACCGAAACCATCGATGAGATCGCCAATATGGGGCGGCGTTTGCCGTCTGTTGCGGATCGGGACGGTGAATATTACCTCAGGCAGGAAGGCAACGGTCTGCTGATCGGGGCCTATGAAAAAGACCTGCGGTTCTGGGCTGAAAACGGCACGCCGCAGGGGTTTGGCCATGAATTGTTTGCCGACGATCTTGATCGCATCATGGACAATGTTATGCGTGCCATGGACCGGGTACCAGTTGCTGCGGATGCAGGTATTAAACGGGTGATCAACGGCCCGATGATCTGGTCGCCTGACGCCTCGGCCCTGTTTGGCCCGGTGCCGGAATTGCGCAATTATTTCTGCTGCAACGGCATCATTCCGGGCTTTTCGCAATCCGGCGGGCTGGGATTGATGAGCGCGCAATGGATCATCCACGGCGAATCTGAATACGACATGTTCCCCTGGGATATGGCGCGGTTCGGTCTGTGGGCGGGCAAGGATTTCACCAAGGCGCGGGTCGGCGATCAATATGCCAACCGCTTCAAAATCCACTTTCCTTACGAGGAACGCGAGGCGGGCCGCCCGATGCGCAAACGCCCCGTTTATGAAAAGCAAAAATCCCTCGGCGCGGTTTTCGGTCTGAACTATGGCTGGGAGCACCCGCTTTGGTATGCGCCGGAAGGCATGGAACCCGTTGAAACCTATGGGTTTACTCGCCAGAACTGGTTTGAACCGGTGCGCGCGGAATGTGCCGCCCTGCGTGGTGGTGTCGGTCTGGTCGATGTGTCGAATTTTGCAAAATATGAGGTTTCAGGCCTTGGCGCTGCCGATTGGCTGAACAAAGTCGTGGCCAATAATGTGCCGACCGAGGTGGGCCGTTCCTGCCTCACCCCGCTGATTGGTGTGCGCGGCGGCATTGCCGGGGATTTCACCATCACCAAACTGGCTGAGGATCATTTCTATATGGTCGGCTCGGGCATGGCCGAACGCTATCACAAACGGTTCTTTGATGCCGTGGCACGCCCTGACAGCGTGACGTTTGTCAGCCGGACCGAAGCATTGTGCGGCTTTAACGTGGCTGGGCCGAAATCGCGCGAATTGTTGTCACGCTTAACCCAAGCCGACCTGTCAAACGAGGCTTGGAAATTCATGCGCTCCGCCCGGATCACAGTCGCCGGAATTGACGCCATCGCCATTCGCGTGTCTTTCACCGGCGATCTGGGTTGGGAGGTTTATGTCGACGAGGCTGATCAGCTAAAACTGTACGAGGCCTTGCTGGACACCGGTGCCGATCTTGGCGTGCGCCCTATTGGCGGGCGGGCCCTGATGTCGCTGCGGCTGGAAAAGGGTTACGGGTCTTGGGGGCGTGAATACAGCCCGGAATACTGGCCGCAAGAGGTCGGGTTGGATCGTCTGATCAAAATGGACAAGCCGAGTTTTCTGGGTAAAGCCGCCTATCAGGCCCTTGCCGCCAATCCACCGCGTGAAAAACTGGTTATTCTTGAGGTGACCGCCGATCAGGCCGACGCCAGTGGTGGCGAGCCTATCTTTCTGCCCGATGGCACACCGATTGGCCGGGTATCGTCTGGCGCCTATGGCTTTACGGTTGAAAAATCACTGGCGCTTGGTTTCGTCAAAGCCGAACACGCCGCCCCCGGTACTGTTCTGGATGTGGCTGTACTTGGCCTGCCGCACCGGGCGGTTGTGTTGGCGGAACCGCCCTTTGATCCAAAAGGTACAAAACTGCGGGCCTGATTTGCACGGGCGGCAGGGCCAACCTTGCCGCCCGCCCAAGCCCCCGATAGGATTGCGGCAACATTTTCCCGCCAAGGATAAGCCATGCCCGTGACCCTGATCAAAAACGCCGACATCATCGTAACGATGGACGCCACACGGCGTGAACTGGCGGGTGCCGATCTGTTGGTTGACGGCGGTGTTATCAAGGCCGTCGGGCACAATCTTGAAAGCGGCCACACGCCAGTTGACGCGGTGATAAACGCCGCCGGATGCGTGGTAACGCCGGGGCTTGTGAACACCCATCACCATTTGTACCAGACGATGACCCGCGCCGTGCCGGGCGGTCAGGACGCGCTGTTATTTGGCTGGCTGCAAACGCTGTATCCGATCTGGGCCCGCATGGGACCGCAGGAAATGTTCGTCTCAGCCCAAATCGGTCTTGCAGAACTGGCCTTGACCGGGTGCTCGCAATCCTCAGACCACTTATACCTTTTCCCCAACGGTGTGCGGCTAGAAGATACGATTGAGGCGGCCAAATCGGTTGGCCTGCGTTTCCACGCCACCCGCGGCGCGATGAGCATTGGTGAAAGTGACGGTGGCCTGCCGCCGGACAGTCTGGTTGAGCGTGAGGAGGATATCCTCAAGGATTGTATCCGTCTGGTCGATGGTTTTCACGACGCAAACCACGGCGCGATGACCCGCATTGGCATCGCCCCATGTTCGCCGTTTTCCGTCAGCCGCGACCTGATGCGCGACGCGGCCCTGCTGGCGCGTGACAAGGGCGTGATGCTGCACACCCATCTGGCAGAAAACGACGAGGACGTGGCCTATAGCCTAGCGAAATTCGGCTGCCGTCCGGGCCAGTATGCCGAAGATCTGGGCTGGACGGGCGATGACGTCTGGCACGCCCATTGCGTAAAACTGGATGCTTCGGAAATTGACCTGTTCGCCCGCAGTCTGACGGGGGTCGCCCATTGCCCGTGTTCCAATTGCCGGCTTGGTTCCGGCATCGCACCGGTGCGCCAGATGCGCGACGCCGGGGTTAAGGTTGGCCTTGGGGTCGACGGATCAGCCTCCAACGATTCAAGTGATCTGATCAGCGAGGCGCGCCAGTCATTGCTGTTGCAACGGGTGCAAAACGGTGCCGACGCCATGTCGGCCCGTGAAGCGCTTGAGATCGCCACCCTTGGCGGGGCGCAAGTGCTGGGGCGCGATGATTGCGGCAGCCTTGAACCCGGCAAATGCGCTGACATCGCGATCTGGGACATGACCGGCATCAACACCGCTGGGTCCTGGGACCCTGTCGCCGCCCTGATCCTTTGCGGCCCTCACCGGGTGCGTGATCTGCTGGTAAACGGGGCAGCAGTGGTGCGCGATGGCCAACTAACAACAATAGACATGGGCAAAACCATCGAGACCCAAAACCGACTGGCCCTGAAACTGGCCAACTGACCGCCTCATTGTTCCAAAAATACTCGCGCCGCAGGCAAAAAAACCGCCCCGAAGGGCGGTTTTCAATAGCATAAACGTCAGCCCCGACAGGGGCTGTCCGCTGGATCAGTCATCGGTATCTGGAATGATCAGGTTCAGGACAACCGCGATAACCGCTGCTGGCAACAGACCCGACGTCATCAGGATCGAGGCTGTCTTGCCCAGATGTTGCAACGCCTCAGGCACCAGTTGCAGACCCAGACCAATCGACAGCGACAACGCAAAGATCATCATGTTGCGCCGGTTCCAGTTCACGTCTGACAGCATGTTGACACCCGAGGCCGCCACCATCCCGAACATAACGATCACACCACCGCCCAACACGTTGATCGGCACAGTGCGGATCACGGCCCCGACCATTGGCACAAGGCCCGCAATGATCAAAAACACCGCCCCGATGGACACCACATGCCGGCTCATCACGCCGGTCATGGCAACAAGGCCGACATTCTGACTGAACGAAGTGTTTGGCAAGCCGCCAAAAATCCCGGCAATCGCCGTGCCCAAACCATCGGCAAAGGTCGCACCGGTGATTTCCTTGTCCGTGGCCTCACGGCCCGCGCCACCCTTGGTGATGCCGGAAACGTCGCCAACGGTTTCAATCGCTGACACAATCGCCATCAGACACATGCCAAGTATGATCGCCCAGTTGAGCTCAAATCCCCATTTGAACGGCATCGGTAGTTCAAACAACGAGGCTTTGCCAACATTGGCGAAATTGACCTGACCCATTGCCGCGGCCACCAGATAGCCCACGATGATCCCGATCAGGACTGCGGCCACTGACATAAAGCCTTTGGTAAAGAACTTGATCCCCATTGTGACCACGATCACCACAAGGGCAGGGCCCCACATCGCCATGGAACCAAAGACCGGCTTGCCAATATTTGGCACCCCGCCAGCGGCGTATTGAATGCCAACCTTGACCAGCGCAAGACCGATCACCAGCACAATCAGGCCAGTGATAAGTGGCGGTAAGGCAAAGCGGATTTTACCGATGAAAAAGCCAAGGCAGAAATGGAAACACCCGCCCAGAACCACACCGGTCATCAGGCCGGGTAAACCCGCCGTGCCAAGCCCCAGAACGGCCGGGATCATCACCGGTACAAACGCGAAACTGGTGCCCTGAACGATCGGCAAACGCCCGCCAATCGGCCCTATACCCATGGTCTGGATCAGGGTCGCAATGCCGGCAAACAGCATCGACATCTGGATCATATAGGTCATGTCAGGAAAGCCGAGCGCGCCCTGATCCGAACCAAATCCAATGCCCGCTGCCCCGGCGACAATGATCGCAGGTGTGACGTTGGACACAAACATCGCCAATATATGTTGCAATCCCAACGGGATTGCCTGACCCAATGGCGGGGTCACGTCGGGGTCTTTGTATTCCCCATCTGTGGTTGCAGACATCTTTCTTCCCTCCTGATTGGTCCGGCGCCTCTTTTAGCGGGCAACTCGGAACAAACCGCCTGTTTTCAGGCAGTTTCCGATCGGAAACCTGCCCCCATATCTGGCGCAAATCAAGAAAAAACTGCCTATATTTTGGGATGAACCATAGAATTCGGTCGCAAATGGCCCGAAATCACGGTTTGACCCAAAACAGGGCAAACAGGTAGAAAAGAGTGAAAAAAGCGTGGATATTACTGCATTTCGCGCCCGTTTACCCACACAGCCCGTGTCGCCCGGTCGTCGCCCATCATAATGGTGGGAAACAGGCTTTCCCAAAATCCACTTGCCCGCGCTGCGCGTTGGGCAATCACTGGGGTCGAGGCAAGATCAAGCACGACGATATCGGCCTCCATCCCGACCCCAAGATTGCCAATCTGGTGGCCTGCATCCATCGCCATGGCTGATCCTTGGGTCGCCAGCCAATAAAGCTGCGCCGGATGCAGCGCCGTGCCGCGCAACTGCGCAATCTCGTAGGCTGCGGCCATCGTGCGCAACATTGAAAAGGACGACCCGCCGCCGACATCCGTAGCCAACCCCACAGTGTGCCCGGCGGCTTTCAGCCCTGCCATGTCAAACAGGCCCGAGCCGATAAACGTGTTAGAGGTCGGGCAATGCACCAGCGCTGATCCGCTTTCCAGAATACGGGCCTTTTCACGATCCTTTAGATGAATGGCATGGCCGAACAGCGCGCCTTTACCGATCAACCCGAACCGCTCGTAGGTATCCAGATAATCGACGGCATCAGGAAACAGGCTGTGCATCCAGTCGATTTCCGGCAATTGCTCAGAAAGATGTGTCTGCATCAGGCAGTCCGGATGCTGGGCCCAAAGCGCGCCCATTGCCGCCAGTTGTTCCGGGGTCGAAGTCGGCGAAAATCGCGGCGTGATTGCATAGCGCAGTCGTCCCTTTGCGTGCCAAGACCCCAACAACGCCTTGCTGTCGTCATAGGCCGATTGCGGCGTGTCGCGCAAACCATCGGGCGCATTGCGATCCATGCAGGTCTTGCCGCCTGCAACGCGCATGCCACGGGCTGCAGCCTCGAAAAAATAGGCGTTCACGCTTTCGGGGTGGATGGTGCAGAACGAACAGGTGCTGGTGGTGCCATTGGCCAGACACAAATCGAAATAGGTTTTCGCAACCGCGTCGGCCACGTCCTGATCGGCAAAACGGGTTTCTTCGGGGAACGTATAGGTGTTTAACCAGTCGATCAGCTGTTTGCCCCATGACGCGATGATCCCGGTTTGCGGGTAATGCGCATGCGCATCCACAAACCCCGCACTGATCAGGCAATCACCGTAATCATGCACAATTGCCTGCGGATTGGCCGCACGCAACGCCGCGCCATCGCCGATTTCCACGACATGCCCGGCGCGGATCATCACACCGCCTTGCCGATCATGGCGGGCGGCTTGTTCGATCGGCATGGCAAACGGATCGCCGTCAAATCGTAAAGTCTGGCCAAGCAACAGGGTCGCGGTATCGGGCATATGTTTTCCTCTTCAAACGTGAACTTATGGCCCACGACCGGGCGCGTAAAGCGTTGCGCGTCACAATCCCCCCTGTTGCTGGCAAACGCCATAGGTTACCATGCCAAAAAACGCCGGAGGGCATGGCAGTGACCGACGAAAACACCGATCACCACGAACATTCTGACAAGGCTTATGCGTTGGAATCAGGTCTGGTTGAACAGATTCTGCTGGCCGTTGACCTGCAGGATTATCCGCTTTTAACCAATCTGCTGGAACCCTTTCACGCCGCCGATATCGCCGACCTTCTGGAACAGATCAGCGGCGGCGAGCGGCGGGCTTTTCTGGGAATGTGGCAATCGGATATCGACGCTGACGTTCTGTCAGAGCTAAGCGAAGGCGTTCGCGAAGAAGTCATTGATTTCCTGCCAGACCGCGCCCTGGCCGAGGCTATTCGCGACCTTGAAACCGATGACGTTGTCGATCTGATCGAGGATCTGGAAGCCCCGCAACAGGAACTGGTGCTGGACGCGCTGGAAGACGCCGACCGGGTTGCGGTTGAACAGGCGCTGCAATTCCCTGAAGAAACCGCCGGGCGTCTGATGCAGCGCGAATTGGTGCTGGCCCCGACCCATTGGACGGTCGGGCAACTGATCGACGATCTGCGGACCGAAAAAGACCTGCCGGATCAGTTTTACCATGTCATGATCGTTGATCCGCGCATGCGGCCCGTGGGCAAAGTGCCGCTTGGCAGCCTGATGTCTTCGTCGCGGGATGTGGCGCTGACCTCGATCATGGAGGATGATTTTCGCACCATTCCGGTCCTGCAAAGCGAAGAGGACGTGGCCTATGCCTTCAACCAATACCACATGGTGTCGGCCCCCGTGGTTGACGCCGATGATCGTCTGGTCGGGGTTATCACCATTGACGACGCGATGGTGGTTCAGGATGAACATGCGGATGAGGATATCAAGCGTCTGGCGGGTCTCGGTGATGAAAGCCTGACGGACCGGGTGATTTCCACGACGCGGCAGCGTTTCCCGTGGCTGGCGGTTAACCTTGTGACGTCGGTTATGGCCTCAATCGTGATCGCGCAATTTGCCTCGACCATCGAGGCGATTGTTGCGCTGGCCATCATGATGCCAATCGTGGCGTCCATGGGGGGTAATGCCGGAACGCAAAGCTTGACGGTTGCGGTGCGGGCCATGGCAACCAAAGACCTTACCGGCAAAAACGTCTGGCGGGTGATCCGGCGCGAGGCCCTTGTCGGGCTGGCCAATGGCCTGATTTTCGCGGTTATTATTGGCATTGTCGGCATGGTCTGGTTTGGCATGCCAATGTTGGGCGTGGTGCTGGCCCTTGCCATGATCGCCAATATGCTGGTCGCGGGCCTTGCGGGAATTCTGATCCCGATCTGGTTGGATAAACTGGGGATCGACCCGGCGCTAGCATCCGGGGCCTTTGTGACAACGGTTACCGATGTGGTCGGGTTCTTTGCGTTTCTCGGGCTTGCGGCGCTGATGCTGTTTTAACCTACCGGCCTGTCACGCGGACGTGCATTTAATCGCTGGGGATTTTCAAAACCAGACTGCGGCCACCCTTAACATAGCTAAGCGAGGTAACCCCGATCGCCGCCACCCGGCCACCATCCACCCGGTCGCCGATCTTGACCTTCACAAACCGCCCACTGGGCAGGCGCAACAGTGCGTTGCGTTTAGAGGCCGGGCCGTAAACCCCGATCAGGTTCAGTCGGGCCAGATTGATCGCATTTTTGATGGTCGCGGTTTTTGCAACGGACGCGCGTGTCGGCAGTACGGGGCCCCGACGGGCAATCGGTTCGGTGGCTGGCGTGGCCGAGGCTACCTCAACCCGCGCCTTTTCGACCGTTTTCTCAAAATCACTTGGCCGCTGGGCCGGTTGAAACGAGGTCAGCACGGCCAGTTCGGTCGGTGTGGCATCGCCAGTGTCTTGCACCGCCTGTTCTGATTCAGGGCGTTGCTTTGGCTTGCGCACACGCAGCTCAGCAATGGTCAGGCGGCCCTGTACGAAAACGGCGTCTTCGCCGGTCTTTAGGTCCACGGGTCGCATTTTGGGTTTTTGTGCCAGCAACGGGTTGGGGGGGACCAGTGCCTCGGTCTCGGGCTTGGTTGGCGGTGTGACGGTCGGCTTGCCAAGGCGCACCAAAATGCCGTCAGGTGTCATGGCGCCGTCAGCGGTGGGTTTGACAAAACCGCGCTCGTCCAGATCAAAAACCGTGGTCGGGGACACTGGTGACAACAATTTACGCGGCGGATAATCGGCCACGCCGTCGTTGAAATCCGGCAGGATAATCGCGTCATTCGCCTCAAGCGGGCGGTCAATTGAAGCGACGTAAATGTCGTCGCGTTCCTGTTGATCGTTAGGTCTGGGCGGAGATTGCAAACCTTGCAGAATACCGCTTATCTCTAGCGCGATGGCCAGTTCTTCGGCGGTCATCTGGTTGTCTTGTGTACCGGTGCTGCCTTCGGCGATCTCTTCCGCCGTTGGGGCCGACAGGCCAGCCGCGCGAATGTCTTCAAGTTCCTGTTCTGACAGGGATGTCACCGGCTCCGCCGTATCAGGCAAACCGGCATCCGGGTCTACTTGACCCTCAAACACCGATCGACGCTCGGGCCGCACAGGGCGGATCACGCTGGTGGTTTCTGGGTCTGTTTGGGTGCCAGGGGCCAGGGAGGCAACAATTGCCGCCATATCGCTGGGCCGCGCCCGCGCCCGGTTGTCAGCATGGACACCACGTTCAGGCGATGTGGTCAGAAAAGCCGCGTCCGTACCATCGGTCGCTTCGGGGGAACCGCTGCGCCCGCCCGGCTCACCCGATGGAAAAAACGCATAGACCAGACCGAGCAGCCCAAGAATTGCCAGAACGGCGGCGGTTGAATACAGGATCTTTCGCTTTTTGCGCTCCTGATCGCTGCCCATATCAGAAGACCCGCCAAAAACCGTGTCAAATTCGGCATTTGATTGGGGGGCGTTCGGCGGTGTTTCTTCGGCCTGCGTCTGACCTTCGGCTTTCGCGGCCTTGGCCGATTTGCGCCGTGCCATCAAGGCGGCAAACCGCGCTTTCGTTGATTTCGATAGCTCCAGCAACAATTGCCAGACACGTCCCGTCACGCCGCGCAATCGTTGCATCAGAACCAAAACCAATGGGGTCAATCGGCTTAGCAGCGCTGCCCGCTTTGCCTTCGTTTCGGGCGCAGGTTCGTCAAGAAAGCTGGCCCGCAGCCGATCTTCGGCGATGATGTCCGGGCGGTCGGTTTCAGAATAATCAAGTGCGTCAGCAGACGCGGTAAGCGGCGGCGTATCAGGGGACGTGACCGGGCGGATAGGGGCCGCGCCGGATGCGCCAGCGTTGCTGATCGCAATGCGTGGTGCGACGCGGTTTATCGGGCGTTCGGTTGCATCACCGGCATGTGGTGTGTTCTGGCGGCGACTGGAAAAGGCCGGGATCGGTGCCGCAACCGCATCGTCTGACGGCTCTGCTTCGGCGGGGGTCTCAAGTTCGGTGCCGTCAATTGCAGGATCGTCAGTTTCGGGGGCGTCAAATTCAGCGACGTTGGGTTCCGGTTCTTCACCCGCGTCCGAATTCATCGACTCCGTCGCATCAGATTCGGGCGCAAAGATATTGCCCGCAGGCGTCGCGTCTTCCGGCTGCACAAAAAAGTTCGCGTCTTCAGCCTGATCCGCATCGCCGTCTGTTTCTGCACTAAATTCGCTGGGTTCTTCCGTGGCCCCTTCAATTTCTTCGTCCGCCGGGACCTCCGCCTCACCGAAAAACAGGTTTTCATCCAATGTCGGCAAAGGGGGCGCCGCTGGCACATCGCGAACGTCCACGTCCGGCCCAAGAAACGCATAGGAATAATCGGTGCGCCCAAAGAACGGTTGCCACGCGTCGGGGCTGTCATCAAAGCGTGCTGCGAAACTGATCGGATTGAACCGATGTTCAACCGCGAATTCCTCGGCCTCGTCCAACGTTTCATTGGCGACCACCGCCACCAGCACACGCGGACCGCCAAGCGGGGTCCAATCCAGCGTCAGATCCGCCACCTGATAGGGCGTACGCCCTTCAAGGGCCGCCAAAACCTGTTCGCGCCGTGCCGACTCATCCGGGCCGGGGGCGTCAACCTCCTGATACAGAACTTGTGAGTTCGGCAGGATCAGCTTTGCGCCAAACCCCTTGCCCTCAAGCCCAACCGCCGTGCTGCGCAGAAATGACAGGTTTTCGCGCAGGGCCGGATCGTCCAGCGCCACATCACCAACCTCGGTCCAGGTGCCACGCGGCGAGCGGTGCAGCAACGCAATCCCTTCATGGGAAAGATTAAGGGCAAAATTTGGTTTCATGGTCCCGGTTTATCAAGTTCCGACAGCAGGTGGGAGTCGTCAAACACCTACAGCGCCGAATTGTAGCAGAATTTCGCTTACTGACCAGAAAGATTGCAACAAAGGCTTGATATCGCACGAAATAGCGCCCTAGCCTGAACAATGTGAAGTTTTTGGGATCGCTTATGATATATCGCCTCTGCCTTGGTTTAGTTTTGATGTTCGCCCACCCGGCTTTTGCCCAACAGGCGCAGGCGGTTCTGACCGTGGTTGGCACAGGACAGGTATCGGCAGTGCCGGATATGGCAACCATCTCGGTCGGGGTCGAGGTTGAGGCGCCAAATGCCGAACTGGCGCTGAAACAAAATGCGGCGCGCATGCACGAAATCATCGACACTTTGAAAGCCCTGGAAATCGCCCCGCGCGACATTCAGACCAGCCAGTTTTCGCTTTATCCACAATGGAGCAATCGCAGTTCATCCTCGACCAAACCTCCGAAAATCACAGGTTTTGTGGCGACAAACGTGGTCTTTGTGCGGGTGCGCGCACTTGATCGGTTGGGCGAGACGCTGGATGCGTTGACCACATCCGGTGCCAATCGCATTCAAGGCGTGGATTTCGGGCTGACGGAACCCGGCCCATTTCTGGATCAGGCCCGCCTGAACGCCGTGGCCGAAGCCAAACGAAAGGCAGCACTTTACGCGGATGCTGCAGGCGTCACGCTTGGGGCTATCCTGTCGATTGACGAAGGCCACGCACAGACTCAACCGGCCTACCGGGCCGAGGCGCGCCTGTTGGCCGATTCAGCCCCCATCGCCGAAGGGGAACTTGACCTGACCGCCGAAGTGACAATCCGATTTGCGATTGACTAACCGGCAGAAAAGCCGCGCCAACCTGCGGAAATCAACAACCCGGGTAAAGCAAACCCATGCATTCATCGTTGCAAAAATACTCCGGGGGAAGTGCATTGCCCGCAGGGCTTTGCACTGGGGGCAGCGCCCCACTTTGCCGACCGAAAAGCGTTCAGCGCCTTCGGCCACGGCGGGTACGCAATAAACGCACCCGCCGCAGTTTTGCTTAGTTCATTGCCTTGGTCAGCGCCTGATCCAGATCGGCAATCAAATCATCAGCATCTTCTGTACCGATGGAAAACCGCACCATATTCGGCCCGGCCCCTGCGGCCTCTTGCTGCTCAGTCGTCAACTGCCGGTGGGTGGTTGACGCCGAATGGATCACCAATGAACGCGCATCGCCAAGGTTGGCCACATGGCTGAAAATTTCCAGCCCGTTCACCAGTTTGACACAAGCATCATAGCCACCCTTGATCGCCACCGTGAACAAAGCCCCGGCCCCTTTGGGGCAAATCCGCTCAACCCGCTCGTAATAGGGCGATGATTTCAGGCCCGCATAGGTGACGAAATCAACCCGCGGATCAGCCTCAAGCCATGCCGCCAGCTTTTCAGCGTTTTCCACATGCCGCTCCATACGCAGGCTCAGGGTTTCGGTGCCCATCAACGTATAATGCGCCGCCTGCGGGTTCATCGTCATGCCAAGATCGCGCAGGCCAATGGCAATACCGTGGAAAGTATAGGCCAGATTGCCGAACGTCTCGTGGAATTTGAGGCCGTGATAGGCAGGTTCCGGTGCTGACAAAGACGGGAATTTATCGCTGGCGGACCAGTCAAAATTACCGCTGTCAACCACACAACCGCCAGTGACCGTTCCGTTGCCGGTCAGGTATTTGGTGGTGGAATGCACCACAAGCGTCGCCCCGTGTTCAATCGGGCGACACAGATAGGGCGTGGCTGATGTGTTGTCGACGATCAACGGCAAACCAGCCCCGTCAGCAACCCCGGCAATCGCGTCAAGATCGGTGATATAGCCGCCTGGATTGGCGATGCTTTCACAGAAAATCGCGCGGGTATTGTCATCAATCGCGGCCTTCACGGCGTCCAGATCGTCAAAATCTACGAACCGTGCCTCCCAACCGAAACGTTTGATCGTATGGGAAAGTTGGGTGACCGAGCCACCATAAAGTCGGGTCGACGCCACAATATTCAGGCCCGGACCCATCAGCGGAAACAACGCCATAATCTGGGCCGCGTGGCCCGAAGAACAACAAACCGCGCCAACGCCGCCTTCCAGTGTGGCGATGCGTTCCTGCAATACTGCCACAGTTGGATTGGTCAGGCGCGAATAAATATATCCAACCTCTTGCAGGTTAAACAGCGCCGCTGCGTGATCGGCATCGCGAAACACATAAGCCGTGGTCTGGTAAATCGGAGTTTGCCGCGCACCTGTGGCCGGATCGGGCCGCGCGCCTGCGTGAATTTGAAGTGTGTCAAAACCGTAGCTTGGTCCGTCAGACATGGAATAATCCCTTTGCTTAGCTAATGTTGCGGGGAACCTAAAAGATTGACCGCATAGCCACAACCGTTTCCATGCTTAGAGCTTGGAAGAAATTATTCCGGTGTTAAAGCCGCCCATACGCAATTCGCCAAACAGACGCTGGTATTCAATCTTGGGGCAGCGGTTCTGGATCACCTGCACACCTTGTTCGGTGGCCAGCGCCGCCGCTTCGGCGTTTTCCACCCCGATTTGCATCCAGATGGTTTTCAGGCCGGGCAATCTGGCCAGGGCATCGGTAACAATCGGCAGAACATGTTCTGAGCGGCGAAAAACATCCAATACATCGACCGTGCTATCGGCTGGAATGCTTGCCAGATCGGCGCGAACCTCTTGGCCAAACAACATCTTTCCGGCGTGGCCGGGATTGACGGGAATGACTTTAAATCCCTTGAGCGACAGATACCGCGCCACGAAATAGCTGGGCCGTACAGGGTTCATCGACAGGCCGACACAGGCAAAAACCTTGGATTCGGTCAGGATCTTACGCAGCAGTTCATCAGACGGGTTCTTGGTCATATGGTTTGTTAGCAGGATGGTGTGACAAGGGGAAGACTGCCCAAAACCCCTTGATCTGTGTTATGGTGTCTCATCAGGAAATGGCGATGCCTGACTGCACAATTGATCGGGTGTCTGTTCAGGACGGGGGATAGATCAATGAAAAACCTGCTTCGCGCGCTCGCAAGTCTGTCGGGCCTGTTTTTGATATTGGCCTTGCCGGTCGCGGTTCAG
The DNA here is from genome assembly GCA_021775315.1 of Paracoccaceae bacterium. Classification (GTDB taxonomy): domain Bacteria; phylum Pseudomonadota; class Alphaproteobacteria; order Rhodobacterales; family Rhodobacteraceae; genus UBA5972. Next base: position 17,831 of record JAJFIC010000075.1, read on the forward strand.
GCCGCAGATCCCGCCAGCACCCGCTTTGACACCAGCGTCAAAAGCGAAAACGCAAGCATGCGAAACACCATCAACAAGACCCGAAAACAGCGCGCCGCCAGTAAGTTCCAAAAAGCAGCGGCGAAAAAGTATTCGGTTAATTACGACAAGACCTACAGCCAGATCAAATCGCTCAGATCGTCAGACGCGTCCAAAATGCGGTCGGCCTGTCGCACCAACGCCAGCAAATCCACGATCAAAAGCGCGATTTCAAGGTTTGAAGGCCGGATCAGAAAGCTGGAAAGAGCGCAGGCAATTATCGCGCGCGATCTTCGCAAGATCGACAAAGACAAAAGGAAATTCTGGGGCGATACCAATTGGGTGGCCTTTACCGGCGCCAAAGTCACGTCCGCCGAGTTTCGCAAAATCGTCTATGGGGTTAATTTCTACGGCACGCGACCCATGCAACGGATCAGCCTTGACCCCGGCAAGAAAGCGCCGCGCAGCTACAAGGGCGGCGTGACCCCTGAGCAGGTGTATCTGCGGGCCATGTCAGGCCATCTGGGTAGAATCATCAAAGCCTATAAACGCGCACTTACTGCGCTGAAGACCAAACAGACCAAGCTTGAGCGCAAGTCTGGGGCCAAAGTCAAAAAGAAAACACCCAAGGGCAAAAAAACGCCGCCACCGCCAACCATTCCGGACCACTAACGCGATCAGCGCGACGGGCGGCAAAGACCGATCCTAAAAAAGCGCCCGCAGCGGGGGGTGCAGCGGGCGCAAGTGCGGAACGAGGGACAGTGATGTAAAAGCGCGAGTTCCGAATATGCGCTTCTGATCAGTACTTAAGCGTTGTGTGGAATGTTTAAAGATTTGGTAAACCAAACGTGAAACGCCTGTCAGTGGCGCCGATTAACGCCGCCGGGCAACTTCGTACAAACCAACCGCCGCTGCGTTAGAGACGTTGAGCGAGCCAAACGCCCCGGCAAACTGGATTTTCGCCAGCGTGTGGCAATTCTCGCGCGTCAGATGGCGCAGGCCCGGCCCCTCGGCCCCCAGCACCAGTGCCGTTGCCACGCCGGGCAGCTTGTCCAGAACCTGCGGCAGGGTTTCCTCTGCCGTGCCATCAAGCCCGATCAGGAAATAACCCATTTCCTTGAGCGCACGCATGGCGTTGGAAAGGTTCTGAATTCGCAAATAAGGCTGGCGTTCCAACGCTCCGGACGCGGTTTTCGCCAGCGCCCCGGTTTCCGGTGCAGAATGGCGCATCGGCGCGATAACCGCGCGGGCACCAAACACCTCGGCTGAGCGCAGGATTGCGCCGACATTATGCGGGTCCGTCACCCGATCAAGCAGCAAAACCAGTGGTGCGTCGCCCTTGGTCGCACAGATTTCAGAAACCGAGCCCCAAACCAGCGGCATCACCTGAACCGCAGCGCCCTGATGCACCGATTGGGCATCAAGCGGCACGTCAAATTTGCGTGGCTCCACCACCTCGGGTGTGATACCAGAGGCGGCAATATCCTCGGCCAGCCTGTCATGCGCGTTCTTGGTCACCACCAGGCGCAGTTTTTCGCGGTTTGGATTCAAAAGCGCGTCACGCACCGCGTGCAGTCCGAACAGCCACAGGCTTTCAGGTCCGTCGCCTTTGCGGGTCTTTTCTTTTTCGACCACCCAAAGGGGTTTTTTCTTGTTGCGGGGGGCCATCAGCGCGCCTGTTGTTGATTGAATGGTTTCCTTGCCACGCAAGTGAGGCAAAAACAAGCGGTGCATGGGGTGTTTTAAACCGATTTTCTGGTTGACGCGGAGCTGCGCGGGCCGTATCCACACGCCAGTTCGCGCCATGGCCGTCAGGTCAGGCACTGAACGGGCGACGGGCTGCAAGGTGCGGCAGCGGACTGTAACTCCGCCGGGGTGACCCACGCCTGGTTCGATTCCAGGGTCGCCCACCATAACAAAATCAATGGCTTAGCCGATTTTTTCAACGGAACAAAAGAGACCGAACAAAAAGGTTCCCACTTTGTGTTCTACTCACGTTTCTCGTAAGTGCTGGAAAAGACTCCCCGTTCTTTAGTTCAATGTCTGAATTGCCCCTAATTTCCTAGACAGCTTGCAGTTTCAGTTTCTGCTGCTGTTGGAATGCGATCGGCGACAGCATTCCGTTCTTAGCGTGTTTGCGCTGTGGGTTGTAGAAAAGCTCGATGTAATCCAATGGCCGGTAGGCGATTGCCTTCAATCGCCGTATGGCGAACACATCGCGCCTGGCTTGTTCGCGGGTTTTGTATTTTTTGCGCCGGATGCGTTCGCGTTTGAGCGGGTTGAAGAAACTTTCGACCACCGCGTTATCCACGGCCTGACAGGGCATTTCATGCCCTAGAAGGATGGCCGATCACACGCCTGGAAAATAGGTCGATCACGACCGCAAGATACAAGAACCCCTCGTGCGTGCGGATGTAGGTGATGTCTGTCACCTAATACCGATAGGTGATGCTTGCATCACCGTTAGGCAGAACCGATCCGGAGCATCTACATCAAACTCCCTGTTCACGGTATTGTCTGCCACCACGGCCGGGCTGCCACCGTAGGTGCCGGGACGCTTTTTATAACCAATCTGGGCCTTTATGCCCGCCAGACGAGCAAGCCGCCAAGCCCGATTAGGGCTAATATCTTCACCCAGATCACATAGATCATCGTGCAGCTTGCGGTATCCATAGACCTTGCCGCCTTCATCCCAAGCCGTCTTCAGCAACTTAGTTTGCCGTTGATCCTCCAACGCACGCTGACAAAATGGTTCGCGTAGCCATGCATAGAAGCCACTCGGATGCACGGCCAGCATCCGGCACATTGCCCGCACGGCAAACACCAGCCGGTTCTCGGCCCCTCTCATTAAAACTACGTTTCAACTGCCGGGCAATGGATAAACGCATACCTCGCCCGCCGACCGGCATCGGTTTGCCAGCAAACAGCGAGAGGGGGCGGCCTGGCGAAGTTCCCTTTCGGCGAATGTGCCATTCACCTGTCGGTCAGCGCACGGTCGCCTTTTTTAAAATGTCCCGCTCCTCCGTCACCCGCGCCAAATCGCGCTTTAGGCGACGGATCTCGTCGGTCTGGGCATCAACTTCTTTGACCACCTTCTTGGGCCGCGAAAACAGCTTCTGCCATGTGTAGATTGACTTGGTGCTGCCTGTCGGTAATTGCTACGCATTCACCTGTCGGCCAACGGACCCCAAACGCTCAGCAACCTCGCGGACGGGATAGCCCCGATCTTCGGCCTGAGCGACAGCATCGCGTTTGAACTCTTCTGTGAATTTAACTCCGGACATATCGTCCTCCTTGCTTCCAAAATTACCAAGCAATGTGTCTGCAAATCTACGGGCTATTCAATTGCCCTTTGTTTGCATCCAGGCCTCTTGCACCGCCGCAGGGATCGACCCGCCCCAAGCAACTGTAATATCGGTGGCGGCTTGTGACAGTCCGGCCAGAATGCTTGCCTCGGCCTGCTCGGTTAGGCGCGATTTGGGGGTGGCGACGGCGACTGCGCCGCAGCAGGTGCCGTTTCGATCAAACAACGGGGCCGAGATGCCGTATATGCCGGTTTCATACCCGCCTTCGGAACGGCCAAAACCGGTGCGACGGATATCCTCAAAATCGACCTGCAAAACCTCGGCCTGCGTACTGGTGTCATCTGTAATTTGCGACAGCGGTTCTGCCAGAACCTGATCGCGAAATGCGTCATCCGCATAGGCCATCACCACCAACCCCGACGCTGTCGCATGATAAGGCAGCATGTCTGCCGGTTCGATATAGACGCGGTTGCCGTGGGTCTGATCGTCGATATGGGCCAGCGCACTTAGCCCGGCCGTGCCCTGAACGATAGAGACGTGAACGGTTTCCTGCACCGCAGCAAAAAGCCGGTCCAACGCTTTCATTGCTGACGCGCTGGCAGGAAAGGTTTGTTCGCGCACCAAGGCTAGGCGCGGGATCGCAGCACCCAGTCGGTAAGCCTTGGTTGTGGGGTCCTGTTCTAAAAAACCGGCCTTAACCAATTCAGACAACCGACGATGGGTCGAGGCTTTGTCATATCCCGATAGCCTGGCGAATTCAGACAGGCCAATTTCGGGCGAGAAGGCTGATAAGTAATTCAGCAATTTCAAGGTCTTGGCAACCGTTCCCATTGTGACATACCTTTTAGATGCGGGAAAGATGCGCCCCACCAACACAAACTTGACTCTTTGTATAGCAATGTCGGATTATTATATCAACCAGTTGGTCCAAATAATGAACCGTTAGGATGTTGTGATGCCCTTAGCCCTGCCAGAAAAAGCCCCGGTTGTCGTGATCGGCGGCGGCATCACCGGTGTCTCGACGCTTTATCATCTGGCCAAGCGCGGTGTGCCTGCGGTTCTGTTAGAGCGCAAGAAACTGGCCAGTGGCACCACATGGCATGCCGCGGGGATCGTCGGGCAATTGCGCGATTCGACCGCTCAGACCGAGCTTGGAAAATATACCGCGCGTCTGTTTCAGGAACTTGAGGCAGAAACCGGACAGGCGACGGGTTACAAGCAGAACGGCACGATCAACCTCGCGCTGTCTGACATTCGCCATGAACAATTACTGCGCAGTCAGGACCACGCCACGCGGATGGGCGTTGAGAGCTTCCTTTTATCAAGCGACGAAGTGCAGGCGCGTTGGCCCTGGATCAGAACCGATGACGTCCGATCAGGCTTTCATGTTCCGTCAAACGGGCAGGTCAATCCGTTGGATGTCACCGTCGCGCTGTCCAAAGGGGCGCGTAATCTGGGCGCGCAGGTGTTTGAAGAAACCGCCGTCACCCGTCTGCTGGTGAAAGACGGCAGGGTCACCGGGGTTGAAACCGACCGTGGGGTGATCGCGACGCGCCAAGTTCTGCTGGCAGGCGGTATGTGGAGCCACCTTTTTGCCAAGGCGCACGGCGTGACCGTGCCGCTGCATGCATGCGAGCATTTCTATATCGTGACCGAGCCGATGGCGGGCCTTCCGTCGGGTCAGCCGATCCTGAATATCAGCGAAGAACGCACCTATTGGAAGGAAGACGCCGGCAAATTGTTGATCGGCGGATTCGAGGAATTGGGCAAGGCTTGGGCAAAAAACGGTATTCCCGGCAGCTTTGAATTTGACGAATTGCCGTTTGATATGGAGCATGCAGAACCCGAGCTTGAACGGATGTTCGCCCGCATGCCAGCACTTGCCAATATGGGCATCCAGACGTTCTTTAACGGTCCTGAAAGCTTTACGCCTGACGGTCGGCCCTATTTGGGGCCAGCCCCTGAACTTGCGGGTTTGTTTCTGGCGACGGGCATGAATTCTAACGGTATTCTGAATTCCGGCGGTGTCGGGCTGACCATGGCGGAATGGTTGATTGACGGTGCGCCATCCCGGTCAATGTTGCCGCTGCTGGCCGCTCGCGCACATCCGTTTCAGGCCAATACCGCCTATAATCGCGAACGCGCGGCGGAATCTGTGGGGTTCCATTACGGCCTGCATTGGCCCGGCAGACAAGTGACTTCAGCGCGCGGTGTGCGCCGGGTGCCGCTGCATGACCGACTTGTGCAGGCGGGGGCTGCTTTTGCTGAACGGATCGGTTGGGAAATTCCGATGTTCTTTGATTCTGCGCACAAGGGCTGGCCAACACGGGCCTCGATCGGTTGGCAGGATTGGTCGCCGATGGTCAAAGCGGAATGTCTGGCGGCACGTGATCGCGCGGTTTTGCTGGATCAATCCATGTACGCCAAAATCATTGTCCAAGGGCCGGATGCGGTCAAAGCCCTGAACCGGGTTTGCGGCGGCGAAATCGACGTGCCGGTTGGCACATCGGTTTACACCCAATTCCTGAACACACGCGGCGGCATTGAGGCGGATGTCACTATCACCCGCATAGCGTTGGGCGGTTTTGTGGTGATCACAGGGCATCCCAGCCAAATGCGCGACCAGAGTTGGATCAAATCCAACGCTGATGCGGATTGGCGGTTTGAAGTATTTGACGCCACGGCGGCCTATTCTTTGCTGACGATCCACGGGCCAAAGTCTCGTGTTATTCTGGCGGGTATTTCAGATGACGACCTGTCGAACGCGGCGTTTCCGTTTGGGGCCGCCAAAGAGATCGACATCGCGCACGCGCGGGCCTGGGTGATCCGACGATCCTTTCTGGGCGAGCTGGGCTTTGAAATTTTGCTGTCTGCTGAGTTCACCCAAGGGGTTTTTGAGGCGCTTGAACAGGCGGGCGAAAAGCATGGTTTGCGGCCCATGGGCATGTTCGCGATGAACGCTTGTCGGCTGGAAAAAGGGTTCCGGCATTTCGGCCATGATATCGGGGAAGATGACACACCTTTTGAAACCGGGTTGGGCTTTGCCGTCTCGCTAGACAAACCCGATGGTTTTTTGGGGCGGGCAGCCTTGCGCACACAAAAAGCAAACGGCGCGGCAACCCAAACCCGAACGGTCGCAATCCTGATAGACGGCATCACGGAAAAAGACGGCCCCTACCTGATCCATAATGAACCGATCTGGCGGGACGGGCAGATTGTCGGCCATGTCACATCAGGTGGCTGGGGCCATCGGCTGGAACGATTGGTCGGGCTGGCCAGCCTTCACAATGACAACGGCGTCAGCAAGGCGTGGATCGACGAGGGTGGGTTCACGGCGCAAATCGCCGGCGCGTTTTATCCGATCAAGGTCCAGCTGGGCCCGTCTTATGATCCGAAAGGCGAAAGGATGCGGGGTTGATTCCGGTGAGTGATCGCAAATGATGGGCCGGACTGGCCAAACACACCGACGGGCCATGCTAAGATCGTAATCTTTGTGGCCCGTCGGCATTGGTATTCAGGTTGTTTATCCAGCCCAAGGGCGCGCTATCAGCCGCGACCTTTCCACGGGATCAGCCATTTTTCGGCCATGCGCATCAGGATGTCGATGCCATAGCCGATGATGCCAATCAGGATGATACCGGTGATGACAATGTCGGTTAGCTGGAATTTCGAGGCAACCATGATCATCATGCCGGCCCCCTTTTCAGCCGCCACCAGTTCGGCCGCAACAACCGTGCCCCAACATACACCCATAGCAACCCGTGCGCCGGTGAAAATCTCGGGCAACGAGTTTGGCACGATGACGTGCCACATGATCTGACGCTTTGAGGCACCCAGTGAAAACGCTGCGTGGATTTTTGAGATTTTCACCCCGGACACACCCGCCCGCGCAGCGATTGTCATGATCCACAAAGCGGCCAGAAACAGCAGCACCAATTTGCCCTTTTCCCCGATCCCGGCCCAGATAATCACCAACGGGATCAGCGCCAGCGGTGGCACGGGGCGCATAAATTCGACAATCGGGTCGAACCAGCCACGGAACCAACTGCTCAGGCCCATTGCATAGCCCAGCGGAATGCCAACCAGTGCGCCCATCACGAAACCGGCTATCACGCGAAAAAGTGACCAGCCGAGGTGTTCCATCAGGGTTGAGTTTTGATAGCCCTCTTTTTGCAGGCGCATGACACGTTTGAACACCGCCTCGGGTGACGGCAACCAGATCGGCTCCATCTGCCAGCCTTGTGCGGGCTTGTAGTTCAGCGTGCCTTTTTCGGTCATGCTGACTTTGCCAGAGGCCACGCTGACCTCGCTGCCGGGTTGAATGGGCTGGCCATCAACCGCAACAATTTTAGCGCCTTCCTTGCGGCCAAGTTCGTCATTTTTGTCAACGCGGATCAGCTTGCTGCGCCAGGCGGCCACGGTTTCGCTGTCGTTCTTGGCAAAGCCGTCGCCAAGCTCGACCTCGTCCTTTTCGACGACGCTGCCGAACTCGAACACTTTGAACGAAACCGTCGCGTCATCCTTTTGGCCGTCAACCGCCTCGGCGGTATAGGTGAAGGTGGCATCGCCGATGAACGGGCCGGGGGCGTGGATTGGCGTGATGACGGATCCGGTAAAAGCCCCCCAGATCAGAAAAATCGCAACCACTGAAACGACCGAGGCGACACGGTCAGGTGTGATCGCGCTTTCATCGCCAAAGGTCACCGTTTTCAGGGATGTGTAATCATGCCGGGCTGCAAGCCGCGTGGTGATGGCTTTGACGACAAAAAAGGCGCCAACGAAAATCGCGATGTATATTGCAAGGATGGTCATGCGGCACTCTCCGTCCGGCCCATGATTTCTTCTTCCATGTCCCAGATCATCGTCAGGATTTCTTCGCGGGTTTGGTTGTAATCTTTATGTTTTTTGACTTCACGCAGGTCAGCCCCGACACCCATTTCAGCGAACGGCAGGTTGTATTCTTTGTGAATGCGGCCCGGACGCGGTGCCATGACGATCAGCCGTTCGCCCAGCAACAAAGCCTCTTCGACCGAATGGGTGATCAGAATGATGGTCTTGCCGGTTTCTTTCCACAGTTTCAGAACAAGGCCCTGCATCTTTTCGCGGGTCAGCGCATCCAGCGCGCCAAGCGGTTCATCCATCAGGATCACCTCGGGATCATTGGCCAGACAACGCGCCAGCGCCACGCGCTGTTGCATGCCACCGGATAGTTCATAGATCGCTTTGTCTTTGAAATCCTGTAAGCCAACCACATCAAGCAAATGGTCAACCGTTTCGTTCATTTTGGCCTTTGCCACGCCGTTCATTTTCGGCCCGAACGCCACATTTTCGCGTACATTCATCCATTCAAACAGCGCGCCTTGCTGAAACACCATGCCGCGTTCCTGCGCCGGGCCGGTGACGGTGTTGCCGCCAAGGATGACTTTGCCCTCGGTCGGGGCCAGAAACCCGGCGACAATGTTCAGCAACGTTGTCTTGCCACAGCCAGACGGGCCGAGCACCGACATCAACTCACCTTGTTTGATGTCAAGCGAGACGTTCTTTAGCGCCTGAACGGATGTGCCGTTCGGCAAATCAAAACGCATGGAAATATCATCGAGGATAAGTCCGGACATATGCCCCTCCTATGGTTCAAAAACGCAAAACGGCCCGAGGGGTTCCCCGGGCCGTCAAACCAGTCTTGATTACATGCCCGAAGCTGCGGTCAACGGACCAGCATTCACCGCACCGTCATAGCTGTCGAGGGCTGCGTCAATCGAACCAGCCGCCACGAAAACGTCTGCAACGCCTTTCATGAATTCCTGGCTTGTGCCGCCCAACCAGCTGGCCGACAACTGATCGGCGACGCTTGGGAATACAAAGGTCGACATGGTCGACGCTGTCGCGTCTTCATCCATACCGGCGTCTTTTGCAATAACCGGCAGCATTTCAGCGGTGTGATCGCCCGAATTCCACATGGCATTCGCATCAGCCGTGACTTTCAGGAACTTCGCCAGCAATTCGCCTTCTTCAGCGATAAAGTTTGCCGGCGCGGTTGTGGCGTCAAACACCAAAATGCCCAATGCTTCTTTTTCGGCACCTGTCAGCAGGACATTGCCATGCTCTAGCATCCGGCGCAGCGAACCACCCCAGCCACAGACCATGTCAAGATTGCCCTGTGCAAACGCAGCGGCACCATCCGGCGGCGCCATGTCGACGATTTCCATTGTGCCGATATCCACACCGAAATGCGCCATTTGCTTTAGGAAACCATAATGCGCGGCAGTGCCGATTGGCACAGCGACTTTTTTACCGGCCAGCTCGCCAGCGCTGTCTTTGTCGATCTCAAGGGCAGCGGCAACAACGCAATTGTCGTTGTCAGCGTAAGAGACCGCAACATCAACAACCTGAATATCCTGACCGGCAGAAGCCGCGACAACGAAAGGCGGGATGCCTTGCGAGACCGAGATCTGGACATCGCCCGATGCCATAGCTGCTGACATGGCCGTACCTGTGTCAAAGCTGACCCAGTTGACTTTTACGCCCAGTTCTTTGTCATAGGTGCCCATGACTTTTGCGTATTCAAACGGCATTGGCCATTCCAGAAAATACGCGACCGTGATTTCGTCTGCTGCGCGTGCGGCACTTGTCCCAAGGGTCAAAGCTGCGGCAAAGCCGGCGATTGTGGCCATTCCAAGTTTCGTTAGTTTCATTGATATTCTCCCTGATTTTTTACTTAAGCGTCTCGCGGTTGCGGCCAAATAAGCCATGAACTGCAACTGCGAAGAAAACGCTTGGCGGTTAACATGACGCAGGTAAGGCACCTACGATAGGTCCAATTGGCGTCAAGCACTTGTCGAATTGGACTCATAGATGGCCCATTTATTCGGTGGATGGTTTGAAGTGGTCGCAAAAGGCACATGCGCTGTTTTAAGGTCTTTTGCTGGGGGCGATAAAAGTCTTAATTGCATCAGGTAGGACACGCCGCCATCTAACGGTATGCGTGGTTTGGTGCTGTACCGGTTAGGTTGAGATAATCAGATGATGAAAAAACTTTTGGTGCCGGTCATTGTCGTGATCCTGTTATTTGGCTTTTGGATCAGCCCGAATTTTCAGGAAATCTCGGCCGGTGTGGCGATTTTTCTGTTTGGCATGTTGATGCTCGAGGATGGTTTCAGGCTGTTCAGCGGCGGGTTTTTGGAAAACCTGTTGGAACGCGCCACCCGATCCGTGCCGCGCGCCATCAGCTTTGGCATTCTGTCGACAACAATTATGCAGTCCAGTTCGCTGGTGTCTGTAATTACCATTTCGTTTCTGTCTGCCGGGCTGATCTCGCTGTTGGGCGGGGTCGGCATCATTTTTGGCGCCAATATTGGCACCACAACCGGCGCTTGGCTGGTTGCGGGCTTTGGCATGAAGGTCAAAATCTCGGCCTATGCGCTGCCGATGCTGGCGATTGGCATTGTTTTGGTGTTTCAGCGGTCAAAATACATGCGCGGCGCGGGCTATGTGCTGGCGGGCGTCGGGTTCCTGTTCCTTGGCATTCATTACATGAAGGAGGGATTTGAAGCTTTCAAAGACCAGTTCGATCTGACCCGGCTTGCGATGACGGGCTTTGTTGGCTTAATCGTCTACGCGCTGGTTGGCGCGCTGGCGACGGTGGTCATGCAATCGAGCCACGCGACCATGGTGCTGATTATCACGGCCCTCGCGTCGGGACAAATTTCTTATGAAAACGCACTGGCGCTGGCGATTGGTGCCAATATCGGCACAACAATCACGGCCATTCTGGGGGCGCTAAGCGCCAATTTCCAAGGCAAAAGGCTGGCCTTGGCGCATCTGATTTTCAATGTGACAACGGCGGGCGTCGCCCTTGTGTTCATCAGCCCGCTGAAAATGGCCGTGGATCAGATCAGCATGATGGTCGGCATTGCCGACGGGGATTATGCCCTGAAACTGGCGGTGTTCCACACGATTTTCAATCTGGTGGGCGTCGTATTGATGCTGCCAGCCCTGCGCCCCCTGATCCGCCTGCTGGAACGCACAATCGTTGAGCCCGTGCCGGATCTAAGCCAGCCGAAATTCCTGTCTGAGGCGGTGGATGAATTTCCGGCCACCATCGAAATCGCGCTCAGAAAAGAGGTCAAGCATCTTTATGACAATGCGGTCGAGCTGATCTCGCATGGGTTAAACCTGCACCGGCATGAACTCTTCGCCTCGCAAGACATTGCCGCAACTGTTGCCGCCAGTCGCACGCCGGTGGATTTTGATATCGACGAACGCTATGAGCAAAGGGTCAAAACGCTGTATTCTGCGATCGTTGAATTCGCCACGCGGGCACGGGCCAAGGATTTACCGCCTGATCTGGCCGAACGGATATTCACGCTGCGCGACGTGTCAGAACGCATCGTGCGGGCGGTCAAGGCGGTGAAACACCTGCGCCGCAACGCCACGACCTATACGGCCAGACGTCGCGGTGCGGTAACGGATATCTATAACGAATTGCGCACGGAAATCGCCCGGATACTGGTCGAAATCCGTAAACTTGATCTAGCAGACCCAGAGGAAAGAAGCAGTCTTTGGCTGGATCAGGAACGCATACAGATCGAAAGCGATTGTGACAGCACAAATCGCCGGATCGAGTCGCTGATCCGCGACAATTCCATCAGCGCCCGCGTGGCCACTTCGTTTCTCAACGATTCCGGCTATGCTTACAGCGCCATGCGAGATCTGATCGAGGCGGCGCGCGCCTATTATATCGAAAGCGACACGGCCATGGCCGAGGTCGAGCGTATTTTGGCGCTGGATGAAGAAGAAGTTCAACAAATCGCATCTGAAAACGCCTAAGCGCGTAGCGGTAACCTTAACAAAGAGAGTAACGATGGCCCTGTCAAAACATGTTGAAAAACTCGACAAATACTACGAGCGGCTGGAAAGCGGCAAAGCAAAAAAGATCAAACCTTCGCATGTGGACAAGATCATTCAGAAGCTGAAGGTAAAGCATGCCGAGTTGCAGCAGGAAATTCAGGACAGTCAGAAAGCGTCCAAGAAAGACCGGTTAGAGCGGAAACTTAGCATCGTGACTGAACAGATCACGCGGGCGGAATGGATGCTGGCGCAAATCACAACACCCGCCCAATCCTAGAGATATGGTCCTTGGGGCGGGCCAGCTATTGTTGCAGCACTGCATTGCACAACGCATCCACCGCCGTTTCAACCGCTGCTTGCGTCAACGCCAGATCATCGGCGTTGATGGCCAATGAGGCATATAATTTGCCGGGGGATTTGAAGATCCCGGCTTGGCGCAAAGCGTCATTGTAAAGTGTGCCTAGCCGGGCATCCGCTGTTTGCGCACCGCGATAGTCAACCACCTTCGCATCAGTGAACAGGATGTCAAACAACGTGGCATCCCCCAGCATCTGATGGTCGATACCGGCCGCAGTCAGGGCCTTGTGCTGCATGTCCCACAATGTGCGACCCGTGGCGCGTAAGGTGTCATATGCCCCGTCGCGGCGCAAAACCTGCATCGTTTTCAGACCAGCCGCAGCGGCCACCGGGTTTCCCGACAAAGTTCCAAGCTGCATCAGCCATTTGTCGGCCCCAACAAGGGATTTGTCGAAATGCTGCATAATCTCGCGACGGCCCGCCAAGGCCGCCAAGGGGAACCCGCCGCCAATAATTTTGCCAAGGGTGCAAATATCGGGCGTCACGCCATAAAGTTCCTGCGCCCCGCCATAGGCCAGTCGGAACCCGGTGACGATTTCATCGAAAATCAGCAATACGTTATGCTGGTCACATAGCGCGCGCAAACCGGCCAGATAGCCGGGCAGGGCGGGGATGATCCGCTGTAGCGGCTCAACAATGATCGCTGCCACATCCACTTGTTCGCTCAGCAGAGAGGCGACCGCCGCCAGATCGTTGAACGGCGCGATCAAGACCTGCTCGGCGACCGTGTCAGGGATGCCGGCTGAATCCGGGATGGCTTGGGGGAAATTCACCCGGCGGTTCGGTGCAAGGCTCATTTGCGCCTCAGCGCTCATACCGTGATAGCCGCCTTCAAATTTGATGATCTTGTTCCGCCCAGTAAAGGCCCGCGCCAGACGGATGGCGTACATATCGGCCTCGCCGCCCGAAGTGACAAACCGCACTTGTTCAGCGCAAGGCACTGCGCTGCATATTTCTTCGGCCAGCTCGATGCCTTTGGTATTGTTGGCGAAAAAGCTCATGCCTTGCGGAATTTGTTCAAACACTGCGTCCAGAACTTCGGGATGGCCGTGCCCCAACAACATCGGCCCGGAACCGATCAGGTAATCAACATATTCGCGTCCGTCTTCATCCCAGACCCGGCTGCCTTGCCCGTTGCGGATGATGATACCGGGATCGAAATTGCCAAACCCACCGGCGGGCAGAACCTGTTGTGCGCGGGCGATCCAGTCAGCCTGAGTTTGGATTTTACGCATGACGCATCCTTGGTCAATATTAGGATCGGGCGAAGCGGGTTTTGCCCACTGCGCTATGTTGTTTCGCGTGGTTGGTCCGGGAATATATTGACGTGATTTTCACGAATACACCGCGACTGCCGCGCCTAGTGCGTCCTCGTCCGGATGCACACCCAGACCCGGCGCCTCGGGCAGGTGTAAGCAACCGTCGATATTGCGTGGCCCACGGCCCGAAGCGATATCAACCGTCAGCATGTCCTGACAGGCCCATACGCCCAACATGTTATCGTCAGGGATGGTGGCGGCCAGATGCAATGCCTCGGTATCGGCCAAGACGCTGCCGCCGGTGGCCATGACAAAGCAGTCAATGCCGTGGGCCAGCGCGATGTCACGCATCCGGCGCGCCCGGGTCAGCCCACCAACACGGTTCAGCTTGATGCCGAAAACCTCGGCCAACCCATCACGCGCGATCCGGGCGGCGTCTTGCAGGGTCACCAGACTTTCATCAACGCTGATCGGGGTGCGTGTCAGCGGGCGGATCGCGGCAATATCATCCAGCGTTTCGCCGGGTTGTTCGACCATGATACCCAGACCTTCGGTCGCGGTCATGACCCGCATCGCCTGTTGTCGGGTCCAGGCGCGGTTGACGTCATATAGAATACGCTCATCCGGTTTGCGAAACGCCTCAACATGGCGGATGCGTTCGATGTCGCGCTCAACATCGCCGCCGACTTTGACGGAATGCACCTTATAGCCACGCTGGCGGTAGCGGTTCATCACGGCCTCGGTCTCTTGCGGCGTGGTCGCACCAACGGACGAGGCGATCGGTGCCAGGCGACGCGACCCGCCGCCAAGCATATCAGCAATTGGCAGACCTGCGGCTTGCCCCGCAATGTCCCAGCAAGCCATGTCGATTGGGGATTTGGCGTATAGATGCCCCGGCAATTGCAAATCCATCGCCCGTTCCACGTTCACCGTCAAACGCGGATCACATCCCAAAATGGCCGGGGCCATAGTTTCAATTCCGGCGCGAATGCCCGGCCCATGCGCCGGAACATAAGTGTGTCCCCAAGGGGTGCCTTCACCCCAGCCGATGAGACCTGCGTCGGTTTCCAGCTTGACGAATGTGGCGTCCAGAACCTCAAATTTCAGCCGCCCGCCGGATAGCCAATAGGGATGCTCCAGCGGCAGATCGCGGTGAAATACGCTGATACGGGTGATTTTCATGTCAGCACCACGATATTGCCGGTATGTTCTTTGGCGATAAAGGCGGCTTGGGCCTCGCGCAATTGTGCCAGAGGATAGGTCGCTGCAAGAACCGGTTTAATCTCGCCCGCCTCGATATACCGCACCAAGGCGGCGGTGACTTCGGGGTCGATGACGGTTGATCCGGTAAACGTCAGGTCGCGCAGATAGAACGTGCGCAGGTCCAGTTCAACCATCGGCCCGGCAATCGCGCCAGAACAGGTATAACGCCCGCTGCGTTCCAGAATGTCGATCAGATGCGGCCAGTACGGCCCACCAACGATGTCAGCCACCACCGTGATTTTCTCATCCGCCAGCGTTTGGCGCAGGTTTTCAGGTGCGCGCGACAGAATGCGATCAGGGCCGAGCAGGGCGACGTCAGGATGCTTGGCGTCCGAGGCCATGGCGATCACCCGCGCCCCGCGCCGTTTGGCCAGTTGAACCAACGCCCCGCCAACCCCGCCGGATGCGCCGGAAATTAGGACTGTGTCAGAGGCGGTCACACGTGCGCGCGTCAGCATACCTTCGGCGGTTGAATAAGAACAGCTGAAGGTTGCCAGTTCAGCGTCGCTAAGGTCTGACATGACCGGCACAGCGTTGCGTGCCGGAATGACAGTAAATTGCGCAAATCCACCGTCACATTCCGACCCGAAATAGCCGGTTTTATCCTTGTTGTCGGGATCAAGCGGATCACGCAGCCAATTGTCGCTGATGATCCTTTGACCGATCCGACCGGGGTCAATCCCCTGTCCGACACCGACGATTTCGCCGCAAATATCGGCCCCCTGAATGCGGGGAAACGTCAGCGGCGCGCCACCCCATGTGGGGTCGTCTGTGTCAACTTCGTCAAAAGCGTCGCCCGAGGTCGCCTCGTTCACCGCTTTGGAATACCAGCCGGATCGGGTGTTCACATCAGTGTTGTTCAGCCCACAGGCCCGCACCCGGATCAGCACCTGATCTGGCGCGGGTTCAGGGCGTGGCCAATCGGTGTGCAGCACCATCTGATCCAACCCGCCATGGCCCATTGTGACCATGGCGTGCATGGTGTCGGGCAGGGGTGTCGGTAGCGTCATTGGGGGATTCCTTGTTCGGTGAAACTGGTTGTGGAGTCTGTGCGCGGTAACAAATTGTCCGGGTCATACGCCGTCCGATCAAGAACATGCGCTCTACGTTCCTGACCTGCAATTATCACCACAAGATCGGTGCCGGGCAGGGCGGCCTGTGGTTTGAGATAGGCGAACGCCAAAAGCTTGCCCACCGAATGACCATAGGCCACCGACGCGGTTGCGCCGACCACTTGGCCATCCAGCAAAACAGCCTCGCCGCCATGGCCATCTTCTGATCCGTTGGTTGCGATCTCAAGATAAGTGCAAACCCATGGCAGGCTGGATTGGGCGCTGCGGCGTGTGGCTTCGGCCCCAAGGTATTCCTTGTCAAGCTGGACAAAACGCATCACATCGGCCTCGGGCAAACTAACCTCATTGGTCAACTCACCCGCGCCCTTAAAGGCCTTTTCCATCCGCATCACATTCATCGCAAATGATCCGTAATTGATGATATTGCTGGCCTGCCCAGCCGCCCAAAGCGCATTGTAAACGTCGGGTGTTGCGGCATTTGGCATATGAAGCTCCCACCCCAGCTCGCCCGCATAAGACATGCGCAAGGCCAACACGTCATGCCCGGCGACGCGGATATTGCGCCCGCTTAGCCAACGGAAATGCGCGTTATCAAGCTTTGCATCGGTGCATTGGGCCAAAACATCGCGCGACCTTGGGCCGTTCAGCGACAGGGCAGCCCATTGATCCGAGCGGTTGAAAATTTCAAACACATCATCCCCGCGATGCTGCGCCAGATGGTCCAGCAAACGCTGTTCAAAAAACGCGGCACAAACAAGGTAAAACCGATCTTCCGCCAGCTTGACGATTGTGGTTTCAAGTTCGATCCGCCCACGTCGGTTCAGCATATGGGTCAAGCCGATGCTGCCGATTTTCTGCACCAGACGATTGGCGGTCAACCGGTCAAGACAGGCCGCAGACCCCGGTCCTGATAGTTCGATCTTGGCAAACGCCGTGACGTCCATCACCCCGACGCCGCTGCGCACCGCGCGAACCTCGGCCCCGACGATGTCATGCACCAGGTTGCGGCGAAAACTGTATTGGTCAAGGGCGACCACATCGCCGGTGGCAAACCAACGCGGGCGCTCGTGGCCATAAACCTCTTCAAAAACCGCGCCCTGATCTTTGAGGCGTTGGTAAAGTGGCGAAGGCTTAACCGGTCGCCCGGCCAGACGGTTGAAATGCGCGAACGGCACCTCGTGGCGCAAGCAGTAATCCTCGCGCGCTTTGACAACCTGCCAATCCTTGGTCGCATAGACCCCAAACCGGCGCGGATCGAATTCGCGCATCGAAATATCCGCTGCCCCATGCACCATCCAACGCGCCAGTTCGCGGGTTAATCCCGGCCCCCAGCCAATGCCGATCTGGGTGCCGCAACAACACCAGTAATTCTGCACACCCGGCGCGGGACCGATCAGCGGGTTGCCATCCGGCGGATGTGAAATCGCGCCGTGAACCTCGCGCCTGATGCCAAGATTTGCAAAGACCGGCATCCGGTCCATAGCGTTTTCCAGCCACGGCATGACGCGGTCATAATCAGCGGCAAACAGCTCGTTTTCGGCCTCCCACGGGCAATGGTCCAGCCAGACGGCATTGGGGTTTTCTTTCTCGTAAATCCCGATCAGCCCGGATTTCTGTTCCATCCTGATGTACCCCGATACAAGTTTATCATCGCGGATCACCGGCAGTTCACGTTCAAGCGTTTGAAATTCCGGCACCGGGTCGGTGACAAAATAATGATGCGTCATGGATGTCATCGGCAGTTGCAGGCCTGACCATTCGCCCATCTGGCGTGCATAAGTACCGCCCGCATTGACCACATGTTCACAGGTGATGTCGCCCTGTTCGGTCTCGACCCGCCATTCGCCTGTGGGGGTCTGCGTGATATTGGTCGCCTGACACCGCCGGATGATTTGCGCGCCAAGGGCACGCGCCCCGCTGGCAAGGGCCTGCGTGACACCCGACGGATCAACATGGCCGTCATCAGGTGTGTGGAGCGCGCCAAGAACGCCGTCAAGATTGTAAAACGGATGCAGCGCGGCAACGCGGTCTTTGCCCACCAGTTCAATATTGAACCCCAATGCGCGCCCCACTGACAGCGTGTGGCGCAACCAGTCCATTTCGTCGTCGGTATAGGCCAGCCGGAACGAGCCACAGCCGTGCCATGTCACCGACTGCCCGGTTTCCGCCTGCAACCCGCCGGAATACAGCCCGATATTGTAATCCACGCATTTGCCCAGGCCAAAACTTGAGGTCGAATGGGTGATTTGCCCCGCCGCGTGCCATGTGCTGCCGCTTGTCAGTTCGGCCTTTTCCAGCAACACAATATCGCGCCACCCTTCATGCGCCAGATGATAGGCCAGCCCGCAGCCCATTATCCCGCCTCCGACGATCACCACTTTGGCCTGTGTTGGGAAACGGTGGGATGACATTTATTCGCCCTTTGTTGATATTCGGCTCGACATGTTAAGCAAACAAATATACCGTCGTCAATCATGAATGGGACAAATGTATCAAGAGAAGTATTGGAGCGGCTGGCCGGTGAATTGGCCGACCTGACACCAGAGGCGCGCAAGGCCGCAACCTATGTGTTGGAAAACCCCCGCGATGTCGGGGTTTCAACCGTGCGTGAAATCGCGCGTTCGGCCAACGTGAAACCCAATACAGTGGTGCGCATGGCGCGGCAGGTCGGCTTTGACGGTTACGAGGATTTCCGCGAACCGTTTCGCGAAGCGATCCGCGAAGGCGCGGTTTCCTTCCCGGATCGGGCGCGTTGGCTGCAAGCGGTGCGGGCAACGGGTGATATGGGCGGGCTATACGCCGATATGGTGGGCAGTGCGCTGCGTAACATCGAAGAAACCTTTGGTGACATTGACGAGGCGACGTTGAAATCCGCTGCTGACACGATCTGGAACGCCCGCAATGTCTATACGCTAGGGGTTGGGGTTAATAATTCCAACGCCCGGAATTTCACCTATCTGGCGTCAACTGGTATGGTGCAGTTTCATTCGATCCCACGTGCAGGGTCCAATGCGACCGATGATCTGGCATGGGTGGATCAGCGCGATGTGTTGATCGCGATCACCTGCAAACCCTACCGGGCCGAGGTGGTCGCCGCGGTCGCGCTTGCCCGTGAACAAGGCGTGCGGGTGATTGGTATTTCGGACAGTCCGGCCTCGCCCATTATACGCGGTTCTGTTCACGGGTTTATCGTGGCTGCCGACACGCCGCAGTTCTTTCCATCCTCTGTCAGCACCATCGCGCTTTTGGAGATTCTGCTTAGCTTTGTTATCGCCGGGGCCAGCCCGGAAATCGTAGCGCGGGTTGAGCGGTTCCATGAGCGTCGTTTGCAGTTGGGCATTTATCACAAGGAACAGCCATGACCAAAGCCCCGCAAAAATCGCTTGAGGCGCGGTATTACACCGACCCTGCGATATTTGCCGCAGAAAACGCCGGATTGCTGGCGCGCACATGGCAATTTGCCTGTCATGTTTCGGCATTGGCGCGGCCGGGGGATTACACCAGCTTTGAGATCGCCGGGGAAAGCCTGTTTGCCATACGCGGCCGCGACGGTGTCATCCGGGCCTTTTACAATGTCTGCCAACACCGCGCCCATCAACTGGTCAAGGGCAGTGGACACACACGGGTTGTGGTCTGCCCCTACCACGCGTGGAGTTATGAACTGACGGGCCAGTTGCGCGCCGGTCCAAATCTAAACGTCGTCGAAGGCTTGGATAAAAGCCAGATTTGCCTAGCGAAGGTCGCTTGCGAAGAATTTCTTGGCTTTCTGTTTGTCAATCTCGACCCTGACGCGCGGCCGATGGACACTTGGTTTGGCGATGCCCGGCGTGAATTGGCGGAATGGGTGCCGAATTGGGCCGCTCTTAAGCCGCTTGAATGGGTGGAAATCCCTGAGAATTGCAATTGGAAAGTCTCGGTCGAGAATTATTCGGAATGCTATCATTGCGGCCTGAACCACCCGACATTTGCCACCGGTGTTATCAAGCCGGAAACCTATGACATCCAGCCGCAGGGCCATTGCCTGCGCCACACGACCGAGTGCCAGAATCTGGCGCAGATGACCTATGATATTCAATCCGGCTTTGCCCATCAGAACGAATATTCCAGCTGGTATTTATGGCCGATGTTCAGCTTTCAGGTCTATCCCGGCAATATTCTGAACACCTATCACTGGCGGGCCATTGATGCCGATCATGTGGTGGTCTGGCGCGGTTGGTATTCCGTGGACGGGCAGGAAAGCGAAACCCTGCGCGGTCTGGCCGTTCAGGACCGGCAAACCACGGTGGCTGAGGATATAACGCTGGTGGAATCCGTCCAACGCGGGCTGAAATCACGCGGCTACAGACCGGGGCCTTTGGTGCTTGATCCCCAATGTGGTGTCAATTCCGAGCATTCGGTGAAAGTTTTGCAGGACTGGATGCGTCAGGCGGTTGATACGCCGCCGCTTTAGGGTTTGTATCCATGGCCGATATATAGTGCGTAGCTGTTGACGAAATGGCCGAACCTGCGGATTTCAATCGTCTCGACCTTGTCCACCACATCGAAATGGTCGCGTAGATAGGGCGTCATCGGAAAGGCCCGGTCGGTCAGGATGATCGCAGTTTGCCCTTCATGCAGTTGGTTTTGCTGCCAAAAATCAAACTGGCTGTTACGCCTTGCGATCACGGTCACGTCTTTGTCCTGCGCCCAAAACGCCAGCAAAGCGCCGCTGCGGTAATCTGAGCTTGCCAGAAAATCCGCCTTTCTGAGCTTTCGTGCCAGTGCCGTTTTCTCGGAAACTTCAGGCCAGCCAAACATGATCGCAAACTCGCTGTCATAGCCATCAAACAGCGCGTTGATCGGTGCCACCACGTAATTGAAGGTAAAAGCCGTCGCAAAAACAACGCCGTATATCACATGGGCCATGATCTGCCAGCGTTTGGCAAAATAAAGCACGGCAAACGGTAGGAAGGTGATGAAGGCCACCAAACCCCAATAA
Organism: Paracoccaceae bacterium; assembly: GCA_021775315.1. Taxonomy (GTDB): domain Bacteria; phylum Pseudomonadota; class Alphaproteobacteria; order Rhodobacterales; family Rhodobacteraceae; genus UBA5972. Next base: position 38,931 of record JAJFIC010000075.1, read on the forward strand.
TAAAGCACGCTGATATAATAAGACAGCGCAAGACAGCCAAGGGCCGAGGAAATCAGCACCGCCAGCGTCAGGCCGCGCCAATTGGCAAAGCCCGAGCACTCACGAGGCGTCACCACTGGTCGGTTCATTATGAAACGTGTCAGGGCAATCAGCAGGAACGGCGACACTGCGATGCTTGTGGCAACCAGAAAACCGGCAAAATTCACGCCCGTGCGATTGATGCTGCGGCTGTTTTGCAGTCGATCACCCATATGAAACTGGAACGATGCCGCCTGATGCGCCGCGTTCCAATAAACCACCGGCAGCACACAAATCAGAGCCGCCAGAACCGCCAGATAGAAATGCTTGGATTTCAGGATCGGGCGCAAGCGCGGAACAAAAACCACAAGGCCAAACACCCCTGCCGCAAATAAAATGGCATTGTATTTGGTCAGCCCCGCCAGCCCAAGCAGGATTGCGGTGGCGTAAAGCGGGCCAATTGCGACCTCGGCTTTTGTGGACATCCGCTCGAACAACGAAAAGGCGGCAACCCCCGCCAACGACAAAAGAGCAATCAGCAGATGGTCGTGAAAGGTTATGGCGGCAAAAATGAAATATAGCGGCGAGGCGAAAACCACCAGCAGCGCCAGTTTGGGGTCAATCGACACCCCCCAGCGTTGCGCCCTTTTGAGCCACCACAGGATTGACCAGATCAGAACACCGCTGGTCAGCAGGCTGGGCAGTCGCAGCGCCACACGACTGGTGCCAAAAACCGCCTCGGTCACACCTTGCAGCCACGCCTGAAGCGGCGGGTGATCGTAATAGGACCAGTCAGGATGCTGACCCCATAACCAGTAATACGCCTCGTCCGGGATCGGGCTGGCGAACAGATGAAAAATAATGCGCTCGGCAATCAGAATTGCCAGCGCCAGCCACACAAAGGAAGCTGGCAGGTTTTGGCTGTCAGGTATCGCGGCCTCAGCCGACTGAGGTTCAGACCGGTTCATCTATTTGGTTCCACGCGCGGCTAGGCTGGCATTATCGGATGTGACCGATCTCAGGGCGTTTTGACCGCATCGCGTTGAAATGTCACCACATCAGTGCTGCCATCATCGTATAACAATTCGATTGTGACTGTTTCGACCGAGCCTAGGGGCAGGGTGATATAGGGCAGGCGGCCTTCGGCCTTCATGGCGTTGGGCGCACCTTCACCTTCGTAACAGGTTTCAAGTTCCCATTCCTGATCCGGGGTCTCGGAATTGATGCCGTATTTGACGCCGTCCAGCCCACATCGCCAGCTTTCCAGATGGGTGAAATACACCAGATCGTTGCCGTCAAATTCACGCACAGCGATCCAATTGCCTTTGGTGGCATTCAGGATCGGTTTAACCTCGGCCGCGGTGGTAAAAGCGTTGGCGGGCGCGGCACTGACCAGCGCGCAGGCAAGAAGCGAATAGAGTATTTTTTTCATAAGGGCACCTCAGTCATATATGATGGGGGAAGTATCCACAATTTCCCGCCCGAAAGCGAGGGCTTTGCGCCCGGCGCGGGGTTACAGCCCCGCAATTTCCACCTATAGTCGCCGAAAAACAGCAAAGGCCCATTGGGATGTCGCGCAAGTTCAATATTTTGGCCATCGTACAGGGTGGGCGGTTGCAATATGAGGCCGTTCTGCTGGCGGCCAGTTTGCGCGAATTCAGCCCTGATTTGGTTGGGCGGCTTTATCTGGCCGAGCCGCAACCGGGCGGCAAATGGTCAAGCGATCCGCGGATTGACGATCCTGAGGTCCGGGCTTTGCTGGAAAGTCTGGGTGCTAAAATCGTACCGTTTCAATCTGAGGTCTTTGGCGATTCTTATCCTTATGGCAACAAGATCGAGGGCTTAAAGGTGTTGCCAAAGGGCGAGCCATTTGTGTTTTTCGACACAGATACGCTGTTTTTGGATGATCTCAGCACAGTGCCGTTTGATTTTGACCGACCGTCGGCATCAATGAAACGCGAAGGCACATGGCCGGAAATTGAACTTTACGGCCCCGGTTATACCGAAACCTGGAAATCGCTTTACGACAAATTCGGGTTGAATTTCCAAAGCTCGCTGGATTTGGGCCAGCCAGATGAGTATTGGGAGCGCTATTTGTATTTCAACGCGGGCTGGTTTTATGGCCGCTGTCCGCATGAATTTGGCGGTCTGTTTTTAAAATTCGCCCGCGCTATCCGTGATGACCCGCCTGAGGCATTGGTGTGCCAATCGTTGGATCCGTGGCTGGATCAGGTGGCGCTGCCACTGGTCATCCATGCGCTGGGCGGCGGGCGCGATGTTTTGCCAATGGGTCTGCTAGATGGGTCGGTGTCGTGCCATTGGCGGGTCTTGCCGCTGCTTTATGCGCGCGAACCGGACCGGGTGGTTGAGGCGTTGCATTTGATTGCGGCGCCCAACAAGATCAAGAAGGTCATCAAGCAATACGAGCCGATAAAGCGTATGTTGTACCAGCGGCGCGGCCTAAAGGTGCGGGCGCTGTTTGATCGCGATAATCTGCCCGACAAGGAACAGAAAATCCGCAATCGGATCAAGGCCAATAAGTTGTGGGTTCGTTAAAGCGCAATCCGAAAAGTGGGAACCGGTTTTCGGATAGATTGCGCGTAAATATGGTGACGCAATCCGAAAAGTGGGAACCGCGGTTGCCCCGTGCGGTGCACGAGGGCGCTGGCAAAGGGGGCTGTCTGCCCCCTTTGAAACCCCCGAGGATATTTTTAAAAAGAAGAAGATCAGGAGGGTCTTGAGGCTTTTTCTTCGATGCCGGACAGGCCTTCGCGGCGTTCAAGTTCGGCCAGAACGTCATCAAGAGCCACGTCGCTGGCGGCCAGCATGACCAGCAGATGATATAGCACGTCTGCTGCCTCATTCGTCAGGTTTTCGCGGTCACCTTTGGCGGAGGCGATGATGGCTTCAATCGCTTCTTCGCCGAATTTTTCGGCCGTTTTTGCGGTGCCTTTAGATAGCAGTTTCGCGGTCCATGAACTGTCGGGATCGGCGGACTTGCGCGCTTCGATGGTTTGGGCCAGTCGCTTGAGTATATCGCTCATAAGCGCATTCCGATGCCTGCGGCCTGCATATGTTGCTTGGCCTCTTTGATCGTGTAATCCCCGAAATGAAAGATCGAGGCCGCAAGCACGGCGCTGGCATGGCCTTCGGTCACGCCTTCGACCAGATGATCCAAGGTGCCAACGCCGCCTGAGGCGATGACCGGGATGTTGACCGCGTCCGCTATGGCGCGGGTCAGCGGCAGGTTGAAGCCGCTGCGGGTGCCATCACGATCCATCGAGGTCAGCAGGATTTCACCCGCACCTTTGCTTTCGACCAGAAGGGCGAATTCGACCGCGTCAATGCCTGTGGCCCGCCGACCGCCATGGGTGAATATCTGCCATTTGCCGGGGCTTGTGGTTTTGGCGTCGATGGCGACGACGATACATTGGTTGCCGAATTTGTTGGCCGACTGGGCGATCACGTCGGGGTCGGCCACGGCTGCCGAGTTAAAGCTGACCTTGTCAGCCCCCGCCAACAGCAAGGCGCGCACGTCATCGGGTGTGCGCACGCCGCCGCCGATTGTCAGCGGCATAAAGCATTGCTCGGCCGTGCGGGTCGCCAGATCATACATGGTGCCGCGGTTTTCATGGGTTGCGTTGATGTCGAGAAAACACAGCTCATCCGCCCCGGCGGCGTCATAGGCACGCGCGGCCTCGACCGGGTCACCAGCGTCGATCAGATCGACAAAGTTGACGCCTTTAACGACGCGGCCGTCTTTGACGTCGAGACAGGGGATGATGCGGGTTTTTAGCATTTATGAATTCTTACGATGAATGGTGCGGATGGATGGCATGTTAAAGAGCAGCAAGACAATCAGCAACAGGATGATGACGGGTGGGAACAACACTGGCGAGGTGAAGGCACCAGATCATTCCGCCAGCAAGTCCATCGCCTCGCCCAGATCAATCGCCCCATCATAAAGCGCGCGGCCTGAGATTGCGCCGTTTAGCGGTGCGCCGCAGTCTTTCAGGGCTTGCAGGTCAGCCATGGACGATACGCCGCCGCTGGCAATCACCGGAATGCTGACAGCGTTGGCCAATGCTGCGGTTGCCGCAACATTCGGGCCTTGCATGGCGCCGTCGCGGTTGATGTCGGTATAGATGATGGCGGCTACCCCGGCGTCCTCGAACTTACGGGCAAGGGCGGTCACCTCGATATCGGTTTCTTTGGCCCAGCCTCGGGTTGCGACCATGCCATCGCGGGCATCAAGCCCGACGGCGACTTGATCAGGGAAGGCGCGCGCCGCTTGACGAACCAGTTCGGGGTTTTCGACGGCTACTGTGCCAAGGATGACCCGCGCCAGACCTTTTTCCAGCCAGTTTTCAATCGTGGCCATGTCCCGGATGCCACCGCCAAGCTGCACCGGGATAGTGCAGGCGCGCAAGATCGCCTGAACCGGGGCTGCGTTCACGGGTGTGCCGGCGAATGCGCCGTTCAGATCCACCAGATGCAGCCATTCGCAACCGGCGTTCTGGAACTCTAACGCCTGGGCCGCCGGGTCGTCGTTAAACACCGTGGCCTTGTCCATTTCGCCTTTTAACAGGCGCACGCAAGCGCCGTCTTTCAGATCAATTGCGGGGTAAAGGATCATTGTTGGCCACCATGTTTTAATTGTGGTCGCTGTTAAACATATCACCAGCGATTTGCCAAGCAATCGGCCTTACTTAACGAAATGCTTGCGCATTTTCACGGTTTGGAGGAACATTGCAAAAAACAAAGGGAGAGAACGATGAAAAAACTACTATTTATACTCGCACTTATAGTGGCTGGTCCGGCTATGGCCGCTGATCCGGTTGAGGGCATCTGGAAGACCGAGGTCGACGATGGCTCGTACGCCCATATCACCATGGCGCCTTGTGGTGCCAAGCTTTGCGGGATCATTTCGCGCACGTTTAATGACACGGGCGAATATCAGTCAGAAAATATCGGCAAAACGCTGGTGATTAACATGGTGCCGGATGGCGCAAATTTTTATCGCGGCAATGTCTGGCGTCCGTCAAATGACAAGATTTATATCGGTAAGATTGATCTTGATGGTGACAGTTTGTTCCTCAGGGGCTGTGTCGCTGGTGGTTTGCTGTGCTCCAAACAGACATGGACACGTGTGACCAACTAACGCAATTGGATGCCCGTCAGGGTGCCCAACGCAAGAAATTGCCAATCAGCCGCAAACCGGTTGATTGGCTTTTTTCTGGGTGGAACTGAGTGCCGATGATGTTGTCGCGCCCGACAATGGCGGTGACGTCACCACCGTAATCACAATGCGCCAGTCGCTGGCTGGGATCACTTGCGGCCAGATGGTAGGAGTGCACGAAATAGGCGTGATCGCCGGTTTTGAGGCCCTCAAGCACCGGATGTGGCGCGTCGATCACCAGATCATTCCAGCCCATATGGGGAATTTTCAGCGATTTGTCGCTTGGGCGCAGGGCCACAACTTCGCCCTTGATCCAGTCAAAACCAGCCGTGTTCAGCCCGTGTTCCAACCCGCGTGTGGCCATAAGTTGCATGCCAACACAGATGCCCAGAAAAGGCACGGCGCGCGTAAGGACCGCATGTTCAATCGCCTCAAACAGACCTTGATATGCAGATAAACCAGCCCGGCAATCGTCGAATGCACCAACGCCGGGCAATACGATACGATCCGCTGCGGCAACAGCGTCCGGATCAGACGTGACCACCACGGGGCCACCGTCATGTTCGGCCGCCATGCGCTGAAAGCTTTTCTCGGCCGAGTGCAGGTTGCCGCTGCCGTAATCGACAATAACCAGCGTCACGTCACAGAATTCCTTTGGTCGACGGGATCGCATCTGCCTTGCGCGGATCGGTTTCCAAGGCGTCGCGCAATGCGCGTGCCACGGCTTTGAACGCGGCCTCGGCAATGTGGTGGCTGTTCAGTCCAGCCAGTTTTTCCACATGCAGCGTGATGCCGCCATTCATGGCGAAAGCCGTAAAAAACTCGCGCACCAGTTCGGTGTCAAAGCTGCCAATTTTCGAGGTTGGCAGATCAAGGTTCCAAACCAGAAACGGACGGCCCGACAGATCAAGCGCGGCGCGGACCAATGCTTCGTCCATCGGCAATAGGCAGGCACCATACCGGCGGATGCCCTTTTTGTCGCCGACGGCCTGTGCCAACGCCTGACCCAACGCGATACCGACATCTTCAACGCTGTGGTGGTCGTCGATATGCAAATCACCGGTGCAGCGGACCTGCATGTCGATCAGCGCGTGGCGCGCCAGTTGATCCAGCATATGGTCGAAAAATCCGATGCCGGTTTTGTTGTCATAAACTCCGGTGCCATCAAGGTTGATTGTCACCTCGATGGCTGTTTCGGCGGTCTTGCGGGTGATTGTTGCTGTGCGCATCCGGTTGTCTTTCCTGCATTAGGTTGCGCGTTCTTATAGGCAGGATGCCGTGGGCTTGAAAAGAGCCGTAAAGGTCGCTGTTGCGGGCTTTCTTGCTATTGGGCGGAATATTTGCAAATAAAGGCCAAAGCGGGAAGTCGCGCAATGGTCAGAATTTCCTTGCCATCCAGCAGGATATCGGGGATTTGGTCAGGATTATTTTGCCAGTAACGGAACCTGATGTGACAACCGCACCGAAACCCAACCATATCCCGGACCTGACCATCGTCGTTCCCTGTTTCAACGAGCGTGAAAACGTGCGCCCGTTGGTTGATTTGTTGGACAAGGCGCTGGCCGGGCTGGCATGGGAAGTGGTGTTTGTCGATGACGACAGCCCGGATGGCACCGCTAAAGAAGTGCGCGCAGTGGGCCGGGAACGGTTCAACGTCAGGGTCGTGCATCGTATCGGGCGGCGCGGTTTGGCCGGTGCCTGTATTGAGGGCATCCTGTCCAGCGTGGCGCCAGTTGTGGCCGTGATGGACGCGGATTTGCAGCATGATGAAACCAAACTGGCGGATATGTTTGCGCTGTTTGCCGCTGACCCTGCGCTTGATCTGGTGATCGGGTCGCGCAATGTCGAAGACGGTTCCGTCGGGACCGGCCTGTCGGCGTTTCGCAAATGGGGCAGCGATCTGGCCACTTCAATGGCACGTAGGGCGCTTAAAATAACCGCAACTGACCCGATGAGCGGGTTTTTCATGGTGCGCCGGGAAAGCTTTAACACCGTGGTGCTGTCCTTGCAGCAACAGGGTTTCAAGATTTTGGCCGACATGCTGTCTGCCTCTAAAGGGTCATGGAAAATGCGCGAGGTCGGATACACCTTTCGCGAACGCCAACACGGGGAAAGCAAGATGGACAGCGCCGTGACGGTCGAATTCCTTAGCCTGCTGGCCGTGCGGATGACGGGCGGGCTGGTGTCGATCCGGTTTATTCTGTTCATGCTGGTCGGCCTGTCGGGGCTGGTTGTGCATCTGGGGGTTCTGCGCGGTATGCTGGGACTGGTCCCGGATCAGTTTGCTTTGGCCCAAACCGTGGCGGTGATCGTGGCCATGACTTCGAATTTCGTAGCCAATAACATGCTGACCTATAAGGATCGCGCCCTGAAAGGTCGCGCATTTTTTCGCGGTTTGCTGTCGTTTTACGGCGTGTGTTCGGTCGGGGCCGTGGCCAATATCGGTGTGGCAACGGCGGTTTTTGCCGTGCTGCCCTATTGGGCCTTTGCCGGGTTTTGCGGCGCCTTTATCGGCGCGTTGTGGAATTTCGTTGCCAGCGCGCTTGTGACGTGGAAATCATAGTCAGGGGGCCTGATGCGCGCAAAGATCTGGGACATTACGGAACCTGAGACGTCTTCAGGGCCAAATAACCAGACCGGCGCAGCCGAGTGGGCCATTCTGCTACGGATCATACTGGCAGCACTTGCCTTCAAGCTGTTGATTGCACTGATCTTGCCGCTGGGGCTGGACGAGGCTTATGCGATCGCTGTTGCGCGTGAATACTCCCTTAGCTTTTTTGACCACCCGCCTTTGTCCTTTTGGGCGCCAGTTTTCGCGGCTGATCTGACCGGATTGGAACACCGCCTGATATTCCGCCTGCCATTTCTGCTGGCGGGGGTGGTGACGACGGCCCTGATGTATCTGGTCGGGAAAGAGCTTGCCGGCAGGCGTGCAGGGCTGTGGACAGCGCTTTTATACGCCGTGGCACCGTTTTTCCTGATTTCCGGTGGGTTTATGGCCGTGCCGGATGGTTTGCTGAACCTTGGGCTGGCTGCCGCGGTTTTGGCATTGATGAAAATCGTCAGGGCCGAGGGCAAAGCGCCATTTGCCTATTGGGTCTGGGTCGGGCTTGCTATGGCTTTTGCGCTGGCGTCAAAATATCAGGCAGCCTGGCTGCCCATTGCGGTTTTGCTGTTTATGATCGCAACACCAAAGGGTCGCACGTGGTTTGCACAACCGGGGCCGTGGCTTGCTGGCGTGCTTGGGCTGCTGGGCCTGTTGCCGGTGGTTTTGTGGAATATCGAAAACAACTGGGCGTCTTTCGCGTTTCATACTTCGCGTGCGGGCGGCGGTCTGAGCCCCGGCAACCTGATCTGGATGATTGTGGCGCAAAGCCTGTTTTTACTGCCGACCGGGATGATTGCCGCCATTGCGGGCCTGCGTTTGGCGATGAAACACCGCGCGGATGCGGCTTGGGTTTTGCTGGCGCTGGTGGCGCTGGGGCCGATCCTGATGTTCAACTACATCTATTTTACCTCACAAACCTCGCTTGCCCATTGGTCGATGCCGGGCTGGATGTTCGCCCTGCCGCTGGCCGGTGGCTGGTTGGCGAGCGGTACACGCAAAGCGGCCCGGCGACATCTGCGGTGGTCGACAGGGTTTTTTGTGGTGATCTGGCTGCCTTTGCTGACGTTGGTGGTCCACAGCAATACCGGGTTTTTGACCCGGTCATTTTATGACCAGCCGCCGAAATGGGATCAGACATTGGAAACCTTTGACTTTGGCGATCTGCAAAGCGCGTTGAAACAGCGCGACCTTTGGGACCGGACTGAGGTGTTCATGGCCACAACATGGGCCTATGCCGGAATTTTCGACACAGCACTGGCCGCGCAAAAACCGATGCGGGTGTTTCACACCGACAACGCCCATCATTTTGCCTATCTCAGCGATGCCAAGGCCACCGGTCAGGCCTTGTATCTGGCGGCAACCCAGCTCAAAGACGCCGCTGCGACCGAGGCGCAAGTGCTTGCAAACGCCCGCATATTGGACGCAACGGCAGAACTTCTGCCACCAATCATCCTGACACGCGGCGGCCAACCCTATATACAGATCACCTTGGTCGGGCTGAACGTGAAATAACCCGGCCCGGCATGCGTTGCTGGGACTGTGTTGTGACTGATAACGGGGGATTGTTGGAGCGGGCGATGAGATTCGAACTCACGACATCTTCGTTGGCAACGAAGTGCTCTACCACTGAGCTACGCCCGCCTCCTTGGGTGAGGCGTGATTTAGCGAACCTTCCCGTCCCCTGCAAGCGGAAAAGGCATGCGAATGTGAAAAACTCGCCGACCTATTGCATCGCACGCCGTCGCGCAGCCCGGATCAGGTTCAGCGCCTCGACGGCACCGGCGAAAACCATGGCCGCATAGATGAAACCGCGCTCGATATGCTGATGCAATCCATCGGCAATCAGCGCCATGCCGATCATCGCCAGAAAGGCCAAGGCCAGCATTTTGGTCGACGGGTGGCGTTCGACGAAACCGGCGATTGGTTCAGCCGCGACCATCATGATCAGCACCGCGACCACAACGGCGGCAATCATCACCTCCAGATGGTCCGCGATGCCGACAGCGGTGATGACGCTATCAAGTGAAAACACCAGATCAAGCACGATGATCTGCGCCAGCACAGACATGAATCCAGACGCTCCGCCACGCTCTTTTTCGGCAACCGGTTCCATTTCGGCAAAGATTTCGCTGGATGATTTGTAAAGCAGAAAGAAACCACCGGCCAGCAACAGCAGGTCGCGCCAGCTCAGGTCATAGCCGCCAAGCGTGAACAGTGGCCTTGTCAGGCTGACAATCCAGGCGATCGAAAACAGCAGGCCAACCCGCATGATCATGGCCCCACCAAGGCCCAGCATCCGGGCAGAGCGACGTTGATGTTCAGGCAGCCGCGAGGCCGTAATGGAAATGAAGATGACGTTATCGACGCCAAGTACAATTTCAAGAACGGTCAGCGTCAGGAACGAGGCCAAGACGGCGGGATCAAAAAGCAGGTCTATCATGGTCGGCCTTTGCGTTTGTGTTAGTGCGCGCTACTGCGCCATCAGATGGCGCGGATCAAACCCCAAGCAGCGCAAACAGATAGGGCAGGGGATGGGTAATGCCAATCGGGCCCAGCGGCAGGACATAGGCCAAAAGCAGCAGTTTTCGGTAAGTTGGCGCGAAAATATCGGTGTTCTCATGGCCATCCCGGAACCTTAGGGCAATGACACAGATACAGGAAAACAGGATCAGCGCCGTCCAGCGGGCGTAATCGACCCCAAGGGCAAACATGGCGAGCGTCGCAAACGGCGCCAGAAACAAGAGGTCAGTTTTCAGAGTGTTGGCCGCATAGAACCAGCGCAGGAACAGATACGGCATCACGGTGTAAAACAGCAGGATCAGATAGTGGAATTTGCGCAAAAACAGCGATGGCTGGATGATCTCGCGCGACCAGACTGAACTGGCCAGTGACACGTTTTCCGGCAGGATCAAAGCCGGGTCAATATCGGCCCGACCAAAGCCGAGGATCAGCCCCGCCGCAAGGATCGGCAAAATACCGGTCAACAGTAAATTGGTATGACGGCGCGGGGTTGCGTGGTCTTTCTGATCCGTGATCCACGCATAGGCCAGCACCACTGGAATGCCGTAAACCACCACCGCTTCGTGGTTCAGAACCGCCACAAATAGCAATAGACCGGCCAGCAAAGGTCGCTGGCGTCCGACACAGATCAGCGCCAGAACCACGAGAATCAGGTTCAGATGGTCGTAGCGGCCAAGGTCAAAGCCAAGCTGCATAAACCCCGTCGGCGCGATCAACAGCACCGCCAGCAGCGGCCAAAACCCTGCCCGGCGCGCCCTATAAAGGACGGCAAGTACCAGCGCCATGAACAGCACCGATAACGCGATGTCATAGCCAAACATCAACAGATATTCACCCTGACCGCCATCCTCTAACGCGCGCATCAGCGGTGCCAAAACCGACCCGGCCAGTCCGCGTTTTATAAAGCCAAAGTCAAAATAATTCATGTGGAAATGGGTCATATTCCAGATCAGCGCATCAAAATTCTGATCCGTTTTGAAATACTTCACCACATATTCAAGCAGACCAACCGTAAGCGACAACAAGCCCAGCAACAGGGCGCGCCGATAGGAAACGCTTGCGAAAATCATTCCAATCCTGCTCATTTTCGACCTCTGTTATTCTGTTGTTATTCTGTGTCGTTGCCTGTGGTTTACAGATTTGCGGTCATCTTGGCTTGAAGGCAAGAAATTTGTGGCGTGATGCGCCTGTCTTGTTGTTGCGGCAAATCTGGCAATCCGTTCCGGCCAACCCGCATTGACCCAGCACCTGAATTCCCCTAAACGAGGGCCGTGGCGATTTGTAACCGGATTGTGGGCCACGTTAAACAAGTCCACTAAAGAGGTCGCGCAGAGATGCCCCCGACCTGTTCACAGTGCGGGGGTTTTTTATTGCCTCCGCATAAATGGAGAGATGCGATGAGTGACAATTGGAAACCCAAAACCAAACTGGTTCATGCAGGCAGTCGCCGCAGCCAGTACGGTGAAGTGTCCGAGGCGATTTATCTGACCCAAGGCTTTGTTTATGACACCGCTGAGGCCGCCGAAGCCCGCTTTGTCAAAAGTGGCGATGACGAGTTCATTTACGCCCGCTACGGCAACCCCACCGTGCGGATGTTTGAAGAACGGATTGCAGCCCTTGAAGGCGCCGAAGACGCCTTTGCCACGGCCTCGGGCATGGCGGCGGTCAACGGGGCTGTGTTTTCCGCCCTTAAGGCGGGTGATCACGTTGTGTCGGCCAAGGCATTGTTTGGCTCGTGCCTTTACATCATCGAAACCTTGTTGCCGCGATTTGGTGTCGAGGTGAGTTTTGTCGACGGCACTGATCTCAATCAATGGCGCGCGGCTGTGCGCCCTGACACAAAGCTGTGTTTTCTTGAGGCGCTGTCAAACCCGACGCTTGAGGTGATTGATATTGCCGGCGTGGCAGACATTGCGCATGCCGCCGGGGCGTTGTTGATGGTTGATAACGTGTTTGCCACCCCGATTTTTCAGCGCACGCTGGCGCTGGGCGCGGATGTGGTGATTTATTCAGCCACCAAACATATCGACGGGCAGGGCCGGTGTCTGGGCGGTGTGGTGTTGGGGCAGCGGGACTTTATCCGCAACGTGCTGGAACCCTATCTGAAACATACAGGCGGTGCTTTGTCGCCGTTCAATGCTTGGGTGATGCTGAAAGGTCTGGAAACGCTGGATCTCAGATGCCACGCGCAGGCCGATACGGCGCTGGTGCTGGCGGAAACGCTGGAAGGCCACGCCAAGCTTGCGCGTACGATCTATCCGGCACTGGCCAGTCATCCGCAACAGGCCTTGGCTGCGCGTCAGATGGAAAAGGCGGGCACGGTTCTGTCGTTGGACATCAAAGGCGGGCAGGCGGGGGCTTTTCGGTTTCTGAACGCTTTGCGGATTATTCTGATTTCCAACAACCTTGGCGATACCAAGTCACTGGTGACCCATCCGGCGACCACGACGCATCAACGGCTGACGGGCGAACAGCGGGCCGGTCTGGGCATAACGGATGGTCTGGTGCGCGTTTCGGTTGGGCTTGAGGATGTAGATGATTTGCTGGCCGATATTCAAAACGCATTGGCACAGGTTTAACAACTTAAGGTTGCTATCTTTACAGGATGATAATCTTTTAGTAGCGTAAGATTCGGGGCGTTACCGAAACCACGCTATGAACCGTCGCATTTGGCACTGGTATTTTCGCACCAAAACGCCCAGATGTTGCTTTCAGGTGAAACCGAAGGGGAAGACATGAATATTCATGACCCGGCTATTGAAACCGAACACGAAAACACCGCACCCGTGCAGCGACCCTCGCGCGCTGAGGCGGAAGAGGCAGTGCGCACCCTGTTACGCTGGGCGGGCGATGACCCGACGCGCGAAGGCTTGCTTGACACCCCCGGTCGGGTGACACGGGCCTATGGCGACTGGTTCCGGGGCTATGACGAAGACCCGGCCGCGATGTTGCAGCGCACCTTTGAAGAGGTGGCGGGCTATGACGAAATGGTCGTGCTGCGCGATATCCGCTGGGAAAGTTATTGCGAACATCACATGGCACCGATCATCGGTGTGGCGCATGTGGGTTATATCCCGACCGAGCGCGTGGTGGGTATTTCCAAACTGGCGCGGGTGGTTGATGCTTTTGCCAAGCGCTTGCAGGTGCAGGAAAAGATGAACGCCCAGATTGCCAACACCTTGTTTGAGGTTTTGCAGCCACATGGCGTGGCCGTTGTGCTGGAGGGCGAGCATCACTGCATGTCGACCCGCGGTGTGCACAAACCCGGTGTGTCGATGGTGACGACCACCATGTTGGGTGAATTCAAAACCGACCGCGCCTTGCGCCGGGAATTCATGGATATCATCGGCAACCCGGTCAATCGCGCGGGTTGAATGGCTTTGGAATAGTTTGATCTGGTCAGATCAGGGGGGCTGTCTGCCCCCCCAGCGGTCAATCGCGCAGGCGCAATTCACCTTCCCCCCTGAGAGTATTATTGGAACAATGATGTCAATATAGTTGTATAATGCAATAGTTGCTATATACACGCTATATGGATTTTGATTTTGAAACCGTGCCGCATCATTGGATAAACCGTCTGGGTTTTCTGATCCGCCGGGAGTTGCAAACCCGGTTTCGTCGTGCTGGCGCTGATGTGACGGCCGAAGAATGGGCGGTTTTGTTGTTGTTATGGCGTCGCGATGGCCGCTCGCCCGGGATGTTGGCAGACCGCACCATTCGCGACCGCACGACCATGACCCGATTGTTGGATGGGATGGAGCGTAAAGGGCTGGTTTTGCGCCAGACGGACGCTGATGACCGACGCCGGATGCAGGTCTGGCTGACGACCAGCGGGCGCGAAATCCGGGATGTTTTGTTGCCGGTTGCGCGGGACCTTATCGGCCAGACTATGGATGGAATACCGCAACAAGATGTCGAAACCAGTCTGCGGGTTTTGCGCCGCATGACAGGCAATTTGCAACCGAACGGAGGCTAACATGTCAGACTATCACTATGACCGGTTCACATCACAAGCCTATGATCTGGACAGTTTTGAAGGCCCTGAGCCGGGCGACAAAGCCCCCGACGGCATGGTAACGCTGACCAATGGCGAGACACGTCAATTGCTTGATTTTACCGGGGATTTTCTGGTTTTGGAACTTGGATCAATCACTTGCCCGCTGTTTCAGAGCCGCCGAAATGGAATGGCGGTGCAGGTGGCTGGCAACCCGGACGTAGATTTCGCCGTGCTGTATGTGCGCGAGGCCCATCCCGGCAGCAGCATCAGCCAGCACAAAGATTTTGCCGACAAACAGGGCATGGCCATGAAATTGCAGGTTGAGGATGGCGAGACCAGGCCAATTTTGATTGATGATATGCAAGGCTCGGTCCACAAAGCATACGGCTCGTACCCCAATTCGGTGTTCATCATCAATCGCGGTGGTTGCGTGGTCTATCGGTCTGACTGGAATAACCCGGCGGCCACGGCCAAGGCGTTGGCGCGGCTGAAATCGGGCCGTGCCGCTGGTGGGCAAGGCTTGTTTCTACCCGCAAAGCCGCCTTTGGCCATACGGGTTTTGCGTCGTGCGGGTGGCGACGCGGTCAAGGATTTTCTGAAGGATTTGCCCAAACTGATCTGGAAGAACGCGATCAAGCGCAACCTGCGCACGATGCTGGGCCGCAAGGCAGGAATTCAGCCCGATCATTCCTGTTAACCCGCTTCGCACTTGACAGATCAGAACACACAGCCCAACCGTTTCATCATGTTAGATATGCGCCCCGTCGGATATGTCATTGGCCTGCTGGTCGCCGTGCTTGGCGCGACGATGGCTTTGCCTTTGGCGATGGATGTGTTTGACGGCAACGGCCAGTGGCCGGTTTTTGCTGTGGCAATGTTCTTGTCCTGCCTGACCGGCGGATTGCTGGCCATTGCCTGTGCCAATGGCACCGGGCAGGGGCTGAACCTGCAGCAAACCTTTCTTTTGACCACGCTGCTGTGGCTGACCTTGCCGGTTTTTGGCGCGCTGCCGTTTTGGCTGGGCGCGCCCGAGGCCCGTTTTGTCGATGCGTTTTTTGAGGCCATGTCAGGTCTGACCACCACCGGGTCCACCGTGCTAAGTGGGCTAGATGACATGCCGCGCGGAATTTTGTTGTGGCGCGGGTTGATGCAATGGTTCGGCGGCATCGGCATCATTGTTGTCGCTATGGTCTTTCTGCCGATCCTCAAGGTTGGCGGTATGCAGATTTTCCGCACCGAAAGCTTTGACACTTTGGGCAAAATCCTGCCCCGGGCGGCTGAAATTGCCTGGCGGATTTCGGTGATCTATTTTGGCCTGACGGCCCTTTGCATGGTGTCGTATCTGTTGGCCGGCATGGGTCCGTTTGACGCGCTGGTCCATGCTTTGACCACATTGGCGACTGGGGGATTCTCCAATTATGACGGCTCGTTCGCGACATTTCAGGGTCCGGCGGAATATGTGGCTGCAATTTTTATGATCCTCGCCAGTCTGCCGTTTGTGCGATATGTGCAATTGCTGGCAGGCACGGCCAAGCCGTTCTTCCGCGACTCCCAGATCCGCGATTACCTGCTACTGATTTTTGGTCTTGTTCTGACGATCACGGTCTATCGGTTGCAGGTCAACGGCGACCATCTTGAAAGCTCGGTTCGCGAGGCGTTATTCAACGCCACCTCGATTATTTCCGGCACTGGGTATTCCAGTGCTGACTACCAGCTATGGGGCAACTTTCCGATTGTTTTGTTCTTTCTGATTGGCCTGATTGGCGGCTGCGCCGGGTCGACGTCGTGCTCGGTCAAAATATTCCGCTACCAGTTGCTGTTTGCGTCGATTCGCGCGCAGGTGCAGAAAATCCACTCGCCGCACGGTATTTTCACGCCGCGTTACGAGGGCCGGTCGGTTTCTGAGGATGTCATATCGTCAGTCATGGCGTTTTTCATGCTGTTCATGGTGTCGCTGGCGGTTCTGTCGGTGCTGTTGGCACTGACCGGGCTTGACCTTGTGACCTCGATCTCCGGGGCGGCCACGGCGCTGGCGAATGTTGGTCCGGGGCTGGGTCCGGAAATCGGGCCTGCGGGCAATTTTGCGGGCTTGAATGACACTGCAAAATGGCTACTGATTGCCGGAATGCTGATCGGTCGGCTTGAGCTGATGTCGGTCTATGTCCTGTTCACTCTGAACTTCTGGCGGAGATAGCAATGAGCCAACAACGACCCCTTGGGGCGCAGATTTCACACGCCCTGAAAAACCGCGGCGTCGAGGTGATATTTGGCATTCCCGGCGTGCATAATATCGAGCTGTATCGCGGCATTGAAGAGGCCGGGATTACCCATGTGCTCAGCCGTCACGAACAAGGTGCCGGGTTTATGGCTGATGGCTATGCCCGTGCCACAGGCAAGCCCGGCGTGGCCTATGTGATTACCGGCCCCGGTCTGTGCAATATCATGACGCCGATGGGTCAGGCCTATTCTGATTCTGTGCCGATTCTGGTGATTTCGTCTTGTCTTGAACGCGAGCATCGCTCGCTTGCGCATGGCCGCCTGCATGAAATGCTGGATCAGGAAGCCGCCGCCGCAACCGTGTGTGACTGGAGCCATACCGCCCCTGATGCGCGCGGGGCTTATCAGTTGATCGACCGGGCATTTCTTGAGTTTTCAACCAAGCGCCCCCGGCCCAAGCATATTCAGGTGCCAATTGACGTGCTTGGCGCGATGGCGGACGCAGCACCTACACCTTTGAACCCGCCCATCGCTGCGGCGGTTTCGCCAAGTGCTGTAGCGCAGGTTTTTGAGGTTTTGAAATCCGCAAAACGGCCTTTGATCGTGTTTGGCGGTGGGGCTGTCAAATCAGATGACAGCGTTGTGCAGGCCGCACAATTGATGGCGGCAACCGGGGCTGTCTGTTTTACCACTTACGCAGCACGCGGATTGGTGCCAGCGGATCATCCGCTTAATTTTGGCGCAACTTTGGGGCGGGGCGCTTCCAAGGAAATGATCGCGTCGGCGGATCTGGTGATCACCATTGGCAGCCATCTGGCAGAGGTTGATTTGTGGCGCGATGAGCTTGGCCATACAGCGCCCCTTGTGCGCGTTGACATTGACCCTGTTGTGCTCAGCGATTGGCATCGAGCACAAATACCGGTGCAGGCCGATGGCACGGCGTTTATGGCGGCATTGGTGGCGCATTGCGCACAGGCCAGCCATCCCGTCGCCAAAGGCTGGGACGCGGCAGAGGTCAGCCACGCCAGAACAAGGTTCCGAGCCGAGGTTGATGCTGAACGCCCGGGCATTGTGCCGATCGTTGCGGCAATACAGGCTGTTTTGCCGGCTGAGACCACGATCTATTCCGACATGACCCAATTCGCTTATGTCGGCAAAGAGGTTTACGACCTCAACCAGCCC
>JAJFIC010000076.1 GCA_021775315.1 Paracoccaceae bacterium
GAACAATGACGCAGCAGAAGCCGGGCCAAGCCATATTCTGAACATGGACGAACAAACCGCCGCTGATTGGGCGACCTTGTCCGGCGATGGTTCTGTCCGGCGCATGACGCTTGATATCGGCCAGATAAATCAGGCTTTTGCCGCAACCGATGACCCACGCGTGCTGAAACACCCGGAAGCCGGTGCCGATGATGACATCTATATCGACCTGCAAGTGGCACTTGTTTCGGCCCCTCGTATTGGGCTGAGCCTGTTGGGGGCGGCCGAATACGGCAATCTGGTTGACTGGCTGGAAGAAGGCGAACAGGCCATCCTGATGATGGGGCGCGGGGCCTATTCCTATAAAGGTTCGGGTTACGTTCGGGGTGGGATTTTTGACCGCATTCAGCTTATTCAGGGTGATGTGTCCGTGCGGTTTCACGACCGCCAGCAACGCCGCTTGGGCGAGGTCGCCGCCGTTGGTGCGCCGACATTTGCCGAGCTTGACGTGTTCAAAATCCCTGCGAATTCCGATTTTGACCCCACCAAACCGTTTCGCATTCAGCTTTTGTCGCAGCGCGTTGTCGGGCCAGTGGAAAAGACTTATCTGACCTTTGATCTGGGGTACAATATTCCGGATTATTACCTGACCGCCTTGGCCAAGCCAGTGGTTGACCCTCTGGCAGGCGCTGACGAAGATGCGGCGGCACGGGCGGCATTGTGGCAGCGCATCTGGGCCAGCAAGAAGGTCGAGATTGGCGTGCTTATTGCCATGCTGACCGTGCTGACCGGGGTGTTTTTCTTTCAGGTGCAGGCAACGCGAAATGCCCGGCTGTTTTACTGGTTCCGCATGGGATTTCTGGTGCTGACGCTGGTTTTCATCGGCTGGCATCAGAATGCGCAATTGTCGGTAGTGAACCTGATGGCGCTTGGGGCCTCGTTGACCACGGGCTTTAGCTGGGATGCATTTCTGATGGACCCTTTGGTGTTCATCCTGTGGGTTTCCGTGGCGGTGGCGTTGTTGTTCTGGGGCCGTGGGGCGTTTTGTGGCTGGCTTTGCCCGTTTGGCGCTTTGCAGGAACTATCCAACCAGATCGCGCGGTTCTTCAAGGTTCCACAATGGACCCTGCCTTGGGGCCTGCATGAACGCCTTTGGCCGGTCAAATACATGTTGTTCCTTGGCCTGTTCGGTCTGTCGCTGGTATCCATCCCGCTGGCCGAACAATTTGCCGAGGTTGAGCCGTTCAAGACCTCGATCATTCTCAAATTCGTGCGCAGCTGGCCTTATGTGCTGTTTGCCGCCGTGGTTCTGGGGGCTGGCCTATTCGTTGAGCGTTTCTATTGCCGGTATCTGTGCCCGCTGGGGGCTGCCCTTGCGATCCCCGGTCGTATCCGGATGTTTGACTGGCTGAAGCGTTACAAGGAATGTGGCAGCCCCTGCCAGACCTGCGCCAATGAATGTTTCGTTCAGGCGATCCACCCGACCGGCGAAATTAACCCGAATGAATGTTTGTCCTGCCTGCATTGTCAGGTTCTGTATCAGGACAATCAGAAATGCCCCGTTTGCGTCAAGCAATTGAAGCGGCGGGCAAAAGTGGCCCAGAGCACGACCGTGTCAAGTGATGCTCTGGACCGTTTAACAAACCACCCCAACTCAACTGCAATCAAGGAGAGATGATATGTCAGATGAAACTGATACCAAAACTGGTGTAACAAGACGAGACGTTTTGACCGGTCCGGCAAAAGGCGCGCTTTTGGCGGGCACGATTGTTGCGGCCGGCGGCGGTGCGGCATTGATGCCAAGCCCTGCGGCGGCCTCTGCTTCAAACGAAGTGGCCCCCGGTGATCTGGATGAATATTACGGCTTCTGGTCGTCAGGTCAGGCGGGCGAGCTGCGCATTCTGGGTGTTCCATCCATGCGTGAATTGATGCGCGTGCCTGTTTTCAACCGCGACAGTGCCACAGGCTGGGGCCACACCAACGAAAGCCTTAAGATCCTGAACGAGAACCTGTTGCCTGAGACCAAGGAATATCTGGCCGCTAACGGCATGCAAACTTATGACAATGGTGACCTTCACCACCCTCACATGTCCTTTACCGACGGGACATATGACGGGCGTTATCTGTTCATGAACGACAAGGCCAACACACGTGTTGCCCGCGTCGATTGTTCTTTCATGAAACCAGACAAGATCATCGAAATCCCGAATGCATCCGACATTCACGGCCTGCGCCCACAGAAATTCCCGCGCACCGGGTATGTCTTTGCCAATGGCGAGCATCGGGTGCCGCTGATCAATGACGGCACAAACATGGATGACGTGGCCAACTACGTTTCGATCTTCACTGCGATTGACGGTGACAGCATGGAAATCTCGTGGCAGGTCATGGTCACAGGTAACCTTGATAACGTTGATTGCGATTATCAGGGCAAATACGCCATTTCATCCAGCTACAACTCGGAAGGCGCTACAAACCTGCCGGGCATGATGGAAGCAGAAATGGACCATGCGGTTGTTTTCAACATCGCACGGATCGAGGCCGCAGTGGCTGCGGGTAAGTTCGAGGTTCATAATGGCGTTAAGGTTCTGGATGGGCGCAAGGGGTCTGATCTGACCGTTTACATCCCGATCCCGAACAGCCCACACGGCGTCAACTCGTCGCCCGATGGTAAATACGTGATGGTCAACGGCAAACTGTCGCCGACTGTTTCGGTGATCCAGTACGACAAGATCGAGGCTGTGTTTGGCGGTGCTGATCCACGCTCGTGTATTGTTGCGGAACCTGAACTGGGTCTTGGCCCGCTTCACACCGCGTTTGACGGCAAGGGCAATGCCTATACCACGCTGTTCCTTGATAGCCAGATGTGCAAATGGAATATCGACAAAGCGATCCGTAAATATGCGGGTGAAGACGTCGATCCGATCATGCACAAAACGGATGTTATGTATCAGCCGGGTCACAACCACACGTCGATGGGTGAAACCAAAGAGGCTGACGGTAAATGGCTGGTCTCGCTTAACAAGTTTTCAAAAGACCGCTATCTGAATGTTGGTCCGCTGAAGCCTGAAAGCGAGCAGTTGATCGACATCACGATGGACAAGCCCGAAGTGGTGCATGACAGCCCGACCTATGCTGAACCACATGATTGTATCATTGTTCACCGCTCTAAGGTGACACCGGATTCAATCTGGAAGCGTGACAACCCGATGTGGGATGATGCGCGTGCCCAGGCCGCTGCTGATGGTGTGGATCTTGAAGAAGGTTCAGAAGAGGTTATCCGTGACGGCAACAAAGTGCGTGTTTACATGTACTCGGCGGCGCCGACCTTTTCGATGGAGCAGTTCACGGTCAAGCAGGGTGACGAAGTCACAATCTATATCACCAATATTGATGACGTAGACGACCTGACCCACGGCTTCACCCTTGGCAATCACGCTGTGTGCATGGAAGTCGGGCCGCAGGCCACGGCCTCGGTCACTTTCACGGCGAACCGTCCGGGTGTGCATTGGTATTATTGCCAATGGTTCTGTCACGCGCTGCATATGGAAATGCGTGGCCGGATGCTGGTTGAACCTGCGTAAGCCTGAAACCTAGGAAATGACAATGTCGCGCCTTTTGTTGCTGTTGATTGTTCTGATGAACCCGGTTTTCGCCGGGGCCGTTGAACGTATCGTGCCAGCAACCGAAGGTGCGCTTGTTATGGCGATAAAATCGGCACAGGCGGGGGATGTCCTCCGCCTGTCCAAAGGCACCCATATGGGGCCTGTTTTGATTGAAATTCCGCTAAGTTTGATCGGCGCGGGCGCGGTGATTGATGGGCAGGGCAAAGGCTCTGTTATAACGGTTGATGCGCCTGATGTGGTGATCCGGGGGCTGACAGTGATCGGCTCAGGTTCAGGTGGTGATGGGCTGGATGCCGGGGTCAAACTGACCAAGAACGCGGACCGCGCTGTTGTTCAGAGCAATCGCGTGACCGGCAATCTGATCGGCATTGACGTGCATGGCCCGCGCGATGTGCAGGTGATAGGAAATGTTATTGAGGGCCGCCAGACCGCGCGGATGAACGATCGCGGCAATGGCATTTATATCTGGAACGCGCCGGGCACCATGGTGATCGGCAACGACGTGCGATGGGGCCGGGACGGTGTGTTTGTCAACACGTCTAAGAACCTTAAGATCGCCGACAACCGATTTCGCGACCTGCGTTTTGCCGTGCATTACATGTATGCCCATGACAGCGTCGTTTCCGGCAATATCTCGACCCGCAACCATCTGGGTTTTGCGATCATGTATTCTGACAATGTGACGATCAGGGGCAACCTGTCGCGCGGTGATCGGGATCATGGCATCATGATGAACTACACCAACAAAAGTCAGGTCATCGCTAATAGGATCGAACAGGTCGGCGATAAATGTGTTTTCATTTACAACGCCCACAAGAACAGTTTTGAGGCCAATTGGTTTGAGGCCTGCGCCATCGGCATTCATTTCACCGCCGGGTCAGAACGCAACCTGATCAGCCGCAACGCCTTCATCGCCAATCGCACCCAAGTGAAATATGTCGGCTCAAAATGGGTGGACTGGAGCGTCGGCGGCACCGGAAATTACTGGTCCGACCTTGCCGCCTATGATCTTGACCGCAACGGCATCGCCGACACCGCTTATCGCCCAAATGACATCATGGACCATGTGTTGTGGACCCAACCAGCGGCGAAATCCCTGTTGGGCTCGCCCGCTGTGCAACTGATCCGCTGGTCGCAATCCGCCTTTCCGGCGCTGCTGCCCGGCGGCGTCATCGACCGCGCGCCCCTGATGCAACCCGTTGAGCCGGAAATCCCGGTCTGGAAAGAAATCCCATGACAGTTCTTAAAATCAACGCGGTTGGCAAAACCTATGGCACGCTTGAAACGGTGCGCGACGTTAACCTCAGCGTAAATGCGGGCGAGCGGGTTGCTTTGCTGGGTCATAACGGCGCTGGTAAAACCACCCTGATGCGGATGATCCTTGGGCTGACACCGATCAGCGCCGGCATGATCCGGGTTCTGGGCAATGCGCCGGGGTCAAAGGCCTCGCGCAGTGTCATCGGCTATCTGCCGGAAAGCGTGGCGTTTCATGCAGCATTGACCGGGCGCGAACAATTGCGCCATTTCGCCCGTCTGAAATCGGTTAAACCGCGCGCGGCTGACGATCTGCTGGATCGGGTTGGCCTGAGTGACGCGGCTGACCGCAAGATCCGCACCTATTCCAAGGGCATGCGCCAACGCATCGGTTTGGCGCAGGCCTTGCTGGGCCGCCCGAAACTGGCGTTGCTGGACGAGCCGACCAGTGGGCTTGACCCGATTTCGCGGCATCAGTTTTACGATGTCGTGGATGAACTGGCGCAAGGGGGCACTGCGGTTTTGCTGTCGTCACACGCGCTGACCGAACTTGAAGCCCGCACAGATCGTATCGCCATCATGAGCAAAGGTCGTCTTGTCGCCGATAGCAACCTGTCAGACCTGCGCCACGCCGCGCGTCTGCCGATCAGTGTGAATGTCACCACCCACAGCAAAGATGCCGATCTGGTCGCCGCCAAGCTGGGCGGGCAGCGCGTCAATGGCCGCTCGGTCGTGCTGACCTGTCAGCAGGATGACAAGGTGGCGATGCTTGGGCGGATTGCCGGGTTTGGTGATCTGATCAAGGATATCGACGTGATACCGGCCAGTCTGGAAGTGCTTTACCGCCATTACAGCGCCGCAGAACAGGAGGGGGAATAATGCCCGTTTTTACCATTGCCCGGCTGGAACTGCTGATCGCGCGGCGTAATATGTGGGTGGCAACAGCCGTTATCATGATGGCGTTGTTTACCGTGGTTCTGACGCTGGCGGGGGCGGCGCCGACCGGAACGCTGGGGGTTGATCCGCTGATCGTGGCGACCACGTCCGTGACGACGCTGTCGGTCTATCTGATCCCTCTGATCGGCCTGCTGTTGTCGTTTGACGCCATCGCGGGCGAAGCCGAGCGTGGCACGTTGGCGCTTAACCTCGTCTATCCGGTGTCGCGCGGTGAAATCCTGCTGGGCAAGTTTCTGGCCCATCTTGCGGTTCTGGGCTTTGCTGTTGCCGTTGGCCTTGGATTGATGGTTGGACTGACGATCTGGCAAAGCGGCGCCACCGATATGTCGCTTGCACCCGTGCTGAAGCTGTTTGTCACATCACTGGCCTTGGGGGCTGCATTTCTGGGCGTTGGGTACCTGATTTCCGCACTGGCGCGACAAACCGGCGTTGCCTCGGGCATTGTGATCATTGTCTGGCTGGTTTGCGTCGTTTTGTATGACCTTGGCCTGCTCGGCGCATTGGTGGCGGATGGCGGCGGCGATTTCACCAAAACGGTGTTTCCTTGGCTGCTGGTGGCAAATCCCGCCGATGCTTTTCGCCTGATCAACATGCCGACCGAGGCGGTTTCCCTGCTGGCCTCTGGTGTTGGACCTGCCGGGGGGGTGTCGGGTTTTGCCGGGCAAATAACCTCGATCCTGCTGTGGCCCGTGATCGCGCTTTTCCTGGCCTGGCAAGCTTTTTTGAGGGTTGAACCATGAAATATTCCACACCACTTGTTTCGGCTCTGGCCGTGACGCTTGCCCTGACCGCTGGCTGCAAAGACGACATCGCCTCAAGAGACTTGCCTGCGCCACTGGTTCTGACAGCAGAGGCCGCAGGACATTATTGCCAAATGGTCATTCTGGAACATCAGGGCCCAAAGGCGCAGGTTTTTCTGGCGGGGCTTGATGCCCCCTTGTGGTTTTCTCAGGTGCGTGACGGCGTTGCGTATTTGAAATCCCCGGAACAATCGGCTGAGATTTTAGTGCTTTATGTCAACGACATGGGCCGCGCCGTCAGTTGGGACCAGCCGGGAGCGGACAATTGGACCATTGCGGCGGATGCATATTACGTAGTCGGTTCGGACGCGGTTGGCGGCATGGGCGCGCCAGAGCTTGCGCCGTTCGCGGCCCTTGTTGATGCCGAAAACTTTGCCGCCGAACATGGTGGCCAGATCATGCGGTTGGATGAAATACCGGCTGAACTGGTGTTGTCGCCGGTCGAATTTCAAACCAGCGCGCTGGAGGCAGGCGAATGATCCCCCGCAGACGTGTTTTATCCATTCTTGCCGGAGCGGCGATGTTGCCTGCGTTTGGCGCAAAAGCCAGCCCGCAGATGTCGCAATGGCGCGGCATCGCCCTTGGGGCCGAGGCGCGGATCATTCTGGACCACCCCAACGCTGATGCATTGCTCGCCAGTGCCGTCAGTGAAATAGAGCGTTTGGAGCGGATATTCAGCCTGTATCAAACAGACAGCCAGATTTCGCGCTTAAACCGCGACGGTGAATTGGAGCAACCGGCCTTTGAGCTGATCGAATTGCTGTCGATTTGTTCGCGACTGAACAGCCGCACAAATGGCGCGTTCGATCCGACCGTGCAGCCGTTGTGGGCGCTTTATGCCGAAGGGGTTTCAGCAGGCAATACCGTGGGCGAGGCCCGGATTTCACAGGCTTTGGCCAAGACCGGCTGGCGTCTCGTTCGTTATACTTCGCAAATGGTTGCCTTTGACCGCCCCGGCATGGGCGTGACCCTGAACGGTATCGCGCAGGGCTATATCGCCGACAAGATCACACAGCTTTTCCGCCGCAATGGGGTGCAGGATGTGTTGGTGAATACCGGTGAAATCGTCGCCTCTGGGCATGGTCCGGATCACGATGGCTGGCCGGTTCACCCCGGCAGGCAGGCCGCAGCACCCGTGCAATTGCGCAATGCGGCGATTGCCACATCGGCACCTCTCGGCACCACGTTTGATGGTGCGGGCAGGCAAGGTCACATTCTTGATCCGCGCACCGGCAGGCCGGGTGGAAACTGGTCCGAGGTTACAGTGATCGCCTCAAGTGCGGCTGAGGCTGATGGCCTATCGACCGGATTTTGCCTGATGGATGCGGCTGAGATCGCAAAAGCTAAAGGCCAAAATCAGGTGTTCTTGCGGGCCTGAGCCAGCAAGTCTTGCGAACAGCAAGGTCGCGGTGTAGCCATCAGGCTGCCATTTGCCGGAGCGCCGAACCATGACCCGATTTCCAACCACGCCATCGTTTGATCTGACAGGCAAACACGCACTTGTGGTGGGGGCAACGTCCGGCATCGGGTTTGGCGCGGCAACCGCGCTGGCCGCTGCCGGGGCGCATGTTACGTTGTCGGCGCGCACCCGCAGTAATTTAGAACGTGTTGCCGGGCATATGGTGGAACAAGGCTGGATGGCGGACATTTTGGCGATGGACATCACAGATGTCGGCGCAACCGCGCAGGCCGTGGCGGATAACGGCCCGTTTGACATTCTGATGAACTCTGCCGGGCAGGCGCGGCACACGCTGGCCACGCAAACCACGCCTGACGATTTTGACGCGGTGATGGACGTGAATTTGCGCGGCGCTTATTTCCTGACCCAAGCGGTGGCCAAAGGGTTGCTTGCGGCTGGCAAGCCGGGCTCGTTAATCAACATAGCCTCGCAAATGGCGCATGTCGGCGGGCTTGATCGCGCGGCTTATTGTGCATCAAAATTCGCGGTCGAAGGGTTCACCAAAGCCATGGCAATCGAATGGGGCCCCAGAAAAATCCGGGTCAATACCATCTGCCCGACCTTTGTTCTGACCCCGCTGACCAAACCGACCTTTGATGACCCTCAAAAACGGCAATGGATCGAACGGATGATAAAGCTTGGCCGCCCGGCAGAGGTCGAGGATATCATGGGCATGGTGCTCTATCTGGCCTCGGACGCCTCGGCCATGGTCACAGGGGCATCCATGCTGATCGACGGTGGCTGGACGGCGGACTAGAATAACTTGACGCTGGCCAGACCATCGGCTGGGGTGACGGAACAACAGATGCTCATCAGGGTTCTGGGTTCTTGATAGGGCCACGGCTGGCCGCGATGCAGCGTCGCGCGTTCGTCCCAGATCAGAACGTCACCGACCTGCCAGTTGTGGGAATACACGTTTTCCGGGCGGGTACAGAACGCGACGGCCTGATCAATCAACGCCTCACCTTCCTTCAGCCCCAAACCCTCAATCGCAAAAGCATGCGAGGCAATGAACAAGGCCTCCTCATCCGTGACCGGATTTCGCCAAATGGCCCGCCAAGGACGATCTGGCCACTTGGTCATAGTGTTCAAGGCCGCCAGTTCAGCCGAGACTTTGGCGCGTGAATGCGACAACCGATGCCACAGGATCGCATCGCGGAAAGGTGCCTTCAAATCCTCGGGCATTTCCGCCCAGCCAACCCGGGTCGAGGCCAGTTCCGTCTGCCCGCCAGTTGACGGCACGACCTTTGCGGTCAAGATGTTGACAAGGGCAGGGGTCGGCAAGAACGTGCTATCCGTGTGCCACAACATATTGCTTTGCAGGTTCAGTGTATGCAGGTCTTCGGCATCCGTGACACCCCCGTCGGCAGTTTCATTTGACACCGGTGACACGTTGAATTCAACGTCACGCCCCGCCGCCATTGCGTCACGGTTTTCAAGCGGGCCAAACAATTTCGCCAGCCGGGTATGGGCCGCGTCGTCCATGGATTGGGCCGGAAATAGCAGGGCTGAATGGGCATCAAACAGGGCGCGAATTTCGGGGTACAGATGGGTTTTACTGACCTCGGAAAGATCGACATCATGGATGATTTTGCCAAATTTCGGATGTAGTTCTGTGGTCTTCAACGCCATCATGATGTCCTTTTACACGCCTTGATATGGGCCAAGTCTGGCGGCAGGTTTTCGATCTGTCCAGAGCCGTTGCGCCACCATGATGTCGTTTTAAGAACAGGCGCGCGTAAGGTTTGCAAGCGTCGGTCTGGGCATTTGATCCAGCAGGGCAGACACCCGTTCGCGGCAAGCACCACCGCGCCAGTCACCCGGGTAAAACATCGCCGGTAAATCCGGATGGCGCAATAACAGCCGACGCCAGTTGTGAACGATCAGCACCCGCAACGTCGCGACCTCGACCGCGTTCAAAGGCCCCGCTTGGGCATGGATTTCGGCGACCAACCCAAGGGTGCTGTCCAGTTTGGCATATTGGCCCGTCAGGCCAACCGGGGCATTTGCCGCCCGCAGCCAATCGGGGATATTGCCGATTTCCCCCTTTAAAATGAGGCAATCAAGCGGCGCGTCCTTGCCTGAACCTGCGCCAAGATAGGTGCCGGGCGCCAAAGTGACATAGCCTTTGGCGGTCAAACGCTGCTCAGATTCTGCGCGGTTGATTTGGCGCATCGGTTGGGCAACTGCCAGATGCCAGTGTTTTGGCAGGGTGGCCTTGCGGGCGTAAATTCGGGGCCGAGCGGCCAGAGTTTCACCAAAACCCGTCTCGCTTAAGCTGTAAAGACTGGTCCGGCCGGACTTTTCGCTGATGATCCAGCCGTCCTTGCGCAACCGATGCAGGGCCACACGCATGGCCTGCGGTTTGATGCCCATATTGGCACAAAGGCGCGACAGAATTGTGCCGCTAATCTGATCGGCGCGACCTTGCGCCAGATCACCAAACAGGGTGACGATGACCGACCAAACCCTGAGATCACCGACCTGACACAGCGCGCTGATGGCCTGTTGCATCTCGGGCGCAAACGGCGGGTCTGGCTGAAAACCTTGGGCCTGATGCCGGGTCATCGCCGCGCCTATTGATCGTAATCGACGACCAGTTTATCGGTCAGCGGAAAACACTGGCAGGTCAGAACATAACCTTGCGCCACTTCATAATCTTCAAGCGCATGGTTTGCGACCATTTCAACCTCGCCCTCCAGAACCTTGGCCCGGCAGGTGGAACAGACCCCGGCCTTGCAAGCAAACGGCGCGTCAAGATTATTTTCAATCGCGGCTTCCAACACGGTTTGGCCGTCCTTTGGCATCTGAAACGCCCGCGTCGTGCCGTCAATCGTGACGGTGGCCGACGTGGTTTTCGCGGTTTCGCCTTCGACCTTCAGGCTGGCTTTGCGCGCCGCGCGTCCCGGCTGACCACTACCAAACAGCTCAAACTTGATCTGATCGTCGGACAGGCCGTGATCGTGTAACGCCTTGGTAATGCCCAACATCATCGGTTCAGGGCCGCAGATAAACGCGGTGTCGACTGATTTGATGTCGATCCAATGTTCAAATAATTGCGCGCATTTTTCCGGCGTAACCATGCCGGTAAACAGGTCGATTTCCTGCGCGTCGCTTTCCAGAACATGGATAATCGTCAAACGACCGAGATAGGAGTTTTTCAGATCCTCAAGCTCTTCACGGAACATGATCGTATTGACGCCGCGATTTGCGTAAACCAGCGTGAATTCCGATGCTGGTTCGCGTGCAAGGGTGGTTTTCAGGATCGACAGCACCGGTGTGATGCCCGAGCCGCCGGCAAAGCCCAGATAGTGCTTGCTGGCCTTGGCATCAATCGGGTTGTGAAACTTGCCCATCGGCGGCATCGCTTCAAGCGTGTCACCGGGTTTGAGTTCCTCATTCGCCCAGCTGGAAAACGCGCCGCCATCGACGCGTTTTATGCCGACTTGCAGCAAACCATCGTCAAGACCTGCGCAGATCGAATAGGAACGCCGTAGTTCCTGGCCATCGAAATCTCGCCGAAAGGTCAGGTATTGACCGGGGATATAGTCAAATTCAGCCGCCGCACCGTTTTGCGGTGCCAGCGTGACCACGACCGCGTCGCGGATGGTTTTGTGGATGTCGGTGACGGTCAGATTATGAAAACGGGCCATTGGGGTTCTCGCTTAGATACATTTGAAATAGTCGAACGGTTCCAGACAATCCTTGCAGCGCCAAAGCGCCTTGCAAGGGGTCGAGCCGAATTGGCTGGTTCGTTCAAGATTGGTGCTGGCACATTGCGGACAGCGCGCGGGTCCACCCGCGGCTTGCGGTGGGGCGATGCCATATTTTTCCAGCGCATCGCGACCTTTTTCGGACATCCATTCGGTTGTCCAAGCAGGTGAAAGACGCCGCTCAAGTCGCAGATTTTCCACACCTTTTTGCCGTAGGGCATCAGTGATATCCAGATTGATGATCGTCGTTGCCGGGCAGCCAGAATAGGTCGGGGTGACTGTGATCACAAATTCATCGCCGTCTTGGCTGACGTCCCGGATGATACCCAGATCAACCAGTGAAATCACTGGAATCTCTGGATCCGGCACGGCGTCCAGCCAGCCCCAGACCTGATCGATCGTGGGGGATGTTGTGGCGATTGTGCTCACCATTCAGCCCCGGGATAGGCGCGCTGAAGGAACTGCATATCGGCCAAGACATAGCCAAGATGTTCGGTATGTGTGCCGGATTTGCCGCCAACATGGGCAAACGGTTTTTGCGGGATGGTCAGCGTGGCCTCGGCCATCACGCGGCCAACAAGGTCGTCCCAGTCATTGCGCAGGCTGGCCGGATCAGGTGCGATACCGTCTTTGACCAGCGCCGCATCAACCGCGTCACCAATGAACATTTCGCCCACATAGGGGTACAGATCGTCAAGTGCTGTCTGCATTCTTGCATGGCTTTCCGGCGTACCATCGCCAAGCCCGACAACTGTGTCGGCCGAGCGTTCGACGTGATAGGCGACCTCTTTACTGGCTTTTTCCGCGATTTCGGCGATCCGAATATTGGTCGATTTCATCAACTTGGCCAGCATCAGGCTTTGCCAGGCGTCAAACAGAAACTGGCGCATCAGGGTCTTGCCGAAATCGCCATTGGGGCGCTCGACCAACAACAGATTGCGAAAATCCCAGGCGTCCCGCAGATAGGCGATTTGGTCGGCTGAGCGGCCTTTGCCTTCAACTTCGCCAGCCAGTCCCAGCCAGAACTGGGTCTGACCGATCAGATCAAGGGCCGTATTGGCCAGCGCGATGTCTTCTTCGATGACGGGCGCGTGGCCGCACCATTCCGACACCCGGTGGCTGAGGATCAGCGTGTTGTCGCCAAGGCGCAGCAGGAACTGAAACAGGGCCTCGTCTGTTGTAAGCGCAGCGTTGGTCATCACATCGCCCCTACATCGTCGGGAATGTTGAAAAACGTCGGGTGGCGATAGACTTTGGAATTTGACGGCTCGTAAAGCGGGCCTTTTTCACTGGGCGAGCTGGCCGCGATATTTGCAGCCTCAACAACCCAGATCGAAACGCCTTCGTTGCGGCGGGTGTAAACGTCGCGGGCGTTCTTGATCGCCATTTCAGCGTCCGGCGCGTGCAGGCTGCCGACGTGGCGGTGGCTCATTCCGTGTTGGCCACGGATGAAAACTTCCCAGAGGGGCCATTCGTTTGACATGTGTATTTCCTTATTCTGCGGCGACGCGCGCGGCTTTTTTGTTTGCGTGGGCCATCAGCCCGTCCCGGACCCAGGCGCCATTGTCCCAAGCATCGACACGCGCGGCCATCCGTTCGGTGTTGCAGGGGCCATTGCCGCGCAACACTGCGAAAAATTCATCCCAGTCAGGGTCGGTATAATCATAGCCACCCTTGTCTTCGTTCCATTTCACCGACGGATCAGGGCAAGTCAGGCCAAGATATTCCATCTGCGGCATGGTCTGGTCGACAAACCGCTGGCGCAATTCATCATTGGTGTTGATTTTGATCCGCCACGCCATGGATTGCGCGGAATGGACGCTGTCTTTGTCCGGCGGGCCGAACATCATCAGGGACGGGAACCACAGGCGGTTGAGGGCGTCTTGGGCCATGGCCTGTTGGGCTTTGCTGCCCGTCGCCATTTTCATCATGATCGAATAGCCCTGCCGCTGGTGAAAGCTTTCTTCTTTGCAAATACGCACCATGGCCCGGGCATATGGCCCGTAAGAGGTTTTTTGCAACTGCACCTGATTCATGATGGCAGCCCCGTCAACCAGCCAGCCAACAGCGCCGATATCGGCCCAGTTGAGCGTCGGATAGTTGAAGATAGACGAGTATTTCATCTTGCCCTGATGCAGCATGTCGAGCAGTTCATCGCGGCTGACGCCCAGCGTTTCACAGGCGGAATAGAGGTAAAGGCCGTGGCCAGCCTCGTCCTGCACCTTGGCCAAAAGGATGGCTTTGCGTTCAAGTGTCGGGGCGCGGGTGATCCAGTTGCCTTCGGGCAATTGGCCAACGATTTCGGAATGGGCGTGCTGGCCGATCTGCCGGATCAGGGTGGCGCGATAATCGTCGGGCATCCAGTCTTTTGGTTCAATCTTTTCGTTGCGGTCAATCTTGGCCTGAAAATCACGCTCTTGCGCGGTCATTTCTGACGGCTTTTTGACACCGGTTCCGGCGGTTTTCACCATTTGTGCGTACATGTCTTCCCTCCTGTGCGGTCAGAATTCGCCGACCGATTGGTCAGGGATAGGGCGGGCGGTGATTCTGTGCAAGTAAAATGTTACTGAATTTTAGAATATGTCGGCATTTAGTAACATATATAGTGTGGGCGAGATTTGCTGCAAGTAAAGGGGAGTGCTCTTGGTGTGAGATTTGCGGTGAATAGGGCAACGAAACCTATGTCTAATCCAATAACTTTGAAAAAATGTCAGCCCCCGGCCGGGTGGGGGCATGTGGCACAGCAAACGATCCCACTGTATCCGCAAAATATGAACCATATCGACAGGATGCACCGTTGCAAAAGCCCCCGCCATGGGGCGGTCGGGGGCTGACATTTTTTCAAAATGCCCAAAGGTCTTTTATCGGAGGCTCCTTAGAGCGGCGGATGTCAGGTTTGCGACCAGATCAGCCGCCGACCATCAGGGGCATTAGCACAACTTCGCTGTCGGGTCGGATCGGGGTGAACCACGCATCTTTGTAGATCACACCGTCGATGGCCATCGAAACCCCGGCTTTGATTTGCACCTGCAAACCGGGGTAATCGCGCGACAAAGCGTCAAGCACTTCTTTGAAGGTCGAGGCTTCAACCTCGACCGCTGCCCGGTCATCCGTGAAGGCCCGGAGCGAGCCCCAGACCGTCACCATAACCATGTTCAGCCCTTTTCTTTGATGGCTTTCAGCACCCGTGGCGGGGACATCGGCAATTCAGCCATGCGCACGCCAATGGTGCGTGACATCGCATTTGAAATCGCGGCAAGTGGCGGCACGATCCCTGTTTCGCCAACACCGCGCACACCGTAAGGGTGACCCGGATTAGGGATCTCAAGAATAACCGTGTCGATTTTCGGCAGGTCCGAGGCCACGGGAATACGGTAATCAAGAAAGCCCGCGTTTTGCAGACGGCCATCTTCACCATAGATATATTCCTCGTTCAACGCCCAGCCGATGCCTTGCACGGCACCGCCCTGCATCTGGCCTTCGACGTAATCCGGGTGGATCGCTTTGCCGGCGTCCTGCAACACGGTATAGCGCAGGACTTTGGTGAAACCGGTTTCGGGATCAACTTCGATATCGCAGATATGCACCCCGAAACTGACACCCGCACCATCCGCCGTCACCTCGTGATGGCCGACAATCGGGCCACCGGTGCGTGGCGAATCCGCTGCGATCTTTTCAATCGGCATCGGGTCATGTTCGCCAGCATTGGCGCCTGCCGGTTTGGCAAATCCGTCCTCCCAAACCACGGCATCGGCATCAATGCCCCAGATTTTTGCCGCGCGTCGGCACATTTCGGCCTTGGCAGCACGCGCCGCCTTGATCGTGGCCAGCCCAACGGCGAACGTCACGCGCGAGCCGTGCGTGACCTCGTTATGGCCAAGCGACGCGGTGTCAGCGACGATTGTGCGCACTTTTTCGTAAGCAATGCCCAACTCTTCCGCCGCCATCATCGACATCGCGGCGCGCGAGCCGCCGATATCCGGGTTGCCTTCGACCAGCGTGATCGTGCCGTCGAAATTCAACGCCAGCGAAACGCTGGTTTCACCGCCGAAATTGAACCAAAACCCGTTTGAGATACCGCGTCCCTGATTGGGGCCAAGCGGGGCGCTGTAATGCGGATGCGCCTTTGCGGCCTCCAGCAGTTGGATCAGGCCGATATCGTCATAGGTTGGCCCATAGGACGATTTTGTGCCTTTTTGGGCGGCGTTTTTCAGGCGCACATCAATCGGATCAAGACCCAGAACCTCGCACAACTCATCCACAACCGCCTCGACCGCGTAGGTCGATTGCGGCGCACCGGGCGCGCGATAAGCCGCCTGAAGTGGGCGATTGGTCAGCGTGTTCAAGCCTTGCGCACGCACGGCCTCCAGATCGTAGCTGGCAAAGGCGGATTGCGCGCCGGGAAAGATGGTCGAGTTTGGCCAGGCACCGCCCTCGTACCGGATCAGCGCGTCGCCTGCGGTGATTTTGCCATCATTCGTCATCCCGATCCGCACGTCTGTCATTGAGGCAACGGTCGGCCCGGAGGCTTTGAAAACCTCGTCGCGGGTCATGACAAGTTTGACGGGTAATCCGGCCTTTTGCGACAGCAACAAGGCCACGGGCTCAATAAACACTGTCGTTTTACCGCCAAAACCGCCGCCAATTTCACTGGCAGTGACGCGCAGCGCGCTTTGGTCCATATCCATGATCTGCGCACAAAGATTGCGCACCTGAAAATGGCCCTGCGTGCAGCACCACATATCGGCGCGTCCATCGGCACCCATATTGGCCAGACAAGCATTGGGTTCGATATAGCCCTGATGGGTGGACGAGGTTTTGAACGTGCGCGTGATGATCTTGTCGGCTTTGGCAAAACCAGCCTCAAGATCGCCATGGCCGAATTCGCACCAGCCGGTGCAATTATCGGAATAGCCTTCGGGCACATGACGGCCGCGTCTGCCGGCCTGTACGATCGGGGCGTCGGGTTTAATGGCGTCCTCGATATTGGTGACATGCGGCAGGATTTCGTAATCAACCTTGATCAGCTTCAGGGCCTGCTTGGCCACATTGGCGTCAACCGCGGCAACGGCGGCAACCGCGTGTCCGTCATAAAGCGCCACGCCATTGGCAAGGCAATGTTCCTGCACATCCAGCGTGTCGCCTTTGGCTGTGGCGGGAAAGTCAGCACCGGTGACCACCGCTTTGACGCCCGGCAGGGCTTTGGCCGCTGAGACATCAATTGATTTGATGCGGGCATGGGCATGGGGGCTGCGCAGCATTTTGCCAACCAGCATACCGGGCAGATAGAAATCCGCACCATATTGGGCGCGCCCGGTGACCTTGTCGACCCCGTCGGGTCGTACCGGTGTTGTGCCGATGATTTTGAAGTCTCTTTTTTGATACTCGTCCAACGCCATGGTTCAGGCCCCCCGCATTTCAGCAGCGGCGTCCATGACCGCGTTGATAATCTTGTCATATCCCGTACAGCGGCACAGATTGCCCGCCAGCCAATATCTAAGCTCGGTTTCTGTCGGGTCCGGGTTCTTTTCCAGCAAGGCCTTGGCGGCCACCAGAATGCCGGGTGTGCAGACACCGCATTGCAGCGCTGCATGTTCCAGGAATTTGCGTTGCAGCGGGTGCAATTTTTCGCCGTCGGCCATGCCTTCGATGGTGGCGATTTCGGCCCCTTCGGTTTCAGCCGCCAGAACCAGACAGGAACAGACCAGCCGCCCATTTAGTGTAACGCTGCAAGCGCCGCAATCGCCCGAGCCGCAGCCTTCTTTGGCGCCGGTCAGATGCAGGCGGTCGCGCAACACGTCCAGAAGGCTTTCGTCGGAATTGCACAGAAATTCGGTCTGATCGCCGTTGATGGATGTGGTGATATGAAGCTTGCTCATAATGGGCCTCCGGCGCGTTGTTGGGCGATGCCAGCGGCACGTTTTGCCAGCACAGCGGTCACATCTTCGCGGAACGCTATGGTGCCGCGTTTATCATTAATCGGTTTGCAGGCGGCGGTGCAGGCGGCCCCAAGGGCGGCCAGTGCAGCGTCATCAAGCTTGCTGCCGATCAGGGCGTTGGCGGCGTCTTCAACCAACAGAACCGTTGGCGCAACAGCCCCAAGGGCGACGCGCGCATGGGTGCATATGCCGCTTGCATCAAGTGTCAGGCTAACGCCGACAGAACAAACCGCGATGTCCATTTCCGTGCGCGGAATAAACCGCAAATAGGCGTCCGAAGCATTGGCAGGCCGGGCTGGCAACAGAATGGAACTGACAAACTCACCCTTAGCGAGCGAGGTTTTGCCGGGGGCTATCGGAATATCCCCGACCGGGCAATCACGATCACCGTTCGGCCCGGTGATGCGGGCAATTGCACCTGCCGCCACGATCGCCGGAACGCTGTCAGCCGCAGGTGACGCATTGCATAGATTACCCGCTAGCG
This sequence comes from Paracoccaceae bacterium, assembly GCA_021775315.1. GTDB lineage: Bacteria > Pseudomonadota > Alphaproteobacteria > Rhodobacterales > Rhodobacteraceae > UBA5972. Next base: position 18,212 of record JAJFIC010000076.1, read on the forward strand.
TACAGCGGCCCTGCACTTGGGTCGAGCCGATCAGATCGAACGCTTCGGCCACGCCGGGCCACATAGCGCAGACGCCGGCATGTTCGTTCAACTCGGCACCGGATACAGCCGCACCAATGCGAAAGCCGCCGTCTTCGGGCGTGATATCGCGAATGCCTTTGATATTTTTGATGTCAACCAGCAGATCCGGTTCAATCATTCCGGCCTTCATCTGAACCAGAATATCGGTCCCTCCGGCCAGAACACGGGAGATACCCGTACCCTCGGCCAATAGCTGCGCGGCCTGCTGGCCGGTTTCGGGGGCGGCGTATTGCATGGCGAACCCTTTATATAGATGCAAAACATGCGCCGCTGACCGCGACGACTCTTGAGATCAGCATGAACAGTCATCTGCCGGATTTCAAGCGGAGTTTGCGTGACTGTGATCTGAAACGTCATGGCGCAATGACTGGGTAAACCTTCAGCCCCTAGACCGGCATCCCCGCCAGACGCGCCACCAGATCGGCGGAATTACGGGCCTTGAATTTGTGGATCATTTTGGCCCGGTGGGTTTCGACCGTCCGGGGTGAAATCCCTAACGCGCGCGCGATTTCCTTGCTGGTTTTGCCTTCGGTCAGGAACATCGCCACTTGCCGTTCACGCCGGGTAAGCCCGGCACCGGGGCCGATCATCGGGCGGTTGTCAGACAGGTCGGCCATGCTCCACACTGAATGGGCCAGTGGTTGGTCCGGGGTCAGAGTCTGGCCGCGCACCCGGCACCAGAACAATGCACCAGTGGCGCGGCGCATGATCCGCTCGTCATCATACCGCCCGCTTAGGCGCATGCTTTCATTGCCGATCTCGCCGATCCGTTGAAACTCGTCGCGCGAGGGATACAACATCGCAAGGGAATTGCCGACCAGTTGATCCCGCTGAAAGCCAAACATTTCACAAAACCGCGCGTTGCATTTTTCGATGATGCGTTCGCGGGTGACGGCAAGGCCGACCGGGGCGTGTTCAAATCCGATATCCATTCCGGTATCCATAAGCGTGGTCCCATCGCAAAACTACGTGTTTCCACGAATTGCACGTTTGGCCCAACGATTCTAGTGTTCGCCCAAATTGAACAAAGGAGTCAGTCATGGACGCACGCATCGTAGGTTGGGGTCACACCCCGTTTGGCCGTTTGGATAAATCGCTGGAAGAACTGATCGGCGACGCCGCCCGCGAGGCTATGGCCCATGCCGGGGTCGAGGCGCGTGATGTCGATGCTATCTGGCTTGGGCATTTCAACGCCGGAATGGTACCCGACGGTTTTGCCTCGTCTTTGGCGTTGCAGGTGGATGATGATCTGCGCTTCACCCCGGCAACGCGGGTCGAAAACGCCTGTGCGTCCGGTTCAGCCGCAGTTTACAGCGCGCGCACAGCCATTCAGGCGGGCAAGGTCAAAGTGGCGCTGGTGATCGGCGTTGAAAAGATGACCTCAAACAGCACCAAAGATGTAACTGAATCCCTGATGTCCGCCAGCTATCAGGCGGAAGAGGGCGGCGTTTCTTTCCCTCAGGTGTTTGGCCGCTTTGCCGATGCGTATTTTCAGGCCAACGGCGATCAGTCGGCGGTGCTGGCGCATATTGCCGCCAAGAACCACATCAATGCCGTGAAAAACCCGCTGGCGCAGATGCAAAAAGACGTCGGCTTTGATTTTTGCAACACGGTCAGCGACAAGAACCCGCTGGTGGCCGCACCTTTGCGTCTGACGGATTGTTCGCTGATTTCAGATGGCGCTGCGGCGTTGGTGATGGTGGCCGATGATATGGCCCCGGATTTTGATCGTTCGGTTCGGTTTCGGGCCGGGGTTCAGGTCAATGATTTCCTGCCAATGTCGCGCCGGGATTTGCTGAAATTTGAAGGCCCGGCCGAGGCCTTCGCGCGGGCTTATGCCGAGGCTGGCGTCACCGTTGCCGATCTTGATTTCGCCGAAGTGCATGATTGTTTCACCATCGCTGAATTGCTGGTTTACGAGGCCATGGGCCTGACGCCGCAAGGGCAGGGCGCCAAGGCTGTGCTGGATGGAACTATTTTCGCTGATGGTGCCACGCCGATAAACCTGTCTGGCGGGTTGAAGGCCAAGGGCCATCCGGTTGGTGCCACAGGTGTTTCGATGCATGCGCTGACGGCGGCACAGGTGACGGGCGAGGCTGGTAGTTTGCAAAAAGACGGGGCCGAGATCGGCTGTGTGTTCAATATGGGTGGTTCAGGCGTTGCTAATTACTGCTCCATCCTTGAAGCGGACAGCGCGGCGTGAACCCCGCCCAGTGGCTTGTCCGTACAGCAAGGCTGGTGCCTGACGCGCCTGCCTTGCTGAAAGGGCAGGTCGTTGAAACGGATTATGCCGGCTTTGCGGCCCGCGCCGCCTCTATCGGTGCGGCGCTCAAGGCCGCGCATGGTATCGGCAAGGGCGACCGGGTTGCGGTTTTTATGACCAACCGCATCGAATATCTTGAGGCCCTTTACGCCGTCTGGTTCACCGGTGCCGCCGTGGTGCCGATCAACGCCAAACTGCACGCGAAAGAGGCCGCATGGATTATCGACAATGCTGGTGCAACACTGGCGCTGGTTTCAACTGACGTTGGCAACCCGTTGCGCGATGTAGCGCCAGACGTTCTGAAAACCCTGATCGCGGCGGATAGCCCGGACTGGGCCGCGATGTATGATCATGCGCCGATGACGCAACCCGCAGAAATCACCACGGACGAAATGCTGTGGCTGTTTTATACGTCCGGCACCACAGGAAAACCCAAGGGTGTGATGGTGACTGCGGGTAATATTCTGGCCATGACGCTGACGTATTTCTGCGATGTGGACGAGGTGTCAGCCGATGACGCCATCCTTTACGCCGCCCCAATGTCGCATGGTGCGGGCATTTACAATTTCATGCATGTGATCCGTGGCGCGCGCCACGTGGTGCCAGACAGCCACGGCTTTGACGCCGATGAAATCCTGACACTCGCGCCCAAGATCGGCAATGTGTCGATGTTTGCCGCCCCAACGATGGTCAAACGCCTTGTTGAACGCGCCCGCGTCATCAGTTCGAACGGGGAGGGCATCAAGACAATCGTTTATGGCGGCGGGCCGATGTATGTGGCCGACATTATTGAGGCTGTGGACGTGATGGGCGACCGGTTCGTGCAGATTTACGGGCAGGGCGAATGCGCGATGGGGATCGCATCCTTGCCACGGCATCTGGTCAGTGATCGCAGCCATAAAAACTGGCGCGCAAGGCTCGGCTCGGTCGGCGTGGCGCAAAGCCCGGTTCTGGTGCGGATCGCAGGCGAAAACGGCGAAACCTTGCCAACTGGCGAAGTCGGCGAAATTCTGGTATCCGGCCCAACCGTCATGCCGGGCTATTGGCAGAACCCTGCGGCCAGTGCCGCGACCCTGAAAGACGGATGGTTGTGGACCGGCGACATGGGCGCGATGGACGGCGATGGGTTTGTAACATTGCATGACCGATCAAAAGACATGATTATCTCGGGTGGTTCAAACATCTATCCGCGCGAAGTCGAAGAGGTGTTGCTGGACTTAAGTGCGGTTTCAGAGGTGGCCGTGGTCGGGCGTAAACACCCCGAATGGGGCGAAGTGGTCATCGCCTTTGTCGTTCCGGCCGATGGCTGCACCCCCAGCGTGGCAGCACTTGACGCCCATTGCATTCAGAACATCGCCCGCTTCAAACGGCCCAAGGAATACCGGATCGTCCGGGAATTGCCCAAAAACAACTACGGCAAAATCCTGAAAACCGAATTGCGGGACCTGTTGGAAAAGGAAGGCTAAACATGGTTCAGACATTAAAAGGTAAAACCGCGCTGGTCACAGGCTCGGTTCAGGGTATTGGCTTTGCGGTTGCAAAAGCCTTGGCCGAGGCGGGGGCGCGGATTGCCCTGCACGGCTTGGCCGAGCAAGCCCAGATTGACGGCGCAACGTCGGAATTGCGGGCGGCAGGTGCGGCGGATGTGAAATTCTTTGCCGGAGAAATGCGCGACCCTGATGCCATCGCGGCACTGGTGGATGCGGTCGAGAATTGGGGTGATGAGGCGCAGGGCGGCATTGATATTCTTGTCAACAATGCCGGTATCCAGCACCCTGCCAGCCTCGCGGATCTGACGCCCGCCATTTGGGATGCCATCCTTGCGGTCAATCTGTCAGGCGCATTTCACACCATGCATCACGCCATGCCGAAAATGGCGCGCCGTGGCTTTGGCCGGGTGATCAACATTGCTTCGGTGCATGGGTTGGTGGCCTCGGTCAACAAAGCGCCTTATGTGGCGGCGAAATTCGGGCTGATCGGCCTGTCACGCGTGGCGGCGCTGGAATATGCCAAGGCGGGGAGCAAATCCTCGGGCGGGGTGACGGTCAATTGCATCTGCCCCGGCTGGACAGAAACAGCAATCATCCAGCCACAAGTCGATGCCCGTGCCGCCCAGTTTGGTGGCGACCGCGATGCGGGGATTGCTGATTTGATGGCAGAAAAACAGCCAACACAGCGGCTTTCAGACCCTTCGGAAATCGGCGCGCTGGCGTTGTGGCTATGCGCGCCTATCGCCCATAATGTCACCGGCACCGCCATTCCGGTCGATGGCGGCTGGACCTCTCAATAGGGCGGAAACCACGTGTCAGAGGCGGTCGCGCAGGCTGAACCATGTCATGGCCGCCACCAAAAGCGGCCAGCGCAGGATCGTGCCACCGGGAAACCGGGGCGTCGGCAACTCGGCCATCACATCAAATCGTTCGGCGTGCCCGGCGATGGTTTCCGCCAGCATTTGCCCGGCCAGCGTCGCCATAGCAACGCCGTGACCTGAAAAGCCGCCCGCACTAAGCGTGTCAGGGCCAAGCCTGCTGAAATGCGGCAAGCGCGACATGGTAATGCCAAGCGTGCCACCCCAGGCATAATCAATGCGCGTGTCTTTCAGTTGTGGATAGACCTTAAGCATGGGCTTGCGCACCAATGCGGCGATGTCAGCCGGAAAGCGATAGCCATAACTTTCGCCGCCGCCAAATAGCATCCGGTTGTCTTGGGACAGGCGATAATAGTTAATGACAAAGCGGCTGTCGGCAACCGCAAGGTTGTCGCGGATCAGGCTTTGCGCCGTCGCCTCATCCAGCGGTTCCGTGGCCGCGATGAAATTGTTGATCGGCATGACCCGGCGCGACAGCGATTTGTTCAAGTCGCTCAGATAACCGTTGGCGGCGACGATAATATGCTTGGCGTGAACCTCGCCCCCGCTGCACTTCACCGGGTTGGAAACGCTGGTGGCGCGACTGTTTTCAAAGATGCGAACGCCTGCGGCTTGGGCTGCCCGCGCAAGTCCCAATGCAAAGTTAAGCGGATGCAAATGGCCGCCACCCATATCAAGCGTGCCGCCGTGATAATCTTCAGACCCGACCAGCGATCTGATTTCGTCACGATCAATGGCGCGGATCAGATCGTAGTCATAGGTGCTGCGCAATTTGTCGGCATAGGTGTGGCTGTGGGCCACAAACCGCGCCCGATGGTCCGCATGCAGAATGCCGGGGGCAAACCCACAGTCGATATCATGTTTGGAAATCAAAGACTTGACCAGATTGACCGAGTCAAGCCCGACATCCCACAGCATACGCGCCCGGCTTTCACCGACCAGCGGTTCAAGCTCGTCCTGATCCAGCCGTTGCCCGGTTCCGACCTGACCGCCATTACGGCCAGAGGCGCCGAACCCAACCCGATGCGCATCAATCAGCGCCACGTCATAGCCGCGTTCAGCCAGATGCAGCGCCGCAGACAGGCCCGTATAGCCGCCACCGATGACACAGACATCGGCCTTGATGACGCCAGACACCGCTGGAAATTCTTCCAGCGGCGTTGCCGTCGCGGTGTAATACGAGGCCGGATATTGGCCCTGTTTGTCATTGGCGCTTAGGATGTCCATCGGTGTCAGCCCGGTTTGAACATGCCGTCTGCTTTGAGCGTCGCCAAAGTTTTATCAAGCGCGCGCACCACACGTTCCATCAGAACGTCAATTTCGGCTTTGGTGATGACCAAAGGCGGCGAGATGATCATGGAATCCCGCACGTTGCGCATAATCAACGCATCGTTAAAACAATTGTCGCGCATAATCGTGCCAACGGTGCCGGGATTGGCGAATTGGGCCCGGGCGGATTTATCAGGTGTCATTTCAATGGCCGCCATCATGCCGGAAATACGCGCCTCGCCGACCAGCGGATGATCCGCCAATGTCCGCCATTTGCTTTCCAGATAGGGGGCGGTTTCCGCGCGCACGGTATCAACGATGCCTTCCTCTTCAAGGATACGCAGGTTTTCAAGCGCAACCGCGCAGGATACCGGGTGTCCCGAATAGGTGTAGCCGTGGTTGAAATCGTCGCTGTCGAGCACCGCTGCAACCTCATCCGTCACGGCCGAGCCACCGATTGGCGCGTAGCCAGAACTCAACCCCTTGGCGATGGTCATCACGTCGGGCCGGATGTTGTAGGTTTGGCTGCCAAACCAGTTGCCGGTCCGACCAAAACCGCAAATCACTTCGTCCGCGATCAGCAAAATCTCATGCGCGTCGCAAATACGCTGAATTTCCGGCCAATAGGTTGACGGTGGCACGATGACTGCACCTGCACCCTGAACCGGTTCCGCGATAAAGGCCGCGACGTTGTCCTCGCCCAGACGCTCGATCTCAGCTTCCAGTTTGCGCGCACAGGCCAGACCGAATTCCTCGGGCGACATGTCGCCGCCTTCACCCCACCAGAACGGCTGGTCGATATGGGTGATGTCGGCAATCGGCAATCCGCCTTGTGCATGCATGGGCTGCATGCCGCCCAGACTTGCACCGCCCATTGTCGAGCCGTGATAGGCGTTGTGGCGCGAGATGATGGTTTTCTTGGTCGGTTTGCCCTTGATTGCCCAGTAATGCCGCGCGATACGGATATTGCTGTCATTGGCTTCTGAGCCGCCACTGGCGAAAAACACATGGTTCAGATCGCCCGGCAACAACTCAGACAGCTTTTGTGCAAGCTGAATGACCGGCGGGTGCGAGGTCTGAAAAAACGTGTTGTAAAACGGCAGTTCGCGCATCTGGTCATAGGCGACCTTGGCCAGCTCGTCGCGGCCATAACCGATGTTGACGCACCACAGGCCCGCCATGCCATCCAGAATTTCAACACCTTCAGAATCCGTCAGGGTCGAGCCCTTGGCGCGCGTGATGATACGCGCACCTTTCTTGTTCAGATCGGCGCCCTTGGTGAAAGGATGCAGGTGATGCGCCGCATCAATGGCTTGCAGCTCTTCTGTCGGCAGATGGTTGAAAAGGACATTCATAGCGAGGCTCCCTTATAAAGCTGGGTTAGGAATGGGTCGACATATCGCGACAAGTTCGGTGTGTTCAGATACCAGCCTGCATCATATGATCAAAAAAAACAGCGTCAATAGAATTTGATCAAAATTAATGCCAGTCGAAGTTCTGGCGGACAATCCCGAATCCTTGTTCGATGTCCTTTCGGATCGCCTCGGCCACTGCTTTGTGATCGGAATTGCGCAATGCATTGATCGCCTCGTCATGTTGGTCAACCAGATTGCCGGTGCCGTATTTGCCGGAAATGATCCGGTAGAGCGGGCCAAACTGTAACCACAGGCTGTGGGTGATTGGCATCAGGATGTTGGAATGTGCGTGACCATAAAGGGCAAAGTGAAACCGGTGGTTTTCAAACATATACGTTTTGGCATCGCCATTATTGATTGCGATATTCAGGTCGTCATCTATGGACCTTAACAGATCGATATCGGGTTTTTGGATGGATTTTGCCGCCATTTCCGCCAGTTTCGGCTCAATATTCAAGCGAGCATAGGACAATTCGGCGAAACGCGCCTCAGTCATTACCGGTACGGTGACGCGGCGATTGCCCAGAAACTCAAGCGCGCCTTCGGCTGTCAGACGGCGAATCGCCTCGCGAATAGGGGTCATGGACACTTTGAATTCGGCGACCAGGCCCTGAATAGTGACGGCCTGCCCGGGCGCCAGATCGCCAAACAGGATCTGGTCACGGATACGTCTGTAGACAATTTCGTGGGCGGGCGTGCTGTTGGCCGAGGAAATCATTGGAAAATCTGATCCGCATGTTAAACTTCAAAAGGCATGATCCGCACCAAAGCGCAGAATTCTTCTGCCAGAAAACCTCCGTGGCAGTACGGCTACGCTATACATTAACGTTTAGGCTTGCAAATCAAGCGGAATTTGATCAAATATGTGAACGCAAATTACACGGCGACGTTTGATCGCCGAAAATCGGGAGAGAAATACATGAAACGTAAAACCAGCCATATCCTTGCGGCGGCCATCGCTTCGATGACCCTCGCATTGCCTGCCCTCGCTGAAGAGGTGAAGGTTTACAACTGGTCTGACTATATCGACGAAGAGCTGCTGACAAAATTCGAGGCCGAAACCGGCATCAAAGTGATCTATGACGTTTTTGACAGCAACGAAGTGCTTGAAACCAAGCTGCTGGCGGGTTCGACCGGCTATGATGTTGTTGTGCCGTCCGGCACCTTCATGTCGCGCCAGATCCAAGCCGGTGCTTTTCAGAAGATCGACAAAAGCAAGCTCAGCAATTTTGGCAATGTCTGGGACGACATCGCAGCCCGTACAGCCGTTTATGATCCCGGTAACGAATACGGTATCAACTATATGTGGGGCACCACAGGGATCGGGTATAACGTCAACAAGGTTAAGGAAATTCTGGGCGATGATGCGCCTGTAAATTCGTTGGCCTTGGTGTTTGAACCGGGCAATATGGAAAAACTCGCGGCTTGTGGCGTGCATTTCCTTGATGCCCCGACCGAGATTGTGCCAGCCGTGCTGCGCTATCTGGGTGAAGACCCCGACAGCAAAGACAAAGACGTTCTGGCCAAAGCCCAACCCATTCTGGAAGCCGTGCGTCCGCATGTCCGCAAGTTCCATTCCTCGGAATATATCAATGCGCTGGCAAATGGCGAGATTTGCGTTGCATTCGGCTGGTCCGGTGACATTCTGCAAGCCCGCGACCGCGCTGCCGAAGCTGACAATGGGATCGAGATTGCTTATTCCATCCCAAGCGAAGGCTCGCTGTTGTGGTTTGATATGATGGCCATTCCAGTGGATGCGCCAAACCCTGAGGCTGCGCATAAGTTCCTTAACTTCATTCTGGATGCACAAAACATGGCCGCCGCGTCGAACTATGTGTATTACGCGAATGGTAACAAAGCGTCGCAGGAATTTCTGGTTGAAGATGTGATTGGCGACACCGCGATTTACCCGGATGAAGCAACGGTCAAGAACCTTTATTCCACAACGTCTTATGATCTGAAGACGCAAAAATTCGTAACCCGGATGTGGACAAAAATCAAAACCGGTAGCTAAACATTCCCCCCCGCCGGGCAACTGGCGGGGGCTTTTTTTAGGGGGGCAGGATGAACTTACCAGCCGAGCAGACCGGAGATTTCATCCCGTGGGAAGACGCCGACGCGAAACCGATCATCCGGTTTCAGGGCGTCACCAAGAAATTCGGTGATTTTACGGCCATCGACAATCTGTCGCTTGATATTTACGAACGCGAATTTTTTGCCCTGTTAGGACCATCCGGTTGTGGCAAGACTACGTTGATGCGGATGCTTGCGGGCTTTGAAACCCCGACGTCGGGCGAAATCATGCTGGACGGTCAGAACATTGCACCGGTGCCGCCCAATAAGCGCCCGGTCAATATGATGTTCCAGTCTTATGCGCTGTTTCCGCATCTGACACTGGCCGACAACATCGCCTTTGGCCTTAAACGATCCGATATGCCGAAAAGCGAGATCGCCGGTCGCGTCGATGAGATGCTGTCGCTGGTGCAATTGTCCAAGTTCGGCTCGCGCAAGCCGCATCAGATTTCCGGCGGCCAAAGACAGCGCGTGGCTTTGGCACGCGCCTTGGCCAAAAGCCCGAAACTGCTGCTGCTGGATGAACCTTTGGCAGCGCTTGACAAAAAACTGCGCGAGGAAACCCAGTTCGAGCTGATGGACATTCAGGAAAAACTGGGCACCACCTTTGTGATCGTCACCCATGATCAGGAAGAGGCAATGACTGTCGCCAGCCGCGTGGCGGTAATGGATCATGGCCAATTGGTGCAGGTGGCCACGCCCGAACAGATTTATGAATTTCCAAACTCGCGCTATGTCGCTGATTTCATTGGCGATGTGAACCTGATCGAAGGGGCAGCGAAATCCGTCACCAAAGATGCGGCTGTGATTTCATGGGCCGAAGGTCTACCTGACATCAACGCCGCCGCACCCGAGGGGCTGGCCAAAGGCGACAATTGCTGCTTTGCAATCCGGCCTGAAAAAGTTTCGATTTCCGCAGAAAAACCAACTGATGCGGCGAATGCCTTGCCGGGCAAAGTGCTTGATATCGGCTATCTTGGCAACATGTCGACCTATCATGTTGAACTGGGCAACGGTCAGATCATCAAAGCCCAGGTCGCCAACCAACGCCGCTTGTCACGTCGGGCTTATACCTGGGACGATCAGGTTTGGGTGTCGTTCACGGCCACCGCCGGATTGGTGTTGAGTGCGTAACATGTTCAACCCGCGTCGCCTGTTTCTAATTCTGGTGCCTTATAGCTGGCTGTTCTTTCTGTTTTTGGTGCCCTTTGGCATCGTGCTGAAAATCTCGTTATCCGACGCGGCCTTGTCGATCCCACCCTACACGCCGCAATTTGACCCCGAAGGCGGTTGGGCAGCGATCCGCGAACTTTTCAGCGGCTTTGATCTGGAAAATTTTATCTGGCTGTCTGAGGATAACCTGTACTGGAAAGCCTATCTTTCCAGTGTCTGGATCGCATTGGTATCCGTGCTGCTGACGCTCTTGGTCGGCTATCCCATCGCGTATGCCATGGCGCGTTCGTCCGAGGAATGGCGACCGACATTGCTGATGCTGGTTATTCTGCCATTCTGGACCAGCTTTCTGATCCGGGTTTATGCGTGGATCGGTATTTTAGGCTCTAACGGCTATCTCAATCAATTGCTGCTGTGGAGCGGTGTGATTGATGAACCTCTGGTGATCCTCAATACCAACTGGGCGGTCTATATCGGTATCGTTTATACCTATCTGCCGTTCATGGTGCTGCCGATCTATGCAACGCTGGAAAAGTTGGATGGCGATTTGTTGGAAGCGGCCGAAGATTTGGGCTGTTCGCGGTTTCAGGCATTTTGGCTGGTGACGGTGCCGTTGTCCCGACCGGGGATCATTGCCGGGTGTTTTCTGGTGTTCATCCCGGTGGTCGGCGAATTTGTTATTCCAAGCCTGCTTGGTGGGTCGAAAACTCTGATGATCGGCAAAATCTTGTGGGATGAATTCTTTTCCAACCGTGATTGGCCGGTGGCGTCTGCGGTGGCGGTGGTGCTGTTGTTGATCCTGATTATCCCGATCATCCTGTTTCAACGCCAACAACAACGCGCACAGGAGGCAGAACAATGAGCCGTCGGTTTTCCTGGTTTAACGCCACCTCGCTGACGCTGGGCTTTGTGTTTTTGTATCTGCCGATCCTGATATTGGTGGCCTATTCGTTCAATCAATCAAAGCTGGTGACCGTCTGGGCCGGGTTTTCGACCAAATGGTACGGCGAATTGTTCCAAAATCAGGCGTTCATGGACGCAGCGATTGTGACGCTGAAGGTGGCGGTGGTGTCATCCACGATTGCCACCATCCTTGGCACCATGGCGGCCTATGTGCTTGTGCGCCTTGGGCGGTTCAAAGGGCGGACGTTGTTTTCCGGCATGATCTACGCGCCACTTGTGGTGCCGGATGTGATTGTCGGTTTGTCGTTGCTGCTGTTGTTCATCTCACTTGGTATGGGCCGGGGCGTGACCACAATTGTTCTGGCTCATGCGACATTTTCGATGTGCTATGTTTCGGTGGTGGTTTCTTCAAGGCTGGTCAGTTTTGATCAGTCTCTGGAAGAGGCCGCTCTTGATTTGGGCTGCACGCCGTGGGACGCGTTTCGATCCGTGACGCTGCCGATTATCGCCCCGGCGGTGATTTCCGGCTGGTTGCTGGCCTTTACCCTGTCGCTGGATGATCTGGTGATCGCCTCGTTCGTGTCCGGCCCGTCGGCCACGACCTTGCCGATGAAGATATTCAGTCAGGTGCGGCTGGGGTTGAGCCCAGAGATCAATGCCTTGTCGACAATCATGATCGCGATTGTGACGGTCGGGGTGGTCAGTTCGTCATTGCTGAACAAACGCGCCACCGTCAGGCGTTTGCGCCAGGAACAAGACGCGCTGAAGCAGTCATAAAAAACGCCCCGCCCTGTATGGGCGAGGCGTTGTGGCATTTGCCAAGCAAGCCGGGGGTTTTCCACCCCCGGACCCCCGAGGATATTTTTAAAAAGAAGAAGCCGGATTAGCGGTTCATTCGGTTTTCGATCAGATCCTCTACCACTGACGGGTCGGCCAAGGTAGATGTGTCGCCAAGCGCGCCATAGTCATTTTCGGCAATTTTGCGCAGGATGCGGCGCATGATTTTGCCTGAACGGGTTTTTGGCAGGCCCGGTGCCCATTGGATAAGATCCGGTTTGGCGATTGGGCCGATTTCCTTGCGGACCCAATCAGACAGCTCTTTTCGCAATTCTTCGGTATATTCCTGACCCGCCATCAGGGTGACATAGGCGTAAATGCCCTGACCTTTGATGTTATGCGGATAGCCGACAACAGCGGATTCCGAGACTTTGGGATGTGCCACAAGCGCACTTTCGACTTCGGCGGTGCCCATCCGGTGGCCCGAGACGTTGATGACGTCGTCGACCCGGCCTGTGATCCAGTAATAGCCGTCGGCATCGCGACGGCAACCATCGCCAGTGAAGTAATAGCCTTTGTAATCAGCGAAATAGGTCGACACAAACCGATCGTGATCGCCGTAGACCGTGCGCATCTGGCCGGGCCAGCTGGCTTTGATACAAAGCACGCCTTCGGCCTCGATCGTGGTGATTTCCTGACCTGTTGTTGGTTCCAGAATAACCGGCTCGATGCCGAAAAATGGCCGGGTGGCTGAACCGGGTTTGGTTGACACCGCGCCGGGCAGGGGGGTTAACAGGTGGCCGCCGGTTTCGGTCTGCCACCATGTGTCGACGATCGGGCAGGTGCCGCCGCCGACGATGTCGTTATACCACGCCCATGCTTCAGGGTTGATCGGCTCACCCACTGTGCCAAGTACTTTGAGCGAAGACAAATCGCATTTGGTCACGAAATCATCGCCCTGCGCCATCAGCGCACGAATGGCCGTCGGGGCGGTGTAGAACTGATTGACCTTGTGTTCTTCGCAGACCTGCCAGAAGCGCGAGGCATCCGGATAGGTTGGGATGCCTTCAAACATCAGCGTTGTTGCGCCATTGGCCAGCGGGCCATAGACGATATAGCTGTGGCCGGTGACCCAGCCCACATCAGCCGTGCACCAGTAGACATCGCCGTCATGGTAATCAAACACCAGTTCATGGGTCATCGCCGCAAACACCAGATAGCCGCCCGTTGTGTGCACGACGCCCTTGGGCATGCCGGTGGAGCCGGATGTGTAAAGGATGAAAAGCGGATCTTCAGCGTTCATCGGTTCCGGTGCGCAATCAGGCGAAGCCGCCGCCATCAATGCGGTGTAAGAATGATCGCGCCCTGCCTGCATCGGCACATCGCCGCCCGTGCGTTCAACCACCAGCGTGGCGACATCGCCTGCAATTGCCAGCGCTTTGTCCACATTGGTTTTAAGCGGGGTATTGCGACCGCCGCGCGGGGCCTGATCCGCCGTAACCACCAGCGAGGCCGCGCTGCCCTGAACGCGGGCTGCCAAGGCTTCGGGGGAAAAACCTGCAAAAACAATGGAATGGACAGCGCCGATGCGGGTACAGGCCAGCATGGCATAGGCCGCTTCGGGGATCATTGGCATGTAAAGTATGACGCGATCACCTTTGCCCACGCCAAGGGATTTATACACATTGGCCAGTTTGCTGACCTCGGAATGCAGTTCGTTATAGGTGATGTAGCGCGATGGCGCGTCAAAATCATCCGGCTCCCAGATGATCGCGGTTTGCTCGCCGCGTGTTGCCAGATGCCGGTCAACGCAATTGGCTGACACATTCAGTTCGCCGTCTTCATACCATTTTACCGATACGTCCGGATGCGCAAAAGTGGCGTTGCGCACTTTGGTATAAGGTTTGATCCAGTCAAGCCGTTTGCCTTGCTCGCCCCAGAACGTGTCGGGGTCATTGATCGAAGCCGCGTACATTTCGTTGTACTTGTCTTCGTCAATCAGCGCGTTTTTGACGAATTCAGATGAGGGGGCGTAAAGTTTTGAAGCAGTCAAGGTTCGGTCCTTTGTTGGCGTGATGGCACAATGTTCACTTGAATATAGGGCTGCAAGCTATGCAGGCAATTTCTATATTATCCAGCGTCCTTTTTCATTTCTTCAATCCGCTGCAAAGCCTCGTCGCGGCTTTTGCGAATATTCGGGCGGAATTCCTGATTTTCAGCCCGAGAGCGGATTTCAGCCTCGGTTTCAGGCAAGGTATCGTAGCGCACTGACCCCAGCGAGCTGGCGATATTCAGTTTCTTGCCCCTTTGGGCATAGGATACTGATGCCTTCATCGAGATTCTGCAATTGCCGTAATTCACCAAGAAATACCACTTTTTCTTGGTTGCGGCGATCTGCTTTTCAATGAAGTCATAAAACCCATGTACGTCGCTGTTATTATCAAAGCTGAAATTGGTGAAATCAACATCCATGATCTGCTTATCGTCCAGAAAACCGATACGCGGCGCAAAATCTTTGTCGGTGTATTGCGACGGCTCTAACCGACCGGCGGTGCGGGCATCGGGTTTGTCCCGGCGCATTTTTTCGACCCGTTCGACCGCTTCTTCGCGGTTGGTGAAAAAGTTGTCGCCAAAGAATTCCATATTGGGACGCTTGGCGATTTCCAGGCGCGTGCGTTCGCTGGCGTCATAACGCACAGTGCCAAGGGAATGGGCGAAATTCAAACGCGAGCCACGCCGCGAATGGGCAGGGCGCGCCGAAGATTTGATATCGCAGTCGCGGTAATTAACCAAAAAGTACCACTTTTCGTGGCCACTTGCCGACAACGCCGCCTGAATTTCGTCATAGACCGCGTCTACTTCACGTGACGTCACTAAGATTAGGTCGGAAAAATCGACCTCCATCGTTTCCAGATTTTCAATAAACTTTATCCGGTCGTTTGCTTTAAAATCCATTATTTTGTCCCACTTTTGTCTGAGCTCGGCCGCCCCCCGCCAATACATGGCTTGGGTTGGGATCAGACTTTTCATTCACATTGTCAGACTTGATCGCATTGCCAATTCCCCCGGCAATTTTGGATCGTATCGACGGAAATTAGATGGCCAGGTATTCCTCGCGCAGCGCATCGTTTTCAAGCACTTCAGCCGCTGTTCCGTCAAAGACGATTTGACCGGAATCAAGAATAAGCGCACGATCCGCCAACTTAAGGGCCGCGACCGCGTTTTGTTCCACGATGATGGTGGTAATGCCGTGCGACTTAATCTCGGCCAGAGTGCGTTCAATTTCCTGAACAACCACCGGCGCCAGACCTTCATAGGGTTCATCCAGCAACAAAAGCTTGATGTCACGCGCCAGAGCACGGCCAATGGCCAACATTTGCTGCTCGCCACCTGACAGGGTTGTGCCTTCTTGCGTGCGACGTTCGCCGAGGCGCGGGAACAGTTCATAAATGCGCTGGATTGACCAACCGATCGGCGGGGCAATTTGCGCCAGTTGCAGGTTCTCTTCAACCGTAAGACCCTGAATAATCCTGCGATCTTCAGGGACCAAAGCCACACCGCAGGTCGCCGCCTCGTACGATGCCATGTTGTGCAGGGGTTGGTGATCCAGCCAAATTTCGCCATGTGTGACCAAGGGCACCCCAATGCGCGCAATAGACCGCAATGTTGATGTTTTACCCGCACCATTGCGCCCCAACAGGGCTAGAATTTCGCCCTCATGGATATCAAAGCTGACACCTTGAACGATATAGCTTTCGCCGTAATAGGCGTGGATGTCATGCAGCGAAAAGTAAGCCGGTTGCGATGCCCCGATATGTTTTGTGGAAACCGCGTCGGAAAAGTCTTTGTCCGTAATTGTCATACTTGTGCCTCGCCCAAATAGGCTTCACGAACTTTCGGATGCCCTTTAATGTTGTCAGGAATGTCTTCTACGATCACGGTTCCCTGCGCCAGAACGCTGATCCGCTCGGCCAGTGAAAACACCACATGCATGTCATGTTCAATGATCGCCAGCGTGATGTTGCGCTGTTCCTTGATCTGTTTCAACAGATCAATGGTGTTGTTGGTGTCGGCCCGCGCCATACCGGCGGTCGGCTCATCCAACAACAACAGTTTCGGATCCTGAGCAAGACACATCGCCATTTCCAGCCGCCGTTTGTCACCGCGTGACAGGCTGCCGGCATGCATGTCTTTTTTATCCTGCATGTTGACATCAAGCAGCATCAGTTCCGCCTTTTCAATGATGTCCGTTTCTGAACCCACGCTTTCGATTGCATGCATCCGGAACGCGCCATCGCGTTTTGCGAAACACGGGATCATGACGTTTTCAAACACCGTCAGTTCGGTGAAAATCTCAGGTGTCTGAAACACCCGCGAAACGCCCAACTGGTTGATCTTGTGCGGCTTGACACCCAACAGGGAATGGCCGTCAAAGATCACCGATCCGGTATCCGGGATCAACTTACCGACAAAGCAGTTCAGCAGGGTCGATTTACCGGCACCGTTTGGGCCGATGATGGCGTGGATGGTGTTTTCCTGGATGTCGAGATTGACATCATCCAGTGCCTGCAGGCCACCAAAGCGTTTTGAGACGTTTTTGACTTCAAGAATGCCCATTGCAGCCTCCTTTACTCTGCCACATGGGGCGTTGATTTCGGATGATGTTGTTTGTCAGTGCCAGCGCCGTCAGATTTCTTGCGCTTAAACAAGTTCATGATGCGTTGTCCGCCTTCGACCAGCCCACCAGGCAGGAAGATCACGACCAGCATGAACAGGCCACCAAGGGTCAGGTGCCAGCCTTTGCCGACGAAGATATGCACGAACCAGACAACCGCGTCTTCCATGCCGTCAGGCAGCCAGCCAAACCACCCATGCAGAACCGTATCGTTGATTTTCGAAAAGATGTTCTCAAAATACTTGATAAAGCCAGCGCCGATCACGGGGCCAATCAGGGTGCCCGCGCCGCCAAGAATGGTCATCAGCACGATCTCGCCCGATGCTGTCCATTGCATCCGCTCAGCCCCGGCCAGCGGATCCATGCTGGCCAGCAACCCACCGGCAAGACCGGCATACATGCCGGAGATTACAAAAGCGGCAAGGGTGTAGGGACGTGTGTTGATACCCGTATAGTTCAGGCGCGTCTGGTTGGTTTTAACCGCGCGCAGCATCAGCCCGAATGGCGAGCGGAAGATGCGCAAAGCGATGTAAAACGAGATCAGCATAATGATCGCGGACAGATAATAGCCGGTGTTGAACTGGAACAACCATGACCCAATCTCAAGATGGTAAGTGTCACGCATCTCAAAGCCATTAACCAGCGATGGCGGCAAGAGATTGGTGCTGGGCAACGTGCCGTTGGTGTTCATGCCGTCCAAAATGCGCACGTCATCAAGGGCCAATTGCAGGCCGGTTTCGCCGTTGGTCAGCGGGGTCAGCACCGAGTAAGCGATGTTAAAGCTCATCTGGGCAAAGGCCAGCGTCAGGATCGAGAAATAGATGCCCGAGCGTCTAAGGCTGATATAGCCGATCAACAAGGCAAACAGGCCGGATACGACAATGGCCAACAGGATCGCCGGGATGACGTTCATGCTCAGCAGTTTGAACATCCAGACCGCTGAATAAGAACCGACACCCAGAAACGCGGCGTGGCCGAAGGACAGGTATCCGGTCAGACCGAACAGGATGTTAAACCCGATGGCAAGAATGCCAAAGATTACAAAGCGTTGCATCAGGTCAGGGTAACCAGCGTTGAACTGCGCCATGCCTGATCCTTGGGCGAATGGTTGCAGCAAGAAAGGGGCCAGCAGCACCATACCGGCGACGATCAACAAAAGGGTGCGGTCTTTTTTGGCTAGATTGAACATGCTTATTCCTCCATCACGCCTGCACGGCCCATAAGCCCGCGGGGTCTTGCCAGCAGAATGATAATTGCAACCAGATAGATTATGATCTGGTCAATACCGGGAAAGTACACTTTCACCTGGTTCATCGAGGCAAAGCTCTCAAGGATACCCAGCAAAAAGCCCGCCAAAACGGCGCCGGGCAAACTGCCCATGCCGCCAACAACAACAACAACAAAGGAAAGGACCAGAAAATCCATGCCCATATGGTAATTCGGTGAATTGATCGGCGTGTACATCACCCCGGCCACCCCTGCGACGGCTGCCGCGATGCCGAACATGATGGTGAAACGTTTGTCGATATTGATGCCCAGCAGGCCGACAGTTTCGCGATCGGCCATGCCCGCCCTGACAACCATGCCAAAGGTGGTATAGCGCAGAAAGGCAAACACACCGCCGATAACCAGACCGGCAAAGACAAAGTAAACCAAGCGCCAGTAGGGATAGATGATGGCGTTTTCGGCATATCCGATCAGCACCCCAAAATCAAAAGAGCCACGGAACATATCCGGGGCGGGGGTCTGGATTGGGTTGGCGCCAAAGAAATATTTGATAATTTCCTGCAACACGATGGCCAGACCAAAAGTCACAAGGATCTGGTCGGCATGTGGGCGGTGATAGAAATGTTTGATCAGTCCGCGTTCCATCGCGTAGCCGACAAACAACATCACCGGGATCGAGAACAAGATCGCCAGCGGTACAGCCCAATCTATCAGACCATTGCCGGTACTCTCGCCGAACCAATGCACGATATAGGCGGTTTTCACCTCTAGCGGTTCACCCAGAAAGTTCTTTTGGGTCGGGTCAAGCGTCACAAACGAAAATGACAGTATTTTGCTGAACGTAACGGCTGTAAAAGCCCCGATCATGAAAATCGCACCGTGGGCGAAATTGACGACGCCCAGCGTGCCAAAGATCAGCGTCAGGCCAAGTGCGATCAGCGCATAGGCACTGCCCTTGTCCAACCCGTTCAGCAGTTGCAGAAGGATAATGTCCATAGATCCCACCCATATTTATGTTGGAAATTTAGGTATGTTAAATACCTCAAAATCCGGTCGCGCCAAACCGGGGAGGTTTTCGGCGCGACCGGCAGAGCACCCTACTAAAAGGGAACTGTATTAGCCAGCGTTACACTGACCCAAAGCGCCACCGGCGAACATTGGGTGATCCACTGCGTACTCAACCTGCGAACGTGGGGTCACTTCGACAACTTCAAGAAGGTCGAATTCCGATGTTGGGTTTTCTTTACCCTTCACAACCAGCACGTCTTTGAAGCACTGGTGGTCTTCGGCGCGGTATTCAACATCACCGTTGCCCAGACCCGAGAATTTGTAACCTTCCAGAGCTTCAGCAACACCACATGGGTTATGTGTGCCAGCGCGTTCACACGCATCCGCATAAAGCAGGGTCTGACAGTAAACCGTGTGTGCAGCCTGACTTGGCGGGAAGCCGTATTTGGTGCCGAAGGATTTAACAAAAGCTTTCGAGCCTTCATCCGTCAGGGACCAATGCCAGTTGGTTGAACCGAAGATACCTTTAACGTTGGCACCAGCACCACGAGCCATCAGGCGCGAATACAAAGGCACAACGATTTCAAAGTTCTTACCGTTAACCTGCTTGTCGCGCAGACCAAACTGAACAGCAGCGGTCAACGAGTTGACCATGTTCCCGCCGTAGTGGTTCAGAACCAGAACATCAGCACCAGAGTTCAGAACAGGCGCCACATACGAGCTGAAGTCGGTTGTCGCAAGCGGTGTCAGCACGTTGTTGACAGTTTCCCAGCCTTTGCCCTCGGTCGCAGCAGCGATCGATTCTTGCTGAGTCCAGCCCCAAGTGTAGTCGGCTGTCAGGTGGTAAGCGCGACGGTCGGAACCGTAAAGTTTCTCAAGCACAGGGGCCAGAGCCGCACCAGACATGTAACCGTTAAAGAAGTGACGGAAACCGTTGGCTTTCTTATCTTTACCAGTTGTGTCGTTCGAGTGGGTCAGACCAGCCATGAAGATCACGCCAGCGTCCTGGCACAAGCCCTGAACAGCAATCGCAACACCCGAAGAAGAACCACCAGTGATCATCACTGCGCCGTCTTTTTCGATCATGGATTTCGCAGAAGCACGTGCCGCGTCTGATTTGGTCTGCGTGTCGCCAGTTACGAACTCAACCTTGCGGCCAAGAATACCGTTACCTTTAAGCGCATCGGACGAGAATGTGTTCATCATCCCGCCGTCGCCGCCACCATTCAGGTGCTCAACAGCCAGCTCATAAGCGCGCAGCTCATCTGCACCTTCGTCCGCGTAAGGACCAGTTTGTGGAACGTTAAAGCCCAGAACAACCGAACCACCCGATGGCTCGTTCATATAAGCACCAGCAGAGCCGGTGAAGACCAGTGGCATCGCCATGCCAGCGCCAGCAACGGCACCAGTTTTAAGCAGACCCCGACGTGTCGGATTAATAATCGACATGAATTTCCTCCCATTCGTGTCTAGTTCACGCTGCTCTTTTGTAAGGGCAACGAGCCAGAATTTGGCTGCTCGTATTATCAGGGGGGTTTGGTAAAGAACGCAACAAATTATTGTGACGTAACGTTTTTTCTGTAAATTTTGGAAAAACTATGTAAAGAATACTGTAAATAACTTAACAAAACGCCAGATAGCCATCTGTAAAACAAGAGGTTTTTTATGCCCCGCACATTGTTGGGATCGCGCATTCGCGAACGTCGCGAGGCAATCGGCCTTAAACAAATAGAGGTCGCGCGCAAATCGGGCATCTCGGCGCCCTATCTGAACCTGATCGAGCACAACAGACGAAGAATCGCCGGCAAGGTGCTGATCGACATCGCTGGCGCATTGGGGCTGGAAGTGTCGAGCCTGCTGGAAGGGGCCGACAGCGATCTGATCCAAAAGCTGCAAAATGCAGCCGCGCGGGATGTCACGGGCGAAGCAGGTGAGGTCGAACTGGACCGGGCCGAAGAACTGGTCAGCCGCTTTCCCGGTTGGTCGCGTCTGCTGGCAAATCTTGAGGATCGGACACAGCAATTAGGCCAGACTGTTGACGGCTTGTCTGACCGGTTGACCCATGATCCGTTTCTGGCCGAAAGCCTGCACGAAATCTTGTCGAGTGTCACCGCGATCCACGCGACCTCGGGTATTCTGACCAACAATCCGGCCATGGAAGGTTTGCAGCAGCGCCGCTTTCAGGCCAATATTCTGGAAGAAAGCGCGCGATTGTCTGAACTGTCACAAGGTCTGGTCAGCTATTTCGATCAACAGTCAGAAACCGAACAATCGCTTTCAACCCCTCTGGACGAGGTCGAGGCGTTTTTGGAAGGCCACGGGTTTCACTTTGCCGATCTGGAAGCCGGCAAAACCAGCATAGCGTCATTGATCGATCGGGCGGACGCGCTGATTTCGCAGGCATCACGTCAGATGGCGGCCTCGGCCTTGCAGCTTTACCTGGATGATGCCGGTTTGATGCCTTTGCCCGCATTTTTGCGCAGTGCTGAAACCGTCGCCTACAGCCCATCTGCATTGGCGCGAGAATTCAGTGCGCCGATTGATGCGGTTTATAGACGTTTGGCGTTTTTGCCCGATGATCCAGACCGTCCCGATTTTGGTCTGATCAGTTGCGACGGAACGGGCGCTGTTTTGCTGCGAAAGCCGCTGCAAGGGTTTGCCCTGCCGCGTTATGGCTCTGCCTGCGCGCTGTGGCCACTTTATCAGGCGATGACGCGCCCGCATGTGCCGATCACCGCAGATCTGCGCACTACCGAAAACCGGATTTTCCACGCGACCGCGCAATCAGGCTATTCAAACCCAGCCGCCGAAGTGCCGGTTTTGCGCGCCACAATGATCTTCCGATCGGCAGTAGGCAGCGAAACCGGACAGATACCGCCGCTAGAGATCGGGCTAAGCTGCCGGATTTGCACCCGCAGCGATTGCCCGGCCCGGCGGGAATTGTCGATCCACGGCTGATAGCATTGCGTTGCCCGAACGCGGCTGAGGCAAATGGCCCGACACCCCTCACGGTTTTGGTATTTGCCTCTGCCGGTTGTGGCCCTATGATCGCCCTTAGCTTTATTGAACGGGAACCACATCATGACCGCTGAACTCGGCCATTTTTCTTTGATATTGGCGTTTATCGTCGCCATCGTGCAGATGATTTTGCCGATGATCGGGGCGCAAAAGGGCTGGACCGGCTGGATGGACGTGGCCGTGCCTGCGGCCATTTCGCAATTCGTGCTGACAGCAGTCGCCTTTGGGGCGCTGATGTATGCGTTTGCCACCTCGGATTTTTCGCTGACACTGGTTGCGGGAAACTCGCATTCCGCCAAGCCGATGCTGTATAAACTGACCGGAACCTGGGGCAATCACGAGGGTTCGATGCTGCTTTGGGTGTTTATCCTGACTTTATTCGGCTCCATGGTTGCGTTTTTTGGCCAGAACCTGCCGCCTGAACTTAAGGCGCGGGTTTTGTCTGTTCAGGCAGCCGTTGCCGTGGCGTTTTTCGCGTTTTTGTTGTTTACCTCAAACCCGTTTACCCGGCTGGCCTTTCCGCCTTTTGATGGCCAGGGCCTGAACCCGTTGTTGCAGGATCCTGGTCTGGCCTTCCATCCGCCGTTTTTGTATTTGGGCTATGTCGGCCTTTCCATGAGCTTTTCGTTTGCCGTTGCCGCCCTGATCGAAGGTCGGGTTGATGCCGCCTGGGCACGTTGGGTGCGACCCTGGACGCTGGCCGCATGGATGTTCCTGACCATCGGCATCGCGCTTGGATCATGGTGGGCGTATTATGAGCTTGGCTGGGGCGGCTGGTGGTTTTGGGATCCGGTTGAAAACGCAAGTTTCATGCCTTGGCTGATCGCAGGCGCTTTGCTGCATTCTGCCATTGTCGTGGAAAAACGCGAGAGCCTGAAAACATGGACAATCCTGCTGGCGATCCTCGCCTTTTCATTTTCACTGATCGGCACCTTTATCGTGCGTTCAGGCGTCATCACGTCGGTGCATGCCTTTGCCAATGATCCCGAACGCGGCGTGTTCATTCTGGCCATTCTAGCGGTGGCAATCGGCGGCTCGTTAACCTTGTTTGCGGCGCGCGCCAATGTCATGCAGTCAAAAGGTGTGTTTTCATTGGTCAGCCGCGAAAGCGGACTGGTGCTGAACAACATCCTGCTGGTGGTCGCGGCGTTTGTGGTTTTCGTCGGCACGGTTTGGCCCTTGGTGTCTGAACTGGCATTTGATCGCAAACTGTCCGTCGGCGCGCCGTTTTTCGATCTGGCCTTTACGCCGTTTATAGTGGTCATTGCCATGGTTGCGCCGATTGGGGCGGTTTTACCGTGGAAGCGGGCCTCTTTAGGAAAAGCCATGCGGCCTTTATGGGGGTTGGTGGCTGTATCCGTGGCATTTGGGGCGCTGGTTTTGGTGTTGCAGACCGGCACGCGGATGATGGCCCCGATTGGCTTAACACTGGCGGTTTGGCTTATCCTTGGCGCGCTGGCTGATGTGGCGCTGCGGGTGCGGCTGGGCAAGATTGCCTTTGGCGAGTCCATGCGGCGGCTAAAAAACCTGCCGCGTTCAGATTTTGGTAAGATGCTGGCCCATGCGGGTTTGGGCATCACCATATTTGGCGTAGCGGCAATCACCGCTTGGGAAACCGAAGATATTCGTGTCGCCAAAGTCGGCGACAGCTTTGAAGTATCGGGACCAGTGACCACATATCAGATCCGGTTTGATGACGTCAGAAACATTCGCGGCGCCAATTACACGGCGACCCAAGGCGTGTTTACGGTTCTGGTTAACGGGCGCGAAATTTCGACGTTGCGACCGGAAAAACGGCTATACGCGGTATCAGGTATGCCAACGACCGAAGCGGCGATGGATATTGGCGTAACGCGCGATGTGTATCTGGTGATTGGCGATGCGCAGGAAAACGGTGGCTGGGCAGTGCGGTCTTATGTCAAACCGTTCGTCAACTGGATCTGGTTTGGGGCTACTATAATGGCGCTTGGCAGTTTGCTAAGTCTGACTGACCGACGTTACCGCGTTGCAGCCGGGGCCAAAAGGCGACAAGAACCGCAAGGGGTAGCAGCCGAATGAAACGTTTGTTGGTAATTCTGCTGTTGCTGGCCACGCCGATTTGGGCGGTTCAGCCGGATGAAATTCTGCCTGATCCAGCACTTGAGGCCCGTGCGCGCGTGATTTCCAAGGGCTTGCGCTGTCTGGTTTGCCGGAACGAAAATATTGACGACAGCAATGCAGGTCTTGCGCGTGATCTGCGTCTGCTGGTGCGCGAACGCATCATGGCCGGTGACGACAACGAACAAGTGGTCACCTATGTCGTTGATCGCTACGGCGAATATGTGCTGTTGCAACCAAAAACCACGGGAACCAACCTGCTGCTATGGGCGGCAGGGCCTGTGATGCTGTTAATTGGCGGCGGCATCGGCTTTGGTGTCATCCGCCGCCGCCGAACCAATCCCGCTGTCGCGTTGAATGAAGCCGAGGCCGCGCGCCTGAAAGAGCTGATTGAAAGCTGACGCTACGTTCCTGCAATAGCTATCGCACCCAAACCCCCAACCCTATAGAACCAGCCGAAATCCCGCTGTGAGAAGGAAAAACACTATGGTTTATTCGGCAATCGACTATCGGGTTGAGGATCAGATCGCTTGGCTGACGCTGAACCGGCCTGATGTTTTGAACGGAATGAACGACCAGATGCGGGCCGAAATCACCGACGCTGTGCGCATTGCCGGTAAAGAGGCGCGGGTTCTGGTGATCACCGGCAAGGGACGTGGGTTTTGTTCGGGTCAGGATCTGGGCGGGGCGTCTGACGTCACGCAGATTGATCTGGAAGGCGCGCTGAGGGATGAGTACGAGCCGATGTTGCGCGCAATCTATGACTGCCCAATTCCGACGATATCGGCGGTGAATGGCCCGGCGGCCGGGGCGGGGGCCAATCTGGCCCTTGCGGCGGATGTGGTGATCGCCAGCGAAAAGGCCTATTTCATGCAGGCCTTTGCGCTGATCGGCCTGATCCCGGATGCCGGCGGCACCTATTTCATGCCGCGCAATATGGGCATGGCCAAGTCGATGGGGGCTGCTTTGTTTGCCGACAAAATCTCAGCCCGGCAAGCCAGCGATTGGGGCCTGATCTGGGAAGCCATACCGGATGAGGGTTTCCAAGACCATGTAATGGCGCGTGCCAAAACACTGGCCAGCGGGCCAACGGCGGCGTACCGGAACATCAAAAAGGTGATCCGCGCAAGTTTTGAAAACGGCTTGGATACCCAACTGGCGCTGGAAGCAAAGCTTCAGGGCGAGGCTGGCAATTCACGGGATTTTGCCGAAGGTGTGCTGGCCTTCAACGAAAAGCGCAAACCGCAATACGAGGGGCGCTAGGACGCGTTCACCGTCCGGAGGGGCCGTCATAGGCGCGTTCGACCTTGGCAACGCGCAAAGTGTAATGGCTGTACCACCGGGTTTTGCCCAGCTTTTGCGCCAGCAGGTGTTCTGTCACGTCTTTCCAGCCTTTTAACGCCGCTTCATCCCGCCAATAGCTGACGGTGATCCCCAAACCTTGTTCATCGCGGGTGCTTTCGACGCCAAGATAGCCCGGTTGCTGGGCCGCAAGTTCAACCATCTTATCGGCCATGGCGCTATAGCCAGCGTCGCCTTCACCGCGTTGGGCCGTGAAAATCACAGCGTAATAGGGCGGCTCGGGCAGGGGGGCAAAGCGAGACATGCAAGTGGTTCCAGTTTTTGAATGGCTGTTGGGTTTGCAGGCTAAAGCGCGCGCGCCGAAATGTCGTGCCTAAAACCATTACCGGGCCTAATGCAAGGCCCGGCAAGTGTTATTTGGTTTGGCTGGTCAGCCTGCCTTGGATCTATTCCGCCGCGAACTTGATGACCGGTTCCATGGTTTCCAAAATTTCCTCGGTCAGGTGGCATTTCAGCTGATGACCGTTGGACAGTGTCTGGATAGGTGGCACCTCGGTGTCACAAATTCCGCCCGGCACCTCAGATTTCCAGCGACAGCGCGTCTGGAACGGGCAACCCGGTGGCGGATTAACCGCCGAAGGAATGTCACCATCAAGCACGATGCGCTTTTTCACCACCCGCGTGTCAGCGATCGGCACCGCTGACAACAAAGCCTCGGTATAAGGATGATAGGGTGGCGAGAACACCTGATCCGTCGTGCCAAGTTCAACCACATGGCCGAGATACATCACCATAACCCGGTCGCTGAGATACCGCACAATCGACAAATCATGGCTGATGAACAACAGCGTGGTGCGTTCTTTGCGCTGAATTTCCATCAACAGGTCGGTCACAGCCGCCTGCACCGAAACGTCCAGCGCCGAAACGGGTTCATCCGCCACAACGATCTTGGCGTCACCGGCAAAGGCGCGCGCAATACCGACGCGCTGTTTTTGTCCACCGGACAATTGGCGCGGCATCCGGTCGGCAAATTCACGCGGCAGTTTCACCAGATCCATCAGTTCCAACATATGGGCGCGGCGTTCGGAATTGTTGTCGCCGATGCCGAAAATTTCCAGCGCTCGAATGATCTGTCGGCCAACCGACATCGACGGATTGAGGGTGTCAAACGGGTTCTGGAACACCATCTGCACCGACGACACCGTTTCTGTGTCGCGATCCTGAATAGGCACGGCGCCGATTTCTTCGCCATGCATCTGAATCGACCCGGCCGTGGCTGTTTCCAGCCCCATCAGCACCTTGGCCAGTGTTGATTTCCCACAGCCACTTTCGCCTACAATGGCCAGCGTTTCGCCCTCGCGGGCGTCAAAGCTGAGGGTTTCGTTGGCTTTGACAACTTTGGACGCACCGCTTGAACCAAACAGGGCGTTCGCCGATACCTCGTAATATTTCTTGAGGTTGTCAAATTTCAGAACCACGTCGCCAAGTTCAGCACTTTCCTGTTCGATGGCCACAGCAATCGGTGCATCCCAGTCGATATCCGGGATTCTAAGGCACCGGGATTCGTGGCGGTCATCACCATCAATCGTCACCATGGACAGGTCGCTGATGTTGCATAAACCGTCCTGATAATAGTCACAGCGCGGCCCGAAATTACAGCCGTTGGGCCGTTCATGCGGCAACGGGAAGTTGCCGGGAATAGCCACCAGCGGGTGGGTGTTCTTGTCGGCACCCGGCAGCGGGATCGACCGGAACAGGGCTTGGGTGTAGGGGTGCTGCATTTTGTCAAACACATCTTTGATCGACCCGGTTTCCACCGCCTCGCCGGAATACATCACGCATAGGCGGTCACAGACATCCATGATCAGGCCAAGATTGTGCGAAATGAACAGCATTGAGGTGCCGTATTTGACGCCAAGCGCCTTGACCAGATCAACGATCCCGGCCTCAACCGTCACATCAAGCGCGGTTGTTGGCTCGTCCAGGATCAGCAGTGACGGTTTGGACATCAACGCCATGGCAATCACGATGCGCTGTTGCTGACCACCAGATAACTGGTGTGGAAAGCTGGACAGGATGCGTTCAGGATCGGGCAGGCGCACGTCTTCAACCACCTGACGCGCCAGATCCCATGCGGCCTCTTTGGAGGCCCCTTCGTGGATCATCGGAACTTCGGCCAACTGCTGGCCGACTTTCATCGCCGGGTTCAAAGACGCCATCGGTTCCTGATAGATCATGGCGATTTCGCTGCCACGCAGGTCGCGCAGCTCTTCCGCACTCATCTCATTCAGATCGCGGCCTTTGAACTTGATCGTACCGCTGACAACTTTGCCGTTGACGCCAAGGTCCTGCATCACCCCAAGGGCAACGGTGGATTTGCCGCAACCGGACTCGCCCACAAGGCCCATGGCCTCGCCGGGTTGTACGGTGCAGCTGAAATCCATCACTGCCGGGATTTCCTGCATGCGTGTGAAGAACGAGATCGAAAGGTTTTCAATCTCAAGAATAGGGCCGTCGTAGTCCCATTTAGCCATGATCGCCTCCCTTAATCTTTCAATGATTCTTCACGCAGGCCATCGGCCAGCAGGTTCAGTCCCAACACCATGCTCATCAGCGCAAGTGCTGGTGGCAGGGCAGGGTGCACATAGATCGACAACAGTTTGCGACCGTCATTAATCGTTGAACCCCAGTCAGGACTTTCCGGGCTAAGGCCAAGGCCAAAGAAACCCAATGTCCCCAAAAGGATTGTGGTGTAGCCGATGCGCAGACAGAAATCGACGATCAGCGGGCCACGTGCGTTTGGCAGAATTTCCCAAAGCATGATGTACCACGGACCTTCGCCTCGTGTCTGGGCGGCTGCAACATAATCGCGGGTCTGGATGTCCATTGTCAGCCCACGCACAATCCTAAAGATCGTGGGCGAGTTCACAAACACCACCGCCACAAAGATGTTCAGCTTGTTGGCATCAAGCGGCAGGTACAGCAAAGGCGTATGGCCGTCGCGGGTGGCCTGCATCCATTCGCCCATCGGGTTGCCCTGATTGAGATAGCCCATGACACTGGTCCAAAGGCCAACGAAGGGATCCATTTTGAACACCGTTCCGAAATAGATCATCAGCAGTATGATGACGATTGGCGCGGCGACACGGGTCAGAACCTTGGGCGATATCCGCCAACGGGAATAGACCAGCGTCCAGAAGAAGATCACCGGGAAGATGAACAACACGCCAGCAAGCCAGGTGATGACACCGGTTTCGCGGATCTCAGGGGTTACCAGAAGGTAGAACAACAGGATTACCGGAAAGGCCAGAACAAGGTTGGCGCTGAACGACAACAAAGTATCAAAGCGGCCGCCGTAATACCCAGCGGGCAGTCCCAGCGTGATCCCGACCATAAAGGCAAAGACGGTTGCGGCGGGTGCGATTTTCAGCACCTCACGCGATCCGATGATCAGGCGGCTCCAGACGTCGCGGGCCAGATTGTCGCCACCTAAAAGGTAATAGGTGTCCTCTAGGCCGCGAATTGGTGTGCCTGGCAGTTTGTTTTTCATGCCGGAAATCTGCACCAGCGGATCCTGAATGATAATGGAGTCCGCGAAAGTCGCCGCAAACACCCAAAACATCACCAGACCAAAGCCAAACATACCAACCGG
The DNA here is from genome assembly GCA_021775315.1 of Paracoccaceae bacterium. Taxonomy (GTDB): domain Bacteria; phylum Pseudomonadota; class Alphaproteobacteria; order Rhodobacterales; family Rhodobacteraceae; genus UBA5972. The sequence goes on from JAJFIC010000076.1 coordinate 47,513, forward strand.
GTTGTCAAACAATTTGCCGTAAAGTCCCAAACTCCGCTTGTAACGGATCGAAAGGAAGAAAACGACGGCGATGCCGACCCAGACCGGGGTTAGCCTGTCAGCCAACGTGCCGATGATACCAAGCGTGCCTTGCGGCGTCAGCATTCCAACCACGATATAGACCAGCACAATCGCGCAAAATCCAACCGCAGCCAAACGCAGGGCCAGACCGACGAAGCGCTCAGGAACCCGAAAGAGAACCCCGCTCAAGACGCTACCGGCAATTGCTGCAGCGGCGAAAACCGCGAAAAACAACGTCCAGCCGGGATCTATCCCCCAGATGGCTTGGTTTTTGATGTCCGCATATAGCGCCGTCACAACCGCGACGATGACGCCGACGATGATGCCGGGGGCCACATAGTTCCACAGCGGAGATTTAGCGTCCTTGGCGTCTGCTGCCCGGGCAAAGCCAGCGGCCTCAGGCGCGAAGGAACGCATGATGGTTGCAATGCCTGATGCTGCCAAAAGAACGGCAAAGGTTTGCAACAGAGGGTTAATGTAAGGGCCGAATGAGCCTGTCCAGGTGAGTAATTCCATTGTTCTTCTCCCTTACCCGATCCGGATGCGTGGATTGAGGTAGACATAGCCGATATCTGATATCAGCTGGGTCACCAGCACCACGATCACTGAAACGATCCCCACTGACAGAAGCATCTCGATGTCATTGTTGCCTGCCGCTTGAACCAACAGCCAGCCAAAGCCCTTGTAGTTAAACAGGGTCTCCACAATGACCACACCGGTCAGCAGCCACGGAAATTGCAGCATGATCACAGTAAACGGCGCGATCAGCGCATTCCTAAGCGCGTGTCTGAGAACAATATTGGGAAAGCTCACACCTTTCAGGCGGGCGGTCCGGATGTATTGCGCTGTCATCACCTCGGCCATCGAGGCGCGGGTCATGCGGGCGATATACCCCATTCCGTATAGCGCGATCGTTATCACCGGTAAGGTGAAATTGCCCAGATTGGCATCCTCCATCGCGCTGGTGGCGGTGCCCTTGAACCATTTGAGATCCACAACCCGAGATGAGAACACAACGATCAGGATCACACCCGAGACATATTCAGGCGTTGCCGTTGTCGCGATGGAAAAGGTCGACAGGAACCGATCTAGCCTTGAACCCTCGCGCATCCCGGCCAAAACCCCGATGATTAATGCGGATGGGATCATCACCAATAGAACAGTCAGCATCAGTTTGCCGGTTAGCCCAAGGCGTTTCCAGACAATCGGCCCGACATTATCCTTGAACACAACAGACCAGCCGAAATCGCCTTGCAGCACGCCGCAGCGTACCGGGGCTGTCGCCGCCTCTACACCGCGCCGAATACAGCGGCCAGTGACCTTGCCCTCGTCGTTGGTATAGGTGAAACCCGGCAAAACCCCCAGCCATTCGCCGTATCTGGTGAACACCGGCTGCGTATAGCCATTGCGTTCCAGAAACGTCGCGACCTGTGCATCGGTCATCCGCTGGGTACCTTCCAGCTTGGCGACCTTTTCAAGGTTCGGATAAAGATTGGTCAAGAAAAAGACCACGAAGGTCAGGCAGAGCGCAGTCAGGAGCATGACTCCTAAGCGCTTGATCAAAAAGATTAACATTACGGTCCCTGTCGGTTTGTTGCGTGCGATCTATTTGGCAGCCGCACTTGTCAGACCGGGAAATCCCCCCCGGGGTGTCAAAGGGCCCGAAGGCCCTCTGACGGTGTTCAGTTCACACTCAGGCGCGCCAGTGGAGCTTGTGAGGGTGAATTTCAAAGATTGGGTTCTTCACCGATACAAAGCCAGGCTTGGAATGGTGATAAAGCGCCCGCCAGTATGGCTGGATGATGTGACCTTCGTCCTGCATGATTTCCTGCAGTTTCTTGGAAAGCACACGACGCTTGTCAGCATCTGCAACCGACAGCGCTTCTGTCAACGTCGCATCGAAATCAGCATTTGCCATGCCGGTTTCATTCCAGGCTTCGCCAGAACGATAAGCCAGTGCCAGAACCTGAACACCAAGTGGACGCATGTTCCAGTTGGTGGACGAGAACGGGTACTTCGCCCAGTCATTCCAGAAGGTCGAGCCGGGCAGAATTGTCCGCTTCACCTTGATACCGGCGTCGCGCAGCTGGGCTGCAACAGCGTCGGTGGTGTTACGGCGCCAGTCATCGTCGATCGAGATCAGCTCGTGCTCGTAGTCACCCATGCCAGCTTCGTCCATCATGGCCTTAGCAGCGGCACCGTTGACTTCCTGAGCAGGCAGTTTTGCATATTCAGGATGGATCGGAGCAACATGGTGGTTTTCAGCAACAACACCCTGGTTGGAATAACCAAGCTCAAGACAAACCGAATTGTCGACAGCTTTGGTGATCGCCTGGCGGACTTTTTTGTCTGCATAAGGCTTTTTGCCGTCAACTTCTGCTTCAGCATGTGTCCGGATAACAATCGTCGCCGCAGTGATGGCTTCGGATTTTTCCCAGCCAATGCTGTCAAAGATGTCCACGAACTCGCCCGAGATGTCGTAAAGTGTGTCGATCTCGTCAGCTTCTGCTGCTGCAACCCATGCCGCAGGGTCTGTGCCGTAATCGATCATTTCTACGCGATCAAGGTATGGACCACCGTAAATGTCTGTGCCCCACCAAGGTGCATCAGCTGTGACCAGCACGCCTTTGACGCCGACTTCGTAACCGGCTTCTGGCTTATAAGGGCCGGTACCGATTGGATTGTCGAGCGGGTTTGCACCGATCTGGCTGCGGTGAACAACTGCCGCTGGATAGTCAGCCATGCCCGGAATGATCGAGATGTCAGGTGCAGACAGGTTCAGGCGAACCGTGTGGCTGTCAACGATTTCAACAACACCAGCGCCGGCTTTTTCGCCGTCGATCAGTGTCGCCATACGACCAGCCATCGAGTTGCCTTCGACAGTTTTGTCAGCCCAACCAGTGATGTTGGCAGCAACATCTTCGGATGTGAAATCATCGCCGTTTGACCACTTGATGCCCTTACGGACGTTCAATGTGTAAACTGTGGCGTCGTCGTTAACTTCCCAGCTTTCAAGCAGCATGCCGTTGAAAGTACCGTCGGCCTGATACTCGACCAGATACTCGATCCAGCCGCGTGTATAGTTTGCCAGCTGCGACCAGTCATATGTACGCGGGTCTTTCAGACCACGAACTTCTGTCTGAACGCGACCAGTGCCGCCCATTTTGGCGTGGCTGCCTGCTTCGACCGGGGCACTTACACCCAGCAGCGAATAAGCAACAGCTGTTGATGCGCCGAGTGCGGATGCGCGCGTCAGGAATTCGCGGCGGCTTAACAAGCCTGCCTTAACTTCCTCTGCGTACATCTTGACCGCTGGATTCAGCGCCTTGTTGTACTTGGTTTCATTTGTCATCTAAGTCTTCTCCCTGTTAGTTACTTTAGTGTCGTGATGTTATAATTGTGCTTGGGAATACTGTATCCGTCGTCGACTGAAAGTATTCCCGAAACGACATTCGTTAATCCAAAATGTCGCAAATAGACCCAGCTGCAGAATGCCCGGCTTTCCGGACCTCTGGCGCATTTGCCATAAGGTTGGCTCGAATCTTGTTCCTGCGGTGCAAGTAAGGCAGCTTGTCATAATGTTAATGGTTTCGGTTTCGGGTCCGCGAGTCAAGGTTTTTTGGGGCACAATCGCGTCAATTGCGCCGCACAACGCGCCTTTCCGTCGGTTGAGCCTGCACGTTGCGATTGGCTGCTTGCAGGCGGAATTCACGTGGAGACAAACCTGCATGCCGACGAAACAGCCGGGTGAAATAGGCGGCTGAACTGATGCCAAGGCTGGATGCGATATCTCCGATCCGCTGGTTGCTATCGGCAAGCGCGTATTTCGCGGCCAACACCACCCGGTCCTGAATGAGGTCCGAAGCGGGTCGCCCCAGAATATCACGACAGACCCGGCTAAGATGGGTCGGGGTGACGTTCAGCACGGCAGCATAAGTGGACACTGATAATGCCAATTGATGGTTGTCTTCTAACCGGCGCAAAAAACTATTCGCCAGACGCGCAGCCGCGGGCAGCCGGGCATTGATGGCCCAGTCATTGCGCATCTGATTGCGTTCGATCCAGACACTGAGCAGGGTCAAATAGCTTTCCATCGCGTGCTCGCTACCAGGCCCTGTCATGCCGTGTTCAATCGAAATCTGCTCAAAATACCCCGTCATCTGGCCCTGATCAAAGATACTGGTGGCCTTTATCAGCCCCGGACTCTCTGGCACGGGCACGGGCAGGCTGTCAGGCAGATAGGCGGCGTAACCTTGCGCGTTTGTTCCCGGTTCTATGGCGTGGATTTGACCTGCGGGTATGAAAAGGACGGTGTTGGGGCCAAATCCGCGCATGGTTGCACCAATGCGTATCCGACCTTGCCCACGGGTGAACCACAGAAAAACATGGGCCGATCTGGCCTGCATTGACTGGAACCGCCAACGGCCCCGGCTGGTCAGGCCTGCAAGGGTGAAGATCTCGATGCGCTGCGGATTGGGTGAATTGCTGGATAACTGCATGTAGGTTTGGCCATTATCCCTAAAATCATGAATTATTGTGGCATATGTGCAAGTTTATTTCAGTAAACTGTCCGGTATTCAAGGCCGTTCTGAAATCTATCCACAGGCTATTGGCACTTACTCACAGGGGTTTTGTGGATAAATCAAGCCATTTCCACCCCCCCATACGGGCCTTAAACCAACTGCGCTGGCGTTTTGCGTAGCGTCTGGTGGTGATTTCAGCGGCTTCAATCGCGGCCTCCAAACGCATCTCACCGCGTAGATGGGCAATCAGTTCCGCAGCACCAATGGCGCGTGAGGATGGCAGTTTAGGGTCCCAGTCGGGCAGGTTCATGCGGCATTCTTCCAGTGCGCCCTGATCCAGCATTTGTCGAAAGCGCAGATTGATGCGCGGGGTCAGCCAGTCCTTTGGCGCGTTCAGCACGAAGGCGTTGCATTGCGACAGCGGCAGGATCGGTGGTGGGGTGTTGTCCTGCCAGTCTGACAGGCCGCGACCGGTGGCGCGCCAAACCTCCCAAGCGCGCAAAACGCGCGCGGGATTTTGCGTGTCTATCTGCGCGAACGTATCGGGATCATGGGTGTGCAGATCATCCAGCAACGCCTGTAGGCCATCCCGCTGGTGGATAGCGTTTGCCTGCTGGCGTACCTCTTGTGGAACATCAGGTATATCCGCCAAGCCATTGGTAAGGGTCGTAAAATATAATCCGGTGCCGCCAACGATAATCGGCAGTCGTTTGGGTTGGCCTTCCAGAAATGGCGCCACCTCGCGCAACCAGTGGCCGACGGAATAATGGGTTTCAGTCGCCACATGCCCGTAAAGCGCATGCGGCAATTGCACGGTATCGTCGGGCGAAGGTCGGGCGGTTAAAGCCCGCCAACGGGCATAGACCTGCAATGCGTCTGCGTTGATGATCACGCCGTCATGCTCCCGCGCCAGTTGCATCGCCAGTGCCGATTTGCCCGATGCGGTCGGCCCGGCGATTAAAACCGGCAGGCTTGGGTCGATTTTTAGGTGAGATTCCAAAGTATTAGGCCTTGCTCCTAAAGCAAATATTGGCGGTTCCCCGCGCATGAAACACAATTGTTGTGTAACGAACCGCCTTTGACATTGAAACCCATTGGGATTTACGACATTTTGCGCCTGCATCAAAAACACCAAAAGGAGAGTCGTCAATGACTGAACTTGCAGCAACCGGGCAGAGCGAGGCTGATACAGGCGGCTATAAGCGGGTGTTGTTGAAGATTTCGGGCGAAGCATTGATGGGCGATCAGGGCTATGGCCTGCATCCGCCGACGGTCGAACGTATCGCGCAGGAAATCAAGAATGTGCATGACCTTGGGGTCGAGATTTGTATGGTCATTGGCGGGGGCAATATTTTCCGCGGCCTGCAAGGCAGCGCGCAGGGGATGGAACGCACCACCGCTGATTATATGGGCATGCTGGCCACGGTGATGAACGCGCTGGCCATGCAGGGCGCGCTGGAAGCCATCGGTGTCTTCACCCGGGTTATTTCCGCAATCCCGATGGATCAGGTATGCGAGCCTTACATTCGCCGCCGCGCCGTGCGCCATTTGGAAAAAGGCCGGGTCTGTATATTTGCAGCAGGTACCGGCAATCCTTATTTCACGACGGACACCGCCGCGACGCTGCGGGCCAACGAAATGAGCTGTGAAGTGATCTTCAAAGGCACCCAAGTGGACGGCATTTACGACAAAGATCCGCAATCCAACCCGGATGCGGTGCGGTATGACCGCGTCACCTATGACGAGGTTTTGCAAAAGAACCTGAAGGTGATGGATGCATCCGCTATCGCTTTGGCGCGTGACAACAATCTGCCGATTGTGGTGTTTTCACTGGACGAGCCGGGCGGATTTGCCGGTATCCTGCGCGGTGAAGGCACCTATACAAGAGTTGGCTAATTAGGCTAACTTGGGTGAGAAAAAGAAAATAATGGGGCCAGTGCCAATGTCCGACGACGAAATTGAAATTGATCTGGACGATCTTGAACGCCGCATGGAAGGCGCAATGCACGCGCTGAAAAGCGAATTTGCGTCACTCAGAACCGGGCGGGCCTCGGCCTCGATGCTGGATCCGATCATGGTGGATGCCTATGGTTCGACCGTGCCGCTGAACCAATGTGGCACGGTGAATGTACCGGAAAGCCGCATGGTGACGGTGAATGTCTGGGATAAATCGCTGGTTAACGCGGTGGACAAAGCGATCCGCAATTCCGGTCTGGGTCTGAACCCGGTAATGGATGGCACGATCCTGCGTCTGCCAATCCCCGAGTTGAACGAGGAACGGCGGCGTGATTTGTCAAAGGTCGCGGCCCAATATGCCGAAAGTGCCCGCATTGCCGTGCGCAATGTGCGACGTGATGGCATGGATCAGATCAAAAAGGCCAAATCAATGTCCGAGGATGACCAGAAAATCTGGTCCGAAGAGATCCAGGACCTGACGAATAAAGTCATTGCTGAGGTCGATAAATCGCTTGAGCACAAGCAAGAAGAAATCATGCAGGTCTAAGTAAAACGTGGACAGAAAGAGGGATCAGGTGACAGGCGAAACCGAACCCACACGAAATATTAACCATGTGGCCGTCATCATGGACGGCAACGGTCGCTGGGCGACACGGCGCGGATTGCCGCGTCTTGTCGGGCACCGCAAAGGCGCATCTAGGGTTCGTGAAATCGTTGATCTTTGCCCTGATATCGGGGTTAAGTATCTGACGCTTTACGCTTTTTCGACGGAAAACTGGAAACGGGCCGAGGGCGAGGTTGCCGGTCTGATGTCGTTGTTTCGCCGCTATATCCTGAAAGAAGCCAAGAAACTGCACGAAAACCGGGTGCGGGTGCGGTTCATTGGAGATCGCACACGGCTTGATCGCAAGCTTATTGACCTGATGGCCTCGCTTGAGGAAAAAACCGCAGGCAACGATCATCTGAACCTGACGATTGCGCTGAATTACGGCGGCCGGGATGAACTGACACGGGCGATCCGTTCACTGACTGAAGATGCCGCCGAAGGGCGTGTCGCACCCGAAGATGTGACCGAGGAAAGCATCGGGTTTTACCTTGATACAAGATATTTGCCCGATCCCGATCTGGTGATCCGCACATCCGGCGAACAGCGCATTTCAAACTTTCTGCTGTGGCAGTCGGCCTATGCGGAATACGCATTCGTTGAAACATTGTGGCCAGATTTTTCTGCCGCAGAGTTTGAAGATATCGTCAAAGGCTATTCAGGCCGCGACCGGCGTTTCGGGGCTGCCTCGGCATGAGCAATTTCGCGGATTTGCGGCTGCGGGTGATTTCAGCAATTGTTATGGTTTTGGTCGGTGCCAGCGCGATTTGGCAGGGCGGCTGGGTTTTTCTGGCGCTTTTGACACTGGTTGGCGGTCTGATGATCTGGGAACTGGCGCGCATGGTCGACCAATCCCTTGCGCCAGCCAAAACGGTTCTATTGGCGTTAATCGCCGGGGCTGCCGTTTTGCGGGTTGGGTTTGACGCCGGTTTCATCGCTTTGCTGGCTTTGTTTTTGGCCCCGGTTCTTGGCCTTGTTTTGCTGAAAAAAGACCGTGGGCTGTTTTTGGTCTACGGAATTGCGATCCTGTTTGCCGTGCCCAGCATTTTCTGGCTGCGCCAAGGGGGGGCGCATGGTGACGGTCTGATTTGGACATTGTGGCTGGTGCTTGTGGTGATTGCCTCGGATATTGGCGGCTATTTCTTTGGCCGCATCATCGGTGGGCCGAAAATTTTGCCGGTTATCAGCCCGAAAAAGACCTGGTCGGGCACCTTAGGGGGCTGGGCTTTGGCCGCATGCGTTGGCTTTGGGTTTGTGATTTGGGCCGGGGCCGACGGGTTTTTGGTGGTGTTCAGCATCTTTGCGGCCATTGCCGCACAAATCGGTGACGTGGTGGAAAGCGCGATTAAGCGGCATACCGGGGTCAAGGACAGCTCTGCCTTAATTCCCGGCCATGGCGGGTTTCTGGATCGGTTTGATGCGCTGATCGGCGCGGGGTTGTTTTTGTTTGTGATCACAAAGATTTTCGGCCTGCCAATGCTTGGGGCGATCTGAGGATGCGCCGGGTTTCAGTCTTTGGCTCGACCGGGTCGATCGGTTGTAACACCATTGATCTTTTGCGCCGTCAGGGTGGTGCTGCGACCTATGATGTTGTGGCGCTGAGTGGTGGCAGAAATGTTACCCTGCTGGCGCAGCAGGCGCGGGAATTGCGGGCCGATATTGCGGTGACGGCCTATCCTGATTGCCTGAACTTATTACGACAAGCCCTTGAGGGAACTGACATAAAGGCAATGGCGGGTGCAGACGCAATTGTTGAAGCTGCAGCGCGCCCGGTTGACTGGACCATGTCCGCAATCGGGGGCTGTGCCGGGTTGGAGCCGGGATTGGTTTCGCTGCAACATGGCGGTATTCTGGCGCTTGCCAACAAAGAAAGCCTTGTCGCGGCAGGCCCGTTGATGCTGGAAACCGCGGCGCATCACAACGCCACGATCCTGCCAGTTGATAGCGAACATTCAGCGATTTTTCAGGCCCTTGGGGCCGAGGATGTCTCTAACGTCAACCGCATGATCCTGACCGCATCCGGCGGGCCGTTTCGCGATTGGTCGCGTGATATGCTGGATAAAGCCACACCCGAACAGGCGGTTGCGCATCCCAACTGGGATATGGGCCGAATGATTTCGGTCGACAGTGCTAGCATGTTTAACAAAGCGCTGGAAATGATTGAGGCGAAAGAGTTTTATCAGGTCGCACCAGATGTGATCGAGGTGATAATCCACCCGCAATCCATCATACATTCGCTGGTCGGTTTCGTTGATGGCTCGTTACTGGCCCATATGGGAACGCCGGATATGCGGTTTGCCATTGGGTACGCCCTGAACTGGCCTGAACGGCGCGACCTGCCGGTTGAAGACCTTGATCTGGCACGACTTAGCAAACTTGACTTTGAAGCACCGGACGAGGTTCGGTTTCCGGCTTTGCGTCTGGCGCGTGCGGTTATGCAGACAGGTGGGCTGGCGGGGGCGGTGTTCAACGCCGCCAAAGAAACCGCGTACGAGGCGTTTATGGCGCGGCGCATACGCTTTACGGATATGGCGGTTTATGTTGAACAGGCGCTTGAAAATGCGGATCGCGATGGTGACCTTAAAACCACCACATTTGATCTTGATAAGGTCATGGCAGCAGACCAAAAAGCGCGCATAAAAACAAACGAAGCAATTCAATTGTAACAGGCATCTTGAGGGCAACTTGGAACTAATCAACTCGATTCCGCTGTTTGGCGGCTTTCTATTCACACTCGTGGCTTTTGTCGCGGTGCTGAGCGTTATTATTTTCATCCATGAATACGGCCATTATATCGTCGGGCGCTGGTGCGGCATCCATGCCGAGGTTTTCTCGATGGGATTTGGTAAGGTCCTGTTTTCGGGCTATGACCGGCGCGGCACGAAATGGCAGCTCGCGGCGATCCCTTTTGGCGGCTATGTCAAGTTTTTAGGCGACGCGGATGCGTCTAGCCGGTCGGACCCTGAGGCGCTGGCCGGTATGGACAGCCAAACCCGTTCAAAATCGTTTCACGATGCGGCCCTTTATAAAAAGGCGCTGACGATTATCGCGGGTCCGATGGCGAATTTCATTTTGTCATCCGCAATCTTTACCGCAATTGTGCTGACTGTGGGTCTTGCCACTGATGTGCCAACGGTTGGCAAGCTGAAACCTTTGCCTGATGCTGCTTATGAGCTTAAGGCGGGCGATGTGATCCTGTCGGTCAATGGTGTGGAAACCCCTGATTATGCGGCTCTTTATGCCTATTCACGCGAAGTGGATCAGGTGCAGGCGGAACAGAAATACAAAGTTAAACGCGGTGATAACACCCTGACCGCAACCGGGCCTTTCCCGCTTTTGCCGTTGATTGAAAACGTGCAACCGCAATCTGCCGCCATGGCGGCGGGGTTGAGTGTTGGGGATCTGATCTTAAGCGTTGATGGCCAGAAAATCACTGCTTTCAGCGAATTGCAAAGCCTTGTGGCTGCGACCGAAGGCCGGGAAATGGATTTGCGCATCTGGCGCGATGGCGACGAGCAATCCGTGACGCTGGCCGCAAAAGTGGTTGATATGCCGGATGGCGATGGTGGCTTTGAAAAACGCACCCTGATCGGTATCACCGGCGGTTTGTTCTTTGAGCCGGAAACCTTTTCGCCGGGCGTGATCGACGCAGTTGGCATGGGTATTTCGCAGACCGGGCGGATTATCACCTCGTCGCTGAACGGGTTATATCACATGATTGCCGGCAAGATCTCGTCGTGCAATCTGCAAGGGCCGGTCGGCATTGCCAAAACCTCAGGCGACGCCGCGTCGCAGGGTTTCGCCAGTTTCGTATGGTTCATTGCGGTTCTTTCAACCGCCATTGGCATGCTGAACCTGTTTCCGATTCCGGTTCTGGACGGGGGCCATCTGGTGTTTTTTGCCTATGAGGCAATCACAAAACGCCCGCCAAGCGACAAGGCCATCAACATTCTGATGTCGGCGGGGTTGTTCCTGATCATCGCATTGATGGTCTTTGCGCTGAGCAATGATTTCTTTTGCTGAAACTTTTTCGGGACAATGTTGAGTCATACTGTCGCCACAATGTTCGCTAGACTGACCTCATAACAAGACGAAATAATGCGAGGTTCAGATCATGCAACAGGTCGCCACAGGATATAAAGGGCTCGGACTTTTGTTCGAAGTCAACAATGACAGGCTTTTGTCGATTCTGATCATCGGCGTTGCTTTGGCCGCTGTCGGCTGGGTTGGGGTTGAATACGCCAATTCGGTGATTGTTCAGGACCACGCGGTTACGACCGCATCTTTCCTTTGAATGCAAGCGCTTCGGCCGTTTAGGCCGGGGCAGACCCCATATAATGTGATGTAATCGGGCCGCTGTTGGAAAACAGGGGCCTTTTTGGGTTTTGTCGTTTTGACATGGCTTGAGAATCCAACTATTCAGACTGCAACGAGTCTGCATCAATATTGACAGCGGACCGAAATCGAGCGGTAGGAATTTGGTAGATGAAGATGCATTGGTGGAATTGCAGAGCCATTAAACTTGTGATGCTGTTGGTCATGTTGACCGGCGGATATGTGGCGTTTCCTTTTCAGGCGGCCATGGCCCAGACGACGGTGGAAACGCCGCCTCCGACCACAACATCCATGCAGTTTTCGCAGATTGTGGTGCGGGGCAATCAACGGATTGAGGCTGCAACCATCCGGAACTTCGCCGGTATCCTGCCCGGTAAACCGGTAACCCCAGGGCAAATCAACGCCGCCTATCAGAACCTGAAGGCAAGCGGGCTGTTTGAAGAGGTCGATGTGACCCCAAGCGGCAATCGGCTGGTGATTGTGGTTCGGGAATTCCCGACCATCAACCGGATCAACTTTGAGCGAAACAAAAAGCTGAAAGACGACAAGCTGGCCGAACTGATCACCTCGCGCCCACGTCATACCTATAGCCCGGCCCAGGCCGAGGCAGATGCCGCCCTGATTATCGAGGCCTATCGTCAGGCCGGGCGTCAAACGGCAGAGGTCAAGCCCAAGATCATCCGGCGCAGTGACAATCGTGTCGATCTGGTTTTTGAAATCTTTGAAGGCAAGGTCGTTGAAATTCAACGGCTAAGCTTTGTCGGCAACCGAACATTTTCAGACCGGCGCTTGCGCCGCGTTCTGGCGACCAAACAGGCGGGCGTTCTGCGCGCATTCATCAAAAGTGACACATTCATCGCGGACCGTATCGAGTTTGATAAACAGGTTCTAAGCGATTTCTACCTGTCGCGTGGTTTTATCGACTTTGAGGTTCTTTCGGTCGCGGCCGAGGTTGCGCGTGAACGCAACGGGTTTTTCGTCACGTTCAAAGTGCGTGAAGGCCAAAGTTATGACTTTGGTGAAATCACGACGACAAGTAACCTGGCCGAGATTGATCCCGACGATTATCAGCGCATTATCCGGGTGAAAACCGGCGGTACATATTCGCCTAACTTGCTGGAAGGCACGATTACCCGGATGGAAACGCTGGCCACCAAAAATGGCCTGAATTTCATCCGCGTCAATCCCCGGGTTACCCGCAACGAGGCAACCCGGACATTGGATGTTGAATTTGTCATCGAACGTGGCCCGCGTGTTTTCGTCGAACGGATCGACATCGAAGGCAACACAACCACGCTTGATCGCGTTGTGCGTCGCCAGTTTGACACCGTCGAAGGCGACCCGTTCAACCCGCGCGAAATCCGCGAAGCTTCGGATCGCATCAGGGCCTTGGGCTTTTTCGCAGCTTCTGACGTAACAGCACGCGAAGGCTCCAGCCCTGATCGGGTCATTGTTGACGTGAATGTCGAAGAACAAAACACCGGCGCATTGTCGTTTGGTGTGTCTTACGGCGTCGGCAGCGGTGTCGGTGCAACGGTCAGCCTGTCAGAATCCAACTTTCTGGGTCGTGGCCAATTCCTGAAATTCGAACTGGGTGGTGGTGCCAACAGTTTCGCGATGGACATCACGTTCGCGGAACCGGCTTTTCTGGATCGCAACGTTCGACTGGAATTGAATGCTTACCGCACAACAACAACCCAGCAGAACGCGTTTTACGACACCGTGAATGCGGGTTTCGCACCGAAATTGTCTTTCCCAGTCAGCGAGAACGGACAGCTTGAAATTTCTTACCGCCGTTCGGGTGAACGGATCATCAACAAAGACGCGGCCTCGTCCGCATTGGTCATTGAGGGAGCGCGCGATACCAGCGCTCTTGGCTTGTCTTATGCCTTTGACAACCGTGCGACCGGGCTGAACCCCCGCGCCGGTATGGTGTTTCGCGCAACCCAAGAGGTCGCCGGCCTGGGCGGCACAGCACGGTTTTCCAAAACCACAGCTATGATCGGTGGTCGCACGACGTTCCTGAACGACGAAGTCGCACTGAGCGTCGAGCTGGAAGGTGGCTATCTGCAAGATTTTTCCGGCACATCCAGTTTGTCTGACCGGTTCTTTTTGGGCCCTGATATCATGAGGGGCTTTGCGCAGAACGGCATCGGACCTCGTGACACGGCGGTCGCCAACATGGACGCGTTGGGTGGCAACATGTATGCCGTGGCCCGGTTCGAGGCGAATTTCCCACTGGGCTTGCCCGAAGAATATGGCCTGACCGGCGGTGTGTTTATGGATGTCGGCTCGCTCTGGGGATTGGACAGTCTTGCGGGTGGTCTGGCGGGTTTAACACCGGTCACCACGGCAGGCATGGAAATCCGGGCTGTACTGGGCTTTTCAGTGTTCTGGAAAACTGCGGTTGGACCGTTGCGCTTTAACTTTTCAAGGGTAATACGCGGACCTTCCTATGACGAGCCTGAATCCTTTGCCCTGACTATCGGTAAAAGTTTCTGAATGCTGACTGGATCGCATCCGGCGTGGCTACGACAGGGCGTTCTTGTTTTTCTTGTTGCAACACTTTTGCCAATGGGCCTTGCCGCCCAGCAGGGTGTGCAACGGATTTACAGCCTTAGTCAGGATCGCATGTTCAGCCAATCGGAATTTGGTGTGCGGGTGCGCAGCGAAATCGAAAGCCGTTCACAGGATATCGCAGCCGAGAATCGCCAGATCGAAGAAGAACTAAAGGCCGAGGAACAGGCGCTGACCGATCAACGCGCCTCTTTATCGCCTGCGGATTTTCGTGTGTTGGCCGATGCGTTTGACGAAAAGGTCGAAACCTTTCGCACCACGCAGGCGCGCAAAACAAGTGACCTTAACGCCTATTCTGAATCCGAACAGCAGCGTTTCTTTAAGGCCGCGCTGCCGGTTATTGTGACGCTGGCGGAAGAACTGGGCGCAACCGCAATCCTTGACGAACGCTCGACCATAATCGCGTCGGATCAGATGGATATCACGGCCCTTGCCATTGAGCAGGTCAACAAGGCTATCGGGGACGGAACACAAACCCCGCAAGCACCAACCGAGCAACCGTCAGACCCCTGACCGCTTGTCAGTCCGCCACGCGGTTGATAGGGAAGAGGGCACGCATTTAATGGAACAAAGGGCACGGCAATGAACGACGAAACTCCACTTGAATTGCCCTCGGCGGATATCGCGACCATCCAGCGGATGATCCCGCATCGCTATCCCTTTTTGTTCATCGACAAGGTGCGCGACATCAAGGCTGGCGAAAGCGCTGTCGGCATCAAGAATGTCACCTTTAACGAGCCGCATTTTCAGGGCCATTTCCCCGCCAAACCGATTATGCCGGGCGTCACTATCATCGAAGCTATGGCGCAAACATCCGCCGTTTTGGTGTCCCACACCCTTGATCTGATCGACAAGAACCCGTTGGTCTATTTCATGACAATGGACAAATGCCGGTTTCGCAACATGGTCGTGCCGGGTGATGTGCTTGAACTGCACGTGACGGTGATCCGGGGGCGTGGTAAGATCTGGAAATTCTGGGGCGAAGGCAAAGTTGACGGCAACGTCGTTGCAGAAAGCGAATTTGCCGCGATGATTGATTTGCCCAAAGGCGTTTTGTGATCGGGATATGGCGATGATTGACTCGACTGCGATTGTCCATCCTTCGGCCATTATTGAACCGGGTGCCGTTATCGGAGCCGGATGCAAAATCGGTGCCTATTCGGTTGTCGGCCACGAAGTTACGCTTGGGGACGGGGTCGAACTGGTCAGCCACGTAGCCCTGAACGGTGTAACCACGATTGGCGCTGGCACAAAGATCTGGCCCTTTGCTTCAATCGGAAGCCAGCCACAGGATTTGAAGTTTGACGGCGAGCGGACGGTTTTGAATATTGGCTGCAATAATACCATCCGCGAATATGTCACGATGAACCCCGGCACTCAGGGCGGCGGCGGCGTCACGCAAGTGGGCGACGGCAATCTGTTCATGATGATGGTGCATGTGGGCCATGATTGCGTCGTCGGCAGCAATATCGTTTTCGCCAATTCCGTGGCCCTTGGTGGGCATGCTGTCATTGGTGACAACGCTGTGATCGGCGGACTTGCGGGCATTCACCAGTTTTGCAGGGTTGGGCAGGGTGCAATGATTGGCACCGGCGCCACTGTTGTTAATGACGTGATCCCTTACGGCACTGTCGTTTCACAAAGGGGCACGCTTGGTGGTTTGAACCTGATCGGGTTGAAAAGACGTGGCGCTGCCAAGGACCAGATGAACGAACTGCGCCGCATTTACAAAACCCTGTTTGGCCCCGAGGGGAATTTGCTCGACCGCGCGCGTCTGCTTGAGGCCGAGGCCAGTGACAACCCGCTTGTGCAGGACGTTCTGGAATTCGTGCTATCGAATTCCGATCGGTCGTTCTGCACCCCGGAATAGCCCTGTGACCGGCTTGGCGATCATTGCCGGGCGCGGAGCATTACCGCGTCTGCTGGCCGAGGATTGCGCCCGGCGCAACCAAGCCTACACAATTGTCCGGTTCAAAGGTCTGTCGCTTGACTGGCTGGCGGATCATCCGGTGATCGAGGCCGGGTTTGAACAATTCGGGGCCTTGTTTGCCGCCATGCGCGAGGTGGATTGTCAGAACGTGGTGTTTGCCGGGGGCATGGATCGGCCACAATTTGACATGGGCGCACTTGATGCGAAAACCGCAGAAATTTTACCGGACCTGATGGCGAACCTTGGAAAAGGCGACGACCAAACCCTTCGCGCCGTCATCCGGATTTTTGAGGCTGAGGGTTTCACTGTGAAAGCCGCACAAGACATCTTGCCGGATTTGCTGGCAAGCGTCGGTGCAATGGGTGCTGTGATCCCATCCCCGGCTGATCTCGCGGATTGCGCGCGGGCTTGTGAAATTGCGACGGCCCTTGGCACCATCGATGTCGGGCAGGGCGCTGTGGTGGCGCAGGGCCTGTGTCTGGGATTGGAAAGTCTGCAAGGCACGGACGTTATGCTGGATTTTGTGGCGCGCAGCGCTGTGGCTTTGCGGCCCGACTCGAACGGCGCAGGCGGGGTTCTGTTTAAAGGGCCAAAACCCGGTCAGGATTTGCGGGTTGATTTGCCAGCGATAGGCCCGCAGACCCTTGAATACGCCGCGCGGGCAGGGTTGGCGGGTGTGGCTGTCACCGCTGGCAAGGTTTTGATCCTTGAACGCGCCGAAACCCTTGCGACCGCCGACCGTCGGGGCCTGTTTGTTTGGGGAATGGCGGAAGCCGGGTCATGACACATCTGTTTCTGATCGCTGGCGAGCCTTCGGGTGACCGGTTGGGGGCAAGTCTGATGGCAGGGCTGAAAACCCTTGCGCCAGATACGAAATTTTCCGGTATCGGCGGGCCGTTGATGCAACAACAAGGGCTGGTCAGCCTGTTTGACATGTCAGAACTGTCGGTCATGGGCATTGTCGAGGTGCTGCCGCGATTGCCTGCGCTGTTGGCTCGGGTACGTCAAACGGCAAAGGGCGTGGTGACATCTAAGCCGGATGCCTTGATCACAATCGATTCGCCTGATTTCTGCCTGCGTGTTGCCGCTAAGGTCAAAAAGGCGGCCCCCGAACTTAAAACCATCCATTACGTCGCCCCGACCGTTTGGGCGTGGCGGCCAGAGCGCGCTGCCAAAATGGCGCGCCACATTGATCATGTGCTGGCGCTGTTCCCGTTTGAGCCGCCGTATATGGAGGCCGAAGGCATGCGTTGTGACTTTGTCGGCCACCCCGTCGTGGCAGATCAGCCGGTCAGCAAAGCCGAGGCGGACGCATTTCGCGCCGATCTTGGCATTCAACCGCACGAGAAAATGTTGCTGGTGCTGCCCGGTTCGCGCCAGGGCGAGGTTGCTCGTATGGAACCAGTATTCGCCGAAGTGGTGTCGCGGTTGCATGCGGCTGACACCGCCATCCGGTTTGTTGTGCCTGCTGCCCAAAACGTGTCGGCCGATCTGGCTACGCGTCTGGTACATTGGCCGGGTGCGCCGATATTGCTGGACCCACGCGACACGGATCCCAGCCAATCGGAAAGCCGAAAACGGCTGGCTTTTGCTGCGGCTGATCTGGCTTTGGCGGCCTCTGGCACCGTATCGCTGGAATTGGCGGCGGCAGGGACGCCGATGGTGATTGCCTATCGCTTTAACTGGCTGACAACGCGGATCATCAAAAAGAAGGTGAAGCTGACCACAGCGACTTTGGTCAACATCCTGACGGATACAATGGCCGTGCCGGAATTTTTGTTTGAAGATTGCACAGCCGACAAGATCACACCGAAGGTTCAAAGCCTTCTGGCCGATCCGACCCAGCGCATAGCGCAGCAAAACGCCGCTGATCGGGCGATGAAGCTGCTTGGTAAAGACGCCGAAGCACCGGGCCTGCGCGCGGCCAAGGCCGTTCTGGCGGCTCTTTAAGGTTACTCTTCTGTGAAGACCGCCAATGTGGCCCCGGTTTTGTCCTGCAATAAAGCCGGTGCAATATCGAACATATGATGCGGTGTGCCGGCGGCGGCCCAAATGACATCAAACTCGGCTAATCGCGGGTCCATAAAGGCGCGGATCGGATTGAGGTGGCCAATGGGTGACACGCCGCCAATGGCGAAACCGGTTTGTTGGCGGATCAGGGCCGCATCCGCTTTGCCCAAAGGCTCGCCTGCCAGGGCAGAGGCCGCTTTGACATCCACCCGTCTGCCGCCTGCGGTCAGAAACAGGATCGCGTTGCCCGATTGCGTCCCAAGAAAAATCACCGATTTGGCGATTTGATCGACCGCGCAGCCAATCACATCCGCTGCCTGCTGGGCCGTGTTGGTCGGCACGGTGACATGCAGGATATCGCTGGTCAGGCCCAGTTCATCCATGTGTTTTTGCACCCGTTTCAGACTTTTGCTCATCTCGCCCTCGTTTTGTTTGGGGCACATTAACGCGGGGTGCGGGGAAATCAATAAGGGCAGTTGACGATATCTGTGACGTTGCCCATCCTTGGCCTATGTCCCTGATTTCCCAGACCCATAAAGCCCCGATTCCCTTTGAACCCACGCGCGGCGATGAGGTCGCGGCCTTGTTTGCCGAAGCCCCCGAAAACCTTACAAACCTGATACGTGGTGTGGCGGGATGCAGTCCGTATCTCAGGGGGTTGATGATGCGCGAAACTGAATGGTTGAGCGCAAGTTTTTCCGCCGATCCCGGTGATGTGCTGAAAGGCTTGAAATCGCATTGTGTCGCCACCAGTGACACGCTGGCCAAGGATTTGCGCCGGGCCAAGCGGCGATTGGCGCTGTATGCCGGTCTGGCGGATACTGGTGGCATGTGGGAATTGGCCAGCGTTACGAACGCCTTAACCGATTTTGCCGATCATGCGGTTGACGTCGCCCTTTCCCATTTTCTGGCGGCAGAATTTGAACGTGGCAAACTGGCGGGATTTGAGGCGGAGGATTTGAAAACCGCCTGCGGTATGGTCGTTCTGGCCATGGGAAAGATGGGCGCGGGCGAGCTTAATTATTCCTCTGACATTGATCTTATTGTGCTGTTTGATGACAGCCGGGTTTCGGACGAAAACTTTGACGCGGTACGCGAACGGTTTATTCGCATCACCAAACGCATGGCGCGAATGCTGTCGGATGCCACCGCCGAGGGGTATGTTTTTCGCACCGATCTGCGCCTGCGCCCTGACCCTTCGGTGACGCCGGTTTGCCTGTCTATGGCCGCGGCTGAACGTTATTACGAAAGTCTGGGCCGCACCTGGGAACGCGCTGCTTATATCAAAGCGCGGCCCTGCGCCGGGGACATCGCGGCGGGCTGGGCGTTCTTGCAGGTTTTGAAGCCTTTTGTCTGGCGCAAACATCTGGATTACGTGGCCATTCAGGATGCGCATGACATGCGCCTGCGCATCCGTGAACACAAGAAACTGGGCGGGGCGATCACTCTGCCGGGGCATAATATGAAGCTCGGTCGTGGCGGTATTCGCGAGATCGAGTTTTTCACCCAGACCCGCCAGATCATCGCCGGGGGCCGTGATGCCGAATTGCGCAGCCGGGAAACCGTTGAGGGGTTGCATATTCTTGCCAGCAAAAACTGGGTTTCACAGGCTGCAGCTGACACGCTGACCGCCGCTTATGTGGCGCACCGAACGGTCGAGCATCGCATCCAGATGCTGGCAGATGCGCAGACCCACGACATCCCGACATCAGACGAGCAAATCACCCGCCTTGCGAATTTTTGCGGCTTTGCCCGGCAACAGGATTTTCGCGACGACATCGTTGCCCGACTTGAGACTGTGCATGGCCTGATCGAAAGCTTTTTCGCACCGGAAGACGCGCCAAAAATCGAAGAGGTGGAATTTAGCCAAGTCACCCATGACATGGTTGACCACTGGCGGTCTTTGCCCGCACTGCGTTCAGCCCGCGCGGGTGAGATTTTCAATCGGTTGCAGCCCCAAATCCTGTCGTTGGTCGGCCAGACGCTTGATCCGAATGAGACGCTGAAACAATTTGACGGGTTTCTGGCCGGTTTGCCTGCGGGTGTGCAGTTGTTTTCACTGTTTGACGCCAATCCACAACTGATCGCGTTGCTGGTCGATATTTGCGGCTCGGCCCCCGGTCTGGCGCGGTATCTGTCGCGTAATTCTGCGGTTTTTGACGGCGTTATCGGCGGTACGTTTTTTGAACCCTTGCCCGATGTGGCGACACTTGTCGCAGCCCTTGATTTTCAACTGGCGGGGATTTCTGATTACGAAGACCAGTTGAACGCGGCCCGGCGCTGGATGAAAGAACAGCATTTCCGCGTCGGGGTTCAGCACCTGAAAGGAATGATTGAAAGCACCGCTGCCGGGCAGCATTACTCTGATCTGGCCGAGTCGGTTTTGCGTGGCCTGCTGCCCGCAATATGTGCTGAATTTTCGCGCCGCCATGGCCCAATGCCGGGGCGGGGTATGATGGTGCTTGGCATGGGCTCGCTCGGGGCGGGCAGCTTGACGGCGACGTCGGATCTGGATCTGATCGTGATTTATGACGCCCAAGGCGAGGATGCCAGCGTCGGTGCGCGGCCTTTGGCGGTTTCGACCTATTTCGCGCGTCTGACGCAATCGTTGGTGACGGCGCTGTCATCGCCAATGTCCGAAGGTCGGCTTTATGAGGTCGATATGCGGCTGCGCCCGTCGGGCCGCAAAGGGCCGGTCGCCACGCCGTTAAGCGGTTTCACCAGCTATCAGCAGGACGAGGCATGGACGTGGGAACATCTGGCGTTAACCCGCGCCCGTCCGGTGGCGGGCAATCTGGTGCTGGGGGCTGAGATCGAGGCGTTCCGTCAGGCCATTGTCGCGCGACCCCGCGATTTGCCCAAGGTACAGGTCGATATGCGCGATATGCGCAACCGCTTGGCGGACGCGGCTGACAAGGGCCGGGTTGAAAACATTTGGGAAACCAAGCTTGGCCCCGGTCGGATGCTGGATATCGAATTGTTGGCGCAAATGGCCGCTTTGATGTCAGGCACGCCGGAACGCGATGTTGTGGCGCAATTGTCAACGGTGGTGACGCTGGGCTGGCTGGGCGCTGATGAATTTCGCGATCTGACAGACAATTACACCCGTCTGCGCCGCATTCAGCAGATTGGGCGATTGTTGGTCGAAGGTGTGTTGGTGCCGGACAATCTGGGTCAGGGGGGCTGTGAATTACTGCTGTCGGAAACCAGCGCAGACGGTCTTGACGCTTTGCAATCCAAGTTGTCTGCGGCGCAACAGGCGACAATCCCGTTGATCGAACGCCTACTTGGTCGCGACGCGTCCTGAAGCGGTCGCAAAGGAACGGGATGGACAGGGGGCGGATTGTGTTCATTGCGCTGGAAATATTGGTGGCAAAGCCCTAAATGACATGCTGCGCCAGAATTGTTTGATATTGGCGGGGCCGGGGTGCCCAAAGTAAACAGGGAAAAGAGACATGAAAAAGGGTCACCTTGCCGTCGATCCGCGCGGCCTGATTTTTGAAAGTTACCGCATTGATGGCATCCGGGTTGAAGAATGCCGCTCGATCTTTTTGGATTGGGCGCTTGGTCAACCGCTTGGCGCGGATATGGCGGCGGCCTTGGGTATCCTCAAGGCCGAATATGTTGACGGAAACCCCGATCATCCGATGAGCGAAGTGATTACCGAGGGGTTAAGCAGGTCCGCCAGCCCAACGGGTCGCAAAGGTGGGCGGCGTACAGGCCAAGGCGGGTCAAGAACCGCTTGACCTTGAGGCTGCGAACAGGGCACATCCGCTGTTATGGTTCCGATCGTAAAACTTGAACAGATAAAGTCGCGCTTTGATTTTCTTGAGGCCAAGATGTCCGAAGGCGCGTCGGGTGACGACTTTGCGGCATTGGGTCGGGAATACGCAGAATTGCGGCCCGTGGTTGACCAGATCGTCGCCTATCAGCAATTGCTAAGCGACACGGCCGAAGCCGAAGAAATGCTGGCCGACCCTGAAATGAAAGCGCTGGCCGAGGAAGAACTGACCGAACTGCGCGAGGCTTTGCCAGCCGCTGAACATGCCTTAAAGCTGTCGCTGCTGCCAAAGGATTCCGCCGACCAACGCCCGGCGATCATCGAAATCAGGGCGGGCACTGGCGGCGATGAGGCGGCGTTGTTTGCCGCCGATCTGATCCGCATGTACCAAAGGCTGGCCGAAAACTCTGGCTGGAAATTCGACGTTATTTCACAGACCGCGACCGAACTAGGCGGGTTCAAGGAAATCATCGCCAATGTGCAGGGCAACGGCGTGTTTGCCCGCTTGAAATTTGAAAGCGGTGTTCACCGGGTGCAGCGGGTGCCGACAACGGAAAGCGGCGGGCGGGTTCATACCTCAGCCGCGACAGTGGCGGTACTGCCTGAGGCGGAAGAGGTTGATCTTGTGCTACCTGCAACCGATCTGCGTGTTGATACGATGCGGGCAAGCGGGGCAGGTGGGCAGCATGTCAACACCACCGACAGTGCCGTTCGGATTACCCATATTCCGACAGGTATCATGGTTGTGTCGGCGGAAAAATCCCAACACCGCAACCGCGAAATCGCCATGCAGGTATTGCGAACCCGGCTTTACGACCTTGAGCGTCAGAAGGTCGATGACGAACGTGCGGCCTCGCGCAAGGGTCAGGTCGGCTCTGGCGATCGGTCTGAACGCATTCGCACCTATAATTTCCCGCAAGGCCGCCTGACGGATCACCGGATTAACCTGACGCTTTACAAGCTGGATCAGGCTTTGGAGGGTGATATTGACGAGGTGATCGATGCGCTGATTGCGGACGATCAGGCCAGCCGGTTGGCGGACCTTGACCCATGAGCAATACGGTCAATGACACGCTGGTCGCTGTCGGTCGCGATCTACAGGCAGCCGGCATTGATGATGCGATGGGCGATGCCCGTCGGTTGGTGGCGCATGCTTTGGACATCAGCCCGGATCGCTTGGTTCTGGCGCTCAACGAGCATATCACTCCTGCCGCTTTGACGGTGCTGGACGGCGCGATTGCCGCTAGACTGGATCGAAAACCCGTATCGCACATCCTTGGGCGGCGGAATTTCTGGGGGCGTGATTTCAAAGTCAGCCCGGCGGTTCTTGATCCCCGGCCTGAAACCGAAACGCTGATAGAAATCGCGCTGTCACAACCGTTTTCGCGCGTGCTTGATCTGGGAACAGGGTCAGGCTGTATTCTGCTGACTTTGCTGGCCGAAACCCCGCAAGCAACCGGCATGGGCGTTGATATCAGCGATGAAGCATTGGCCGTCGCCGTTGAAAACCGCGCCGCCTTGGGCCTGACGCGCCCTGCGATTTTTGCGCAATCCGACTGGTACGCAAAGGCCGTTGGCCAGTTTGACCTGATTGTCGCCAACCCGCCCTATATTGCCATGCCGGAAATGGCGGATTTGGCCCCGGAAGTTTTGCGCTGGGAACCGATGTCGGCCCTCACCCCCGGCTTTACCGGGCTTGAGGCTTATGCGCAGATCGCGGAAGGCATTTCAGAGTTTTTGGCACCCAATGGGCGGGTCTTGCTGGAAATCGGGCCAAGTCAGGCAGCGTCGGTTTCAGAGATGTTTCAACAGGCTGGCCTGCGCCTGAATGCGGTTCACAGCGATATGGATGGCCGCGACCGCGTGGTGGAATTGCGTTCGACCCCCTAATTTTGGACATTTTTGCAATTTTTACCCGGAATACACGAAATTTTCAGGTTTTTGGCTTGTCTTGAGACAAGGCCGCTGTATAGGATTATGTCGGCGGATGATTGATCTGATCCAGTATCTCAGCCGCCGGATCGCTCTTGATAAACAATCCTTGGGACCTCGCGGCAGACCCTGCCGCTAACATAAAAACCAAATCCCAACCGGGCCCGTGATGGGCAGAAAATCGGACACATGAGATCTTCTAATAAGTCGCGTTCACGCAACAAGAACCATAATCGCAGGCCCCAAACGAATGCCGTTAATCGGGTTTTCGACAGCACCGGCCCGGAA
>JAJFIC010000077.1 GCA_021775315.1 Paracoccaceae bacterium
ACGCCACCGGTCTGCCCGAAGCGTTTCGGGTGGGAAATTTCGTGTTGCTGACGACGGGCCTTGGCCTGATTGTCGGCTGGCTGGTGATGGGCAATCTGGTTGGCCGGGGCGTTCGCGCGGCGGTTTGGTCCGGGCTTGGCACTGCGGTCTGGTTGGTGATCTGGGGTCTGGTCGGCTTTTCCATCAACGAGATGCTGCTGCGTTCGCTTGACAAGCGATACCATTCGCCAATGGATGCGGTTGGTGGCGTTTTTGAAATGGCGTATTTCTTTGCCAAGCTGTTGCTCAATGTCGAGGTTCTGGTGACGCTGGTGCTTGGCGGTATGATATCCGGTGTTTTGGCCGAACTGGCTAATCGCCGCTGGCGCTAGGGGCTGCCTTGCGGGAATTTACAGCACGGCGGCTGATTTAGCTTGAAACCCGAGTGAAGGGTTGAATATCAACGAACATCACGCAAACCGGGGGCAGGTGCCATGCAAATCTATCAGGATCTCGAAACAGCCATTGGCCACACGCCGCTGATTAAACTGAAAAAAGCCTCAGAACTAACCGGATGTGAAATTCTGGGTAAGGCCGAGTTTATGAATCCCGGCCAATCGGTCAAAGACCGCGCCGCATTGTCGATCATCAAAGACGCCATCGCCAAGGGCGAATTGCGCCCCGGTGGCACCATCGTCGAAGGCACGGCTGGCAATACCGGCATCGGCATTGCGCTGGTCGCGGCCTCGATGGGGTTTCGCACCGTTATCGTGATCCCGGAAACCCAAAGCCAGGAAAAAAAGGATATGATCCGACTGGCGGGGGCTGAATTGGTTCAGGTGCCAGCGGCGCCTTATAAGAACCCGAACAATTACATACATTATTCCGAACGGCTGGCATTGGCTTTGGCCAAAACAGAACCGAAGGGCGCGGTCTGGGCCAACCAGTTTGACAACGTCGCCAACCGGCAGGCCCATATTGACAGCACCGCGCCCGAGATTTGGCAACAGACGGATGGCAAAATCGACGGATTCATTTGTTCCATCGGATCAGGCGGCACGCTGGCCGGGATCGCCACGGGCCTGCGCGCGCGCAGCAAAGACGTGAAAATCGGTCTGGCTGATCCGCATGGCTCGGCCATGTATAATTATTACGCCAATGGCGCGCTGAAATCCGAAGGTGGCTCCATCACCGAAGGCATCGGGCAGGGGCGGATCACCCGCAATCTGGAAGGGTTGAGCGTGGATATGCCCTATTCGATCCCGGATACAGAAAGCCTGCCCTTGGTTTTTGATCTGTTGCAGACCGAAGGCCTGTGTGTCGGTGGCTCAAGCGGTGTCAATATCGCAGGGGCGATCCGCATGGCGCAGGAAATGGGGCCGGGGCATCGTATTGTGACGATTTTGGCGGATTACGGCACGCGCTATCAAAGCAAATTGTTCAACCCGGAATTCCTGAAATCAAAGGATTTGCCGGTGCCTGAATGGTTGGACCAATCAGCGGCGGAACTTCCGGCAGTATTTGAATAGGCGGTAAGGATCATGGGCGCTGGCATCGCAATCCGACGGTTTCTGACACTCGCGTTCTGGCTGTTGGCATTTCCACTGCTGGCACAGGAAAACGCCGCCAAGGATTTTGATTTCGACGCGTGGGAGGTCACAGCCACCCGCGCCGAAGGCATTATCGAAAACGCAGCGGCCTCGTCCCCCGCACTTGAAACCTTGCGTTCAACATTGGCGGATTTCAGATCGCAGGCGCTGGCGTTGCAAGACGCCAATCAGGCGCGGATCGACACGCTGGAATCCCAACTCGCCGCCCTTGGTGCAGCCCCCGAAGAGGGCATAGTTGAGGCGGCAGAGGTTGCGACACGTCGTACAGAACTGACCGAACAGGTTGCCCAAGCCCGCGCGCCATCTTTGGCGGCCCTTGAGGCGTATAAGCGCGCCGACGGCCTGATCGGTGAAGTTGATACAATCATTCGCGACCGCCTGTCAGATCAATTGTTCCGGCTTGGCGTGTCGCCGCTAAACCCCACCCACTGGCCCGGCGCCATTGAGGCCGTGGGCAGTTTTGCAGGCGATATCAACGACGAGATAACGGAAGGGCTGCAAAGCGAGACGCAGCGCGTTTTGACCCGGCAGAACCTGCCTGTGACGCTAATCCTGCTGGTGATCGGCCTGTTGCTGGTAACACGGGCGCGGTATTGGCTGTTGCGCGCGGTGGGCATGGTGCCGATGGCAAGCAATGACAGCGAAAACGAAGCGCGCGCTTTGTTGATGTCTATGACACAGGTCGCGGTGCCGATGCTGGGCCTGTGGGTGCTGGTTCAGGCTGTCGAGACAACCGGTCTTGTCGGATTGCGCGGCGATGTGTTTATTTCTGCCGTGCCGTGGATGGGCATCTGCGTGCTGGGCGGGCTATGGCTTGGCCGCACGTTGTTTTCCACGGCTGACAACACGCCGCTGTTCTTTAACCTCAGCGATGAAAACGCGCGGCTGGGCAGCCGTTTGTCGACGTCTTTGGGGGTGATGCTGGCGTTTGATGTGTTGCTTGATAAGATCGCCATGCAGGCCGATTTCCCGACCGAAGCGCATATTGTGCTGTCCTTTCCAATCGTTCTGATGACAGGTTTTTGGTTGGTTCGGATGGGGCTATTGCTGGATCCCGAACGCGCCGATAAACCAACCACAGGCGACGCCAGCCCGTCGCAGCAGCGCGTCTTTCGCCTGCTGACGAAGGGTATCATTTTGTTGGGTGCCGCCGGGCCGGTTCTGGCGGCGGTCGGCTATTTCACCGCTTCGACCTCGTTTGTGTTTCCTGCCGTAAAAACACTGGCGCTGCTTGGCACGACACTGGTGTTTTACCGATTGCTGACCGATCTTGCGGATGGGTTGTTGAAATCGACCCGCGAACAAACAAAAGGCAAAGAAGGTGAACGGCCCTTGACCTTGGTGCCCGTGGCGCTGGGCTTTGCCCTTATCGTTTTGGCGGTGCCGGTGCTTGCCCTGATCTGGGGCGCACGCGTCAGTGATTTGCAGGAAGTCTGGACATTGGTTTCCGAAGGCTTTGCAATTGGCGAGCGGCGCATATCGGTCACCGATTTCCTGACCTTCGCAATCGTGTTTGCAATCGGTTACACCATCACCCGCTTGCTGCAAAGCAGTCTGCGGACCACGGTTTTGCCGCGCACAAAACTTGATTCAGGTGGCCGCAATGCCGTTCTGAGCGGCACAGGTTATGTCGGGATATTCCTTGCAGCCTTGGCCGCGATCACCTCTGCCGGGTTGGATTTATCCAGCGTTGCAATCGTCGCGGGGGCGCTGTCAGTTGGTATCGGTTTTGGCCTACAGGCGGTTGTGTCAAATTTTGTCTCGGGCATCATCTTACTGGTTGAACGCCCGATAAAAGAGGGCGACTGGATCGAAGTTGGGTCTTATTCAGGGTACGTGCGCAAAATCTC
>JAJFIC010000078.1 GCA_021775315.1 Paracoccaceae bacterium
GATGTCTGAACTGACCAAGCATGCATTTAGGCTCTTGTTCTCGTTCACTCTTGTGGCAGCAGTATTCTTAGCAGTGGTGAGTCCTCTGGCAATTACCGCAGACGATCATGACGAGGTCTTGGTAGAGCATCCGTTGAACGACTTGCATGACAAGGCACCCTGCGATGAGGGATTTATCTGCTCCGCCTACATCCTTGCGGCACTGCCCGGCGATGGGCTCACGGACACCGAATATCGGATCCGTTTGATCTCTCGAGAAATTCTACTGCAGAATTTTTCGGTGCCGCAGGTCGATCTGCCGCCGCCTCGAGTTGCGGCTTAAACGCCGGAAATTCCACTTCACAGGACGTACAGGTTCGGATTTTAGATATCCGTTTCTATCCTATGCAACTAGTGTGCGTTGCGTCTTCAGAAGGGGTTCTTTGATTTTGGCAAGCATCATACCCAAACATGCAATTGCTAAACAGACCGATTTGAATCGAAACGAGCAAGCAGATGAAGAGATTGACAGGGCCTATGGCTTTTGTAATTGCAATAGCAGCAACGGGTGCATTGGCGCATAGCGGCGCTGTGGGCATTGTGCTTGAGCGCATGACCGGGATGACCGTGCTGCGCGACCTGATGCGCGATCTTTCCCCGATGATGCAGGGTTCGGCCCCCTATGACGCGATACAGGTATCAGAAGCCGGATATGTGATCGCCAAACACGCCGGCGAGACAATGCTTACGCTGTTCCCGAATGGCAGCTTGGAGGGCGTCACCTATGCCAAACCCAACATCTGGACCGAATGGGACGAATTCTCGGCGTTGGCCGAAGAACTGCGCGTCAATGCCGAGGCCTTGGCTAAGGCGGCTCCCAACGGTCTGGAAACAACAATGGCCTACACGAGCAGTACGCAACCTGACACGATGGCGATGCCGAAAAAACCGGAGGCTGACCCGTCTCAAGAGATCGCCAAGCTGATGGGTTATGCCGCGCCGCAAACCGCGCAGTTCGCCCCGGCCATGACCGCCATTAAGCCGGCAACAGCCCGAACCGCAGTGACCAAAATCGGGGCTGGCAAGATATTTGAGCGGATCACGGGCACCTGTTCGGACTGCCATTCCCGTTTCCGCAAGGGGCGGAGCTGAGTCATGCGAAAATTGATCCGAACTGCCCTGATTTTGGGCCCTTTAACGGCGGGTGTGGGCGCGGCTGCGTTGCATCTTTGGCCGATCGGAAAAAGCCCTTCGGCTGAATTCCCGCGTGGCGACGCATTGAACGGAGCATATCTGGCCCGCGCTAGCGGTTGCGTCTCGTGCCACACAAATTTTGAGGGTGACGGTGCGGCATTGGCAGGGGGCGCGCCGCTGGACACACCGTTCGGCGTATTTGTGCCTCCCAACATCACACCGCATCCGGATGCCGGGATCGGGCGCTGGACCATTCGGGATTTTGCTAAGGCCGTTCGCCAAGGCATTTCGCCCGATGGTGAACCGTACTACCCGGTTTTCACCTATTCCTTTTACGCAACCTTCAGCGATCAGCAGATTGCCGACTTGTGGGAGGCCTTTCGAACGGTACCAGCGGTGGCCAAGCGCGCACCTGAACATGACGTTTCGTTCCCCTTTAGCTTTCGCGGGGGCCTCAAACTGTGGCGTGCCGGTTATCTTGACATGCCGAATACAGGTCCTCTGATGGGGACGTCAGATGCCTGGAATCGGGGCCGACAATTCGTCGAAGGGCAGACTCATTGCGCGGCCTGCCACACAGGGCGGAACATCGCCGGGGGACTGAAAGAAAGCGAAACCTTTGCTGGTAACGACGACCTGCCAGGTGGCAGCAAAGCACCCTCGATTCGGGCCGATGATCTTGTTCGGAAAGGCTGGACGGAGGGCAACCTCGCCTTCGCGCTAAAACTTGGCATCATGCCAAGTGGCGATGCCTTTGGCGGCAGCATGGCAGAGGTCGTTACCTATGGCACCGCCTATCTGACCGATGCCGATCGCGCCTCCATCGCCACTTATCTTCTGGACCCCGAAGGCACAGGTGCGCCGCAAGCATCGGTAGCATCCCCCGTCGCGAGCACGGTGGATCACTCGGCCATGAATATGGCCAACCTTCAAGATCCTGACGACTCGGTTGCATCGTCGGAGTTGGAATTGTCCGGGACACCCGCCAAGACAGCCCCAAGGATTACCCCTGAGACAACCCCCGTGGCGGTCAAGATGGGCAATTCGACAATGGGAATTGTCAAAACCAGTCAGCGTCGACCACGACCGCGGCCCGATCGGGTTATGAGGGAACCATGACCAAAGAGTATTCCACGGCAGCGCCGCCAAAACGGCTCAGCTTTGGTGGCCATACCTGGTGGCGACACTTTCTTGCCATTTGAATGACAGCCGTTCTTGTCAAGCTGTTCTTGCAAATACATGGGCATTGGAACGCGATGCACCAGTGGAATTGTGCCGTCGGGGATGCGTCTATGGTTCCTGTCGTGTTGTCATTCAGCTTTGACCCCCTTGCTCGAATTTTCGGGCCGGCGTTGCGCGTTATTGAAATCCGTTGAAATCTGGGCGACTATGCTCCGGAAAGAATGAAGATGATTATTTTGACCCACCAGGGGTTGGCAAGTACACAGAAGAAGTGAACGTCGCCAACGATTTTGAACCGGCTTTTGGAGAGGCTTTAGGAAGTCTGATTGGCTTGGCGATTTCGGCTGATAGTGACGATACGAACGGGAAAATTGTTACCGAGAAATCTGAGCTCACTCTCTCGAAATAAGTAGCCTTGCACCGCTTTTATTCTGACCATGGCACCATATTGCGCCGCCTATCAATAGTAGCACATCGTAGTGCCGCCCAATATGGTCTCTACTGCTGTTTGAGTAAGTTATTCTGAATCTTGCTTGGTATTGTCATAGGGCCAAAGTTGGCATACTCAGCAGTATTATCCATCGAAGAAAAAACCATTCCAGTAAATGCCGTTGTTACAATACTCACGACCAGTTCAAAATGCACCTCCAGGGCTTTGCTAGGCGCTTACAACTACGCTCGAAAGCTGAAAGCCCTTAAAGGCCTCACGCCATTTGAATACATCTGCAAAATTTGGACAACAAAACAAGAAAGGTCATCGTAAATCCAAACCATCTCAATCTGGGGTTAAACACCTAGTTTGTAGCAATTGGGCTGTCATTGATCACTATTAAGGCAAATTGGTCTGAGCACAGTCAGAAAATGAACATGCATGGCAGGTTTAATGGTGAGTAGCATTAATCGTATCAAATTAAATTATTAAATAACAATTACTTAATAGAAATTTTGGCGGAGGAAGTGGGATTCGAACTGACGAGACGGAGATTGTATTCAAGTTGACAACTCGGGTGTCCACTTGCTGAACTTAACGCATATCTATCGAACGATAGTACACTCTGTGGTAGCCTGGTGGTAGCCGACAAGATATAAAAACACGGTGCTTCCACTGCAAGTCATTGATTTAATTGGTGAGCCGGTCGGGGCTCGAACCCGAGACCTACTGATTAAAAGTCAGTTGCTCTACCAACTGAGCTACCGGCCCACGCAATTCGGGGTTGGTATAAGGGGCGGGTGGTTTGGTCAAGGGATAATTCGGCGAAAATTCCGAAAATTCACAGGTTATTTTCCGCCGCGCCGAAACTGGCCATTGCCCGGCAAAGCCGCTATATCCGCACGATGGAACGGCAATCGTTAAAATCGGGGCTTCCCTTTCGAAAAATGCACGGGCTCGGCAATGATTTTGTCGTGGTTGATGCGCGTGGGCAGGACAACCCCGTGACGGCGGAAATCGCGCGCGCGGTAGGGGATCGGCATTTCGGTGTCGGCTTTGATCAGCTGGCGGTGATCCTTGACAGTGATGAAGGCGATGCAAAGTTGCAATTCTGGAACGCTGATGGCAGTTTGTCTGGCGCTTGTGGAAACGCAACCCGCTGCATTGCGGGCCTGTTGTTTCAGCAAACAAATGCGCAAAAACTGACGCTGGTGACCGAACGTGGTCAGTTGTTTTGCGAAGATGCCGGGGTCGGCATTTACCGGGTGAATATGGGCCAGCCACAGCTTGACTGGCGCGAAATCCCGCTTGGCCGCGACGTCGACACGCTCAACATGCCAATCGACGGAGATCCGGTGGCTTTGGGCATGGGAAACCCACATTGTGTGTTTTTTGTTGATGATGCTGAAACGGTCGATATCGAAATGCTCGGCCCGCGTTTTGAGCGGCATGGGTTGTATCCTGAGCGCACGAATGTAGAATTTGTGCAGGTCCTTTCAGACAGCGAAATTCGCCTGAAAATCTGGGAACGCGGGGTCGGGGTGACGTTGGCCAGCGGTTCCTGTTCCTGCGCTAGCGTCGTGGCGGCATCCCGGCGCAGGCTGACGGGTCGCCGCGTGCGGGTTAATGTGGATGGCGGTGTTCTGGAAATCGACTGGCGTGAGGATGGCGTCTGGATGTCCGGGCCGACGGCTCATGTTTTCGACGGCGTTTTCACGGCTGAATTTTTGGGTGCGATATGACGGCGCCCATCCCGGTTTTTGAAACCCTTGGCTGCCGCCTGAACGCCTATGAAACCGAGGCGATGCGTGGGCAGGCCGATCAGGCTGGTCTTAGCGATGTGGTGGTCGTCAACACCTGCGCCGTAACGGCCGAGGCCGTTCGGCAAGCCAAGCAGAAAATCCGCCGGATGCGGCGGGAAAATCCTGATCATAAAATTGTCGTCACGGGCTGCGCGGCGCAAGTTAATCCAAAAGAATTCGCCGCAATGGACGAGGTGGATATTGTTTTGGGGAACCACGAAAAACTCGACCCTAAAAGCTGGGTAAATCTGGCGGATACGTCTCGAAACGATAGGGTTCTGGTGCAGGACATCATGACCCGCAAGACCACCAACGCGCCACTGATTGACGGTCTGGGAACGCGGGCGCGGGCCTATGTGCAGGTGCAAAACGGTTGCGATCATCGCTGTACTTTTTGCATTATTCCTTATGGGCGCGGCAACTCGCGCTCGGTTACTGCCGAAACGGTGGTTGAACAGATCAAGCGCCTGACTGGCAAAGGGTTCAACGAGGTGGTTTTGACTGGCGTTGATATGACCTCGTGGGGGGCGGACCTGCCGGATGCGCCAAGGCTGGGCGATCTGGTCTCAAAAATCCTGAAACAGGTGCCGGACCTGCCGCGCCTGCGCATTTCGTCCATCGATTCGATCGAGGCTGACCCGGCCCTGATCGAGGCGTTCTGCCATCATCCCCGTCTGATGCCGCATTTGCATCTGTCTTTGCAGGCCGGTGACGATATGGTTCTGAAACGGATGAAACGCAGACATCTGCGCGACGACGCGATTGCGTTCTGTCAGACGATCAAATCCGCGCGTCCGGAAACTGTGTTTGGTGCGGATATTATTGCAGGCTTTCCCACCGAAACCGAAGCGATGTTTGAAAACTCGTTAAAACTGGTTACGCAATGCGATCTGACATGGCTGCATGTGTTTCCCTATTCCATTCGCCAAGGAACCCCGGCGGCAAAGATGCCGCAAGTGGACCGGACGGTGATTAAGGAAAGGGCGGCGCGACTGCGGGCATTGGGCGTTGAACAAGTGCGGCAGCATTTTGAGGCGCAAAAGGGCGCGTGGCACACCATTTTGATGGAAGCACCGCGAAAAGGTCGCACCGAAAGTTTTGCACCGGTTGCGTTTGCCACCGATCAGCGGGTTGGCCAGATTGTCACCGCGCGGATTTCAGGCCATGATGAAACCTCGCTAATCGCAAGTGATAATGGTCAAAATGCCCCTGCCGATCCTTTATAGTTTCCGTCGCTGCCCCTATGCGATGCGCGCGCGGCTGGCGATTGCTGCCGCTGGTGTAGAGTGCGAATTGCGCGAAATTGTTCTGCGCGATAAAGCCGCAGAGTTTCTGGCGTTGTCCCCCAAGGCCACGGTTCCGGTTATGCAAACGCCAGCGGGGCAGGTGATAGACGAAAGTCTTGATATCATGCTGTGGGCGCTTGGTCAGGCCGACCCCCAAGGTTGGATGACGCCGGATGGCGCCAAGTCAGATCAGATGATGGCGCTAATTTTGCGCGCTGACACTGAATTCAAACCCAATCTGGACCGTTACAAATATGCCAGCCGACATTCTGAGGATGTGTCCTCTGAAGCGCGCGATCTC
The DNA here is from genome assembly GCA_021775315.1 of Paracoccaceae bacterium. Taxonomy (GTDB): domain Bacteria; phylum Pseudomonadota; class Alphaproteobacteria; order Rhodobacterales; family Rhodobacteraceae; genus UBA5972. The sequence goes on from JAJFIC010000078.1 coordinate 6,175, forward strand.
GCTGGGCAATTTTTGATGCATTTGAATGATCTGCTGGCCGGTACTGGCTATCTTTTTGGCAAACATTTGTCTTTGGCTGACATGGCAATTGCCCCATTCGTGCGTCAGTTTGCGAATGTGGATCGCCAATGGTTTGACGCGCAGCACTGGCCGCATCTGCTCGCGTGGCTTGAACGGTTTTTGAACTCAGCCGCGTTTTTGTCGATCATGCAGAAATACCCAAAATGGCAGGCCGGTGATGCCCTCACTTTATTCCCGGAGAAGGCCGCAAATGCACCCTAATCCCAGCTATAGAAAAACGCCTGAAAGCACCAATATCGACTTTGTTCGGGCGCGTGGTTTCGGGGCCTTGTCGATCAACGGCCCGGACGTTCCGATGTGTTCGCATATCCCGTTCTGGCTGTCAGACGATGCCAGCTATGCCGAGGCGCATCTTGTGCGGTCAAATCCGATATTCAAGGCGTTGCAGGACGGCCCGAAACCGGCACTTCTGGCGGTGAGTGGTCCCGATGCCTATATGTCGCCCGATTGGTACGAGATCGACGATCAGGTGCCGACATGGAATTATGTCGCCGTGCATCTGATTGGGGAATTGCAACTGTCGCCCCAACAAGACCTGTTGGCGCATCTTGACCGATTGTCCGGCTTTTTTGAGGCGGGGCTGCTGCCAAAACCGGTTTGGATGACCAGCAAAGTCACGCCGGATGCTTTGGCGCGTATGATGCGCATGATTGCGCCGGTAAAATTTGCAATCACCAAAATCGACGCAACATGGAAGCTCGCGCAACCCAAAGGTGCTGAGGCACGGCTCGCCTCGGCAAAAGGTTTGCGGGCAAGCGGTTCAGAAACGCCCAAGATGTGGATTTCCGAGCTGATGATGGATTTACCGACAGAGCCGCAGGATTAGCGGTGGCCGGGCCGGGATGACGTTGCATTGTGAAGTGCAACTATCTAGGCTCGGAATACCCGAATGGACCCCAACCAGAGGAGTTTCGCCATGCCTTTACCCCTTGCCCCGATTGCCGCCACCGCCCTGCGCTATGGCGCGGTCGCGCTTGTGGCCTACGCCGCAACCCGGCGGCTTGAACGCGCCCGGATCAGTCAGGCAACCGAAGATACGCTTGATGATGTCAACGATGGGTTTGCCGCCTGCCGTCCTTTGGACCGACAACAGATAAATGCCCAAGGCCGTCTGTGCCGCGTGGTTCGTATTGGTGCCAGCGGCCCCGGTCTGGAACTGGACGCGACCTGGCTTGGCCGCTTGAAATTCAGAAAGGTTTAAGATGCAATTGTTTCAATCCCCGACGTCGCCTTTTGCGCGCAAAGTCATCGTTTTGCTGAAAGAGACGGGCCAGGAGGCCGATGTCGAAATGCTTGGGGCAGCTGGCACGCCGCTTGATGCTGCGAACATGCCGACAGCGCATAATCCTTTGGGCAAGATCCCGGCCTTGGTTCTGGATGACGGAATGGCCCTGTTTGACAGTCGGGTGATTTGTCAATTTCTGGATGATCGGGCGGGTGGGGTGATGTATCCAGCCGCGCCACGCCGTTGGGAGAGTTTGACACTTGAGGCAATGGCCGATGGCATGGTCGATGCCGCCATCCTGATGGTTTATGAGGCCCGCATCCGGCCCGAAGATATCCGCATGAACGCTTGGGTCGAAGGCCAGTGGTCGAAAGTCAGCCGTGCGCTGGACAGTCTGGAAAGCAATTGGGCGGCCTATCTGGCTGGTCCGCTTGACATGGGCCAGATCGCGCTTGGCTGTGCGTTGTCTTATCTTGATTTTCGTCACAATGACCGCAATTGGCGCGAAGGGCGTGTGGGTCTTGCGCAATGGGAGGCCGAAATTGCCGCCCGGCCCAGTATGCAGGCGACGGTGCCGGTGGAATAGTCCTGTTATGGGGGCCAGCCCCCAAACCCCCGGAGTATTTTGACAATAAAGAATGACGTGAAAAGGGAAAGTTTTGCTTCAGGTTTTGGGGCGAGCTTTTGCAACAAGTCGGCGGGCCCAGCTTAGTGGCGAGATGCGCCGAAAGGCCCGGTCGCCAAGCCAGCCGACGAGGGCCCCGGCCAGCACCTGCCAGATATTATGAGCCTCAGCGTCAATTCGCGATGCCCCGACAAATCCCGCCGTTAACAGCACCACGGCCCTGGCGGCCGGGTTTTTATGAATACATTGATGCACGATGTTGCTGGCGCCAAAAACCGCAGTTGCCGTATGGCCCGAGGGCATGCCGCGATAATTGCCGTTTGGCCGCTGGTTGATCGGGGTGGTTCCAAGGATTTGTTTTGAGGATTGCACGACGCCCCATTGCGCCACATAGCGCAGGGCGAAATCGAACGCCTGACGGTTGGTGACGGAACAGCCAAGCGCAATAATCGGCAATGCGATCTGATAGCTGTCACCGAGCTTTTCGATATGTTTTTCGCTAAGCGCAAAAGTCAGCAACAACGCCAGCAGAATGCCCCGGATTTTCCACCTTTGGCCTATCCGTGGCATGTCAGCCATTTGCCGGGCGCGTTTGGCGCAGGCCTTCGGCCAAAGCGATGCCAGCCGCGACCGACACGTTCAGGCTGCGCCCGCCACCGGGCATGGCGATGCGGACGTGATGGTCGCAGGTTGCTGCCACATCGTCGGGCACACCGGCGCTTTCACGGCCCATCATCAGGGTGTCACCGGCTTGAAAATCGAAATCCCACAGATCACAGGCCGCGCCGGTTGTCAGCAGGATCAAACGGCCAGCTTCGCGCGTCTTAAGGTAGGTTTGCCACGAATCATGTCGGGTGAGATCGGCAATATCGGCATAGTCCATCGCGCTTCGGCGCAAGGCTTTGACGGAAAGAGGAAAGCCGCAAGGCTCAATAATGTCCAATGGCACCTTAAAACAGGCACAAATACGGATCATTGCCCCTAAATTGGGCGCGATGTCGGGTTGGTAAACGGCCAGTCGCAAAACTTTTGCATTCCTTATTAGTCTGCGCCCGATTGTCCGCTGGACCTCTGGCAAGTTGATGTGTAGTAACCCGGCGAGAGATCCCCAAAGCAATTTGGGGCTTAGGATAAGTATTGGCCTGTTTTTACGGCTAGGCAAAGGAGAGAATCTCGTGTCTCACGCAGAAGACAATTCAGGGACCCGCCGGGACTTCCTTTATGTGGCCACAGCGGCCACCGGAGCAGTCGCAGGCGTCGCCGCCGTCTGGCCATTGGTCGACCAAATGAACCCCAGCGCTGATGTTTTGGCGCTTGCAGCGGTCGAGGTCGACATTTCGGATGTCGAAATTGGCACCCAAATCACGGTGAAATGGCGCGGTAAGCCGGTTTTCATCCGTCGCCGTTCGGCAGATGAAATCAAAGCTGCCCGCGATGTTGCGCTTGCAGATCTGGTTGATGACAGCGCACGCAACGTCAATGCCCCCGGCAAAGACGCCGCTGACGAAAACCGCTCGTTGGATGAAACTGGCGAATGGTTGGTGATGATGGGTGTTTGTACCCACCTTGGCTGTGTGCCGCTTGGCAACTCGTCTGGTGATTTCGGCGGCTGGTTCTGCCCTTGCCATGGGTCGCACTACGACACGTCGGGGCGGATCCGCAAAGGGCCTGCACCTGAAAACCTGCCGGTTCCGACCGCTGCGTTTATCAACGATACTACAATTAAGCTCGGTTAAGGGAGAGACGAAATGGCCGGTATTCCACACGATCATTACGAGCCCAAAACGGGCATCGAAAAATGGCTGCACGCGCGTTTGCCCGTGGTTAGCCTGATCTATGACGCATTGATGATCCCGACACCGAAGAACCTGAACTGGATGTGGATCTGGGGCATTGTTCTGGCGTTCTGTCTGGTTCTGCAAATCATCACCGGCATCGTTCTGGCGATGCATTACACACCGCATGTGGACATGGCGTTTGACAGTGTCGAACATATCATGCGTGACGTGAACGGTGGCTGGGCGCTGCGTTATATGCACACAAACGGGGCTTCGCTGTTCTTCTTTGCGGTTTATCTGCACATTTTCCGCGGTCTCTATTACGGCTCATACAAAGCCCCGCGCGAGATCACGTGGATTGTCGGCATGTTGATCTACCTTGCCATGATGGCAACGGGTTTCCTTGGCTATGTTCTGCCTTGGGGTCAAATGTCGTTCTGGGGTGCAACGGTTATCACGGGCTTCTTTGGTGCCATTCCCGGTGTTGGCGAGGTTGTTCAGACCTGGCTGCTGGGCGGGCCTGCGGTTGATAACGCCACGTTGAACCGTTTCTTCAGCCTGCACTACCTGCTGCCGTTTGTTTTGGCTGCCCTTGTGATCATTCACGTCTGGGCGTTTCACACAACCGGCAACAACAACCCGTCAGGGGTTGAGGTACGTCGCGGTTCCAAAGATGAAGTCAAGAAAGACACCTTGCCTTTCTGGCCTTATTTTGTGGTGAAAGACTTGTTCGCTTTGGGTGTGGTTCTGACCATTTTCCTGGCGATCACCTATTTCATGCCAAACTATCTGGGCCATCCGGACAACTACACCGAGGCCAACCCGCTGGTGACACCCGCACATATCGTGCCGGAATGGTATTACCTGCCGTTCTACGCGATCCTGCGGGCCTTTACTTCGGACGTTTGGGCGGTTCAGCTGACCAGCCTTGTGACGGGTGGTATCGTTGACGCCAAGTTCTTTGGTGTTATCGCGATGTTTGGTTCAATCGTGGTGATGGTGTTTGTGCCTTGGTTGGACACATCCAGCGTGCGGTCAGGCAAGTATCGCCCAAGTTTCAAGTGGTGGTTCTGGCTGTTGGCCGTTGATTTCATCGTTCTGACATGGTGTGGCTCGCAACCTGCCGAGGGTATGGTTCCCGTGATCTCGCTTATCGGGGCCAGTTATTGGTTCGGGTATTTCCTGATCATCCTGCCGTTGCTGGGTGTTCTTGAAAAACCGCTGCCAGTCCCGGCGACCATCGAAGAAGACTTTGATGCCCATTACCCGCCAAAAGACGCATCTGCGTCTGCGGCTGAATGATTGAGTGAAAGGAAACACGAGATGATCAAGCATAGCATACTCGCCGCACTCGTTGCATTCGGCCTGACAACTGGTGGCGCACAAGCCGCTGGTGGTGGCGGTCATGTCGAGGATATCGCCTTTTCGTTTGAAGGTCCCTTTGGCAAGTTCGACCAGATGCAGCTGCAACGCGGCCTGCAGGTCTACACCGAAGTCTGTGCAGCCTGTCACGGGCTGCGTCAGGTGGCGTTCCGCACCTTGGGCGACGCTGGTGGCCCTCAGATGGAGGCCGGTCAGGTCAAAGCCTTTGCAGCATTGTTTGAAGTTGCGGATGAAGGTGACGATGCAGAACCGGGCGATACACGCCCCGGCAAACCTGCTGACAAGTTCCCGGCCATTACCGATGCTGGTGCGCCTGACCTTAGCCTGATGGCAAAAGGTCGCGCGGGTTTCCACGGCCCTATGGGCACGGGCCTTGCGCAATTGTTCAAAGGCATGGGCGGCCCTGAATACATCGCGTCGATCCTGATCGGTTATACCGGTGAAGAAAAGGAAGAGGCTGGCGTCACGCTTTATGAAAACACGGCTTTCGCCGGGGGCTGGATTTCGATGCCGCCACCTTTGGAAGACGATTCAGTTGAATATCGCGACGGCCATTCCGCAGACCTGCATCACGCGTCTGAAGATGTGTCTGCATTCCTGATGTGGGCGGCAGAGCCAAAATTGATGGCGCGCAAGCACACCGGTTTCCTGGCCGTGAGCTTTATGATCCTGCTGACGTCGCTTTTGTATCTGACCAACAAGAAATTGTGGGCCGGGCCAAAACGCAAAGACTAAGCCGTCAGGGTATCAAGACAGAATTAAAAAGGGCGCGGCTTTGGCTGCGCCCTTTTTTATTGTCAGCATGTTTCGATTTGGCGGAAACCAGCGGTGTTATTCCCAGTCGCCACTAAAGCCCTTGGGCACCATCAGAATGTCGCGGGTAACTTCGCTCAGATGCTTGTGGCCACAGAACGCCATGGACAGGTCCAGCTCCTTGTGCATCACCTCAAGGGCCGTGGTCACACCCTGTTCACCCATAGCCCCCAGACCATAGATGTAAGCGCGCCCGATATAGGTGCCCTTTGCGCCCATAGCGATCGCTTTGAGAACATCCTGACCCGAGCGGATGCCGCTGTCGATATGAACCTCGATCTTGTCGCCAACGGCCTCTAGGATATCAGGCAGCGCGCGGATGGCCGACAAGGCCCCGTCCAGCTGCCGCCCACCATGGTTGGAAACGATGATCGCATCGGCCCCGCTTGCGACGGCACGTTTTGCATCCTCGACATCCATGATGCCCTTTAGGATCAACGGGCCGCCCCACATCTTTTTGATCTTTTGAACGGCATTCCAATCAAGCCGGGGATCAAATTGGGTGCTTGTCCATTCCATCAGTTTGGCAGGGTCACTTATGCCATCGACATGGCCGACAATATTGCGAAATTCGCGGCGCTTGGTGCCCAGCATACCCAGACCCCAGCGCCATTTGGTTGCCAGATTGATCATGTTCTTAAGCGTCGGTTTGGGTGGCGCCGACAGGCCGTTTTTCAAATCCTTGTGTCGCTGACCCAAAATCTGCAAATCAAGTGTCAGGACCAAAGCCGAACATTTCGCCGCCTTGGCGCGTTCGATAATGGCTTTCAGAAATTTTTCGTCACGCATCACATATAGCTGAAACCAAAACGGTTTTGAGGTGTTTTCAGCCACATCCTCGATCGAACAAATTGACATGGTCGACAGGGTATAAGGCACTCCGAACTTTTCGGCGGCCTTGGCGGCTTTGATCTCGCCATCTGCATGCTGCATTCCGGTCATCCCGACTGGCGCAAGCGCGATCGGCATCGACACATCCTGCCCGATCATTTTTGAGGTGGTTGAACGGTCCGACAAATCCACGGCAACCTTCTGGCGCAGATAGATGTCCTGAAAATCCGAGGTGTTTTTGCGAAATGTGTGCCCGGTCCAGGAACCGGTCTCGACATAGTCGTAAAACATGCGCGGCACGCGACGCTCGTAAATCTGCCGCAGGTCTTCGATGCAGGTTATGACGGGCATTTGTGGCCTTTCAGGTCGGCTATGTGGTCCTTCATGGTTACCAATAGCCGTGGCCAAGCGCAATGCCGTCAGGTGCCGTGAACCCCATCGGCCAGTTCTTTGACAAAGGCCAGAACCTCGGCTGGTGATTTGTCATTGCCCAGCAGTTCGACGATGGCGCTGCCAACCACCACGCCATCAGCGATTTTGCCAATCGCCGCGGCAACGGCAGGGGTCTTGATGCCAAAGCCAACACAAACCGGAATGTCGGTTTCGGCTTTGATCCGGGCAACCTCGGGCGCGACGGCGTCGGCATTAGCCTCGGCTGCGCCTGTGATGCCGGTGATTGAGACGTAATACAAAAAGCCCGAGGTGTTTTCCAAAACCTTAGGCAATCTTTTGGCATCGGTTGTCGGTGTTGCAAGGCGAATGAAATTCATCCCGGCATTATTGGCAGGAATGCACAATTCATCGTCTTCTTCCGGCGGCAGATCAACCACGATAAGCCCGTCAATTCCGGCTGCCCCCGCGTCCTTGAGAAACTTGTCCACACCGTGGCTGTAAATCGGGTTGTAATAGCCCATAAGAACAATCGGCGTGGTTTGGTCGTCTTCACGAAAAGCCGCCGCCAGTGCCAGCGTTTTGTTCAACGTCATACCTGCGGCCAACGCGCGCTGCCCGGCCAACTGGATCGTCGGGCCGTCAGCCATTGGGTCGGTAAAGGGCAGGCCAAGTTCAATCACATCAACCCCGGCAGCGGGCAAACCTTTGACCACCGCAAGCGAAGTTTCATAATTCGGGTCACCCGCCATCACATAAGTCACAAAGGCAGGCTTTCCAGCCGCTTTCAATTCGGCAAACTTGTCGTCGATTCTGGTCATTATTCAATCCGTCCCAATTTCCAGAAGTGGTTTGCGATACCCAAGGGCGAAAATCAATGCCTTGGGCGATTTTAACCAGATATCCGACGTCTTGACGCAATGCCATTGGCCGTTTTCCAACATGTGGACGCCTAAACCGCAGCGCACCCTTGACCTCAAAGCCTCGCCTGCCATAGATGCGCCGGATCATCGAACACCAAAGGTGCATTATGGGTTTCAAAACGGGTATTGTCGGATTGCCAAATGTCGGCAAATCTACATTGTTCAACGCGCTGACCAAAACGGCAGCGGCGCAGGCGGCGAATTTTCCGTTTTGCACAATTGAACCGAATGTCGGCGAGGTGTCTGTACCGGACGCGCGTCTGGATAAACTGGCGGCGATTGCTGGTTCCAAAACCATCATCCCGACGCGCATGACTTTTGTTGATATCGCCGGTCTGGTCAAAGGCGCCAGCAAGGGCGAGGGGCTGGGAAACCAGTTTCTGGCCAACATCCGGGAATGCGACGCGATTGCCCATGTGCTGCGTTGTTTTGAAGACGACGACATCACCCATGTAGAAGGTACGATTGATCCGATTGCCGATGCGGAAACCATCGAAACCGAATTGATGCTGGCGGACATGGAAAGCATCGAAAAACGCCTGCAAGGCTTGGCCCGAAAACTGAAAAGTGGAGATAAAACGTCCCTGGAGCAGGATGACTTGCTGCGTCGGGCTTTGACGGTTTTGGAAAACGGCCAACCTGCACGAACGGTGGACGTGTCCGCGGACGAGCGTAAAAGCTGGGACATGCTGCAATTGCTGACCGCCAAGCCGATCCTTTTTGTTTGTAATGTGGATGAAGATCACGCCGCCAACGGCAATGAATTTTCCGACCGCGTGGCGGTGATGGCTGCGGCTCAGGGCGCGGGTTCTGTGGTAATTTCAGCCGCGATTGAAGAAGAAATCAGCCAGCTTGAAGCCGACGAAACCGCAATGTTCCTAGACGAAATGGGACTAGAAGAGGCAGGCCTAGATCGCCTGATCCGCGCCGGATACGAATTGCTGCACCTGTTGACCTATTTCACCGTCGGCCCCAAAGAAGCCCGCGCCTGGACGATTACAATCGGCACCCAGGCCCCGCAAGCCGCGGGCGTGATCCACGGCGATTTTGAAGCGAAATTCATCCGCGCCGAAACCATCGCCTACGACGATTTCGTTTCGCTGGGTGGCGAGCAACCGGCGAAAGAAGCCGGAAAAATGCGGGCCGAAGGCAAGACCTATGTGGTGAAAGACGGCGACGTGCTGCACTTTCTGCATGGCGGCTGATTTCGCGGCTGACGGGTTTGACGATTGTAGCACAAGACCTAGCGTGAAATTGAAGGGTTGAGACCCGGACAAGAACTGCGATTTAGGCAACGAAATTGTGGCCGCAGTCGATCACCCCAAAAAACGCCCGCCACCCACTTTTACCCCTTGTTTTCCGACGCATTGGCCTGATAAACCCGTCGGCGGAGCTGTGGCCGAGTGGTCGAAGGCGCTCCCCTGCTAAGGGGAACAGCCCCTTAAATTTCCCCCTAAAATATCAATACCTTATGACGATGCGCGCAATCCACTGCACGCGTTTTGCACCATACGGGGCTTTGGAAGGGTGGATCGGAGGCCCTCGCGACCGACGCTGCATGCACATTTTGAAACTTGGCGAAAAGCAGAAGTTTGCTGCGATCCACGTCAATCTCGGCTAAGCGCAGAACCCAAAACGGAGCCGCGCAGAGCTTTGACTCTGCTAAATGACGACCATATTGGGCCCTTGGTATTGCCTTCGGCCCCATTAATGGGGCAATCTGACCGGAATAGGCCGTGCCAAACTGACGGTCAAGGGAGACGCAAATGACCACCGACAGCGCGTTGCTATGCCTTGAATAGGCTGGCGCTGACATCAGATATGGGGCCGGCCCGATCAACCATTTCGCCCCTGCGAGAACTGGGCGCATATGAAGCACTCTTCATGCAACAAGGCGCTACCTTCAAGACGTTAGCAGAGAAGTTTGCGACTGATACAGCCGCCTTGCCATCAGATTTTGTTTCTCATCAAGAGGCCGATCAAGCTGCCGCCTCGGTCATTGAGAAACTGCACAAATCGGGTGTCTACCAGTTTGGTGTTCGCATCAACAAAGCCGGGGACTATCCTGCGAAGCTGAGGGATGCCAAACATCCTGTTGAACTTCTTTACTATCAGGGGACATGGGAACTGAGCGAAATGCGGGGTCTTGCGGTGGTCGGAAGCCGCAAACCCTCAGAGGACGGTGCTAAGCGGGCCGTACGGCTCGCCAAAGAGCTTGTAGCGCGTGGCTTTGCCGTTGTGTCGGGGCTCGCTACAGGGATCGACAAGGCCGCTCATACCGCCGCTTTGGAGGCGGGGGGGCGGACTATCGCCGTCATCGGTACACCGCTTGGGGAAAAGTACCCGAAAGAGAACGCTGAACTGCAAGACCACATCGCGAAAGAACATCTGCTGATTTCACAGGTTCCCGTTCTGCGTTACGCGGCTCAGCCATTCCAGCACAAGCGGTACTATTTCCCTGAGCGCAACGCGACAATGAGTGCTTTGACGGAAGGCACAATTATCGTCGAGGCCGGAGAAACATCGGGCACGTTAACGCAGGCTCGTGCTGCCTTATATCAAGGCCGAAAGCTGTTCATTTTGGATAGCTGCTTCCAAAACCCTGCTATCACGTGGCCCGCGCGGCTTGAGAAAGAAGGAGCCATAAGAGTTCGAGAGCCGGAAGACATTTGGAAAGTTCTGGTTACCGAATGAGTTTCACCAAGGTTGACGAGCTGATTCGGAGCGATCACAGCGCTCTTTATGAGGGTGACACGTGTATTTTTCTCCGCGAATACAAGGCCAATGGGGGCTATGAGGGTGAAACAAATAGCCTCATCTGGAACCTCAAGAAGAAGCCTAGTGAACGCCTCACAAAACCGGGTTACCAATACAAAGCGCAGAGCATTAGAGACGTCATTGCAGAGTTTGCAGAAGCTCTGAACCCTGCTTGGTTGGACACTGCAACGCTGGTGCCGGTCCCCGGATCAAAGGCGATTGACCATCCTGATTACGACGACCGCATGGTTCAGATTTGCAACGGCATCCGGCCCAACTTGGATGTGCGCTGCCTCGTTGCCCAGTCGACTTCGACCGAAGCGTCACACGCGGCAGGAGACGGCCCGCGCATATCAGTGGAACAACTTCTGGAGGTCTATCGGATCGACGAGAATTTGGTTGTCCCCCCACCTGTGAACATTGGCATATTCGACGACGTCCTCACCGTGGGACGGCACTATCGAGCAATGCACACGATTTTGTCCCAACGGTTTCCCGGTGTTCCGATTACCGGCATTTTTATCGCCCGGACAATCCATCCCAATCCATTCGAGAACATTGATCTATCAGATGCCTGAGTATGTCCAAATCATTCCATCTTGATCGCAAATTTTTCTCAGATAGAACCTTGGGACGAAATTTTTGCTTCTTGGTTCGATCGGACATTTTTACTGGCCTAACTAGGATTTTTTTGGGGCCTATATACTTAACTAGCCGACAATTGCAGGTGGCGCCACAGTCGGCGCCATCTGTTGTCAGTCCTCACCAAGATCAAACTCCATTTGGTCCCCGTAAGCGCGCCTGAACAGCGTCTTGAAGGAATTCGGGTTGTTGGATGGTGAGGCTCTCAACAACGCCATAACGCCCGCCAACTGTGACTGGAGATGGTTCTTCCCTACCTCTGGGGTAAGGTGTTGAAAATGTTTACGCTTGCGTTGATAGCTGCTGTTAGATGGGTTTTTTTTATCCAATTCAGGCAAAACTGGTTCGGGCAACTGTTCATAGATCAACTGCCTCAAGAGCTTACCCGCATATCTCGGCCCTCGGTTATCAGCGCGCCGCTCCCAACCATAGACCCTATACAATTCATCAAAGAACTCTTTCGGGACACTTTGAAGATAGGGGCGATGTTCTGGCAGAACATATGCTGAAAGAATTTGTTGAAGCGCGTCATGGCGCCTGATCTCTTGGTACCCGGTCGCCTCATCAACCAAGGCAACAATTGCTACCTCATCAAGACCTTCAAGTAGCCGTTTCGCCTGTTGGCCTATATGGTATTGAACCGGCTTCAACGCGCCAGCGTCGTAGGCTTCTTGCCATACCCGCAGAACCTTGGGAAACGCAGTTGCTAGCAATCCATTGCCTATGGCGCCTGATTTAGTGGCCCTATATTGTACAGGATGAGTCAGAGACGTGATGCGGCCCGCAATGGCAGGATGGATCTGATCTTCTAGGAACACCAGCGCGTTTCGAGATCTTCCAGAATCCGCTCAAGAACCTGTTTTGGCGTCCCATCAAGGGAAACTAATGCCATTTCGTGCAAACGTGCAAGTGTGATTAGTAACGCTGACCCGAAAATCCAGAATTTGTCATTTTCTGGAAGAGGCATGCCCAGAAGAAGTGCTCTCAGGCGCTGTAAAAGCGGAGGATAGTCGATGGCACCGGCATACGCATCTGATGGGGTGGTTTCTCCTAAAACAAATGCCCCGAGAGCTATACCCATGGCGCGCAAGCTTGTGATGGCTGCATAGTCCTGTCCACTAGCCTCGGCATACTTTCCGATTTTGTCAGTCAGGAAGGATCTCGCAAAAACATCGCATTTGATCTCTTCTTCCGAAATGTCGTCTTCGTCCGCGCTTTCGCTCAGTAAGTGCCCAACTTCATGGAGAAGGGCATATGCTGTGCCAATCATAGTGATCTGGAATACCACTTTTTGCTGAGGATCGAGCCCTTGCTGATCTACTTGCGGCTGGGGAACATGATCTGGCCAGAAATCTAAACCTTCACGAATTGCTCTAGAGGCATCAAGCAGTACCTCAAGTCGGTTTCGAATGTCTGAAAAACCATCATCCTGCTCAAGAACATCTGAGACACCCAAACCGACATGGGAGGAAAAAAGCAGGGTGGGGGAATAGCTTTCCAACGCACTCCAGGCACAGTATCCGAGCAACCAGGTGGCCCGCATATATCTATTTGAAAACTCGATCCTGCCACCTTTGGCCTGCAACATGATGCCGCTTTCATCGGGGTAAATTAATACTTCAGGATCACACTTCGCCCATAGTTTCTGGAGGTCTTCCTTTCGTTCAGGCGCGGCTGCCAAAATTACGGTGTCTACCAACATTGATCTGTTCAAGTGTTCTCCTGTCACATCATCCTCCCGCCATCTGGTACTAAAACCGTACTTGGCTGCTTGATCGCTGCCATTCTCGGGCAATAGACATGCTTCTTATCAAGCAAGTAAAGGGCCGGTAAGGGCCGTGTGTGTCAATTAACACTAAGTAACAAGTGGCAGTTTTATTCTGCGCACTTAGCGTTTATGAGGATCTCGCCGTTCCAAAGGTTTAGCACGGAAAATCTTTCATGCGCCGGCTGAAGGCATCAAAGCGCTGGGAGCGTGCGTCGACTAGCGTG
>JAJFIC010000079.1 GCA_021775315.1 Paracoccaceae bacterium
TTGGTCGAGGCGACGCCGATTTCGGTGCCGGCCAATATCGGCATGGCCAAATCGCTTTCGCGCGCGATCGAACTTTCCATGGCGTTGACGATAGAAACCGTTTTTTCAACTTTGCCGTCGCAATAGCGCAATGCGGCCAGCGTATCAGCGGTTTCACCGGATTGGCTGACGAAAAGGCCGATGGAATTCGGTGACAGGGGTGGTTCGCGATAGCGAAACTCCGAAGCGACGTCGAGCTCGACAGGTATCCGCGCGAGGCTTTCAAACCAGTATTTTGCTACGTTGCACGCCAGATAAGCTGTGCCGCAGGCAACCATGGTCAGCCCGCTTATGTCGGTGAAATCAATTTCGCCCTCGCGCAGTCTGATAGATTTGCGATCTTCAGACAGGTAGTGCGACACCACATTGCCCAGCACGACCGGTTGTTCGAAGATTTCTTTGGCCATAAAATGGTTGAAACCGCTTTTGTCAGCGGCGGCAGTTTCCAGACGTATCTCGCGCATTTCGCGATTGGCACGTCGGCCTTTGGCATCGAAAATTTCGGCACCCGCGCGGGTAATAAGCGCCCAGTCGCCTTCTTCCAGATAGGTGATGCGATTGGTCATGGATGCCAGCGCCAAGGCGTCTGAACCGACATACATTTCCCCGGTGCCGTGGCCGATTGCCAAAGGCGAGCCTTTGCGCGCGGCGATCATCAGATCTTCTTGGCCGTCCAACAGGAAACACAGCGCGAACGCACCTTCCAGCTTGGCGATGGTTGCTTGCGCAGCTTCGCTTGGCGACAGGTTTTGGCTTAAGAAATCCTCCAGCAACAAGGCGACCGTTTCCGTGTCGGTTTCGGTCTCAAAGCTATAGCCCTTAGCGGCCAGTTCTGCGCGCAATTCGCGGAAGTTTTCGATAATGCCGTTATGCACAACCGCCACGCGGCCTGCCTGATGCGGATGCGCGTTGGATACCGTTGGCGCACCGTGGGTTGCCCATCGGGTGTGGCCGATGCCTGATTTGCCGGGCAGGGGGTCATGCACCAACAGATCTGACAGGTTTATCAGTTTGCCAAGGGCGCGGCGGCGCGACAATTGCCCGTCATTGATGGTGGCGATGCCCGCACTGTCATAGCCCCGGTATTCCAGCCGTTTCAGCGCATCTAGAATAAGGGGCGAAACCTCGTGCGTGCCTAGAATGCCAACGATACCACACATTGGGTTATCCTTTGTCTTTGCGGGCTTTGATAGCGCGCAGATTGTTTTTGATCCGGGTTGCCAGCCCCGGTTTGTTGACCATAGGTGTTCGGGAGATGGCCAAAGCCTCATCCGGCACGTCTTTTGTGACAACGGTGCCAGAGGCGGTCATCGCATCCTCACCGATGGTCACCGGCGCAATGATGGACGTGTTCGAGCCGATAAAGGCCCGCGCGCCAATCACGGTTTTGTGCTTCATCACACCGTCATAATTGCAGGTGATGGTGCCCGCACCGATATTGGCGGCCTGCCCGATGTCAGCATCGCCAATATAGGACAGGTGATTGACCTTGGCCCCGATACTAAGGCGCGCATTCTTTACCTCGACAAAATTGCCGATCCTTGCGTCCTCGCCAATTTCTGCACCGGGGCGCAGTCGGGCAAACGGGCCGATGATCGCACCTTCTGAGATATGACAGCCTTCAAGATGGCAAAAGGCGCGGATTTCAACGCCGCTTTCAATGGTTGTTTCGGGGCCAAACACCACGTTTGGCCCGATCAAAACATCGCGACCGATGACCGTATCAAACGCGAAGAAAACCGTATCCGGCGCGGTCAAAGTCGCGCCATTTTCCATGGCGGCAACGCGCGCACGAGCCTGAAACGCGGCCTCGGCCTCGGCCAGTTGAGCGCGGGAATTGATGCCAAGGGTTTCGGCCTCAGGGCAGGTGACAGCGGTACAGGACAGACCGGCAGCGTTGGCAATTTCAACGATGTCCGTCAGATAATATTCTTCGGCCGCGTTGTTATTCTCGATTTCACCCACAAGATCAAAAAGTTGCGCCGCATCCGCGCAAACCACACCGGAATTGCACAAAGTGACGGCAAGCTGTTCTTCGGTTGCTTCTTTGGCCTCAACAATTGCGGCAAGTCGGTCATCGGTCCCCTCGATCAAACGCCCATAACGGCCCGGATCCTGAGCTTCAAAACCGAGCACGACAACATCATGCCCGCGCCCACGTGCGGATTGCATTTCGCGCAAGGTTTCAGGGCTGATAAACGGCGTGTCGCCGTATAAAACGACCACATCGCCCTCAAACCCTGCCAGTGTGTCGCGCGCAACACCCACGGCGTGGCCGGTGCCAAGCTGTTCTGTCTGCAACACAATTTCAGCGTCGGGGTTGTAAAGATGTGCAGATTTCGCCACCTGCTCGGCGCCATGGCCTGCCACGATCACCACTTTTTCGGCGTCCGTGTCAGCACGCATGGCATGGGCCAGCAAAGGCGCCCCGGCCAATGTATGCAGAACCTTCGGCAGGTCCGAATTCATCCGCGTGCCTTTACCGGCGGCAAGGATAACTAAAGCGGTTGGCATTTTTGACCCCATCATCGTTTCATTGGCTTCTACCTGCGAAGTATGGCCACTAAAAGGCAATGGTCATCAACAATACTTTCCGTTCGTTACACAACATGCCAAACAGGACGCGGCCAGATCGGTCATGTAAAGAAAAGCGGGTGCTGATGAAGTCAGTGATTTTCGACCTTGACGGAACGTTGGCTGACACCAGTGGCGATCTGATTGCCGCGGCCAATGCCTGTTTTCAAGGCTTGGGTCAGGGTAAAATGCTCGATCCTGTGAAAGATCAGGAGGTCGCCTTTAACGGTGGGCGCGCCATGCTGCGACTGGGTTTTTCGCGCCAAGATACGGGCTGGAGCGAGGCCGATGTCGACGCCCAATATCCGTTGCTGTTGGAAAACTACGGCAACAAAATCGACGTTTATACAGAATTATATGACGGCGTTGTGCCGGTATTGGATCAATTGGCGACCGAAGGGTTTGGCCTTGGCGTCTGCACCAATAAACCGGCGGCACTGGCTGAAATCCTGCTGGCGCGACTGGGTATTCGTGGCCATTTCGGCGCAATGCTAGGGGCTGACAGCCTAAGCGTGCGCAAACCTGACCCTGAACACCTGTTCGCCACGATCCGCGCGCTGGGTGGCGCTTTGGATCAATCGGCGCTGATCGGCGATACGATCACCGACCGCAATACCGCGCTAAACGCCAAAATCCCCTGCGTTCTGGTCACATTTGGCCCGAAATCGCGCGATGTCGTCGCGATGAAGCCCGATGCTTTGCTTGAACATTATGCGGACCTGCCAAACGTCCTGACCCACCTCAACCTGCGACCCTAAGCTATCATTGTTCCAAAAATACTCCCGGCGGAGCCATCATAGTCGCGGCGTCAGCCGCTAATCCGCCGACAAAACAGCGTTCGGCTGGCAGATCAGATCCGCCATTGTGCCAACTGACCCGCCTGTTTGCAGCGCAGCAATGGCAGTTTCTGTCGCCGTTGCCCGTTCAAGACCGACCAGCGGATCGGCCAGATCGTGGTACTTTGCCCGCAACTCTGCCGGGCTTGGCGGCGCGTCAGCCGCCCAGCGGGGGTTGGTGTAGTCCGAGTGTAACACCCGCCCGTCATTCAGGTGCAAGGCCGCCTTGGCGAAACGCAGGGCCGGGAATTGTTCATTGCAATAACTATCCTCAACCATGCGCAAACCTTTGGAAAGGCGCATGATTTCTGGGTTCTGAAAGGCGCCGTCAGATACGTCCTCAATCCCGACAGTGCCTTTCACCATGGCCACCGCGCACGGATAAGAGGTGGAATATTGCGCTTCGTCCGTCACTGTCGGCTCATTCATTGCCAGCCGAACGGATTCATGAAAGGTCGAGATTTCGATGTGATCCACCATGTCTGATGTCAGATCATGCGCGGCTTTGATCGACAAAACCGCCTCGATCGGGCCTTGGGCCCAGCGACAGACCGGGTAGGGCTTGAAATATTGCTCGCATGTCAGCCAGCGTTGACCCATATCGGCCCAGAAATGCGCCACGTCAGCCCCTTCGGCGGTGATCGCGGGCGCGCCAGTAAAGCCTGCGCGCGCCAGATAAGCGGCAGATACCCCCGCCATTGCGCCCCAGCCAGAGCCGTCTTTCAACATCGAAGGATGATCAATCACCCGCATCATCTGGCTGCGTGGGCCGTGATATTCCGCAATCCCCAACGCATGGCGGGTCGCTGCGCGGTCCAGCCCCAGTCGCCGCGCGCCAAGGGCTGCACAGGCCACGGCCACCCACGCACCTGACGTGTGATAATCCGCAACCGTTGCATGCAGGGCCAGCGCCAATCGCGAGCCAAGCTCGTAGCCGATCACGATATCCGTCAGAAACGCCTGTCCATCCGTCTGGCCGGTTGCCTCTGCCAGCGCGAAGGCGGCTGGAAAAACACCGCAACCAACATGGCCTTTGGCGTCGTTATATCCGTCATGGCCGTCAAGCGCGTCTATCGTCATGCCGCCCGCCAGGGCCGCACCAGCGGGGCTGCACAGACGTCCATCAAACAACATCCGCGCGCCGCGATCTGCGGCGCCGACGCCACCCCCGGCCCCAAACATTGCTGCCGCGTGATCGCGGATCATGCCGGACATTGGCATGGTCGCCCCGCCGATGCCGACCCCGATCAGGTCAAGAACGCACAGCTCGGCCCATTCACGTGCGCTTGCCGGAATGTCCTGAAATTTGAGGTCATGGATGAAATCAATGATATCGGTTGGCATGGCGTCGCTCCTGCTTGGGTGGCATCAGTTTAGGGGCGCAATTCGCATCGGTGCCGACATTTCCGACATCTGTTGTCGCAAAGGGAAAAGGAATCGGTGCCATTTGAGCAGGCAAAGACAGCCGCGATTGACGAGGCGACACGGACAAGACAGACTGTGTGCCAAGCCTCAAACAAGGTGGAAAAAGGACCAAAAATGTCAAAACGTTTCACCGGAAGTTTTACCCAACAGGAACCGATCCCGGATGATGCGATCGAAGCTGCATTGCGGGTCCTACGCAGCGGGCGGTTGCATCGTTATAACGTCGAACAGGATGAAGTCGCCGAGGCCGCCTTGCTGGAACAGGAATTTGCAGACCTGACAGGGGCGAGATATTGTCTGGCCGTGGCGTCAGGTGGCTATGCCCTGACATGCGCATTGCGCGCTTTGCTGCCCCAGCCCGGTGACAAGGTTCTGACCAACGCCTTTACGTTGGCCCCGGTGCCGGGCGCGATTGCCGCTGCGGGTTGCGTGCCGGTTTTCGTTGAAGTGACCGACGCGCTGGTGATTGATCTTGAGCATTTAGAGGCGATGATTGCCCAAAGTGGTGCCAAAATCCTGATGCTCAGCCATATGCGCGGCCATATTTGCGACATGGATCGCCTGATGGCGATCTGTGACAGCGCGAATGTGATCGTTATCGAGGATTGCGCCCACACGATGGGCGGGCATTGGGCCGGCGTTGTGTCTGGCCGTCACGGACGCGTCGCGTGTTATTCCACCCAGACCTATAAGCATCTGAACTCCGGCGAAGGTGGCCTTATGATCTCAGACGATGCTGACCTGATGGCGCGCGCGACGATCCTTTCGGGGTCCTATATGCTTTATGAGCGCCATTTGGCGAGCCCGCCAAGTTCAGCTTTCGACGGTATCAGGCTGGAAACCCCGAATTGTTCGGGCCGCATGGACAATCTGCGGGCCGCCATTTTGCGCCCGCAATTGCGCAAGCTGGCCGATCAGTGTGCTGCGTGGAACGCTAGGTATCATGTGGTTGAAGACGGGTTGCGCAATGTGCCGGGCCTGAAGGTGATAGAACGACCTGAGGCTGAAGATTTCGTCGGTTCGTCCTTCCAGTTTTTGCTGCCTGATTTCGGCCCTGACGCAATTGCCGGTTTGATGGCACGATGTCTGGCGCGCGGGGTTGAGTTGAAATGGTTTGGCGGGGCGGAACCCACGGCCTTCACCTCGCGCTATACCAGTTGGCAATATGCCCCGGCGCAAAGCCTGCCACAAACAGATCGTGTGCTGGATGGATTGATGGATATGCGGCTGCCGTTGACCTTTAGCGTTGTCGATTGCGCCCTGATTGCGTCGATAATCCGCGAAGAAGTGCTGGCGGAACGTAGCTGAAACTACCCAATAAAGGTGTTATTTCAACGCTTTAACCGGTGATTGAGTCATCGCCGAAATGCGCTGCCCGTGTTTTTCATTGCGAATCTCGATTGTTCCGGCTATTAAATGAACAACTGTTCAATTAATCGAGGGCCACCATGTTCAACGCATCCATGAATTTCGCCTGTGGCGAAGATATCGAAGCCCTGCGCGATATGGTGCATCGCTGGGCGCAGGAACGCGTCGCCCCGATGGCCGCTGATATCGACAAAGCCAATGATTTCCCAGTTGAGTTGTGGCGTGAAATGGGTGATCTGGGCCTGCTTGGCATCACGGTCGACGAAGAATATGGCGGCGTCAATATGGGCTATCTGGCGCATACCATCGCGGTCGAGGAAATCGCGCGGGCCTCGGCCTCGGTCTCGTTATCCTACGGGGCGCATTCCAACTTGTGCGTCAACCAGATCAGCCTGAACGGCAGCCCCGAACAAAAGGTAAAATACCTGCCGGGCCTGATTTCCGGTGAACATGTCGGCGCCCTTGCGATGTCCGAAGCCGGGGCAGGCTCTGACGTGGTGTCGATGAAACTGCGCGCGGAAAAGCGCAACGGGTATTACAACCTTAATGGCACAAAATACTGGATCACCAACGGCCCTGATGCGGATACATTGGTGGTTTACGCCAAAACCGACCCCGAGGCAGGGCCGCGCGGCATGACCGCCTTTATTGTTGAAAAAACCATGAAGGGATTTTCCACCAGCCCGCATTTCGACAAGGTAGGCATGCGAGGTTCCAACACCGCCGAGCTGATTTTTGAAGATTGCGAAGTGCCGTTTGAAAATGTGCTGGGTGAAGAAGGTCGCGGCGTCAACGTTCTGATGTCAGGGCTTGATTACGAACGCGTGGTTCTGTCGGGCATTGGCATTGGCATCATGCATTCAGTTTTGGATCACATCATGCCTTACATGCATGAACGCAAACAATTCGGCCAGCGCATCGGGGATTTCCAGCTGATGCAGGGCAAAATCGCAGATATCTACGCCGGAATGAATTCAGCGCGGGCCTATGTTTACGCCGTCGCTTCAAGCTGTGATCGTGGCGAGGTTACACGACAGGACGCGGCAGCCTGTGTTCTCTATGCCTCAGAACGCGCAATGGAAGTCGCCGTTCAGGGTGTGCAGGCCATGGGCGGGGCCGGGTTCCTGAACGACAGCCCGTTAAGCCGCATTATGCGCGACGCCAAACTGATGGAAATTGGTGCGGGCACCAGCGAAATCCGCCGTATGTTATGCGGTCGGGAATTGATGAAAATAACGGGGTGAAATGATGAAATATGCTCAAATTCTAACGCTCTTTGTTTTGGGCCTTGCCGGGACCAATCCGGCCTCTGCCGCCGACGAAAACGGCCTGATCTTTTCAATGGCCGCGACCGAAGGCTGCTTGCAGGCAAGTGCCGACGAAGCCCGGCAAAACGAATGCGTCGGCAGTTCCGCCAGCATGTGTATGGACGCGACACCCGGTGGCAGTTCGACCTATGGCATGGGCGGGTGCCTGAATTACGAACTGGAATACTGGGATGACCAGTTGAACGCGCAATACCGGGTTCTGATGGCGCGGGAAAAAGCCGACGACGCACAGGCCGACGCGGATGGCTATTCAGCCCCCAAAAAGGCCCCGGCACTTCGGGCAATGCAGCGCGCTTGGATTACCTATCGCGACGCAACTTGTGATTACGAGCGTGCCCAATGGGGCGGCGGTACCGGCGGAGGCCCGGCCACGTTATCTTGTCTGTTAAACCTGACCGGTAAGCAGGCTCTGGCGCTGAAACGCCACTTGATCACGTATTAGGTGTCGGTCTGACACACTCCGGCGGTTTTCTGATCCCATTGGGGCGATGGAAACGCGCCTATTGAGGCAAATGGGATACAGCGATGACAGTTCTTAAATCAGTGGCAATCGCCTCGTCAGAGGTTTTCCAATCCAACCGCGACCGGCATCTGGCTTTGCTGGAAACCGTGGCGGCGGCGGCGGACAAGGCGACCTTTGGCGGTGGTGAAAAATCACGCGCACGTCATATTTCGCGCGGTAAAATGCTGCCACGCGATCGGGTGTCGGGCCTGTTGGATGCGGGTTCACCCTTTCTGGAAATCGGCGCGACTGCGGCGCATGACCTTTATGACGGTGCCGCACCCGGTGCAGGCGTCATTGCCGGGATCGGTCGGGTGCATGGTCTGGAAGTCATGGTGCTGTGCAATGATGCCACCGTAAAAGGTGGCACGTATTTCCCGATGACGGTGAAAAAGCACCTGCGCGCCCAAGAGATCGCCGAAGCCAACAATCTGCCCTGCATCTATCTGGTCGACAGCGGTGGGGCAAACCTGCCCAACCAGGATGAGGTTTTCCCGGATCGCGACCATTTCGGGCGAATTTTCTACAATCAGGCCAATATGTCGGCCAAGGATATTCCTCAGATTGCGGTCGTCATGGGCTCGTGTACCGCGGGCGGGGCCTACGTGCCGGCCATGTCGGATGTGACGATTATCGTCAAAGAACAAGGCACGATTTTTCTTGCCGGGCCACCATTGGTCAAAGCAGCCACCGGCGAGGTGGTCACTGCCGAAGATCTGGGTGGTGGTGATGTTCATACGCGCCTGTCTGGCGTGGCGGATTATCTGGCCGAGGATGACGCCCACGCTCTGGCATTGGCACGTCGGGCGGTAGCCGGTCTCAACCGGGCCAAACCAGCAACCGTGCAATTGCAACCGATCGAAGAACCACTTTACGATCCGGCGGAAATCCTTGGCGTGGTGCCTGCCGATCTGCGCACACCTTATGACATCCGCGAGGTCATCGCTCGTCTGGTG
The DNA here is from genome assembly GCA_021775315.1 of Paracoccaceae bacterium. GTDB lineage: Bacteria > Pseudomonadota > Alphaproteobacteria > Rhodobacterales > Rhodobacteraceae > UBA5972. The sequence goes on from JAJFIC010000079.1 coordinate 9,029, forward strand.
GATGGATCGCGCTTTGACGAATTCAAAGCCCGCTTTGGCGAAACACTGATCTGCGGTTTTGCCCATGTCAAAGGCATGCCAATCGGCATCATTGCCAATAATGGCGTGCTGTTCAGCGAAAGCGCGCAAAAAGGCGCACATTTCGTCGAATTATGCTCGCAACGTCGCATCCCGCTGGTGTTTTTACAAAACATCACGGGCTTTATGGTCGGCCAGAAATATGAAAGCCAGGGCATCGCACGCCACGGTGCCAAATTGGTAACCGCGGTGGCCACCACCAAAGTGCCGAAAATCACCATGATCGTCGGTGGCTCGTTTGGCGCCGGGAATTACGGCATGGCCGGGCGGGCCTACAGCCCCCGGTTCCTGTGGACATGGCCAAATTCGCAAGTGTCCGTCATGGGCGGCGAACAAGCCGCCGGGGTGCTTGCCACCGTCAAACGCGACGCGATTGAACGGGTCGGTGACACATGGTCGGCTGAAGACGAGGCGAAATTCAAACAACCAACGCTTGATATGTTCGCGCATCAATCGCACCCGCTTTATGGCTCGTCGCGCCTGTGGGATGACGGCGTCATTGACCCACGCAAATCCCGCGATGTACTGGCACTGTCACTTTCGGCCTGCCTATGCGCTCCGATTGAGGAAACCCGCTTTGGCCTGTTCCGGATGTGAACCGATGAAAGCGCGCAGATGTTTCTTTATTGCAAAAATACTCCCGGGGGTGCGGGGGCAGGCAGCCCCCGTTGCTCGGGCACAGGTAAGGTGACCTAAAGATGTTGAACAAAATTCTGATAGCGAACCGTGGCGAAATCGCTTGTCGTGTCATGGAAACCGCCCACCGATTGGGTGTGAAAACCGTGGCGGTCTATTCCGATGCGGATGCGCGGTCCAAACATGTGGAAATGGCGGATGAGGCGGTGCATATCGGTGGCTCTGCCCCGGCTGACAGCTATCTCAAAGGCGATCTTATTATCGAAATCGCATTGGCAATCGGTGCCGAGGCGATCCATCCCGGCTATGGCTTCCTGTCGGAAAACCCCGATTTCGTTGATGCGGTAACAGCGGCGGGGCTGGTTTTCATCGGCCCGTCAGCGGATGCGATCCGGGCTATGGGCCTAAAGGATGCCGCCAAGGAATTGATGGAAAAGGCGGGCGTGCCCGTTGTGCCCGGCTATCACGGCGCGGCGCAGGATCTGGCCCATCTTGAAGGCGCCGCCGAGGCGATCGGCTATCCGGTTCTGATCAAAGCCGTCGCAGGTGGCGGCGGCAAGGGCATGCGCAAGGTTATGGCCCCGGCAGATTTTGCCGATGCGTTGGCCTCGGCCCGCGGTGAGGCGAAAACCGCTTTTGGCAATGATGCCGTGCTGGTTGAAAAATTCGTCGAAAAACCACGCCATATTGAAATGCAGGTGTTTGGCGACGGCACAGATGCGGTGCATTTGTTTGAGCGTGATTGCTCGTTGCAACGTCGCCATCAAAAAGTGATTGAAGAGGCCCCGGCCCCCGGCATGACCCGCGAAATGCGCGCCGCAATGGGCAAGGCCGCCGTCAGGGCCGCGCGTGCCATCGGCTACAAAGGTGCGGGCACGGTTGAATTCATCGTCGACGCCAGTGATGGTTTGCGCGCTGATCGGTTCTGGTTCATGGAAATGAACACCCGCCTGCAAGTCGAACATCCGGTGACCGAGGCGATCACGGGCGTCGACCTTGTCGAATGGCAATTGCGCGTCGCAGCGGGCGAGGCCTTGCCAATGACGCAGGATCAGCTTTCGATCAACGGCCATTCGTTTGAAGCGCGGCTTTACGCCGAAGATGTGCCCAAAGGCTTTCTGCCCGCAACCGGCACCCTGACCCATCTTCAGTTTCCCCTTGATGCCCGGTCTGACAGCGGTGTGCGCAGTGGCGACGTGATTTCACCCTTTTATGATCCGATGATTGCCAAACTGGTCGTACATGGGCCAACGCGGGCGGTTGCGCTCAAACGCATGGAACAGGCGCTGGTCGCGACCGAAGTCGCCGGCAGCGTCACCAATCTGGCGTTCCTCACGGCCCTGACACGCCACGCGGATTTCGTATCCGGCGATGTTGATACCGGTTTGATCGAGCGCGACATTGACAACCTGACCGCCTGCGCCCCTGTTTCGGGTGGGATCACAGCGCTGGCAGCCATAGCGGCCGCCGGGTTGGATCGCGCCACTGGCTGGGACGTTGGTTTTTCACTTTGGGCACCTTTGAGCCATATCGTGCATCTGGGTGTTGATGACGAGGTGTCTGAGGTGACGATCTCGGTTCTGTCAGCCGTGCATTTCAAGGTCACGCTTAGCAGCGACAGTTTTGACATATCGTACCAGGGCGGCGACTGGTGGATCGACGGCGCCAAAAGCCGCGCAAAGCTGGTGGTTATCGGCGGCAGCGTCAGCGTTTTTGCCGATCAAAGCTGGCATTATGAAATCATCGACCCGTTGGACCGCGACGTTGGTGCCGCAGCGGGCGGCAATCTGATCGAGGCGCCGATGCCCGGTCTTGTCAAAGCGGTGTTCGTCAAGGCGGGTGACGCGGTAACGGCAGGTGATCGTTTGGCAATCCTTGAGGCGATGAAAATGGAACAGTCCCTGACGGCTGCGCGTGATGGTGTGGTGGCGGAAATCTTGGCCGCGTCCGGCGCGCAGGTTGAGGCTGGCGCGCCCCTGATACGGCTGGAAGACGAGGAAGACTGATGCGCCGCCTGCATCACGGTTGGGAAAGCCGTTCAACCCGCAGTCTGGCATTGCTTTACGAAATGGGGCTTGAATTTGAGCTGGTGGTCCATTCGTTTCTGAAACCGCTTTATACCGAGGCATACCGCAAATTGTCGCCAGCCGGGCGGGTGCCTGCGTTGGAAGACGGCGACCTCACGATTTTTGAAACCGGCGCGATCACTGAATATTTGGTTACCACCTATCCGCAATCCGGTCTTGGCCGTCCAATTGGCGACGCTGAGCATTGGCAATGGGTGCAATGGCTGCATTTTGCCGAAACCATCGGCCAGCATTTGGCGACATTGACCCAACACCACGTGGTTCTACGCAAAGACTGGATGCGCTCGCCCACCGTTATGAAATACGAAACCATGCGTCTGGCGCGCACATTGGCCGTGCTGGAAGAGGCATTGGAAGGGCAGGACTATCTGCTGGCCAGCGGCTTTTCCGCCATCGACACCAATGTGGGTTATTCGGTCTACGGTGCCCAGCGTTTCGTGCGGCTTGATGCCTTGCCGAATGTCGCCGCCTATAGTGCGCGCCTGCTGACCCGCCCGGCGTTTCAAAAGGCGCTGCCTCCGGAAGGGGCAGAACGATTGTACCTGAAAGATTTTTACGAGCTTCCAGATGTCTGAATTTGTGGAAATATTCGAAGTTGGCCCGCGTGACGGGTTGCAGAACGAGTCGCAGATGATCGCTGCCCGTGACAAAATCGCGCTAGTCGACGTGCTGTCGAGTGCCGGTTTCAAGCGCATCGAAGTGGCCAGTTTCGTGTCGCCCAAATGGGTGCCGCAAATGGCCGACGGGGCCGAAGTGCTGGCCGGTATCAGACGCGCACCCGGTGTTTCCTACGCGGCGCTGACGCCAAATATGCGTGGCTATGACGGGGCGAAAGCCGCCAAAGCTGACGAGATCGCGATTTTCGCTTCGGCCTCGGAAGGGTTCAGTCAGGCCAATATCAATTGCTCAATAGCGGAAAGTCTGGAACGGTTCGCCCCTATTGCGGCGGCGGCCTTGGCTGATGGCATTCCGATGCGGGGGTATATCTCGTGCGTCACTGATTGTCCGTTTGACGGGCCGACCGCGCCGGGGCAGGTGGCTGATCTGGCGGCAAAACTGCGCGCTGCAGGATGTTACGAAATTTCGCTTGGCGACACGATTGGGCAAGCTAATCCGGACAGTATTTCCGCGATGTTACGGGCGGTGTTGAAGGCGACCCCGGCAAACATGCTGGCGGGCCATTACCACGACACAGCCGGACGTGCGCTGGCCAATATCGAGGCATCATTGGCGCTGGGCGTGCGGGTGTTTGACGCGGCTGTCGGTGGGCTGGGCGGCTGCCCTTATGCGCCGGGTGCGGCGGGCAATGTCGCAAGCGAGGCGGTTGCCGCGCGACTGGCCGACCTTGGCTTTGCAACCGGGCTCGATCAGGCCATATTGGCCAAAGCGGCACAAATGGCGCGTCAGATGCGCAGCACTTAAACTAACACCAGCCACAACCGCCAAGCCAAGATAAAAGTCACCCAAAGGAATGAACATGTTTGAAACGCTGAGAATTGAAACTGACACACGTGGTGTGGCGACGCTGTGGCTGGCAAGGGGCGACAAACATAACGCGATGTCGGGCCTGATGCTGCGCGAACTTGGTTGTGCTGCGGATCAATTGGCAGCGGATGACAACGTGCGGGTTGTTGTTCTGGCGGCCGATGGCAAATCTTTTTGCGCCGGGGGTGATCTGCGCTGGATGCAGGCCCAAATGACTGCCAGCGGACATGAACGCCGGGCCGAGGCGCGCATTCTGGCGAACGGTTTGTTCAAGCTGAACACGTTGCCCAAACCGCTGATCGGGCGGGTGCAGGGCAACGCGTTTGGCGGCGGCATTGGTCTGATGTCGGTTTGCGATGTGGCCATCGGGGTTGAAGCGGCCAAGTTTGGCCTGACTGAGGTTAAGCTCGGCCTGATCCCCGCGACCATCTCGCCTTATGTTCTGGCGCGAATGGGCGAAGACAAGGCGCGCCGCGTGTTCATGTCGGCGCGGCTGTTTGGCGCATCAGAGGCGCGTGAACTGAACCTGCTGGCGCATGTTGTGACACCGGATGCGCTTGACGCTGCGGTCGAGGCCGAGGTCGCGCCTTACCTGCAAGCGGCCCCCGGCGCGGTTGCGGCGGCCAAACAACTGGCGCGTTCGCTGGGGCCGGCGATCACGGACGAGGTAATCGGTGACACGATCGAACGTCTGGTTGCCTGTTGGGAAGGCAGCGAAGCGCCGGAAGGCATCGCCGCGTTTTTTGAAAAACGCAAGCCGAATTGGGTTGTGGAATAGGCGGTGTTGGCGTCAGTCGACCGCCAACAGATGCAACAATGCGACTAACGGTCTTGTTGGCGAAAACGGCGCCTGTCTAGGTCTAGACTGTTGTGGCTGGCATTTATTGCGCGTTTGCATCCGCGGGGTCACGGTAGTGACGGAACGCGACCCGCCCCGCGCCTTGAACGAGGCAGAAAGCAGGTCGGGAATCACATTTTTCGCGTCCGAAATCGCCCCGCCAAGTATACAATTGTCCACAAATGCGTCGCACCATTTGTTTTGCGCTGACAAAACCCGCTGATTTCGTCCCGAAAACCGGGTCTTCCTTTGACTGGTTCGGTTGACCTTGTGCCAAGTCAGGCGTAAAGATCACGCAATAATTTTTGCCGGTTGGGCTTGAAGGAGGCAGTGTTGGACCAGTTGTTAAGAGAGTACCTTCCGATCCTCATATTTTTGGCCCTTGCCGTGGCACTGGCTGTGGTTTTGATCGCCGCCGCACTTGTGGTGGCCGTACGGCACCCGGATGCCGAAAAAATCAGCGCCTATGAGTGTGGTTTTAACGCCTTTGATGACGCGCGGATGAAATTCGATGTGCGGTTCTATCTGGTGTCGATCCTGTTCATTATCTTTGACCTTGAGGTGGCGTTTTTGTTCCCCTGGGCCGCGTCGTTCCAACATGTGGGCGAGCTGGGTTTCTGGTCGATGATGGTATTTCTGGCAGTCCTGACCATCGGATTTGCCTATGAGTGGAAAAAAGGGGCTCTTGAATGGTCGTGATGTCTGCCAATTCTGCTGGGGCTGATAAAGAAGTATCGACAGCGGCCCTGAACCGTGACTTGCAGGACAAGGGTTTTCTGCTGACCTCGACCGAGGATGTGATCAATTGGGCCCGCACTGGCAGCCTGCACTGGATGACCTTTGGTTTGGCCTGTTGTGCGATTGAAATGATGCATGCCTCGATGCCACGTTATGATCTGGAACGGTTTGGCACCGCGCCGCGCGCCAGCCCGCGCCAGTCTGATCTGATGATTGTGGCCGGAACGCTGACCAACAAAATGGCGCCCGCACTGCGCAAGGTTTATGACCAGATGCCGGAACCACGGTATGTGATCTCGATGGGGTCCTGTGCCAATGGCGGCGGTTACTATCATTATTCCTATTCGGTTGTACGTGGCTGTGATCGGGTTGTGCCGGTTGACATCTATGTACCGGGTTGCCCGCCAACCGCCGAGGCGCTGGTTTACGGTATTTTACAACTCCAGCGGAAAATCCGCCGGACGGGCACGATTGCACGGTAAATTCGAGGATTTGAGATGAGCGAAGTATTGCAAGAACTGGCCGCCCTGATTGCAGGCAAGCAAGAAGATGCGATCGTGGCAACCAGCATCACCAATGGCGAGTTATGCGTGCAGGTCGCGCTAAGTGAACTGGTTGAATTCATTGAGTTTCTGAAAAGCGACCGCAATTGCCAATTCTCAACCCTGGTGGATATTACTGCCGTTGATTACCCAACCCGCGACAAACGCTTTGACGTGATTTACCATTTCCTGTCGATGTATCAGAACCACCGCATTCGCCTGCGCGTCACCGTGCGCGAGGATGATCTGATGCCCTCGATCACCTCGGTTCATCCCAGCGCCAATTGGTTCGAGCGTGAAGTGTTCGACATGTATGGCCTGATGTTCAGCGGTCATCCCGATTTGCGCCGCATCCTGACGGATTACGGATTTCGCGGACATCCTTTGCGTAAGGATTTCCCGACAACGGGCTATACCGAAGTGCGCTACGACGAAAAAGAAAAGCGCGTGGTTTATGAACCGGTGTCGCTTATTCAGGAATACCGCCAGTTCGATTTCATGTCCCCTTGGGAGGGGGCAGAATTTATCCTGCCGGGTGACGACAAGGGAGAAGCGAAGTGATGGACGGTTCCCAAAACGACGCCCTGAACGGCGAACAGCGTATCCGCAATTTCAACATCAATTTCGGCCCACAACATCCAGCGGCCCACGGCGTTTTGCGTCTGGTGCTGGAATTGGAAGGCGAAATCGTCGAGCGGTGTGATCCGCATATTGGTCTTTTGCATCGCGGTACCGAAAAGCTGATGGAAAGCCGGACATATCTGCAAAACCTGCCCTTTTTTGATCGGCTGGATTACGTCGCGCCGATGAATCAGGAACATGCCTGGTGTCTGGCCATCGAAAAAATGACCGGCACCGCAGTGCCGCGCCGCGCCAGCCTTATCCGGGTGCTCTATTCCGAAATTGGCCGCATTCTTAACCACCTGCTGAACGTCACCACACAGGCGATGGATGTGGGCGCGCTGACACCGCCGCTTTGGGGGTTTGAAGAGCGCGAAAAGCTGATGACTTTCTATGAGCGCGCTTGTGGTGCGCGACTGCACGCGGCCTATTTCCGCCCCGGCGGTGTGCATCAGGATCTGCCGGATGATCTGCTGGATGATATCATGGCGTGGTCGCTGGAATTCCCGGCGATGCTGGATGACATTGAAGGATTGCTGACGGAAAACCGTATCTTCAAACAACGTAACGTTGATATTGCGATCGTGACGGAACAAGAGGCGCTCGATTGGGGTTTTTCGGGCGTGATGGTGCGCGGTTCCGGCATGGCCTGGGATTTGCGCCGCGCCCAACCCTATGAATGTTACGACGAGTTTGAGTTTCAGATCCCGGTCGGTAAGAACGGTGATTGTTACGACCGGTATTTGTGCCGGGTGGCCGAAATGCGCGAAAGCGTCAAAATCATGCAGCAAGCAATTGAAAAGCTGCGCCTTGAGCCCGGTGATGTGCTGGCGCGGGGCAAGCTTACACCGCCCAAACGTGGCGAGATGAAAACCTCGATGGAGGCGTTGATCCACCACTTTAAGCTTTACACCGAAGGCTTCCACGTGCCCGAAGGCGAGATTTACGCCGCGGTCGAGGCCCCTAAGGGTGAGTTTGGCGTCTATCTGGTGTCTGATGGCAGCAACAAGCCGTACAAGGCGAAAATCCGTGCGCCGGGCTATTTGCATCTACAGGCGATGGATCATCTTTGCCGCGGCCACCAACTGGCCGACGTAGCTGCCATCATCGGCTCGATTGATGTGGTGTTTGGAGAGATCGACCGGTGATGGATTTGGCAACATTCACATTGATCCTGTCCGGGCTTGGCGCGGTTTTAACCGGGTTTTTCGGTTTTGCCTTTCTGCTGAACCCTGAAAAGGGCATGGCCATCGTGACCCATCGTGCCGAACAACTGCCCAATGTGATGACAGACCGGTATTTTGCCCTGTCTGCCCTTGCAGTAGGTGCGACGCTTTATGGCGATCTTACGGTCATCAGTTTTCTGTTTGCCGTTTTCGCATTCCTCGGATTTGCCGACGCCTTTATTTATCTAAAGCGCGGGTTCCCTTATGTCACACATCTGGCGGCTGGAATTGCTGCGACATTGGTCGCGCTCATCGCCTGTTACGCCCATTCCACGACAGGAGTATCTGTCTAATGCTACGCCGATTACATTCCGAACAACCTGACAGTTTCGCCTTTACGGCGGCCAATCTGGCCTGGACCGAAACCCAGATCGCGAAATATCCCGAAGGCCGTCAAGCCAGTGCCGTGATCCCGATCCTGTGGCGCGCACAGGAACAAGAAGGCTGGCTAAGCCAACCAGCACTCGAAGCCGTTGGTGATTTGTTGGGTATGGATTATATCCGCGTGCTGGAAGTGGCGTCGTTTTACTTTATGTTTCAGTTGCAGCCCGTGGGTGGGATTGCGCATGTGCAGGTTTGTGGCACAACGACTTGCATGATTTGTGGCGCTGAAGATCTGATCGGCATTTGCCGCGAAGTGATTGCCGCACATCCGCATGAACTGTCGGCTGACGGTAACTTTTCGTGGGAAGAGGTCGAATGCCTTGGTGCCTGCACCAATGCACCAATGGTTCAGGTTGGCAAAGATTTCTATGAAGACCTGACCGGCGAAAGATTCCGCGAAATTCTGGCGGCTTTGGCGCGCGGCGAGGTGCCGACACCCGGCCCGCAAAACGGTCGTTATGCAGCGGAACCTTTGTCGGGTCTGACTTCGCTCAAAGATTTTGAAAGCGGGCGGGACCAGTATAACGCTTCGGCCGCGCTGGCGACCGGATTGGGCGATACGATTAAACGCATTCAGGGCGACGAGGTGCCGATCCTCAAGCCACGCGCCAAAGCGACGGCCACGCCACAAGCCAAGGCCAAACCCGCGAAAAGCGCGCCGGTGGCCAAAGCTGCGGCGCCAGTCGCGTCGGCGCAAGCTGGCAAAAAGCCCAAGATGCTGAAGGCCGCGAAAAAGGCCGGTGCGGATGATCTTAAGAACATCAAAGGCGTCGGACCAGCGCTTGAAAAACTGCTGAACGAAATGGGTGTCTGGCACTTTGATCAGATCGCAAATTGGGACGCAGACGAAATCGCGTGGGTCGATCAGAACCTCGTAGGGTTCAAAGGTCGGGTCAGCCGGGATAATTGGATAGAACAGGCCAAAATATTAGCAATTGGCGGCGAAACTGAATTCTCTAAAAGGGTGTCAAAGGGGGATGTCTACTAGATGACCTCAACCACACGAAAGAGAGGATAAAATGAGCAACGCGAATAATCAGGGCGGTTTTTGCAAAACCGTCTGTTGGCTGATCGGCCTGGGGGCCGGGGGTTACCTGGCCTATGTTCTGGTTATGGATTTTGCCGTCGACCAGTTGCAGGCTGGCGTTCTGGGCATTGTGGCCGTGCTATTGGTCGGATTGCTGTTCCGGCGTTTGTTTTGTCGCGGTCAATCCAACCGCGTGCGGAACCGTCTGAAAGAAACCGCACAGGATGCGGGAAAACCGGCGGCATCTAAGGGCGCCCCGGCGCAATCCAAAGCCGAAGCGAGTGCTGTAATGGCAAAAGCTGCCGCTGCAGTTGCTGTAGCAGCAGAGCAAGCTGAAAAACAACAAAAGGCCGAAGCGGTGTTTGAGGCGCCCAATGTCGAAGAAACCGACGCGCGCCTAACTGACGAGGTTAACGCGGTTGCGGATAACATCGCCGAAGCTGAGCCTGAATTGGCAACTGAAATCTTGGATTCTTTTGAAGCTGAGGATGCCTCTGAAGTCGAATCTGCGGGTGACGAAGCGACGATTGAGGAAATCGCAGAAGATGGGCCTGAAACACCAGTTGAAGGCTCAGAAAAACCGGAACCGTTGAAACTGTCCGAAGCGATCGAAAGCCCCATTCGGGTGATGGCCGAAGTTAGCGACGCTGAACAAGTCGCTGAAGCAGCAATTGAGGTGGTGGCGGACATTCCTGAGGCTGTCGAAAGTGATCCACTGCCAGAGAAAGAAGTGTTGAACGACGAGGCCCGCGCCGCGATTGACGCTATCAAACAGGCGGCTGCGCCAATTGCCGCCGCGCCAGTTGAGCCGGAGATTGAGCTGCACGAAGTTGAAGTGCCGGATGTTGCGCCAACGCCAGAGCCAGAGCCGGTTGTGGCTGAAGCACCGGAACCGGTTGTGGCACCAGAGCCTGCACCTGAACCTGCGCCCGCAGCCGGGACACCGCCAAAAATCAAACCGTTGGAACCGGCGGGGCTGGAAGGGCCAGAAAACGATACGCCCGACGATTTGACCCGAATTGATGGCATCAGCGAAGATCAGGAAAACGCCCTGCAGGGGGCTGGTATTTATCATTATCACCAGTTTGTCAGCATGAACCGGCGCGAGTTGGCATGGCTTGACGAAAACATGCCCAGCGGCGGTGGTGAGGAAGTCAATGAAGGAACCGCAGGAAACTGGCGCAAGCAAGCCATAGCCCTGTCAAGAAGTTAAGGAAACAGACCAAGCAAGCATACGAAACCGACGACCCGTAACCGAAACCTTCAAAAGGAGGCGTTAAAGATGACGAATACTCAAAATGACGGATCATGCCGGACCAACTCGTGGTTGGTGGCGATTGTCCTTGGTATCCTGGGTTTCTTGTTGAGCTGGAGATGGCTTGACTGGAGTTTTGTCATGTCGGTTATCGTCGGGATCGTCATATTCTTTGTGATTGGCTATCTTTTGGTGTCGATGTTGTGCGGTAAAAGTAACGCGGCTTCAACTGCTGCGCCTGCGCCTGTGCCGACTCCGGTGGCAAAAGCGGCTCCGGCGGCACCAGCGCCAGCGCCTGCTGCGGCTCCGGCAGCAAAAGAAGTGGTGAAAGAACCCGAACCTGCCCCTGCTGAGGCGGACGACGGGGCAGCACAAAAACCCGCCATGTTGACAGCTGCGCGCGAAGGGCAGGCGGATGATCTGAAAAAGATCAAAGGCGTCGGCCCCGGTCTTGAAAAACTGCTGAATGAAATGGGCGTTTTCCATTTCGATCAGATGGCTGGCTGGAGCGCGGGCGAAGTGGCATGGGTCGACGATAACATGCTGCGCTTCAAAGGCCGCGCCACCCGCGATGGCTGGGTCGAACAGGCGAAAACGCTGGCCGAAGGCGGCGATACTGCGTTTTCAAAGAAAGTAGATAAGGGCGGCGTTTACTAAAACGCTGTGCAAGGAAAAATGGAAACCCCGGTGCAAACAGACAGCACAGTCAGGCAGGCAAGGCTCGCGGCCCTCGTGATCCTTGTGACCTTTCCAAGCTGGCTGGGGTTTTCATATCTGGGCGGCCAGATGGGCTGGGATCCTGCATATGCGATCCTGGGTGATCTGATGGCTCTGGCGGCGTTCATTTGGGCGTTGGTGGTTTTGTATCAAGTCTGGCGAAAACGCCAGCGGGACGAGGAATAGATATGCTGAGAGATCAGGACCGGGTCTTTACCAACCTTTATGGGATGCACGAGCGCACGTTAAAAGGTGCCAAGCAACGTGGCCATTGGGATGGAACCGCCAAGATCATCAAAAATGGCCGCGATTGGGTCGTTGACCAGATGAAAGCCAGCGGTTTGCGTGGCCGTGGTGGCGCGGGTTTCCCGACCGGCCTGAAATGGTCGTTCATGCCAAAGGAAAGCGATGGCCGCCCCAGTTATCTGGTGGTGAATGCAGACGAATCCGAGCCTGGAACCTGCAAAGACCGCGAAATTATGCGCCATGATCCGCACACCCTGATCGAAGGGTGTCTGATCGCGGGTTTCGCAATGGGTGCGAACGCAGGCTACATCTATATACGCGGTGAGTTCATCCGCGAACGCGAGGCCTTACAAGCCGCCATCGACGAGGCTTATGACGCCGGATTGCTGGGCAAGAACGCCGCCAAATCCGGCTGGGATTTCGATCTATACGTCGCACATGGAGCCGGGGCTTATATTTGCGGCGAAGAAACCGCATTGCTGGAAAGCCTTGAAGGCAAAAAAGGCATGCCGCGGATGAAACCGCCGTTTCCTGCGGGTGCCGGGCTATATGGCTGCCCGACCACGGTGAACAACGTTGAAAGCATCGCGGTGGTTCCGACGATTTTGCGCCGGGGGCCTGACTGGTTCACCTCGTTTGGTCGACCGAACAATTCCGGCACCAAGCTTTTTGCCATTTCCGGGCATGTCAACAACCCCTGTGTGGTTGAAGAGGCGATGTCGATTCCCCTTCAGGAGTTGATCGAAAAACATTGCGGTGGCGTGCGCGGCGGCTGGGACAACCTTAAGGCTGTGATCCCCGGTGGCGCGTCTGTGCCGTTGCTGCCTGCACATCTGTGCGACGAGGCGATCATGGATTTCGACTGGCTGCGCGACCAGCGCTCGGGCCTCGGTACGGCGGCTGTGATCGTGATGGATCAAAGCACGGATGTAATCAAAGCGATCTGGCGGCTGAGCGCGTTTTACAAACACGAAAGCTGTGGCCAATGCACGCCCTGCCGCGAAGGCACAGGCTGGATGATGCGGGTCATGGATCGTTTGGTCAAAGGCGAGGCCGAGATTGAAGAAATCGACATGCTGCTGGATGTGACCAAGCAAGTCGAGGGGCACACAATCTGCGCGCTTGGCGATGCGGCGGCGTGGCCCATTCAGGGTCTGGTGCGTCATTTCCGCGACGAGATCGAGGATCGGATCAAAGCCAAGCGATCCGGTCGTATCGCAGTGGCAGCGGAGTAGGAAATGTTGGGTTTGCGCACATATCGTTTGACCAATAGGGCGGCAGATGCCGGGGCTACACCCGGCGTTTCGGCGCCTGTTATTGCATATCAAACGCCTCTGCGCCCATCTGGGCAACAGGTATATCGCGTTTGCGCGGTGCCGTTTTGTTGCTTGAGAGGATTATAAAATGACCCAACGTGCGAATTCTGTTTCCCGTCACCTGAAATCTCTGACCTTTGGCGCAACCACGCTGGGGCTGATGTTCGGCTCGGCCCTGTCGGCGGCTGAAATGAAAGACGACCCTGAGATTTTTGCCCGGCTGCTGACCACAGCGATTGCTAACGAGATCCGCGAAAACTGCGGCACGATTGAGGCCCGGAACTGGCGGGCGACGAGTTATGTGCTGGGCATTGTCAGCTACGCCCGCAAACAGGGATTTTCGATGGCTGAAATCGAGGCCTATAAAAATGACCCATCCGAGCAGGCGCGACTGCGCAGCGAAGGATATGCCTATCTGGATGCGCATGGTGTGGACCGTGCAAAGGCGACCGGATATTGCGCATTGGGGACCACTGAAATCGCAAATCAAAGCCAGATTGGCCGATTGATCAAAAGCAGGTAGAAAGAATGTCTGACCTTAAGAAAATCATCATCGACGACACCGAGGTCGAAGTTGATCCCGCCATGACCCTTTTGCAGGCCTGCGAAGTGGCGGGTATCGAAGTGCCGCGCTTTTGTTATCACGAGCGGCTTTCGATTGCTGGTAACTGCCGGATGTGTCTGGTCGAAGTGGTCGGTGGCCCGCCAAAACCGACGGCGTCCTGCGCCATGCAGGTCCGCGATCTGCGCCCCGGCCCCGAGGGCCAGCCGCCCGTGGTCAAGACAAAATCGCCGATGGTCAAAAAGGCCCGCGAAGGCGTGATGGAATTCCTGTTGATCAACCACCCGCTGGATTGCCCAATTTGCGATCAGGGTGGCGAATGTGACTTGCAGGATCAGGCCGTGGCCTACGGCGTTGATTTCAGCCGTTTTACCGAGGCTAAGCGCGCAGTTGACGATCTGGACCTCGGCCCGCTGGTTGCGACGACCATGACACGCTGCATTTCCTGTACGCGCTGCGTGCGCTTCACATCCGAGGTCGCCGGTATCTCGCAGATGGGTCAGACCGGGCGTGGCGAAGACAGTGAAATTACATCATATTTGAATCAAACACTTGATAGCGAGTTGCAGGGCAACATCATTGATCTGTGCCCGGTTGGCGCGCTGACCAGCAAGCCCTACGCCTTTACTGCCCGCGCGTGGGAGCTGAAAAAGACCGAAACCATTGACGTGATGGACGCGCTTGGGGCGAATATTCGGGTGGATACCAAAGGCCGCGAAGTCATGCGGATTTTGCCGCGCAACCATGACGATGTGAACGAGGAATGGATTTCCGACAAAACACGTTTTGTCTGGGATGGCTTGCGCCGCCAACGCCTCGACCAGCCTTATGTGCGGGTTGACGGCAAGTTGAAACCAGCCACATGGCCCGAGGCTTTGGCCGCAACCGCAAATGCGATGCAGGGCAAAAAGGTCGCCGCATTGGCCGGTGATCTGGCCCCGGTTGAGGCGATGTTTGCCCTCAAAGGCATTATTGATGGGCTTGGCGGTGCTACGGAATGTCGGGTCGATAACGCCAATCTGCCGATGGATAACCGGTCGGGTTATGTTGGCACAGCGTCGATCAGCGACATTGATACCGCCGAACGCATCCTTTTGATCGGAACCAATCCGCGACAGGAAAACCCGGTTCTGAACGCACGCATCCGCAAAGCCTGGCTGCGCGGTGCAGAGATCGCCATGATCGGCGAGGCGGTTGATCTGACTTATGATTACACTCATGCGGGCGACAACAGTGATGCGTTGGCGTCAGTGGTTAAAATGGGCGGCTCGGACGAGATTAAGGCGAAGGCTTCGCTGGTCATCATCGGTCAGGGTGCCTTGATTGGTCCGAATGGCCCGGCGATTTTGGGCTCCGCCATGAATATCGCTGAAAATACCGCCAGTGGGTTTTTGGTTTTGCATGATGCCGCGTCAAGAGTTGGCGGTCTGGATATCGGGTTTGCGACTGAAGGCGGCATGTCAACCGCGCTTGACGGGGCTGAGGTGGTATTTAACCTTGGCGCGGACGAGATTGACATCCAAGATGGCCCGTTTGTGATTTATCAGGGCAGCCACGGCGATCGTGGAGCACATCGCGCCGACGTGATCCTGCCAGCGGCAGCCTATACCGAAGAAAACGGTCTGTTTGTGAACACCGAAGGTCGGCCACAAATGGCAATCCGGGCGGGTTTTGCGCCGGGCGAGGCCAAGGAAAACTGGGCGATCCTGCGGGCGCTGTCGGCGGAATTGGGAACAGTGCTGCCTTATGACAGTTTGGGCGCTTTGCGATCAGCCCTGATTGCGGCGCATCCGCATCTTGGTGTGATTGACATGGTTGCCGCAAATGATTGGGAGGCTGAAACAACAACGCGCATGACGTTTGGCAAAATCACCAACAAGGGCGGCGATTTCTATCTGAGCAATCCCATTGCCCGCGCGTCAAGCGTAATGGCAGAATTGTCGTCCATGGCAGCGGCGCGCAAGCCGCAGATGGCGGCGGAATAGGTAAACAGATGCACCCAAGCCTGATCTCTACCGGCCTGTCGATCGCCCTTTTGGGCGGGGTTTCAGGTTGTGAGATGACGCTGGGGGGCAATGTGGAAAAGGATATGGGGTTTGACCCGGATTATTTAAGCATTGAAACGGCCTTGCTGGATGATGATCTGGTGCGGTTTCAGGTGGAAATGACCGGGGCAAGGACCAAGGCGGATGTGGCGGATTACGCAAAATGCGCAGCAGCGCAATATGCATTGATCCGGGGTTACGGATTTGCGCGACATGTGCGCACAAAAGTGGAAGAAAGCGATGGTCTTTGGCGCGGAGATGCGGTTTATACCGTCTCAGCAGCCCTGCCGCAGGGATTGCTGACGCTGGACGCCGAAGTGGTTGTTGATAATTGCAAAGACGACGGAATACCGACGGTTTGAGGATGAAGTAAGCATGGCAGAGTTTTTCTTTGAAAACAATTTTGGGATATTCCTGTTCATCCTCGGGCAATGCCTGTTGGTGACGGTGCTGCTGCTGGTTTCGCTGGCATTCCTGATGTATGCGGACCGCAAAATCTGGGCTGCGGTTCAGATGCGCAAAGGGCCGAATGTCGTCGGGCTTTTTGGTCTACTGCAAAGCTTTGCCGACTTCCTTAAATACATCGTTAAAGAGGTGGTCGTGCCAGCCGGTGCCGACAAGGTGGTCTATTTCATGGCCCCGATGCTGGCGTTCATTCTGGCGGTGATTGCCTGGGCTGTGATCCCCTGGGCGGATGGCTGGGTGATTGCGAACCTAAACATCGGAATTCTTTACATTTTCGCGATTTCCTCGCTCGAGGTTTACGGCGTGATCATGGGGGGCTGGGCGTCCAATTCTAAATACGCTTTCCTTGGCTCGCTGCGCTCGGCGGCGCAGATGATTTCCTATGAGGTTTCAATCGGCTTCATCATCGTTGGCGTGCTGATTTCAACCGGCTCGCTGAACCTGACGGACATTGTACGGGCGCAGGACGGTGATTACGGCTTCTTCAACTGGTACTGGTTACCCCACCTGCCGATGGTATTTCTGTTCTTTATCTCGGCTCTTGCAGAAACCAACCGGCCACCGTTCGATTTGCCAGAGGCTGAATCAGAACTGGTTGCCGGTTATCAGGTTGAATATTCATCAACCCCCTTCCTGCTTTATATGATTGGCGAGCTGATGGCCGTGGTGCTGATGTGTGCGCTGATCACCATCCTGTTCTTTGGTGGCTGGCTGTCACCCGTGCCGGGCCTGCCCGACGGGGTGCTGTGGATGATCGGCAAGATGTTGTTTTTCTTCTTCATCTTCTCGATGGTCAAGGCAATCACGCCGCGCTATCGCTATGACCAACTGATGCGTCTGGGCTGGAAAGTATTCCTGCCGATGTCGCTGGGTTGGGTCGTTCTGGTCGCCTTTGCGGCACAATATGGATTGTTCGGCGGCGCCTATGCCCGCTGGGCTGTAGGGGGCTGAGCTGATGGCAACCATGGATTGGAAACGGGCGACAAAATATTTGCTGCTGATGGATTTCGCGGTCGGCTTCAAGCTGGGCCTGAAATACTTCTTCCGCCCAAAGGTGACGCTTAATTACCCACATGAAAAGGGATACCTGTCGCCGCGTTTCCGTGGTGAACACGCGCTCAGGCGGTATCCCAACGGCGAAGAACGCTGCATTGCCTGCAAATTATGCGAAGCGGTTTGCCCGGCACAAGCGATCACAATTGACGCCGAACCGCGCGAAGATGGCAGCCGCCGCACCACGCGCTATGACATCGACATGACCAAATGCATCTATTGTGGGTTCTGCCAAGAGGCTTGCCCGGTGGATGCAATTGTCGAAGGTCCGAATTTCGAGTTTGCAACCGAGACCCGCGAAGAGCTGTTTTATAACAAAGACCGCTTGCTGGCCAATGGCGAGCGTTGGGAAGCCGAGATTGCAAAGAACCTTGAACTGGATGCGCCCTACCGATGAGCGATTTTGCCAAAATGTTTCAGGAAATGATGGCGCAAACAGCCGAGATGGGCAAAAAGTTTGCCCCCGACGCCGACATGTTCACGCCTGCAAGCTTTGAGGCGATGATGCCGGGCGTCGGCCAGTCGTTTCTGGAAATGGCGTTTGGCAATACCATCAATCAAAACGGGCTGGACGCGAAATCGCGGTTTTTGGTGACGATTGCGGGGCTGACCTCGCAACTCGTGCTGCAAGAGCCGCAATTGAAACTAGCGATTGAAAGCGCGCGCGTTGCGGGTGCCAAGAAACAGGAAATCACCGAGGTCATCATGCAGATGTCGATGTTTGGCGGTATGCCCGTGACAACCCAGGCGCTGCAAACGGCGCTTGAGGTGTTTAACGCAGAAGAGAACGGAAAAGACGAATGACCGTATTTGCATTTTACCTTTTCGCGATTGTGACGGTCCTGTCGGGGCTGTTTGTTGTGATTTCCCGCAACCCGGTGCATTCGGTGCTGTGGCTAATTCTGGCGTTCTTTTCCTCGGCCGGGTTGTTTGTTCTGCTGGGGGCCGAATTCGTCGCCATGCTGCTGGTCATTGTTTATGTCGGCGCGGTGGCGGTGCTGTTCCTGTTCGTCGTAATGATGCTGGACGTGGATTTTGCCGAACTGCGTGGCGGTTTGGCGCAATACCTGCCGATGGGCCTGCTGATCGGCGTTGTGCTGCTGGTCGAGCTTGGCCTTGTATTCGGTCATTGGACCTTTGCTGAGGATTACGAGGCCGCGCGGGCCGCCGTGACGCCAGCCCTAAGTGACACGCAAAACACCGTCGCACTGGGCCAGCTGATCTATACGCAATACATCTATCTGTTTCAGACCGCCGGGCTGATCCTGCTGGTCGCCATGATCGGCGCAATCGTGCTGACAATGCGCCACCGCACAGACGTCAAACGTCAGGATATTCTGGCCCAGATGTACCGCGACCCGGCCAAAGCAATGGAACTGAAAGACGTGAAACCGGGGCAGGGGCTTTAATCATGATCGGCTTAGAACACTACCTTACCGTCGCCGCCTTCCTGTTTGTGACAGGGATTTTCGGCATCTTCCTCAACCGCAAAAACGTCATCGTCATCCTGATGTCGATTGAGCTGATGTTGTTGGCGGTGAATATCAATCTGGTGTCATTCTCAAGCTTTCTTGGCGATATGGTCGGGCAAGTGTTCACGCTGTTTGTGCTGACTGTTGCAGCGGCTGAGGCCGCGATTGGGTTGGCCATTCTGGTTTGTTTCTTCCGCACCAGCGGCACCATTGCCGTTGAAGATATCAATGTGATGAAGGGTTAAGTAAGACAATGGAAACCATCATCCTTTTTGCCCCGCTTGTAGGCGCGCTGATCTCGGGCTTTGGCCATCGCATGATCGGCGAAAAGGCGGCGATCACGTCAGCGACCGCTTTGTTGTTTTTGGCAGCTGCGCTGAGCTGGATCGTCTTTTTGGGTTATGACGGTCAGATGCAGCAGATCCCGCTTATGCGCTGGGTCGAAAGCGGCAGCCTGTCAGCCGACTGGGCAATCCGGCTGGATCGGCTGACCACCATCATGCTGATCGTGGTGACCACGGTTTCCAGCCTCGTGCATCTTTACAGCTTTGGCTACATGGACAAAGACCCGCAATGGAAAGACGGCGAAAGCTATAAGCCGCGTTTCTTTGCGTATCTGTCGTTCTTTACCTTCGCCATGCTGATGCTGGTCACATCTGACAACCTGTTGCAGATGTTCTTTGGCTGGGAAGGGGTTGGTGTTGCGTCATACCTGTTGATCGGGTTTTATTACCGCAAGCCAAGCGCCAACGCCGCCGCGATCAAGGCCTTTGTGGTCAACCGGGTTGGCGATTTTGGCTTTGCTTTGGGGATTTTCGGGCTGTTCTATATGGTGGACAGCATCAAACTGGATGATGTGTTCGGCGCCGGGCATCACCTGTCGACGGTCAAAATGAGCTTCCTTTATATGGAGATCAGCGCGATTGAGCTGCTGACCTTCCTGTTGTTCATCGGCGCGATGGGCAAGTCGGCGCAATTGTTCCTGCACACATGGCTGCCCGACGCGATGGAAGGCCCGACACCTGTTTCGGCCCTGATCCACGCCGCAACCATGGTGACGGCAGGTGTTTTTCTGGTCTGTCGGATGTCGCCGCTGTTTGAATATGCGCCCGGCACCTTGATGTTTGTCACTGTGATCGGCGCGTTGACCGCCTTTGTCGCCGCCACCATTGGTCTTGTGCAAAACGACATCAAGCGGGTGATCGCCTATTCAACCATGTCCCAGCTTGGCTATATGTTCGCAGCCGCTGGTGTCGGGGTTTATCAGGCGGCAATGTTCCATCTGTTCACCCACGCGTTTTTCAAGGCGATGTTGTTCCTTGGCGCGGGCTCGGTCATCCACGCGATGCATCACGAGCAAGACATGCGGAATTATGGCAACCTGCGCAAAAAGATCCCCGTGACCTTTTGGGCCATGATGATCGGTACGCTGGCCATCACCGGTGTCGGTATCCCGTCAACTCTGATGAAGCTGGGCGAAACGCCGATTGGCTTTGCCGGGTTCTTGTCAAAAGACGCCATCATCGAAAGCACCTTTGCCGCCGGTTCTGAAGTCGGTCAGTTCGCTTTTGTACTGCTGGTCGCGGCTGCGGCGATGACGGCTTTTTATTCCTGGCGTCTGATTTTCATGACGTTTTATGGGGTGGAAAAGGGCGACAAGCACACGCATGAACATGCCCATGAAAGCCCGAAAACCATGCTTATCCCACTGGTCATTCTGGCCGTCGGGTCCGTTTTGGCCGGTATGGTTTGGTACGGCGATTTCTTTGGCGAGAATGTCGCTGGGTTCTTTGGCGGATCGGTCTATACCAACCATGACACGAACACCGTGATCCATGACGCGCACCATGTACCGAAATGGGTGATCTGGGCGCCGTTCATCGCCATGGCCTCGGGTTTTGTGCTGGCATGGATATTCTATATCCGTCGGCCACATATCCCGGCTGTTTTGGCTGAACAGTTCAACTTTGTGTACCGGTTATTCCTCAACAAATGGTATTTTGACGAGGTTTACGACGTTGTCTTTGTGCGCGGCGCAAAATGGCTGGGCCGTTTCCTTTGGAAGAAGGGCGATGGCACCGTTATTGACGGCTCGATCAACGGCATTGCCATGGGCATCGTGCCTTACTTTACCCGCCTCGCCGGACGGGCCCAGTCGGGGTATCTGTTCCACTACGCCCTTGCCATGGTGATCGGCATCGTTGCGCTGATCACATGGATGTCTATCAGCGGAGGAGCCCACTGATGGAAAATCTTCTATCCATTGTTACGTTTCTGCCGTTGATTGCGGCCGGTATTCTGGCACTATTCCTGCGTGGCGAAGATGAAGCGGCGCAAAGGGCGGCGAAATGGCTGGCCTTGGCGGCCACCAGCGCCACGTTCCTGATATCTATCGCGATTTACACCCAGTTTGATCCGTCTGACACCGGGTTCCAGATGGTCGAGGAATACGACTGGCTGGCCGGGCTGAAATACAAAATGGGTGTGGACGGGATCAGCGTGCTGTTCGTGCTGCTGACCACGTTCCTGATGCCATTGGTGATTGCCGCCAGTTGGAACGTCACGGATCGCGTCAAAGAATACATGATCGCGTTTCTGGTGCTTGAGACCCTGATGATCGCGGTTTTCTGCGCGCTTGATCTGATCTTGTTCTATGTCGTGTTCGAGGCGGGCCTGATCCCGATGTTCCTGATCGTTGGCATTTGGGGCGGCAAAGACCGTATTTATGCGGCCTTCAAGTTCTTCCTTTATACTTTGCTTGGCTCGGTTCTGATGCTGGTCGCGATGATCGCGATGTATGTGGACGCGGGCACCACGGATATTCCAACGCTTTTGGCGCATGAGTTTTCATCCTCGACCCTGTCAATCTTTGGCTGGCAGATCGTAGGTGGCGCACAAACCCTGATGTTCCTGGCGTTCTTTGCCAGCTTCGCAGTCAAAATGCCGATGTGGCCGTTCCACACCTGGCTGCCGGACGCGCACGTTCAGGCGCCCACGGCGGGTTCTGTCGTGCTGGCGGCGATCCTGTTGAAGATGGGCGGCTATGGCTTCCTGCGGTTCAGTCTGCCAATGTTCCCAGTCGGTGCGGAATTGCTTAGCGGGTTTGTTCTGTGGCTCAGCGTTATTGCGATTGTTTACACGTCGCTGGTGGCGTTGATGCAGGAAGACATGAAAAAGCTGATTGCCTATTCATCCGTGGCGCATATGGGTTTTGTTACCATGGGGATTTTCGCCTTTAACCAGCAGGGTCTGGACGGCGCAATTTTCCAGATGATCAGCCACGGGTTCATTTCTGGCGCGCTGTTTTTGAGCGTCGGGGTGATCTATGATCGGATGCACACACGCGATATTGACGCTTATGGCGGTCTTGTCGTGCGGATGCCGGTCTATGCGATGATCTTTATGTTGTTCACGATGGCCAATGTCGGGTTGCCCGGCACCTCTGGCTTTGTCGGTGAATTTCTGACGCTGGTCGGTATATTCCAGACCAACACCTGGGTCGCGTTTTTCGCAACCTCGGGCGTGATCCTGTCGGCAGGCTACGCGCTGTGGCTTTATCGCCGGGTGGTGTTTGGCGATATGATCAAAGAAAGCCTGAAGGCCATCACGGATATGACGGCGCGCGAAAAATGGATATTTGCGCCACTGGTGGTCATGACGATCCTGCTTGGCGTCTATCCGGCCTTGGTACTTGATTTGATCGGCCCGTCGGTCGCGCAACTTGTGCATGATCTGGAACCGGTACTTGAGGCTGCGCGCGGCTCGTCTGCTGTCGCGGCAACGCATTAAGGGTAAGAACGATGATTGCAACTGATCTGAACACAATCCTGCCCGAAGTGGTTCTGGCCATTTACGCCATGGCCGCACTGATGTGGGGTGTCTATCGCGGCAAAGATGCCGAGGCGCCGATGCTGTTCTGGCTGACCGCGATGATGCTGGCTGGCCTTGGCACATGGATCGGGCTTGAGCCTGAGGGAACTAAAACCGCCTTTAATGACGCGTTCATCAATGACGGTTTTGCGCGCTTTTCCAAGGTGATGATCCTGTTTTCCGCCGCGATTATCCTGTTGATGAGCCAGGAATACCTTAAGCGAAACAAATTGCTGCAGTTTGAGTTTCCGATCCTGGTCGCGCTGTCGGTCGTTGGCATGATGATGATGGTGTCAGCCGGTGATCTGATGGCGCTTTACATGGGGCTGGAACTGCAATCGCTGGCGCTTTACGTCATCGCCGCGTTCCGGCGTGACAGTGCCCGTTCGACTGAGGCTGGCTTGAAATACTTTGTGCTTGGCGCGTTGTCTTCTGGCTTGCTGCTTTACGGTGCGTCGCTGATTTACGGCTTTGCCGGGACCACGAGTTTTGGGGGTATCACCGATGCTATTGGCCAAGGCGACATGTCGCTGGGCATGCTGATCGGGCTGGTGTTCCTGCTAACGGGACTGGCGTTCAAAGTGTCCGCCGTGCCGTTTCACATGTGGACACCTGATGTTTATGAAGGTTCGCCAACGCCGGTCACCGCGTTCTTTGCCACGGCCCCCAAAGTTGCCGCGATGGGCCTGTTTGCCCGGGTGATGTTTGACGCTTTTGGCGGCGCGATTGCTGATTGGTCACAGATCATTGCACTGTTGTCAGTGCTTTCGATGTTCCTTGGCGCGATTGCCGCCATCGGTCAGAACAATATCAAACGGCTGATGGCTTATTCTTCGATCAGCCATATGGGCTTTGCCCTGATGGGCTTGGCCGCAGGATCCGAGCAAGGCGTGCAGGCCATGCTGATCTATATGGCGATTTATATCACCATGAATATCGGCGTTTTCGCCTTTATCCTGAACATGGAAAAAGACGGGCAGGCCGTGACCGATATTGCGTCCCTGAACCTTTACAGCCGGGTTGAACCCTTGCGCGCTGCGGCGCTGATGGTGCTGTTATTCTCGCTCGCTGGTATTCCCCCTATGGTCGGATTTTTCGGTAAGTTTTATGTGTTGCAGGCAGCCGTCGATCAGGGCCTACTCTGGCTGGCCATTGGCGGTGTGATCGCCAGTGTTATCGGCGCGTTTTATTATCTGCGAATCGTTTACCTGATGTATTTCGGCGAAGCCCGCGAGGCCTTGGATGGCACCATGCCACCGATCCATTGGGCGGCCTTGATGGCATCGGCCTTTGTAATGGTGGCGGGGATTGTCAACCTGTTCGGGGTGGGAACGCTTGCCGGTGCTGCTGCTGCGACTTTGCTGAAATAGATGAACCACTGGCCCAACGGCGTTCAAAAGCGGTTTTATGAAACGCTCGACAGCACGATGGCCGAGGCCGCGCGGTGTGCCGATGAACTGACCGGACCAACATGGTTTCACGCTTTGGAACAGACTGCGGGGCGGGGTCGGCGCGGGCGCGACTGGGTGCAGCCAACGGGCAATTTTTCCGCAACGCTGATCTGGCGACCCGAGGGGACGATTGAAACCCGCGCATTGCGGTCGTTTGTGGCGTCTCTGGCTTTGCGCGACGCATTTGTCGCCGCCACCGGACGTACCGGTGACTTAGCGTTGAAATGGCCAAATGACGTTTTGCTGAGCGGCGGCAAAGTTGCCGGTATTCTGCTGGAAAGCATCGGTGATCATCTGGCCATCGGTTTTGGTGTCAATCTGGTGGCCGCGCCACCGGCGCAGGATGTTGAACCCGGCGCGGTGCGCCCCGTCAGCCTGTCCAGCGCCACCGGAATGACCATCAGCCCGGCTGATTTTCTGAACCTGCTGGCCCCGGCCTTTGCCCGCTGGGAACAACAATTCACCACCTATGGATTTGCTGGCATCCGGCAGGAATGGCTGTCGCACGCCGCCCGCTTGGGCGAGGTGATAACCGCGCGCACAGCCAACAGCGAAACCACCGGCACTTTTGAAACTGTGGACGAACAGGGCGCACTTGTTCTAAAAGCCGCTGACGGTCGCCACCATATCGCTGCGGCCGATGTGTTTTTCCACAGCGGTTCCTGACATGAAAGGACTACGCGCATGCTTTTGGCCATCGATGTAGGCAATACCAACACGGTTTTTGCCATCCATGACGGAACCGAATTTGTCGCCGACTGGCGCTGCGCCACGGAACATCAGCGCACGGCGGATGAATATTGGGTTTGGCTAAAAACCCTGATGGAACTGCAGGGCATCACAGTGGATATCGCCGAGGTAATCGTCTCATCTGTTGTGCCGCAAGTGGTGTTCAACCTGCGCCTGTTGTGTAACCGTTATTTTGACTGTCGCCCTCAGGTCGTCGGCAAGCCTGAATGCGCGCTGCCGGTTGAGGTGCGGGTTGATGCCGATACCCAAGTTGGGGCGGACAGGCTGGTTAACACTGTTGGCGCGTTCAAACAGCATGGCGGCGATCTGATTATTGTGGATTTCGGCACCGCTACGACGTTTGACGTGGTCGCACAAGACGGCGCTTATATCGGCGGCGTGATTGCGCCGGGCGTTAATCTGTCTGTGCGCGCGTTGCATCTGGCGGCGGCAGCGCTGCCGCATGTGGATGCCACAAAACCGCAAAGCGCCATTGGCACCAACACTGTGGCCTGTATGCAATCGGGCATTTATTGGGGTTATGTCGGGCTTATTCGCGGCATCAACCACGAGATCAAAGCCGAGCGTGACCGCCCGATGAAAGTGATCGCCACCGGTGGTTTGGCGACGCTGTTTGATCAGGAACCCGGTCTTTTTGACCATGTGGATGGCGAGCTGACGATGACAGGCCTTGTTCACATCAACGACTTTAACCGAAAGGCCGGATAATGGCACAGGATCGACTGATTTACTTGCCTCTTGGCGGGGCGGGCGAAATCGGAATGAACACATATGTCTACGGCTACGGCCCGGATGGCGATGAGCATTACATTCTGGTGGATCTTGGCGTGACGTTTCCTGATATGGATGGCTCGCCTGGCGTCAATCTGATCATGGCCGATATCGCATGGCTGGAAGAACGGCGCGACCGGATCGAGGCCGTGTTCATCACCCACGCCCATGAGGATCATATCGGGGCGTTGGGCATTTTGCACGGACGCCTGAACGTGCCGGTTTACGCGCGGCCATTTACAGCCGCCATTGCGCATCTGAAAATGGAAGAACATGGCCGCGATCTAAGCGCCATTGCCGAGGCACCACCGTATCCGGAAATGATCACAGCCGGGCCGTTTAAAGTCTCTTTTCTGCCGGTTTCGCATTCGATCCCGGAAAGCGCTGCTTTGGTCATCGACACCCCGGCAGGCCGTATTGTGCACACGGGTGATTTCAAACTGGACGGCGCACCGCTGGTCGGTGAGGCGTTCGATCCGGTGCTGTGGAAATCTGTCGCCAAAGACGGGGTCAAGGCGCTGGTCTGTGACAGCACCAACATCTTTTCAAATGAGCCGGGGCGTTCCGAGTCGACGCTGGTCGGCCCGATTGCCGAACTTATCAGAACCCGAAAGGGTCTGGTTGTCGCAACGACTTTCGCCTCAAATGTGGCGCGGCTAAAAACGCTGGCACAGGCGGGCGTTGATGCGGGCCGGTCGATTGTGGTCATGGGGCGCGCGATGAAACGCATGATCGCGGTTGCTCAAGCCACCGGGGTTTTGACCGATTTCCCACCGACGGTTCCGCAGGAAAACTGGGGCGACATTCCACGCAATGACATGATGATACTGGTCACGGGCTCACAAGGCGAACGGCGCGCTGGCTCGGCCCAGATGGCCAATGGCAAATATAATGGTGTTGTGCTACGCGAAGGCGACATGTTTCTTTTCTCGTCCAAGACGATCCCCGGAAACGAGGTTCCGGTTGCGCGAATAGTCAATAAATTCAGCGAGATGGGCGTCGACGTTGTCGACGACAATGGCGGCAAGTACCACGTGTCGGGCCATGCAAACCGACCTGATCTTGAGGCGGTGCATGATTTGATGAAGCCGCAATTCCTGATCCCGATGCATGGTGAACATCGCCACCTGCGCGAACATGCGCGCCTTGGCGAGGCCAAGGGGATCGCGTCTGTAGTGGCGCCAAACGGCACGATGGTTGACCTTTCCGGCAATGCGCCCAAGATTGTGGAACATATTGAAACCGGGCGGACCTATCTGGATGGCAATGTCCTGATTGGTGCGCTGGATGGTGTGGTGCGCGACCGGATTCGTATGGCGCTGAACGGCCATGTGGTCGTCGGCATCATCATTGACGAAGATGACGAACCGCTGGGTGGCGCCTGGGTTGAAACCCACGGCCTGCCTGATCCTGCTAGCACGGAACATACGTTGGCCGAGCTAATGGAAGAAGCGGTGGAGTATCAGATTTCACGGGCAAGCGATAAGGTCATCATGTCTGATGAGGCGCTAGAGGAACTGATCAGGCGTGCGGTGCGCAAACTGGGGCAGGAATTGATTGGTAAAAAACCTGAAACCCGGGTGATGATAAATCGACTGGTCGGGGCCTGAGCCCCGACTAAGATCGTCGTTTGAAATTCGATAGATAATTGCACCGCCCTAGGGCGAGGTCGATCTGCTGCGTGGCTTAAAGGCTACGCTGCAAAAACGCCGGAACATGGTCGCCCATGCCAACGATGGCGTTGTTGTCATTGCGCTGGCGACCGCGATTGCGCTGATCCTGCTTGGCTGCGGGCTGTTTTTCCGCAAGTTTCGCCTCAGCCGGTTTTGATCTGGTTCTTGCGACTTTTTCCGCTGGCTGCTCAGTTGGTGTTTCAGCAACTGGTTGCACAGTTTCTTCGGTCGCTGCGCTTGCCACTTCGGGCGCTGCTTTTGCCCTGCTTCTCGAACGCGCAGGCTTGGCCGCCGCGGGTTTATCCTTGGCCGGGGCGCTTGATTTTTCTTCTTGCGGCGCGTCGGCCTTGGCAGGTTTCAAAGCGTTTGGCGGATCAATCCGAGGAACGGTCTGTTTTACCAGCGCTTCGATTGCGTTTAGGTATTTTTCGTCTGCAACCGGACACAGCGTGAAGGCATGGCCTTCGCGCCCGGCGCGACCCGTACGCCCGACACGGTGCACGTAATCTTCGGCATGGATCGGCACGTCGAAATTGAAAACATGGCTGACATTCGGGATATCAAGCCCACGCGCTGCGACGTCGGAGGCGATCAGGAACCGGATCTCGCCATCGCGAAAGCCGTTCAAAGTGCGCGTACGTACCGATTGGTCCAGATCACCGTGAATGGGTGACGCGTCATAGCCATGCTTTTTCATGGATTTGGCGACCAGATCAACGTCAATCTTGCGATTGCAAAAGATGATCCCGTTGGTAATTTTGTCGCCTTCATTTTCGATGATCAGACGCAGCAAATTCCGTTTTTCACTGGCGGTACGATCCTTACGCGACGGCTTGAATACACAGACCGCTTGAACGATGGTATCCGACGTTGTCGCCTGCCGGGCAACTTCGACCCGTTCAGGATTATGCAGGAATTCCTGTGTGATCCGTGTAATCTCGGGCGCCATGGTCGCTGAAAAGAACAGCGTCTGACGGGTAAACGGCGTCAGCTTGAAAATCTTTTCGATATCAGGAATGAACCCCATATCAAGCATGCGGTCAGCCTCATCGACGACCATGATCTGAACGCCGGTCAGCATCAGTTTGCCGCGTTGGAAATGGTCAAGCAGCCGTCCGGGTGTGGCAATCAGAACGTCAACGCCCCGGTCGATCAAGCGATCCTGATCCTTGAAACTAACGCCGCCAATAAGCAGGGCCATCGTCAGTTTGGTGTGCTTTGCATAGGTTTCGAAATTCTCGGCAACCTGTGCGGCCAGTTCACGCGTCGGTGCCAGCACTAACGAGCGTGGCATCCGCGCCCGCGCCCGGCCTTTGCCGAGCATAGTGATCATCGGCAGCACGAAAGACGCTGTTTTCCCGGTGCCGGTCTGTGCAATTCCCAAAACATCGCGACCGGTCAAAGCGTGAGGAATTGCCTGCGCCTGAATGGGTGTCGGCGTTTCATAGCCTGCTTCTTCAATGGCCTTAAGGACCCTCGGGTCCAGTTCCAAGTCAGAGAATTTTGTCATATGATCCCGGTGTTTATAGCGAAGTTTTCAAGTCAGACCGCCTATGTGAAAATGTCACGCATTGGTGTGCATTCCACGCCGCTTTCCTAGTCAAAAATTGACGGCGGGTCAACGCGACATACGATCATTTGACCAATTGAGAGGATAAAGACCCATTGTTTCCTAGATTGATCCAGTAGAGGTGTTTGAGTCGGGTTTTTGTGACATTTTGGCAATATTGTAACACTGTCTTTCGCAGGACTATGCTTGGATATCTGCCCTAGGGGCGCCTCTGTTTGCATGCACCAATTTAGATATAGCGCTTGATTGCTCGGATTACTCAGATATAGGGATTTATACCGCCGATTTGACCAGCGATTTGATCAGCTTTTAGTTGTATCACGGCATTTCAAAAAAGTGTTTGCCGAGAAGTAAATATAAAGTTGGAATAGTCCGCAATGAGGTTTACCATCGCGCGCAGACGAGCAAAAACAACAACAAAGTGAACGAAGCGCGTGCTACGACTATTTCGAACAGTGCATGGGTGGCTTGGCATTTTCGTTATGCCCTTGATCATCATCATCGGCCTGACCGGGCTGTATCTGAACCATTCCCGGTTTGTGTTGGGTTTTTTGCCATCCGGCAGCTACGACGAAGCGAAATTCGATGAATGGCCCGACCCAGAACCGGTGGACGAGGCCGAAGCCCTGGCAATCGCGATTGCGGTTTTTCCGGCGGATACCTTTAAAAAGAACGCCAAGATTGAATATCACAAGCGCGCGGTTCAGATGTTTGATGGCCCGTCCGGGCGGGTGATCGTTGACAATAACACTGGTCATTATTGGGTCAAAACACGCCTTAGGCGTAAAACCTATGACCCTGCCGGGCGGCAGGTCGACAGCAAGTTTTACTGGGGCACTTTGTTTAAGTCGCTACACACTCGTGGCTGGGTCACCCGTGGTCTGGGCACTTGGCTGGCGGATATCACAGCCGGGGCAATGGTGGTTTTCGGGCTGACTGGTATGGTGCTTTTCCTGACCCCAAGACTGCGCCGACGCCGCAACAAGCGAACACAGGTTGAGGTTGCGCGCAGCAATGTGCCGCGTCCCAAGCGGATCAAACTGAAGAACTAGACGATCAAAGCACCAGCAGGGCATGGGCGCCTTTGGCTACCAGACCTGCATTTCCTTTGTGGCCGCCAGCGTCAGGTCCGGATAATCCCGCACAACCCGGTCGATGTCCCATTGCAGTCGCGTCAAAAACACCGGATCGCCATCGTGATCCTGCGCCATGTGGCCCTTATTGGCGTTGATGAACGCGTCAAGTTTGTCTTTAGGCCCCGTGATCCAACGGGCAGAGGTGAATTGCGACGGCTCAAACCGAACGGGCAGGTTGTATTCCTGTTCGATGCGGCTGGCCAGAACCTCAAATTGCAACGGCCCGACCACGCCGATGACCCAGCCC
>JAJFIC010000080.1 GCA_021775315.1 Paracoccaceae bacterium
ATTGGACTGGAAACGTATGGGGAAGCCACGGACCGGAAAACTCTGCTCCGCCGCGCCGACAGAGCCATGTACCGTGATAAGCGCCGCCAACGCGCCTTTTAGGTCCACGCACTTCACCCCGCATGACAGCGCAACCCCGCCAAGCTGCACGGGGTTGATGCCATATCGCCCTGGAATCATGCTAGGTTTTAGCCACTGAGTCTGTGTACCACCGCGCGTACTCCAGAACGGGGCCTGAAAATGCATGATTGAACTCATTGAGCTCGTCGGCCTCGTGGTGGCCTTTATTGCCTATTTTAGAGTTCAGCGGACACGGCATGATGTGGCCCGGCTCCAGCAAAAACTCGACCGGCTGAGCGCCTTGATGGAAGCGAGCCCGCCCTCGTCACGCCCGCAAAGAGAGGCGCCTGAGACTCATTCAGAACCTTCGCTCCCCTTCCCGAAGCCCGCCAAGCCTGAAGAACGGCCAGAGCCGCCGCCGACCACCGTACCGTTCACAACGCCCTCCTCCACGCCCCCGCTAACGGCCCATGAGAGGGCGGAGGCGTCTGAGATCCCGCGGCCTTCTCTGGAGGAGAGCATTACTTCTCGCTGGATGGTCTGGCTCGGCAGCGTGGCTCTGGCGTTTGGCGGCATTTTCCTCATCAAATATTCCATCGATCAAGGGCTGCTGGGGCCAGCCACACGGGTGTCACTGGCCGGTCTCGTGGGAGTGGGTCTCGTCGTGCTGGGCGAATGGGTTCGCCAGCGCCCATTGCAACGCGCTCTGGCGCAACTGCATCCTGATTATGTGCCGCCCGCTCTGTGCGCCGCCGGTCTGACAACCCTGTTTGGCGCAGCCTACGCCGCCTATGGTCTTTACGACCTCATCCCCCCGGCGCTCGCCTTTATTTTCCTCGCTGCCATCGCAGTGGTCGGGTTGGGCTTATCGCTCCTGCAAGGCCCGCTCATTGCCGCCATTGGGCTGGCCGGCGCTTATCTGAATCCCGCCCTGGTTTCGACAGGCAATTCTTCCGCAGCAGTTTTGTTTTCCTACCTGTTCTTTGTCAATGCGGCGGCCTTTGCGATTCTTTATTATAAAAATTGGTGGTGGCTGGCCGCCCTCACAATTGCGGCCGCTCTGGGATGGCCCATGCTATGGGTGATCGGACCCTTTGCATTGGGCGATGCGGCGGTGTTGGTGACGTATCTGCTCGGCTTCATTCTATCCCTCATCGCATTAGCTTACCTACACGCCAGCGCTGACCAGCCTCTACCGGAAAACCCCCGCATTGCCAGGATTCAGCGCAGCAGGCCTTATATCGTTTCTACAGTCAGCTCTTATCTGGCCTTTGCAGTTTTATTTTTTGTGTTCGACGCCAATGACTTTGCGCGCACCACAACGCTCGCCCTATGGCTATTATCAGGCCTGTGTCTGATCGCCGGGCGCCGCGTTGACGGCCTTCTCGGGCTGTCTATCGGCGCGGCGGCACTGGTGTTTGTTAGTCTGTTCGTCATGCCCATCGGGAATTTCGATCTCGGGAACCTTATCGACCCCTGGTCGCTGAGTGGCCGGGCGGCGCCACTGCCAGAAACGATCACAGACTTTTTATGGCTGAGCAGCAGCCTCGCCCTCCTCTATGCCGTTTTTGGATACTGGACCGCAGGGCGCAATCATCGCCCGGGATATTGGGCGGCGCTGTCATCCGCCCTTCCCATAGGCATCCTCTTGATCTGCTATTATCGGATCGCCGATTTACAGCCCAATCTTATCTGGGGCCTGACGGCGACCGGCCTCGCCGTTCTGGCGCTGGTCGCCGCTGAGCGTTCCGCAACACGGCAACAAAAAACAGCCCTGGCGGCTTACTCAATCGCCGTTTCCGCGGCCTTATCTCTCGCCTTCACCATGGTATTGCGCGAAGCGTGGCTGACTGTGGCTCTGGCTGTTCAACTGCCGGTGATCGCACGCCTTTATGAGAAAGTTCCTTTCGTGGCGTTGCGGCGACTGGCGCTTGTGCTTGGCGTCATTGTTCTGTTCCGGCTGGTCGCGAACTGGAATATCTTTGGGTATGCGATTGCGCCCACCCCCATCGTAAACTGGTTGCTCTATGGCTATGGCTTGCCGGCGCTTTGCTTTTATTTCAGCGCCAAATGGTTTCTGCGCGATAAAGACGACCTGACAGTGCAGGTGCTTGAGGGGGGCGCCTTTGCCTTTGGCGTGCTTCTGGTAACATTCGAAATTCGGCACTGGGCCAATAGCGGATCTCTGACCACAGATTATTTTGACCTGTTTGAAGTCTCCTTGCAGTCAATCTCCTGGCTTCTTATCTCACTCAGCACTTACTGGCGTGCACGGCGTCGTCAGCGCCATGTCATAAACTATGGGCAAAAAATTCTGTTCGCCCTCGCCTGTCTCCAAATTGCCTTTTTACAATTAATCATCTTGAATCCCGTATTCGATGGGCAAGCTGTCGGCTCGTGGCCCATTCTCAACACGCTTTTATTAGCCTACGGATTACCCAGTTTTATTCTGATTACCTTTGCCTATATCGCGCGAGGCCGCCAAGAAAACCGGCTTAAACTTTTTTCCTCAATTTCGGGATTGGCGCTCTTTTTTGTGTACATATCCCTTGAGGTCCGCCACGCCTTCCATGGCGCCATCCTAACGGGCGCCACCCGTGACGCTGAACTCTACGCCTATTCCGTCGCCTGGCTGGTCTATGGCTGCGCGTTGATGGCGCTTGGCCTGTGGACCCGACATCAGGCGCCCCGCCATGCGGCTCTGGTCATTATTCTGCTGACCGTTGCGAAAGTTTTCCTGATTGATATGTCCACTCTGACAGGGCTTTACCGCGTCCTGTCCTTTTTCGGACTGGGCGGGTCACTTGTCGGAATTGGGTATTTTTATCAGCGGGTCATCATCGCAAACACGCCGAATCCCCAGCCAGCTCAATCCGGTGATGAGCAAATTCGTCCCTCATAACTCTATTCTCACGATGAGTTGACGGCATGTGATGTGATGTGTAGTGACCAGACAAACACTTAGCCTAACTTGACTTGAATCACCCCTTCAGATCACGATGACCCCAAATTAACGAAAGGACGAAACGACGATGCCCACCGTGCTGCCTGAGGTCGTGAATACTGTTCTGACATTCGCCGCCATCCTGTTTGTCACTGTGATTGGCGTTGGCGCACTTGTCATAGTCGTTCTTTATATTATCGACGTCACTCAGACACACCACGCCATCCGGCGGAATTTTCCGGTTATCGGTCGGTTCCGGTATATTTTCGAGCACATGGGCGTGTTCTTTCGCCAGTATTTCTTTGCGGACGATCGGGAGGAAATGCCGTTCAATCGCGAACAACGCTCCTGGGCTTACCGAGCGGCCAAGAATTTGGATAACACTGTTGCCTTTGGCTCGACACGAGATCTCAGACCTACCGGCACGGTTCTCTTTGTCAATTGCCCC
>JAJFIC010000009.1 GCA_021775315.1 Paracoccaceae bacterium
TGAATTGCTGGCGCAGATCGGCATTGTGCCTGATGACATCCGCGCGCCTGATATCGACGAAACCCCTGAGCGGGCTGAATTGCCACGGCCTTATTGTGCGCGTATGGCGCGTCAAAAGGCGCAAGCGGTTAAAGCCAGTGCGGGTGAACTGGTGTTGTGTGCCGATACAACGGTTGCTTTGGGGCGACGCATTCTGGGCAAGCCGGATGACGCGGCTGATGCCGTACGAATGCTGCATCTGATGTCGGGTCGGCGGCACAAGGTTATCACGGCCGTCGCTTTGCGGTTGGGTGAACAAATCTGGGCGCGTGATGTAGTCACCACGGTGCAAATGAAAAACCTGTCAGACGACGAAGTCTCGGCCTATATCCGCAGCGGTGAATGGCAGGGCAAGGCCGGTGCTTACGGCATTCAAGGTCTCGCCGGGGCCTTGGTGCCGTGGATTAACGGATCATTCACTGGCGTGGTTGGCTTGCCTCTGGCGGAAACGGCCAACCTGCTGCGCGCCGCTGGCTATGTACTGCCGGAAGGGCAAATACCATGAAGGGACGGATTGCGGTTCTGGATCAGGTCAATGGGCGCAGTGCTGCGGCCCTGATCGTCGATGGGCGTCTGGCCGATCTGCTGATTGACCCGGTTGATGATGGCACGCCCCGTCCCGGTGCAATTTACCGCGCTTTGACCGATCGCCCGATCAAGGGCCAGAACGGCATTATCGTAAAGCTTGGCAACGGCCAAAAAGGGTTTCTGCGTCAGGCAAAAGGTATCTCACCCGGCCAAAGCATGTTGGTGCAGGTGGCCACCCAGGTTGAGGAAGGCAAGGCCGCGCCGGTATCCCTAAAGCTAATATTCAAGGGCCGCTACGCAATCCTGACACCAGATGCAAAAGGGTTGAACGTCGCCCGCTCGATCAAGGATGAGGCTGAGCGCGAGCGTTTGGGTGAGCTGATTCACGAAGCGATGGAAGGTGCGCCGGAAACGCTGGGCCTGATCTTACGCTCGGCCGCTGCTGAAATCGCTGAGGATGCGATTTTGGAGGAGATCGCCAGCCTGCGCGCCACTTGCGATGCGGTTTTGGCGGATGACACAACTGGCAAAGACGCGGGCGGACCCGAGCTGTTATTGGCCGCACCTTCGGCGGATTATGTGGCATGGCGCGACTGGACCGACCCGGATCCGGATCAGGTGTTTGAAGACGAGGGCGCGTTTGAAGATCACAGCGTTTGGGAAATGCTGGATGGCTTGCAAAATCCCCGCGTGGCCCTGTCAGATCAGGCTTTTATGTTCATTGAACCGACGCGGGCTTTGGTCGCTGTTGACGTCAACACTGGCGGCGATTTTTCCTTTGCTGCGGGGCTTAAGGCCAATTTGGCCGCCGCGCGCACATTGCCGCGTCAGTTGAGCCTGCGTGGCCTTGGCGGGCAGATCACCATTGACGTCGCACCGATGGGAAAAAAGGATCGCCGCCTGATCGAACAGGCGCTGCAACGCGCCTTAAGGGCGGACCCGGTTGACACCAATATCGTTGGCTGGACACCGCTTGGCCATCTGGAACTGCAAAGAAAACGCGAGCGGTTGCCGCTGGCACAATTGCTGACTTAGAATTTGTTCAAAGTTTGCGGCGGGGCGGCAGAAACCGCCTATAGACGCACGGGCAACGAGTTATAGCCACGAAACCGGGCCAACCCCATAATCTCGGCCTTGCCATTGGCCGTCAGGTTCGGGAACCGCCGCACCAATCGCCCGATGGCGATGCGCCCTTCAATCCGTGCCAACGTCGCGCCAAGGCAGACGTGAATACCCGTGGCAAAGGCCAGATGTTTGTTTTTGGGTCGCGACAGATCCACGGCCTCGGGGTTTTCAAACACAGCCGGGTCACGGTTTGCGCCAGCGATTGATGTGTGGATATACGTGCCTTTGGGTAACACGACATCGCCCAGATCAATGTCTTCATCCGCCAGACGATTGCCGATTTGCAGCGGGCTTTGATAACGCAGGAATTCCTCGACCGCGGTGGTGATCATGTCGGGGTCAGCCTTTAACTTTTCGTGCTGTGCCGGGTTGTCCAATAAGATGCCGACCGAATTGCCAACCAGCGATGTGGTCGTTTCGTGGCCGGCATTCAGCAAGAAAATGCAGTTTTGAATGAGCTCAGCTTCGGTCAGTTTCCGCCCGTCGACCTCGCCAAAAATCAGACTGTCCAGAACCTCGCCCTGTCCGCCGTCATCAGGATTGGCCCGGCGATGGGCAATCAGATCGGTCAGTAACACAGAAAATTCAGTCACCGCCGCGTTGCCAATTTCCATTCGTTCAGCCGAAACAACCGGGTCAAGAGCGCCGAGAATCGCCAGCGAAAACCCACGCAACCGATGCCGGTGCGCCGGTGGAACCCCCAACATATACGAGATGATTTCGGTTGGCAGCGCCATGGCAAATGCCGGGATAATATCGACCTCGGACTGGTCGGCCAGTTGATCCAGCAACCGATCAACAATGCCTTCGATCAGGGTCTCAAGCTCGGCCAGTTTGCGAGGCGTAAACGCCCCGGCCAGCAGTTTACGCACAATTGTATGGTAAGGCGGATCGTTGAAAATCAGGCTGGTGGTGTGGTGTTCAAATAATGGGCACTGGCCGAATTTCTTGCCAAATTCAACTTTCTTATCCGACAGCATTGATCGGTTTTGGTAGACCTTCAAAACGTCCTTGTGGCGCGTCAGATAGACCGAGCCATCGGGATTGCGATGCACCGGATCGTTTTCGCGCAAGGCCCGCAAAGTCGGGAAAGGGTCGTCAATAAAGGCGCGATCAATAGCGTTAAGATCAAAATTTCGCACAGATGCCGCATCCATTGTGGTTTCTCGCTTGTTCATGCTGCGCAGACGCGGCGAGCGGGGTTGCCCACGGCCTGCTGTTGGGGCAATCTTGGCCATAATCAAACCAAAAGCCAAGCCGAAACCAAAATGCCCTGCCCAATTTGCGACCGCGATGTTGATCCAGAATACAAACCCTTTTGCTCGCGCCGTTGTGCGGACGCGGATCTGGGAAAATGGCTGACGGAAAGCTATCGGATACCGGTGGCAGATGGTGAAGATGCAGAGGATGCCGTGGAACCGGACGATGATCCAAATCAGGTGGTGCATTAGGGCTTATTTTCACCTTGGACTGAGGTTTTGTTCGGTTAGTGCATGGGCAATATCCGGGCGAAAAGGTGTAGAAGGCACAGCTGAACTGCCGGAAACGCTGGCCATCTGTTGCACCAACAGCAATTGAATATTCAGCAGGCACGTTTTTCGCAGATAACCACTGGACAGCCCCGCACGGCTATCCTAAAACCGCGCCACCCAAGGCGACAAGCCTGACCCGTGCCCGGGTAGCTCAGGGGTAGAGCAGTGGACTGAAAATCCTCGTGTCGGTGGTTCAAATCCGCCCCCGGGCACCATAACCTAAGCTAACCCTTTGATAACACTCCAGCTTATAGCAATTGCCAGGAGCCGTAGACCATGTCGGATGCAATTCCCCCTTCGTTCACGGTCGCCAAGGCCGGAATGTTCTACTTTAGTGGGCGCATCCCGAGTGAGCCTATTTGTCACTATTCATAGCCAGGGGTCGCGTTTTCTTTGCCGACGCGATCAGCACGGGTGGCTGAACCAAGGGCAAGAAAGGCAGCAGAACGCGCTTTTGGGTACGTTATTGACTGTCCTGCATATGGCCTTCAGATATTAAAATGCCAGTGACGTGATCGTGGTCTTGTAGGCTTTCTGAATTTGGCTGTTCTTGATTTTGGTCAATGAAACGCTCCTCAGATCAATATATACACATTTGCATGCTCGAAATCTGACTGGACTAGGATGCGTTTGGTTCCAAATACAAATATAGCCGCATCCCAGTTAGCCCAATATTGGAGGAGAGATTGATGTTGGACGGCGCGTTCTGGATCATCCAAATACCCGGATGGTTGTTGTTCATTTACCTTGTCATTGCCCAATGCACAGCTGCTTTTAGCTACAAGCTTGGGGTCCGAATGGGGACACAGGAACCGGCCACACAAATCACGGCGGTCGGTGCGGCCCTTTTTTGGGCTTTTGCCTTTGCGGATTTGGTGTTTTATACGCCGCTTCTGGGTCTTGGACTGGTCGGCCATTTATTGGGATCAAGTTGGTCAACGCTGGTTCTGGGTGCTGCCTTGGGCGTGACCGTTTACTGGCCGATCGCGTCCCTTGCGACCGTCGCCGCTGCGCGCAACGCACCGGGATGGAGCCTGCCAAAAGAACGGCAATATTGGCTTGTCCTTCCCCTTATCACCTTGTGGGGCATCATCGGCTTGATAACATTGGCAGTCGTACAATGACTGCAAATGCCACTTATTCCAGAAGACCTCTCTGGGTGACGTTTGCTCTTTTTCAGGGGATTCTCGCACCAATAATATTCGCGCTTACCGCCATCGTCGGCGGATTGATGCGCCCGGATTACAGTCATGTTTTCCAAGCCATCAGTGAGCTGACAGAGGCCGGGGCTGCGGATAAAACCTATCTGGATCCACCCCTGCTAATAATGGAGTTCCTGACAATTCTGTTTGGCATCGGGTTTTTCTGGGCCGTCCGCCGTTTAAATTGGCAGCTTAAAACCAGTGCGGTGCTTCTTGTGGTAATCGGTGTTGGTGGTGCGTTCTTCTACCGCTATCCAATGGATCCGATGGGTGCCGAAATGACGCCCGACGGCAAGATGCATCTTGTGATTGTTAGCCTGTCTGCTCTGGCTGCCATTCTATCCGTTCTTCTGGCAGCGCGCGGCTGGATGGCTGCGGCAAGCGGTCGGGCAATGGCGCGATTGTCTTACACTGTGTTGGCAATAATGCTGTTCACTGGGTTCGGTTCTGTTTTCGTCGCGGTGGGCGAGTGGCCCGGAATAGGGATCTGGCAACGCGTCAATACCGGGGCATTTTCAGTTTGGCAGATTACGACCGCGATTTCCCTGTTGCGATTATCAAAGATGCAGGCCTTGCGTTGATCGACGTTTTATCAAGAAGGGTAAATTCGAGATCCAAAGCTCCGTAAACTCTGAGCACCGCGAACGATCGGTTTTGCATATTTTTCCCAGAGTTCGGGCCGTCATTTGGATCGCATCACACCTCACTTGGAACGGAAAGGCCCCGCGTAATCGAGTTGATTTTTGACCTGCATCAATGCGTCCAGCCTCGAATTAGGATGCAATAGTAGCCGTAAAATAAGGGGTAAAAAAATGTTGAAACATCAAAACAAAACTCACAAGAAATCAGGGACTGCGGGCCGTTGGGTCACTATTGCACTTGCGGCTGGCATGATGGCGTTTCCTGTCGCGGCAGTCGCGGATGACGCCGTTATTTGGGGTCGGCAAACCGGTCTGGGGAAATTCGACACTAAGAAAGTGAACCTTACCCTTCCCGCGACAGTTACAAGTGCCACTTACGAAGGCGCGGGTACGGGCTTTTGTGTATGGTCGGGGGTTCCTTACCCCGAAGTCGTTGTCTGCTGGAACACAGGGGACGCAACGTTGGTTGGCTATGTTTTGCCGGCTGATCAGGGGTATTTCGCAATTCCGGCCAAGCGAACGACAACCAGCCCGGCATATGTTCAGCTAACCGTCGCATATTAAATAAGTGGCGTGCCGTTCACAGTTTGAGCTGGCCATTTCCACCTTCACATCGGCAGTAAGGTTTGCCTGACGTCGCTACGTTGAGGGGCCCATGTTGGTGCTATTCCAGAACACATGGGCCCTTTCAAACGTGGTTATGGTCCCTGTGCCTACAAACAGACTAAGAACACTCACGCCAAACCCAAAGCCAATCCTGATCGCCATGAAAAAAGTTCTTCTATTCCGCCTACTGCTATTGTTCCCGCTAATCGTGCTTTCTGCATGCAATCCGGCGGAACCTTTAATCTATGATCCGATGAACTGGACACCGGTCAGAGATGAAGCTCAGGTTTGGAAAAGCGTTGTGGACGGCGCGGAAATCCATGTATTTCGCCAGACTGTTCAGGATCAGCAAGCACATTCGTTTCGGTTACATTTCGAACTGTTCAACAAAACCAAAAGCGTTCTTACCCTTCCCGCAACGGCCAAGCTTGCGTCTGGCGACGCTTTGATTGACGGGCAGATTATCCGCCTGTTTTCACCTGAGGGCCTGACTATTTCTGCCGGTGAATATACCGAGTTCGCGGCGGTTTTTGACCTTGCGCAATCGGCGGAAGAAACACTGACTGAAAGCCTGAAAATCACATTCACTTTGCTTGGCGACAACCTGGTCGAAATGCAGTTTAATCTGACCCTCGGTCAAGTGAAACCGTAGCGTAAAACCTTTCGGCCCATCCACAAGGTCACGCGCAATCAAGTCCGGTCACCGCCAATGCTGCGCAAGTTCGGACAAATTCTCGTCCAGTCTTTCAGGCGCATGCGCACGAAGTTTTTTCAAAACGGCCTTTTTCGCAGAACGCAAACCCGGTTCGTAAATCGTGATTTCATCCCCGTTTGCAAGAACAATATCAAGATTGACGCGTAGACGCTTGGGGACTGGAATACCAACGCGGGACACGACGATGTATTGCTCATTGGCCTTCAGGCTATCGACGTCTTGCCAACTGCAAGCGATGGTTTCTGAATGGCCCGAAACTGAAATACCTGTTTCGTCGATGGACACGCTTTGGCTGCCGGACGACGTTATAAACCCCGCCAGGATCAGCGCCGATGGCAGGAACATGAACGCCATAACATCTGAAAGCAAAGGCTCGCCAATCATTGGCGAATGATCAACCAGCCACACTGCATAGCCGTCAAAAATCAAGAAACAAGTTACAACGGACGAGATAACACAGATTGCATCCATCGCCGTCAAAGCCACCGGGTGTGTCGTTCGCAGACCCCCGGCATGATCCGGGAAGGTTCGCGCCAATAGGATAATCGTTGCAATGGCACCGCAACCAGCTGTAACCAGCACAAGCAAAAGCACGCCCACGCTGTTTGGCGCGTCAAATTGCAGCGCAACAAACGCAGCACCGCCAAGGGTCGATCCCGCCAGCAGGTAGGCCGCGAAACGCAGGGCTATCTTTCGCAATTTCTATCCCCCTGAGGTTTGGCATCCATCCTGATTTCGACCCGACCCACAGCGATCACCACGGGCAATTCCGCTTGCGATTATTGGAAAAACAGGTTTTCAGGCAGCCCATAACTTTCGACCCATCCGTACCAATAGACATCGGTTGGACCGATGACATAGTCCATAACCTGCCATCGTCCGTTGGTCTTTTTCAACAGGACCATAACGATGTCCGACATCATGTCAGCCTTCCAGCCCCCCGCAAATGGCGTTCGGGTCCAGTCGAGCGGGCTGCCGTCAGGATTATGTGGAACGGCCTGCAAATATGCCCAATTCCCGTCGCTTCGCAATTGATCAACAACGAAAATTACCCGTTGGCCGATTTCCCCACCAACCGGAATGCGTGCGGCATCCATGATTGCAGTTCGCTCGCCGGTTCCACGTTGCGGTGTATAAAGATTACCCAACTGCGGCTTTGACTGGCCGGGGATAACAGCGCTGCCACCCGGTTGGTCGGGATCTGCCACGGTCTGTTTTCCACCCGGCTTGTTCTCAGGAACATTCGTCGCGGGCGCGTCGCCCAGTTTGAGGTCAACCAACAATCCCGCACCACCGCCAAGGTCTTCTGCGCGCACGGCAATTACGTTTTTACCAATTTGAAGCAGCGGCCCGATGTTCATTTCTTCTGCTGAGCTCCAAACAGCTGAGGAATAACCAGCGTCTTCCATGACAAACTGGCCATTCACAAACACTGTGTAATTATTGTCCGCAGTTATTCTCAGAACAGCGTGGTCGGGCCGGGACGACAGGTTAAAGGTCTTGCGGAAAAAGACCAGATCCGGGTTTTCTTCATGCCAAATCCAATTGGCGCGGGTGTCTTCCATATTGGTAATCTTCTGCGGCGCCGTTGGCCCAAAAGTCCAGTTGGCTGCCGCCGATTTCCAAACCCTGTCGTTGAAAT
The DNA here is from genome assembly GCA_021775315.1 of Paracoccaceae bacterium. GTDB lineage: Bacteria > Pseudomonadota > Alphaproteobacteria > Rhodobacterales > Rhodobacteraceae > UBA5972. The sequence goes on from JAJFIC010000009.1 coordinate 8,031, forward strand.
CAGGCCTTGTCCAATTGCCGGAGTTCCCGACGCTCAGGCTTACTTTCCAGCTGCCGTCACTTAGGATTTCATTTCCGCCTTTCCGCCAGAACGCTGCACAGGATGCTGTAACCGTCAAATGTTCCGGACTTTTCAGCATATCATTCAGGATGATCAACCGGGTTGTCCGTGGCCAGGCCTTAAGCTCTGCCGCCCTTGGCTGCCGGGCATAGACCGTCTGAATGGCGTCCGTCATGAATTTTTCGCCAGACGCGTTCCGCGTATTGTATTCTTTGCTCAGCAGGAAATATCGGACATAGTTCGTGCGGTTTTCCCCTGCCCTCAACTGCTTAACATGCGCCTCAATTTCCCAGGCTACCGGGTCTCGTTCAAAGGCCGAAAGGTAAAGCGACCGAATAAACTCGGGATCGGGCGCGCAGCTTTTTACGACAGATTTGGCATAAGGTTTCGGGACCCCTTGCCCCCATAACCCCGGACAAACCGCAATCCTTTCCAGATATTCAGGCGAGGTCTGCATTTGCGCAACGGCATCAGGCCGTGATATCTGCGACCAAATCTGATTGTCAGCGGCCGTTGGTTCCCGCCCAAACAGAACTTGCGTTGCGTCCCTGACAAATTCAATGTCACTGGTCCCATTGGCAATGGCGTTCGTACTTAAAATGAAATCCCTGGCCAAACTCGCCCGCGGAAATCCTGCCTGCAAGCGCGGAATATGGGTGTCCACTTCCCAAGCCGCAGGATCACGTTCACCTGCCGCGCGATATAACGAAACGATGAAATCCCTGGCTGGCGCGCAAAACAGGGCGGTCGCGGTATCATGTTTTGAGGACGTGGCAGGTGGGTCGTCTGTATCGCCATCATCCTCGCCGTCATCCTCGTCGTCACCCAAAGAGATCCTTACATCCAGCCCCAATTGATCGCCAGCGAACACCTGAAGATGTTCAGAAGACGGATATACCCGCATGTATTGGGCATAGGTGTTCACAATGTATTTGCCGGGCGCAAGGTTATGTGGCCCAACGCCTTGGGCGATTATATTGCCTTTCAGGTCAGTAATCCGAATGGAAACGGTGGCATTTTCGGCTCCGGGGTCACGATTGATCTGAATATGCAGGTTACCCGTTTGGGCGCCGGTTTCAGGATTGAGTTCAATCAACAACCCGGTCTGTTGTCTGGCCGAAATGCCAACCAACCCGTTTTCTACTTGATAGCCGGGCTGAACGACCCGATATTGCCATGACCCGGCACCAATCTCGCCGATCCTAAACCGTCCTTGCGAGTTGGTCTGGATCGTCATGGATTGTTTGACGTTGCCGTGGACGACCAACTGCAACAAGACAGTCACCCCTTGAATTGGAGCACTATTCCTGTGGTTAAGGACAAGACCGCTCAACGAACCGAACGGTTCGACCTCGGGGACGTCCTGATCGGTTACCGCTTTGTAAAGCGACTGGGCCTGATCGACAAAATCAAGTTTGAAGGGCGCATGTGCCACAACACCGTGGTGCGTCGAAAGCAGATAGTTGATGTGCCTATTTGCTGCGTCAAGCAATGGCGCGCGTTCAAGACGTGTCATGGCCGGGTTAGCCTTCAACTGCTTTGCAATCCGGTCCAGTTCATCCATCCGCCCCTTCACGGTGCGCAAAATCAACTCTTCCTCAAGCGCCAGTTCTGCAACCAGACCTGAAGCTTCGGGGATGAATTTTTGCTGCAAATAATCCCTTCGACGGTTGAAATGCCCGTAGTCAAAGTCGATCTGCCCCCAAGCGGTTTCAGCCGCAGGCGTGATTGAATACCCACCCGGAAGTTTGTCACTTAAAGCGCTTGCAAGGATTGGTTTGACCGCGATTTGCTGTTTGAGCGAACCTTCCAACTGTCGCCGCCAAAC
>JAJFIC010000081.1 GCA_021775315.1 Paracoccaceae bacterium
TTCAATAACCGTCGCCTGCTGGAACCTATCGGAAATATCCCACCAGCGGAGGCAGAAGAGAAGTACTATGCACAGAAAGCCGACTTGGATATGGTCGCATGAAACGAAGTAAATAGCCTCCGGTAAAACCGGGGCGGTTCAGGTTGCCGTACGGTGCAAGCTCAGTGTTGAGGATTTCAGAGATCATCATGTTCAGATCGCAAAGTGTGAACAATATGGGCATGTGGGCATAGTACCAAACCCTGATGGTCCAGCCAGACGGCTTGTTCGCCGCTGGCGGAAACCACCCGGTCGAACAACGCATACGTGCTGCGCATCAGAGATTTTGAACGGTGTGGCACCGAAACGCCACTGCTTATACTTGCTTCAACGCTGGCCTCTTTATGTAACTGTCCGGCGGCGTGTTCCACATGGATAATTTCGCAGTCCGGGTTGAGCGCGCGCAGGGTGACAAAGAACGGAAAGTTGCGCCATTTGACGGGCAGATGGGACACGATCATTTGCCCGTCCAGCCGCTTTGCCGACATGCCACCATTCGCAATTGGCACCATCTTGTTGGTGCTGGTGACATCCAGTCCTGCCGCTGAAATAAAACGATCAGCAATACTGGCGGCGTCTGATCGCTTGGCGGGGATTAAATGATTTACAACATATTTCATGTTCGGCTCCTTACAGTTCAAAAGTCTCGTTGGTGCGTTTCACCCGTTAACCAACCCCCGCAACCCTTTTACCAAGAAACAAATTTAAAGTCGTTATTCCAGATGGTTAAGGCAGGCTTCATTCGATTACGGCGGCCTATCCTTTTGCATATCCCTGCTTGTTGCACATGCAAAAAAAGCCCTCCGGTTTTTCCGGAGGGCTGAGGTGGGAGGAAACAATTAGGGTCGGAAGAACTGGTTTAAGTCAGGCCGCAGCACCGATTTCAGTGCGTGCAAGCATTGAGTTCCAAAGCGCTGGGGCCAGATCAATCCGATCAAGCGCAACCGCGATCGTCGCTTCAAGATAGCCGGATTTGCTGCCGCAATCGTAACGGCTGCCGTCAAATTCATAGCCCCAAAGCTCGTTATGGGCGATGTCTGCGGCAATTGCGTCGGTCAGTTGAATTTCGCCACCGGCACCCGGTGTGGTCACGGCCAGTTTATCCAATACAGAGGGTTGTAGAATATAGCGCCCGATCACCGCATGGGTCGAAGGCGCCATTTCAGGCGACGGTTTTTCAACCATGCCGCTTGCGTTCAGGCATTTTCCGGCGCGGGCCTCGACATCAAGGCACCCATAGGCCGATATCGCATCGCGGCCAACATCCATCGTGGCAACCATATTGCCGCCGATGCGGGCATGCGCTTCGATCATCTGACCAATGGCCGAGCGATCAGAATGGATGAAGTCGTCCGGCAACAAAACCGCGAAGGCCTCGTTGCGCAAAAATTCCTTGGCGGTCCAGATCGCATGGCCCAGCCCAAGCGCTTTGGTCTGATGAGTGACCCAGAAGGATTTGGGCGACAAGCTGGCATCGCGCACCAGACGCAGGGCGTCGGTTTTGTTGTTCGATGACAGATGATCCTCCAGCCAGAAATTGGTGCGGAAATAGTCATCCAACGCTGGTTTGTCCGGCGAAGAGACAAACACGAAATTCTCGATTCCAGAGGCACGGGCTTCTTCCACGGCATATTGGATCAGGGGTTTGTCGATCAGTGGCAACATCTCTTTTGGCACGGATTTTGTGATCGGCAAAAACCGGGTGCCAAGTCCGGCAACGGGGAAGACGGCTGTTTTGATATGGGTCATGGGGGTATCCTTAAAGTCTGGTTAATAGGCGCCGCGGCCAGAGAAAACTGCGCGTGCAGTCAGGGCAAGCAGGACGAAATCGAGGAAAAGATTGGTTGAACGGCTATAGGCGATGTCCATTTCGACCATGCGTTCAAAGCCAATGTCGGCGCGGCCTGACACTTGCCAGATGCCGGTGATACCCGGTACGGCGGCCAGTCGTTTCAGCGCGCGGGGGGAATATTTGGCCACCTCTTCAGGCAGTGCCGGGCGTGGGCCGACAAGGGACATATCACCGCGTAACACGTTCAAAATCTGAGGCAGTTCGTCGATGGAAAAGCGGCGGATAAAACGGCCGACGCTGGTGATCCTTGGATCGTCCTTTTGCTTGTAACAAATGCCTTGCCGATCGCTGCCTGCCAACAGGGCGGCGCGCCGTTCTTCGGCGTCAATATACATCGAGCGGAATTTGAGCATTGAAAACCTTGTGCCGTTCTTGCCGACGCGTTCCTGTTTAAAGAAAACCGGACCGGGGCTGGAAAGCTTGATTGCAACTGCGGTGCCCAAAAGAATGGGTGAAATCGCCAGAACGCCAACCGCGCTTAGCCCCAGATCAATTGCGCGCTTGGCCAAGAACATGCCCCTTGGCTGGGTTGGAAAATCTGGTCGCGGTATCAGGTTTCGGGGAAACAAGTCGCTGTCTGCTAGGATCGTCATTTGTGGCCTCCATTTTTTGGCTTGCCCTCAAACTGGTTGAAATCATTGCGGGTTTCCACATCACGGAAGGCCAGAAAACTGGTTAAAAAGATGTCGCTCTACCGTAAAAGGGGGGGCACCAGCCGCCTTTTGAACAGGGCGACCTATGCTTTTGGATAGGCGGGGTATGCCGATGCAAAGGTGATTGCGCGGCCCCGATCTGCTAGCGCAGAGGAAACAAAGGTAGAAGCAATGGAAATTTCCGTATTCACGACGCAAAACCCTTCAACCGCAGACGCCGTCAAGGCGATTTCTGACCAGCTTGCCAGACAGATTGCCCAGCGGAATGCGCGCCCGGATTTCACCGCCCTACATATTAGTGCGGCTTATCAGTCAGATGTGTTCCAACATGCCGGGGCCGAAACCCTTGGCGAATGTTTGCACGGCGCGACGTCTTGTTTGGGGGTTATGTCCGATCAGGGAATGCACAGCCAGGACGGCTTTGGCGCTGGGGCGTTTTGTATTTGGGACAGTCAGGGCGATTATGGCTCTGCGATGCGCGCACTTGGCGATGATCCGGCGGCTGCGGCGGCTGAGGCAACGCAATTGGCCCTGCAGGCCGCGGGTCGCCATTCTGAAGCGCCCGATATTGTCTGGTTGTCGACATCCCCGGGCACAGAAGAATCCGTTCTTGAAGGCGTGCAACAAGTCGTTGGTATGAACGTTCCAATCTTAGGTGGCAGCGCCGCTGACAATACTATCGCAGGCGATTGGCGGGTGTTTGATGCCACCGGTGTTGAACAGGAGGGTGTGGTGGTGTCTGTGCTGTTTCCGTCCGGCGAGGTTTCGTTCGCCTATCACAGCGGCTATGCGCCGACCGATACCAGTGGCACAATCACAAAGGCCGAGGGGCGGCGTCTGATTGAAATTGACGGCGAACCGGCAGCAAGTGTTTACAACCGTTGGACCAACGGCACCGTCTTGCCGAAACTTCCGGTGACTGAACCTGTGTCAATCCTGTCAGAAAGCACGCTCAGCCCGCTTGGTCGATATCTGGACAGTGTCAGCGCCGTTCCCTATTTCCTTTTGGCCCATCCCAGCACCGTGTCTCCGGATGGCGCGCTGGAAATGTTTGCTGATGTGGACGAGGGGGATTCACTCACGCTGATGCATGGCTCGGTCAAAGGTCTGACCGAACGCGCCGGTAAGGTTGCCAGCCTGTCAATGCAGGTTGCAGGTATTGCACCGGCTGACGTCAAGGGGGCATTGATGGTCTATTGCGGTGGGTGCATGCTGGCGGTGCAGGATCACATGTCAGACGTGATCAATGGCGTGGTGCAAGCCTTGCCGGGTGCGCCGTTTCTGGGGGTCTTCACCTTTGGCGAACAAGGTATGGTGCTGGACGGCAATAATCGGCATGGCAATCTGATGATTTCATGTATAGTCTTTTCATAAAACAAAAGCAGCAAATGCAAATCATATGGCAGATGACGAGCGGCTACGCGAAGCGTTACTAGAGCTTCAGTTGCTTCGTGAACGCGAGGCACGAAATCACAAAGAAACCCACGCGCTGCTAAGCGGGTTGGAATGCATTCGGTCTGACCAAAGCCGGGCCAAATCCATTCATGCATTGTTGAGCGTCATCAGCCAATCGGTCGGCTGTGATCTGACACTTATTTTACGCAATTCTGACCAGGGATCTGTTGTTTTACATGCCTGTTCCGCCGGTTTTGAGGGGTTGTCCTGGAGCAGCGTCGGTGTACCGATCCGCAAAAGCCGTCGCATCGTTGATGTGCGATCTTTGATCGAGGCCGACAACGATGTGCCCGAACCGCTGCAACAATTCCGCGCCATGATTACGGAACCGCTTGAGATTGATCAAAGCGAGGCCGCGGTTCTGTTGTGTTTATCGCGTGAAAAAGGACAGTTCACAAAGGCGGATTCGCGCCTTTTGGGTCGGTTCGGCAAAATCGCCTCGCAGGCTATGGCGGGATTAGAGTTAGAGGAAAACAACGCTTTTCTGGCCGCAGTTATTGCCGGGTCTTCGTCCAGTTTTGCCATCGGTGATTTTGGCGATGGCGATCTTTCGCTCAGCTATGTCAACAAAGCGTTTGAGCGTCTGACCGGTTATGACCAATCCGAAGCTTTGGGTGGAAAGCGTTGTTTTTTCAGCTCGGAACCAGAAGAGTCAAAGTCGTTACAGGCGTTTCGGGACGCGATCAATAACCGCGAGCATGGTACATTCCTGTTGCAAAACCAACGCAAGAACGGCGAAGCCTTCTGGAATCAGATCACCCTCAGCCCGATAATTGACGAAGATGGCGTTGCCAATCACATGGTGGCGACTCAAATCGACGTCAGCCCCCAAGTCAAAGCCGAGCAGGACCGCGACGAGGCCCGCCAAAGGCTGGAAGACGCGCTTTCCAGCACGGGCGAGGGTTTTCTGGCCCTTGATGCCGACGGCAAGGTGCTGTTTGCCAACACCCGTTTTGTGGAATTTGTCAGCCTTTACAAAGTCGACTGGGGCGTGGGCTGGCACTTTACTGACATCTGGAAACGCTATCTGATGAAGGCGGGTATGCCCGAACAGATGGCCCAGGAAAAGGCCGAGGAATATCTTGAACGGCTGATGACAAAGGCCCGCAGCCTTGAAACCCATCTGCCGGACGGTCGCGTCGTTCTGGTGAACGAGCGACCCATCGTCGGCGGTGGGGCTGTGATCGTGGCAGCTGATGTGACGGCCTTGAAATCGGCGGAACAATCATTGATGCAGCGCGCGGCGGCCATTGAAAACGTTCAGGATGGTATTGCCATTACCGATGTTGACGGATTGGTGAGTTACGCCAATCCCAGCCTTCTGGCGCTTTGGAACATAACGCGCGAGGCGGATATTGTTGGCCGTAGCTGGGTCGGTTTTTATGCCCCGCAAGAGGTCAAACTGATCACGGAAAAGCTTGAAAACCTATCTCCGGAAAACTCTCTGCGCGAAGAATTGCGGCTGGATGATGCCGTTTTCAAATCGCGCGTTCACGAGGTTTCTCTGACACCGGTGGCTGATCTTGGCAATGTTTTGACAGTCCATGACATCAGTGACCGGCTGAAAGACGAACGCGAGCGTGCCGTGTTGCGCGAACGCATTCAGGCGGCTCAGCGGCAAGAGGCCCTGGGTCAGATGGCAGCAGGTTTAGCGCATGATTTCAATAACTTATTGTCGGCGATAACGGGATCAGCGACGCTGATAACAGATCATCCCGACAGCACACCGGAAACGCGCAAAAATGCAGAACGTATTGCCAAGGCCGGTTTTCGCGCCGCAGAATTGGTGAATAATCTGCTTGATTTGGGCTCGCGCGAGCAAAGCAAAGAACTGATTGATCTGAAAAACATGCTGGGCGAGGCGCTTGAGCTTGCCCGCAGTAGTATTGGTAATAATGCCCAATTGGTCAGCGATCTTGGCGATCATCCGGTTCTGACATTTGCCAGTCAGACAGATGTGCTGCAACTGGTGCTTAACCTGATCCTGAATGCTCAGGACGCGCTGCCAATGGAAGGTGGGAAAATCACGCTCAGGATCACACGTGACCCGATATTGCCGGATCGTGATAAGATCAATCTGGGACGGCTGGATCCAAATTACAGTTACGTCGCCATATCGGTCGAAGATACCGGCAGCGGCATTTCCCCGGACAATCTTGAAAATGTGTTCAAGCCCTATTTCACAACCAAAGGAAATCTGGGCACAGGATTGGGGTTGGCGGTTGTGTCAAGCGTGGTCAAAGCCAATGACGGCGGCCTGACGGTGCACAACAATACCGATGGTGGAACCACATTTGTCGTCTATTGGCCATTGAGCGAGCGACCAACGGATGCCGTTGAAAACGAGCAGGAAATCGCGCCGGACGTAGACCTTTCGGGCCTGCCTGTTCTGGTTGTGGATGATGATCTGGCGGTTGCCCAGGTGATCGCCACCTTGTTGGAACTAAATGGTGCCGAAGTTTCGATCGTGGATGACCCGCAAATCGCGCTAGAGGCATTGTCTGCGGACCCTGATAGTTGGGGCTGTTTGGTGACCGATTACGACATGCCCGAAATGAATGGCGGGGAATTGGTTGAAAAAATCACAGAAATCGCGCCAAATATACCCAGAATTGTTGTTACTGCCCTTGCCCGCCGATTGCGTGACCCACGTCTGAACAACCAAAGTGTTGATGCCATTCTGGCAAAGCCCGTCGACCCGACTTATTTGGTCAATGCCGTCAAAAGCGCCGTCGTACGCCGACGGGCCAATCTGAAAGAGAGCGAATGAAAATACTTATTGCAGACGATCATGAACTGGTGCGCGATACGCTCATCGCTTTTCTGGAACGCGAAACTGACATGCATCTCGCAGCGTGCGAGGATCTGAATCGCGCCCTTGAAACCATTAAAAAAGAGGGGCCATTTGATCTGGTTCTGCTCGATTACTCGATGCCGGGAATGGATGGTTTGACGGGGTTGGAAAAGGCGTTGGCCGCCAACGACAATCAACCGGTTGCAATCATTTCAGGCACCGCACCAAGGGCAATTGCGCAACAGGCGCTGGATAGCGGCGCGGCGGGTTTTTTGCCAAAAACCATGGGGGCGAAATCCCTGATCAACGCAGTGCGCTTTATGGCTGCTGGCGAGGTTTTCGCACCAGTGAAATTCATGACCGAAGTCATTGAAGAAGAAGAAAACGCACTGGCCAAGAAACTGACGGCGCGTGAATTGCAGGTGCTTGACGGGTTGTGTCGGGGTCAATCCAACAAAGAGATCGCGCGTGAAACCGATCTGCAAGAGGTTACCATAAAGCTGCACGTGAAAACGCTGTGCCGGAAACTGGAAGCCAAGAACCGCACAATGGCCGCCATGATTGCAAAAGACGCCGGCCTGTTCTGATTTTACGCAGCCAGTGCCGGGTCTTTGC
>JAJFIC010000082.1 GCA_021775315.1 Paracoccaceae bacterium
GCTTATCGGGGTGCGCGTGGCCTTTGCTGCCGCCTTTATTGGTTTTGTCGGCCTGTGTCTGTTTTTCATGCAAAAACAAGGGTTTGACAAAGGCTTGATCACGGCGATGAAGCTGGCCGGACAGGTGCCGCATTCCAAGGCCACCACCTATGCGCTGTCGCTGATCCCAACCTTTATCCTGATCGGGTATCTGGCGTATTACGCCGGTCTGACGCAATATCTGTTTGAGGCCGCGAAACGCTGGGTCGGCTGGTTGCCCGGTGGTCTTGGTGTGGCCACGGTGTTTGCAACGGCTGGTTTCGCCGCAGTCTCTGGTGCGTCGGTCGCCACGTCGGCGGTTTTTGCCAAAATCGCCATTCCTGAAATGTTAAAGCTTGGCTATGACAAACGCTTCGCCGCCGGGGTTGTTGCGGCAGGCGGCACGCTTGCCTCGCTGATACCACCCTCGGCCATTTTGGTGATCTACGCCATCATCGTTGAACAAAGCGTTGGACAATTGCTGTTGGCCGGGTTCCTGCCCGGCGCGGTTTCGGCCCTGATATATGCGGGCCTGATCGTCCTGATGGCAAAGGCCCGCCCTGAGCTTGGACCGCCTGTTGGCGGCTATAGCTGGAAACAGCGGTTTCAGTCCTTGCCCGGCACGATGCCGATTATCCTTGTGGTTTTCATCATCATCTATTCGATCTATTTCGGCTGGGCCACCCCGACCGAGGCCGGGGCGCTGGGGGCGTTTGTCGTTCTTCTGATGGCCCTGTGGCAGGGAATGAAATGGCGTGATTTGCGCGGTGCATTGATGGAAAGCGCCAAGTTGACCGCAATGATTTTCACCATGATCTGGGGTGTTTTGATCTATGTGCGGTATCTTGGCTTTGCCGATTTGCCGAACGCTTTTGCAACCTGGGTATCTGGGCTTGAGCAACCGGCGATGATGACCCTGCTGTTGATCCTCGGGGCCTATGTCATTCTGGGCATGTTCATGGACGCAATCGGTATGCTGATCCTGACCCTGCCCGTCACCTACCCCGCCGTTATCGCTTTGAACGGCGGTATTGATGTCTCAGCGGCTGATAGCGCGCTTGGCATGTCCGGTGCGCAATGTGGCGTCTGGTTTGGGATCATTGTGGTCAAGATGGCCGAGCTGTGTCTGATAACACCGCCCATTGGGCTTAACTGCTTTGTTGTCGCCGGGGTGGCGCAAGAAGATAAGATGAACATCTCGGTCCAGGACGTGTTTCGCGGCGCGTCGCCGTTTTTTGTCGCCGACGTGGTGACGGTTGCGGTTCTGATCGCATTTCCCGGCATCGTTCTGTGGTTGCCCAGTCTTCTGTCGAATTAATCTTTGCAGCAATCCTTGAACTTTGCGTCAATCAGGGCCAAGAATTCCTGAACCCGAACCCTCCTTGGGCTTCGGTCAGATTGAAGTGGATACTATGACAAACCCTGATTTTCTGGCGACATTCCCGCCCCCCGTGATGGAAAGCCGTCGCTGGTTGGACGGGCTGACATTTGATGCGGCGCGACCATTGATCAATGTCTCGCAAGCCGCGCCAACCCAAGCCCCGCCCAAGGCTTTGCGCCAAGCCCTTGCCGATGCGGTGATGAATGAACCAGAGGCGCATCTTTATGGGCCCGTTTTGGGCCTGCCGGAACTACGCGCCGAGGTGGCGCAGCAATGGTCAACCGCTTATGGCGGGGCAATACTCCCTGACAACGTTGCGATTACGTCAGGCTGCAATCAGGCTTTTTGTGCGGCTGTGGCCACTTTGGCCAAGGCCGGTGACGCCGTGATGATCCCGACGCCTTGGTATTTCAATCACAAAATGTGGCTGGATATGAGTGGCGTTGAAAGCCGCCTTTTGCCGTGCGAGGCTGACATGCTGCCCGACCCTGAACGCGCGGCGGCACTGCTTGATGATCGCGTCAAAGCCATCCTGCTGGTGACGCCAAACAACCCGACCGGTGCGGAATACCCTGCTGAACTGGTGCGGGCGTTTTACGATCTGGCGAAATCGCGCGGAATTGCCTTGATTATTGACGAGACATACCGCGATTTTGACGCCCGCAACGGCGCACCGCATGATCTGTTTGCCGATCCCGATTGGGCCGATACGCTGATACAGCTTTATTCCTTTTCAAAGGCTTACCGTCTGACCGGCCACCGGGTCGGTGCATTGGTGGGCGGGCTATCGCGGTTGGTTGAGGTTGAAAAGTTCCTTGATACACTGACCATCTGCCCAAACCAGTTGGGTCAGCGCGGTGCCCTTTTTGGCATGCAAAATCTGGCCCAATGGCTGGCTGGCCAACGGGCCGAGATCCTAGATCGCCGCGCCGCCATTTCCAAAGGGTTTCCGGCCCTTGAAGGCTGGAAATTGCTCGGCTCAGGGGCGTATTTTGCTTATGTTGAACATCCGTTTGGCATGGCATCTGATGTGTTGGCCCAAAAACTGGTGCAGGATGCGGCGATCCTGATGCTGCCGGGAACGATGTTCGCGCCAACCCTTGGCACTGGCGGTGACGGGTCAGCCGAACGGCAGTTGCGTATCGCGTTTGCCAATGTGGATCGCGCCGGAATTGACGGGATGTTTGCCCGCATGGTTGATTTTCAAGTCAAGCTGAACGCTTAGCTGCGCGCGAGCGGGGCCAGCCCCGGACCCCGGAGTGTATTGGGGAACAAAGATGGCCGAGGCCGTGTGTTACGGCCA
>JAJFIC010000083.1 GCA_021775315.1 Paracoccaceae bacterium
AGCGGCTTTTTCATAGGCTTTGAATTCATCTGGCGTCACAAAACCCGCAATCGCGTGGTGCTTTGGCGTTGGTTGCAGGTATTGGCCAATGGTTATGAAATCCACATCGGCCACGCGCAGATCGTCCATCACCTGATGCACGGCTTGGCGTTCTTCGCCCAGACCGACCATAATGCCCGACTTGGTAAAGATGGTAGGATCCAGCGCTTTGACCCGCTGCAACAGGCTGAGCGAATGAAAATAACGCGCGCCGGGGCGCACTTCGGGATACAGACCCGGAACGGTTTCAAGGTTGTGATTGAACACATCTGGCTTGGCCCGCACCACCACCTCCAAAACCTCAGGCGCGCAATTCAGAAAATCAGGCGTCAGAATTTCAATCGTGGTTTCGGGCGATTGCTGACGAACGGCGCGGATTGTCTGGGCGAAATGTTCCGCCCCACCATCCTTGATGTCATCGCGATCAACCGAGGTGATGACCACATGCTTCAGCCCCAACTTGGCAACCGCAGCGGCCACCCTGCCCGGCTCAAACGCGTCAAGTTCCCGCGAGGCAGGCTTGCCGGTGGCAATGTTGCAAAACGTGCAGGCCCGCGTGCAGACATCGCCCATAATCATCATCGTGGCGTGGCCCTGCGACCAACATTCGCCAACATTGGGGCAGCCCGCCTCTTCACAAACGGTGACCAGATTGTTGTCGCGCAAAGTATCGCGGGTTTTCTTATAGCCCGCCGAATTGGGCGCCTTCACCCGTATCCAGGATGGTTTTCTGGGTTGAGCATTGTCCGGGCGCCGCGCCTTTTCAGGGTGTCGCTGTTGTGGATTTTTCAGATCGCGCATGGGGCTTCCTTTTGTCTGAGCGGTATATAGGCACTCACGCCCGGTTTGTCTTGCGAATTTCGCCTTTCTGCCATGCAATTGGCGCAAGGATGCAAATGCCTTGTTGAGACCTAGTTTAGAATCGTTATAAAAAACTCCAGACGAAACGTTCCACGGGGAACGGCATCTAATAAAACAGGATAGGAGAGATTATGGACGGCGAATCCAAGTGCCCGGTAATGCATACAAATGTTGGGGTTAGGTCAAACCGCGACTGGTGGCCCAACCAGCTGAACCTGAAAATCCTCCACCAACATTCCAACCTGTCTGACCCGATGGATGCTGCGTTCAATTACGGCGAAGCGTTCAAGACCCTTGATCTGGCGGCCCTGAAACAGGATCTGGTCGCACTGATGACCGATTCGCAGGATTGGTGGCCCGCCGATTACGGCCATTACGGGCCGTTCTTTATCCGCATGGCATGGCACAGTGCTGGTACGTATCGTACCGCAGATGGTCGTGGCGGTGGCGGCACGGGCAATCAACGGTTTGCCCCGCTCAACAGTTGGCCGGATAACGTCAACCTTGATAAAGCGCGGCGTCTGCTGTGGCCGATCAAGCAAAAATATGGCAACAAAATTTCGTGGGCTGACCTGATGATTTTGGCGGGCAATTGCGCCATTGAATCTATGGGTGGCAAAACATTCGGCTTTGCCGGTGGACGCGCTGATATCTGGGAGCCCGAGGAAGACATCTATTGGGGTGCCGAAGACGTCTGGCTGGACGATCAGCGTTATGAAGGTGTACGCGATCTGGAAAACCCATTGGCCGCCGTGCAAATGGGCCTGATCTATGTGAACCCCGAAGGGCCGAATGGCGAACCAAGTGCGGTTGCCTCGGGTCGGGACATTCGCGAAACCTTTGGCCGTATGGCGATGAACGACGAAGAAACCGTCGCCCTTGTCGCCGGTGGTCATACTTTCGGCAAAGCACATGGTGCTGGGGACGCGGCAAATGTCGGCGCTGAACCCGAAGGTGCAAGCATTCAGGAACAAGGGTTCGGCTGGACCAGCAGCTTTGGCAGCGGTCATGGGGACGACACCATTTCCAGCGGCATCGAAGGCGCCTGGACTGCGAACCCGATCAAGTGGGACAACGGTTATTTCGATCTGTTGTTTGGTTATGACTGGGACATTGAAAAAAGCCCGGCAGGCGCGTTTATCTGGGTTCCGGTCAATGTGACCGAAGAAGACATGGCCCCGGCGGCACATGATGCGTCGAAAAAGGTTCCGACCATGATGACGACGGCAGATATGGCGATGCGGATGGACCCGATTTATGGGCCGATTTCAAAACGTTTCCATGAAAACCCGGACGAGTTTGCCGATGCATTTGCGCGCGCCTGGTTCAAGCTGACACACCGCGATATGGGGCCGCGCGCCCTCTACCTTGGGGCTGAAGCCCCTACAGAGGAACTGATCTGGCAAGACAACGTGCCTGCCGTTGATCACGATCTGATTGATGCGGCTGACATCGCGGACCTTAAGGCCAAAACGCTTGCCTCAGGCCTGTCTGTTTCCGAACTGGTTGCAACCGCTTGGGCATCGGCGGCCACGTTTCGTGGTTCCGATAAACGTGGTGGCGCAAATGGCGCGCGCATCCGTCTGGCCCCGCAAAAGGATTGGGACGTCAACCAACCTGTGCAATTGGCCAAAGCCCTTGCAGCATTGGAAGCCGTGCAATCAGCCTTCAACGCAGCCCAAACCGGCGGCAAAAAGGTCTCATTGGCCGACGTGATCGTTCTTGGTGGCGCTGCTGCGGTTGAACAAGCGGCAAAGGATGGCGGCCACGCGATTGAGGTGCTATTCACCCCCGGTCGCATGGATGCATCGCAAGAAAGCACTGATGTTGACAGCATTGCCATGCTTGAACCGGTTGCAGACGGTTTCCGCAACTACCTCAAGTCCAAGTACAGCGTATCGGCCGAGGAATTGCTGATCGACCGGGCGCAATTGCTGACACTGACAGCACCGGAAATGACCATGCTGGTTGGTGGTATGCGTGTGCTGAACGCCAATGTCGGGCAATCCGCACAGGGTGTGTTCACAGACCGCCCCGGCGTGCTGAGCAACGACTTTTTCGTCAATCTGCTGGACATGAGTACCGCTTGGAAACCCGTCGCCGACGGCGAGGACGAGTTTGAAGGCTGTGATCGGGCAACCGGCAAAGTCAAATGGACAGCCACCCGTGCCGATCTGGTCTTTGGATCAAACTCTCAGCTTCGCGCCCTTGCCGAGGTTTATGCCTGTCAGGATTCACCGCAAGCATTTGTCGAAGGTTTTGTCGCGGCTTGGACCAAAGTGATGAACCTTGATCGGTTTGACATTGCCTGATGGCACACTGACACAACGCCATTAGGCGCAGAAAATCCGGGCGGCGTTTTAATTTAGTTTGAAACGCCGCCTTTTGCGTTCAATACATAGGGCCAACCCACTTGGTTTTGCAGCCCATCACGAAAAGCCGCAGGGCAATCCCAAAACTTCTCTGCTAAGACAAGGGGGCCTGACAATCCGGGCCGTTTTATGCTGGAAATACCATGACACTCGACCTTCAGAAACATCGCGCCGAGGTGCACGGCTTTGGCCGTCTGCAGGAAAACCTACGCCAGATCGTTTTTGGCGGCAATGACGGCATCGTCACAACCTTTGCGGTCGTTGCCGGTTTTGCCGGTGCGCAGGCCGAAGGTGTTCTTGAGTTCGGCACAATGGCCGTATTGCTGTTCGGTTTTGCCAATCTGTTTGCCGATGCGACAAGCATGGGCCTGGGCGAGTTTCTGTCTTCGCGATCAGAACGCGATGTCTATTACAAAATCCGACGTCAGGAATTAACCGCGATTGCGGAACGTCCGCAGGCCGAACGAGATGAGGTTCTGGCCATCCTTGATCATCGCGGCGTCAACGATGCCGACGCGGCCCAGTTTGTTGATGTGTTAGAACGAAACCCCGACATGATGGCCGATTTCATGATGTCATACGAATTCGGCCTGTCAGACCCCGAAGATGACAACCCCACCGTTAACGGCATCTACATCTTCTTTTCGTTTCTGGCGTTCGGATTAGTCCCTTTAGCGCCCTACCTGTTGCTACCGGCAGACCCATCCACCTTTTACGTGTCGTCCTTTGCAACATTCGCCGCGCTGTTCGCGCTTGGAATGCTGCGCTGGTACGCAACACTGGAACGTCTGGTGGCCTGTTTGTCTGAAACCGTGCTGGTCGGCGGGGTCTGCGCGGTTGTTGCCTATTCCGTCGGGGTTCTGATTGGTGGCTAGTTAGGGATTGTCTTAGTATACGGTTGTATACTATCTTTCGCTCAGCAAGAATTCAGTCTATACAGCCCCAAACCGATTCCCCGAAAATCAAAGTGGAAAGACAGCCATGACCAAGATCAAAGTTGAAAACCCCGTCGTCGAACTCGACGGTGATGAAATGACCCGGATCATCTGGGACATCATCAAGAAAAAACTGATCCTGCCTTATCTGGACATCGACCTGCTTTATTATGATCTGGGCATCGAAGAACGCGACCGCACCGACGATCAGATCACCGTTGATGCTGCCAACAAAATCGCCGAAGTCGGCGTTGGCATCAAATGCGCGACCATCACACCGGATGAAGCCCGCGTTGAAGAATTTGGCCTCAAGCGCATGTATCGCAGCCCCAACGGCACGATCCGTAACATCCTTGGCGGCGTTATTTTCCGCGCGCCGATCATCTGTTCCAACGTGCCGCGCCTCGTCCCCGGCTGGACCAAGCCCATTGTGGTTGGCCGGCACGCCTTTGGCGATCAGTACAAAGCCACCGATTTCCTGTTCCCCGGCAAAGGCAAACTGACCCTGAAATTCGTCGGCGAAGACGGTGAAGTGATCGAACGCGATGTGTTTGACGCCCCCGGTGCTGGTGTCACCATGGCAATGTATAATCTAGATAAGTCGATCTATGATTTTGCCCGCGCCTCGATGAATTACGGCCTCAACCTTGGCTGGCCGGTCTACCTGTCGACCAAAAACACCATCCTGAAGGCCTATGACGGTCGGTTCAAAGACATCTTTCAGGAAGTGTTCGACACCGAATTTGCCGATAAATTCGCCGATGCAGGCATCACTTACGAGCACCGCCTGATCGACGATATGGTTGCGGCCGCAATGAAATGGTCCGGCGGTTATGTCTGGGCCTGCAAAAACTACGATGGCGATGTGCAGTCTGACACGGTTGCGCAGGGCTTTGGCTCGCTTGGCCTGATGACCAGCCAGCTGATGACCCCGGACGGTCAGGTTGTTGAGGCCGAGGCCGCACACGGCACCGTAACCCGTCACTACCGCCAGCATCAAAAGGGCGAGGCGACGTCGACAAACTCGATCGCATCGATCTATGCGTGGTCAGGTGGCCTCAAGCACCGCGCCAAACTGGATGGCAATGCGGCGTTGACGAATTTTGCCAACACGCTGGAAAAAGTCGTCGTGGACACCGTGGAAAGCGGCGACATGACCAAAGACCTCGCGCTGTTGGTCGGACCAGATCAGAAATGGCTAACGACCGAAGGCTTCTTGGACAAAATTGACGAAAACCTGAACAAGGCGCTGGCGGGCTGAAATCAATCACAATAGAACTGATCGGGCGGGGTTTTCCCCGCCCGTTTTCGTTTGGGGGTAAGGCTTTGCCAAAACAATATCTGTTCCTGCTTGTCGCCGTTGTGTTTGAAACCTTTGGCACCGCCAACCTTCAGGCCAGCCAGCAATTCACCCGCCTCTGGCCCAGCATTTTTGTCGCCCTAGGTTTCGCCGGTGCGATGTATTTTCTGACCCTGACGCTCAGATATATGCCGGTCGGCATCGTCTACGCCTTGTGGTCTGGCCTCGGCATCGTTCTGATCACCGCAGTCGGTGTTTTCATCTTCAAACAGGCCATCGACCTCTGGGCCTTAATCGGTATTTCAATGATCATCGGCGGCATCGCCGTCATTCAACTGATGTCAAACACAGCG
This sequence comes from Paracoccaceae bacterium, assembly GCA_021775315.1. Taxonomy (GTDB): domain Bacteria; phylum Pseudomonadota; class Alphaproteobacteria; order Rhodobacterales; family Rhodobacteraceae; genus UBA5972. The sequence goes on from JAJFIC010000083.1 coordinate 5,861, forward strand.
CATCACTAGGACCAAAAAAACCAACCCGGCCTTCTTTATTGCCAAAAATACTCTCGCCAAAGGCGTACGCTGCGCCCCCTAGGCGCAGCTAAAAGTAATGTCGCGCAGCGACGCCGCTAAACCCCTTCAACGAAGGTGTATTCACGATCCGCCGCAGGCAAGCCATAAGACAACGCTTCCTGATATTCCGGCCCGTTATAAAACGCCTGCGCCGTTTCCATATCCTTGAACCGAATGATCACATTGCGCGACCGGCCCGGGCCCTCCATATGCGCACATTCCCCACCGCGTGCCAAAAACTCGCCGCCATATTTGGCAACCGCAGGCCCGGCAAGGGCAGCATATTTGGCATATTCCTGCGCGTCATTCACATCAATATGCACCATCGCGTATACAGTCATCTAACCCTCCAAAACCAATTTCGCCGCTTCAATCGCGGCTTTTGCATTCTCCGCACTCGGCCCACCAGCCTGCGCCATATCAGGGCGACCGCCACCACCTTTGCCGCCCAGGGCCTCGGCTGCGGCCTTGACCAAATCAACCGCCGACACTTGCGCCACCAGATCATCAGTTACGCCCGCCGCCACAGCAGCCTTGCCGCCGGTATCCGCGATCAACAGCACAGCGCCAGAACCCAGACGGTTTTTGTGCTCGTCAATCAGGCCGCGTAAATCTTTGCCCGACACGCCACTTAAAACCTGGGCAAGAAACGCCACACCGCCAATCATCTCAGGCGCGGCAGATGCGGCTTGTCCATCACCGGCCAGTGCCAGTTGCCGGCGCAGATCCGCCACTTCGTTCTGCAAGGCTTTGCGTTCCTCAAGAACCGCCTTAACCCGCGCGGCCAAATCAGTCGCAGAGGTTTTCAAAACTGCCGACGCCATATTCAGCGCCTCATCGCGACCCGACACATAGGCCAGCGCCCCGGCACCTGTCAGGGCTTCAATCCTGCGAATACCACTGGCCGTGGCGCTTTCCGATACCAGTCGGAACAACCCGATATCACCGGTTCGCTGCACATGGGTGCCGCCACAAAGCTCAATCGAATAGGTATCATGGTCGCTGCCCCGGCCCGAGCCTGCGTCGATACCCATCGACACAACCCGAACCTCGTCACCGTATTTTTCGCCAAACAGCGCCTGCGCGCCCAGTTCGCGCGCACCGTCCGGGGTCATGATCCGGGTTTCCACCACGCTATTCTGGCGGATGAACCGGTTTACGTCACGCTCCACATCGGCAAGTTCTTGATCCGTCAGGCCTTTTGAATGGCTGA
>JAJFIC010000084.1 GCA_021775315.1 Paracoccaceae bacterium
CCCGAAGAAATTGCCAATACCACCGGCCAATCCCTGGTTCCGCCGTTGAACTGGGGGGAAACCGAAATTGATGCCACAAAGCTGGTTTTCTCGCTTGAAAATGGGCAGTTCCTGACCATGCGTGGCCGCGTCAATCTGCAAAACGGTATTCGTGGCGGTGAACTGACCCTTGCCCTTCCGCAATCTTTTTGGAGCGGAGGCGCGATTAGCACAAAATCAGGCCAAGACGCGGGCTGGACTAGTCATCTGACGGCGAATGTTTTGGCGGCACCGATGGTTCTGCGGGCGGGCTTGCAGGTGTTGCACATGTCACTTGCTCAGGCGTTGGCACTGAAGCCCGGTGATTATCTGGAAATTGCGCCGTCATCCCTATCAAACCTTGAACTGTCGACACGCGAGGGGATTGTGTTGTTAAACGGTCGGTTGGGACAAAAAGACGGGAAAAAGGCGGTTTTGGTAACCCAGTCCCCGGATGGTGTTGCCGGTCCAATTCTGCATGTGACAGGGATTGCACCACCGGATCAGGACGCCCCCTCTGACCCGCCCGAAATCGGATTGATACACGCCGGGTTGGCTGACGCGATGCAGATTGACGCTGAAAATCCCGAAACGTTTGATGCCATGGCGCAAGCCGTTCCAGACCTCTGACAGAACACACTCAATCGGGTTTCACCCATTTGAAATTATTCTTCCGGCGCGATTAAAATGATTTCGCGGGCGGCTTCCAGATCGCGAATGCCCTGAATGATGGTATTCATGGCTGTATCCGCGTCCTTTGGCTTCACCTCGCCGATTTCGCGCACTTCTTCTTCCAATTGTTCGACCAAGCGTTTGGAAAGGTTGGCAAAAATAAACTCTACTGTTTCCTTGTCCGTTACCAATCCACCAGCCAGCGCCGTCACCATCACGTCGTTTTCGACCGCGCGCACCAGTTTCGGGATGTCCTTGACTTCGACCCTGTCGGGGATATCGCCAAAGGTGAACATGGTTTTGCGCACTTTGTCTGCCAACGCCGGATCGGATGCTTCCAGACTGGTCAACAGATCCTCGCGACTGGCGCCGGGGGTGAAATTCAACATGGCCCCAACCCGATCGACCGGATCACCCGGCAAGGCCCCGGTATCGGCCGAGGCGGCAGCAGTTTGGGCAATCGCCAGCCCAATATCGGTAATCGCCTGCAACTCAATACGCCCAATTTCAAGCGCGGCACGGGTCGCGGCACGCGCCTGTTCAATATCAAGCCCGGCCAGCACTTCAGCGGCTTTTGCCGACGACAATTTGGACAGGGCAATCGCGATTACTTGCGGGGTTTCCCGCGCCAGAATCGGCAATAGATCGTCGATATCCATTTCGCTGATTTCAAGCCATGGATCGCTTAGTGCGTTTGACATTGGCACATAAGTCAGCCCCGCCGTAACCTCGTCATCAAGATGACCATCAAGGGTGCTGATCGCGCCATGAATGCCGGGCTGAAAGTAAAGCGCAAGACTGTCAATTTCGGTCAGGAAATCATGGATGACCTGCAAGGTCGTTGCCTCGTCCACATAAGACAACCCGGCCATCGCATGCACCAGACGTGTCATGGTGTCGGCATTCAGATCGCTGAGTGACAGATCGCTGGCGGCACTTTGCAATAGCCGGACGATGATTGCGGCCTTCTGATCCTTTGTCGGGCCTTTTGGGTGCAACCCCTTTCGCGGTGTTGCCATTTGGCCGAGATACGGCGCGCCGCTGCCGCCAATTTGTGGCATTTCCAGCGGAGTCGACAAAACATCCGCAATCGAAACCGGTTGAACGGTCGCAAGTTCACTTGCCATAACATCCCTCATATTCACCAAACCCAGATCACCATAGGCCCGGCGGGATTAAGATTGTCTTACCGACGGCATCAAGCGCTGGTCAGGGTTGCGGCCCGCGAGCGCTGGTGCAAGACTGCGTTTCATGAACCACACGCCGCCAGATAACGCCTCACCAGCACAGCCCGGCCCGGCCCGATTACTGATCGCGGGCGACATGGGAATTCTGGTTGAATTTGGCGAGGTTTACGACCCGATCATCAACGCCGCTGTGCTGGGTTTTGATGCCGCCTTGCAGGCCGATTTGCCCGCTGGAGTGATCGAAACCGTGCCCAGTTTTCGGTCTTTGCTGGTGCGGTTTGATCCTTTGAAACTGGCGTTTGACCGTCTGTGGGATCGTCTTGAAACCCTGTTGGCCGCGCGCGACTGGTATCAGACGCCGCCGCCGCAAAATCGGCGGAAATGGGTTTTGCCGGTGGTGTATGGTGATCAGCGTGGCCCGGATCTGGCGCAAGTGGCTGATATGACGGGGCTGCGTCAGGATCAGGTCGCGGATAATCATGCGAGCCAACCGTTGCTGGTTGCCATGCTGGGGTTTTCGCCGGGCCTGGCCTATCTGGGTCAACTACCTGAAATCTGGCAATTTTCCCGGAAAACTGAGATTAGCGCGCAGGTGCCTTCGGGGTCTGTTCTGGTTGCGGTGCGGCAAACCGTGTTGCCCTCGACCGCTATTCCGACGGGCTGGTGGCAGATCGGCCAGACACCGTTTTTAAGCTTTAACCCAAGGGCCAAAACCCCGTTTTTGCTGGCCCCCGGCGACGAGGTGCGATTTGAACCGGTTTCCGAGGCGGTATTTGCCAGTTTCGACCAAGACACTTTTCTGCGCGAGAGCACCCCGTGAGCGGCCTTGAAATCCTTTCGATCCTACCGACAGCCACGATACAGGATCGCGGTCGCGTCGGGTTTTTGCGCTTTGGCGTCACGTCAAGCGGCGCGATGGATGGATACGCTTTGGCCGAGGGGCAAGCGTTGTTGGGCAATGGGCCGGATGATGCGGCGATTGAATTTGCGGAATTTGGCGGGCGGTTTCGGGCAACGGATATGATGTCAGTGGCGCTATCAGGGGCTGAGATGCAGGCCCGCCTGAACGGCGTTGAATGCGGTTGGCGGCAGGTTGTGACGCTGGCGCCGGGCGATGTGTTGGACATTGGCGCGGCGCGGGAAGGCGTTTACGGATATTTGCATGTTCCGGGTGGTTTTCTGACCGAAACGGTTCTTGGTGCGCGGGCCACGCATTTGCGCGCCGGGTTTGGCCATGTTCTGGCGGTTGGCCAAACGCTGATGGCGGGGGATGGTCAACGGCAGGTTGCCCGCGCCGGGTTGCGCTGTCCTGCCTATTTTGACCAACGAGTGATCCGCGCGCTTTGGGGGCCGCAATCGCATTATTTCACTGACGCGGAACGCCAGCGCTTTGCCAAAGCCCATTTTACAGTCACAAAAATGCGTGACCGCATGGGTATTCGCATCAGGCCTGACATTGGCCCGATCCACGCGGAACTGGGGCTTTCCATCGCCTCGGACGCGATCAGCCCGGGGGACATACAGATCACCGGCGATGGGTTGCCCGCGGTTTTGTTGGCCGATCGCGGACCGACGGGGGGGTATCCGCGCATTGCCACTTTGGCCAGCGTCGATCTGGCCGTTCTGGCGCAAATCCCGACAGGGCAGGAATTTACCTTAGAGCTGGTCAGCCGGGCCGAGGCGGTTGATCTGCTGGCGGATTATCGCGCTGATATCAAAGGCTTACTGGGCCGAGTTGATCCGCTGATCCGTGACCCGCGCCAGATGAGCGACCTTTTGGCCTATAACCTGATTGACGGCATGATCGCTGGCGGTCCCGACGACGGAGAGCAAGGATGAAAATTGATCTGAACGCCGATCTTGGCGAAAGTTTTGGGCCATGGCGCATGGGGCGGGACGGCGACATGCTGGACATCGTAAGCTCGGCCAATGTGGCTTGCGGCTTTCACGCGGGTGATCCGATGGAAATGGTGCGCACGCTGCGCCTGTGCCAGCAAAAAGGCGTCGGAATTGGCGCGCATCCGGGTTTTGATGATCTGCGTGGCTTTGGCAGGCGGCAAATTCGCGGCAATTCAGGTGAAGAACTGGCGGCGATGATCCTTTACCAAATCGGTGCGCTGCAAGCACTGGCCGTCGCTGAAGGCGCTGAATTGCGGCATGTCAAAATGCACGGCGCGCTTAGCAATATGTGCATGACTGATCGGGCGATGTCTGATGTTTTTGTGACCGCCGTGCGCAAGTATTCTGCCGACCTGACGATCATGGCCGTGGCCGGAACCGAAATTCAAAATGCAGCCGAGGCTGCGGGTGGGCCGCTGGTTTGTGAGGTGTTTGCTGATCGCGCCTATAATGATGACGGCACGCTGGTGTCGCGCAGCCTTGCAGGGGCGGTGATCCACGATCCGGATCAGGCGGCGGAACATGTGCTGCGTATGGTGGATGATCAGGCGGTCACGTCGATCAATGGGATTAAGGTGCCGGTTCGGGTGGAAACCATTTGCGTTCATGGTGATAACCCGCAGGCGGTGCAATTGGCGGCAACGGTCCGCGCAAGGCTGGAAGCGGCAGGGGTTAGTATCGCCGCTTTTTGAGGGTTTCAACCGGGCATGAAAAAACCGCGCCTGAAATTCTCAGACGCGGTTTTTGTTTTTTACGCTGAAGGGAAGGCCTAAGCCTCGTCGTCGCCTTCGGCTTCGTCCGAAGCTTCTGGTGCAGCGGCTTCGTCGTCGTCGCCAAATTCTTCGGCAGCGGCGGCGCCCATATCGTCAAACAATTCAGCGATTTCGAATTCAGCTTCTGCTTCGGCAGCAGCAGCCAATTCCTGAATCGACTTGCCCGAGGCCTGCAATTCGGCCTCTTCCGGCGAACGTGCAACGTTGATTTCGATTTTGCAGACCACTTCTGGGTGCAAAACGACCGACACAAGATGCAGACCCAGATCCTTGATCGGACGATCAAGAACAATCTGCTTTTTGTCGACGGTGAAACCACCTTCGGTGGAGGCTTCTGCTGCGTCACGGTTTGAAACTGAGCCGTACAAAGCGCCCGCGTCCGAGGCCGAACGAATCACGATGAACTGCTGGCCGTCCATTTTGGCAGCGACCGCTTCGGCCTCGCCTTTGGCTTCCAGGTTTACCGCTTCGAGCTGGGCTTTCTGCGATTCAAAATGCGTGACATTTGATGCTGTCGCACGAAGGGCTTTGCCCTGTGGCAGCAAAAAGTTACGCGCGTAGCCTTGTTTGACCGACACAACATCGCCCATCTGGCCAAGCTTTGCGACGCGTTCTAAAAGGATGACATCCATTGTTATCTCTCCTCTATTTCACGGCGTAGGGCAGCAGGGCGAGAAAGCGGGCGCGTTTAATGGCACGGGCCAGTTCACGCTGCTTTTTCGCAGAGACTGCGGTGATACGGGACGGCACGATCTTGCCACGCTCAGAAATGTAGCGCTGCAAAAGTTTCGTGTCTTTATAGTCGATCTTTGGCGCGTTATCGCCAGTGAACGGGCACGACTTACGACGGCGGAAAAATGGTTTATTTGCCATGGTTTACATCCTTTCCAATCAGAACCGACGCGGGGGGCGTGGCCCACGTTCGTCGCGTGAATTTTTAGCCTGAACTACGACCGAAGGGCCTTCTTCATGCGCATCAACCTTGATGGTCAAAACCCGCATCACGTCATCATGCAAACGCATCAGACGTTCCATTTCCTGCACAGCAGGGGCCGGGGCATCGGACTTCAAAAAGGCGTAATGCCCTTTGCGGTTCTTGTTGATCTTGTAGGCCATGGTTTTCAGGCCCCAATATTCGCTTTCAACCAGCTTGCCGCCGTTGTCTGCGAGGATTGCGCCGAAATGTTCGACGAGACCTTCTGCTTGCGTATTCGACAGGTCCTGCCGCGCAATGAATACATGCTCATAGAGCGCCATATTCTGTTCCTTTTCAAGCGTGCTTCAAAATGCTGGCCCTAAATCTTTCGCTGGCCGCATACGAGAGGCATCCGCGTCTGAATGATTACGAAAGATGGGGCGTTATACCCGGATTGCTTGGCGGTGCAAGCCTATTCGCAAGGGCTTTGCCGTGTCTGATCAATTGTGGCGCATTAGTGGCGAATTGAGCGGTGCGCGCGCAACTTTGGCGGGAAATTGGGGCTGAAACCCCTTAAAAGGCCCTAATTTATGGGTGAATGGCGAAATTGGGTGAAAACGACCGTCCCAGTGGGGATGACAAAATGAAATACCAAAATTGCCCTTAAAACGCCCGGTTTCAGAGGCATCTTTGAGGTCGGTAATAATGTTCAAGTGTCCAGAGTATCGGCAGAGCATATTTGAAGTTGCCAGTCGAAAGGAGTAACACAATGCGCGTTAAAGTATTTTATGACGACCAGTCCGGTGCGGTCTCGGTTGATGTTGTTGGCCTGATTGGGGCTGTTGTTGCATTGGGTCTGTCCACAGCCGAGGTTGTTCGGGGTGGCATGGAAGACAGTACAACCAATATGCGCGCCCATATTTCAGCGATCCAGATCAGCACCAGTTTTGCGGATTCAGGCAGCTCGGGCGATGGTTCATCTGCGGGTGCAGGTGGTGGCGATGGTGATGATGCTGACGATAGTGATGATTCCGATGACAGCGATGATTCAGACGACAGCGATGACTCAGACGATAGCGATGATTCATCCGACGGCGATGATGGTTCGAGCGATGACGGTTCAAGCGACGACGGTTCGAGTGACGACGGTTCGAGCGATGACGGCTCTGGCGGAAGCGGCGGCTCAGGCGGCGGTGGCGGTTCAGGCGATGGCTCAGACGGCTATAGCGGTTCGGGCGGTTCTGGCGGGTCCAGCGACTAGGACGAGACGCTTAACGATCTGATAACCCGCATTTTGTGGACCAGAACAAAACAATGATCGGCTCAGGTGGGGGACCGAATGAACATCAATATTGGTGCCAGTTTTGTGCGGGAATTGCCGCCGATACGCCCTGACCATGTGGCGATGCAGGGGCCTTGCGGTTTTCCGTCGCTTGATAGTTTTGATAGTGTTGGTCCCAACATCCCCAGCTTTAATTTTACACCATCCAATTCACACCTTTTGAGCGGTCCAAAGGCGGCTAAAAAACGCCCCCAACCAAATCAAGGGCGCGCCACCCTAAGCGGGTTGGATTATCTGACGGGCGGCGTTGGCAGTGATTTGGATTTCAAGCCCGGCCACAAGACAACCTGACACCCCTCTTTTTTGCTTTTGCGCCATATGATTTTGGCTGGACGCCTTAGGAACAGGGCGATAGACCAATTGAAAGCAAAAACAGGGGGCAAAATGGCACTTGCATTGGTATTTCCGGGACAGGGCGCACAAGCAGTAGGCATGGGTTCAGAGCTGGCAGCGGCCTATCCCGCCGCCCGCGCTGTGTATCAAGAGGTCGATGACGCCCTTGGTCAGAATCTTTCGGGATTGATCCGGGATGGCGATATCGCCGAGCTGACGCTGACCGAAAACGCCCAACCGGCGCTGATGGCGACCTCGATGGCGGTGATGCGTGCGCTTGCGTCCGAAGGGGTCGAAATCGACAAGGCCGCTTTTGTTGCCGGGCATTCTTTGGGCGAATATTCCGCCCTTTGTGCCGCTGGGGCGTTCAGCATTGCTGACACGGCGCGTCTTTTAAAAACCCGTGGTCAAGCCATGCAACAGGCGGTGCCTGTGGGTGTCGGGGCGATGGCGGCCCTGTTGGGGCTGGATTTTGCGGCAGTTTCCGCAGTCGCCGCCGAAGCTGCGCAAGGACAGATTTGCCAGGCTGCAAATGATAATGATCCGGCGCAAGTGGTTGTTTCCGGTCACAAAGAAGCGGTCGAACGGGCGATTGACATTGCCAAGGCCAACGGCGCGAAACGCGCGGTTTTGCTGCCGGTATCAGCCCCTTTTCATTGCGCGCTGATGCAGCCCGCCGCAGATGTCATGGCGACTGCGCTGGAACAAGTTGAGATTAAGACACCATGCGTGCCGGTTGTCAGCAATGTTTCCGCCAAAGGTGAAAATGATCCGGCGGTGATCCGGGGGTTGCTGATCGAGCAGATCACAGGCTCGGTCCGGTGGCGCGAAAGCGTGGCCGAAATGGTCGGTGCGGGTGTGAATGAGTTTTGGGAAATCGGGGCGGGCAAGGCTTTGTCCGGGATGATCCGGCGGATTAATCGCGAAAGCAGTTGCAAGGCCGTGGCCACGCCAGCGGATGTTGCAGCAATTGTTGAGGCCTTGAGCTAGGAGATTGAAATGTTTGATTTAACAGGAAAAAATGCACTGGTCACTGGGGCTTCGGGCGGTATTGGCGGAGCAATTGCCACGGCGTTACACAAAGCGGGCGCGGTTGTCGCCCTGTCAGGTACGCGACTGGAGCCGTTAGAGGCCCTTGCCGCTGAACTGGGTGATCGGGTGTTTGTGTTGCCGTGCAATCTGTCAGACGGCGCGGCGGTGGATGCCCTGCCCAAACAAGCAATCGAGGCGATGGGATCGCTTGATATTCTGGTCAACAATGCCGGCGTCACCAAAGACAACGTATTCATGCGCATGTCGGATGACGATTGGGGCCGGGTTCTGGATATTAACCTCACGTCCACCATGCGGCTGTGTCGCGGATCCATTCGTGGCATGATGAAAGCGCGCTGGGGGCGGATTATCAACATCTCGTCAATCGTTGGTACGACCGGCAATCCGGGGCAGGCGAATTATGCCGCCAGCAAGGCCGGTATGGTCGGGATGTCGAAATCCATTGCTTATGAAGTTGCCTCGCGCGGGATCACGGTCAATTGCGTGTCCCCCGGTTTTATCGCGACAGCGATGACGGACAAGCTGAACGATGCGCAGAAAGACGGCATTCTGGGGTCTATCCCCGCAGGTCGGATGGGCGAGGCCGACGAAATCGCCGCAGCCACGCTTTACCTTGCGTCAAACGAGGCGGCTTATGTCACAGGGCAGACTTTGCATGTGAACGGTGGGATGGCGATGATCTAGGTCTATTGCCAGGCGCGCCTGTTGAAACCATTTGCCTTGGTGCAATGATGTGTTATAGCGCGGCAGAGTTTTGCCGCTTGGTGTGAATCACCCGTGGCGGTTTCGCCCGTTCTGGGGGCAATCACGGGAAAATTCCCGCAATTATGAGGACATGAAACATGAGCGACATCGCAGATCGCGTTAAGAAAATTGTTGTCGAGCACCTGAGTGTTGACGAGGACAAAGTGACCCCAACAGCGTCGTTCATCGACGATCTGGGCGCTGACAGCCTTGACACAGTTGAACTGGTCATGGCGTTTGAAGAAGAGTTCGGCATCGAAATTCCGGATGACGCTGCTGAGACTATTCAGTCTTTTGGCGATGCGGTTAAATTCATCACCGAAGCCTCGTAAGCGACAAATCGCTGTTTTATGATTAAAAGCGCCCTCTGGGGCGTTTTTTTCGTTAAAAGGGTCCCATGTTGCGGTCAGACCGCACCCTGTAGAGTGAACGTTTCATGGCGCTTTGGGCGGATACGCTGCTCAGGACTATTTGGGAAACAATGAAGAGGCTGAGATGTTTCAGCTAAGACTTGCGTTTCTTTTGGTCGGTTTCGTGACCGCCTGCACCAGTTTGTCAGGGCAGGAATGCCAGAATGCCGATTGGTTCGCGCTTGGGCAAGCCGACGGGATGCTGGGGGCGGGTGACGCCCGATTGTCAGAACACCAAAAGACCTGTCGCGCTGTGGGTGTGACGCCGGATGGTACAAAATGGGCGCAAGGGTATGCCAGGGGATTGGCGGTCTATTGCACTGCTGCCAGTGCCTATAAGGTCGGACGCAAGGGTCGGGCGCTTGCGGCGGTTTGTTCCGCACCACAAACCGCCGGGATGCAACCGGGATATGAACACGGGTTGCGGTATTTTAAAATCAGTCACGAAATTATCGCGCTTGAACAGCAAATCATCAGCGCGCGCGGTGACATGGCTGAGGCGCAAACCTCGACCAGCAATTTGGCCGGGGCAGAGGCGGTTTTTGCTGAGGCGGAAATCGCAGAGTTGAACCAGCGGATCAAGCGTCTGAAACAACAACGGCAGAAATATGCCGTCTGGCCGTGACTGTGCCTTGGCTTTTGCTTGCCCACTGCTAGCAAGATTGTGTATCACGATGTTTAAGAAACAGATATTGAGGTGAGCAGATGCGGCGTGTGGTTGTCACAGGTTTAGGAATGGTGTCGCCTTTGGCATGCGGTGTCGAGGAAAGCTGGTCTCGGATTCTTGCCGGTAAATCAGGTGCCGGTACGATCACAAGCTTTGATGCCTCGCATCTGGCGACCGATTATGCCTGCGAAATTCCACTGGGCGATGGCAGCGACGGCACGTTCAATCCCGAAGATTGGATGGCCGCAAAAGAACGTCGCAAAGTCGGGGATTTCATTCTTTACGGTGTTGCCGCTGCCGAGCAGGCGGTTCGCGACGCAAATTGGATGCCGGAGGATGAGGAAGAGCGTTTACGCACCGGTGTTATGATCGGTTCCGGCATTGGCGGGTTAAGCATGATTGCCGAAACAGCCATCACGCTGAAAGAGCGAGGGCCGCGCCGGGTATCACCGTTTTTCATTCCGGGGTCATTGATCAATCTGGTGTCAGGGCAAGTGTCTATTCGTTATGGCTTTAAAGGACCGAACCATGCGGTTGTCACCGCCTGTTCTACCGGGGCACACGCCATTGGCGACGCTGCGCGGCTGATTATGTTTGGCGATGCGGATGTCAGGGTTGCGGGGGGGGCTGAAGCCCCGATTTCTGAGATCGGGATTGCCGGGTTTAACGCCTGCAAAGCCTTGTCGACCACATACAAAGACAACCCAACGGCGGCCTCGCGGCCTTATGACAACGACCGGGATGGTTTTGTTATGGGCGAAGGCGCCGGGATCGTGGTGCTTGAAGAACTGGAACATGCGCGCGCGCGTGGGGCCAAAATTTATGCTGAGGTTTGTGGTTATGGCTTGTCTGGCGACGCCTATCACATCACAGCCCCGTCGTCAGATGGCGAAGGCGGCTATCGGGCGATGCAGGCGGCGTTGAAAAACGCCGGTATGACCCCGGATGCGATTGACTATGTCAATGCCCACGGCACGTCCACCATGGCGGACCCGATCGAACTGGGTGCGGTTGAACGGATGTTGGGCGATGCGGCGGATAAGGTGACGATGTCGTCAACGAAATCAGCGACCGGGCATTTGTTGGGTGCGGCTGGTGCTGTCGAGGCGATATTTTCCATTCTTGCGATCCGCGATCAGGTGGCCCCGCCAACGCTTAATCTGGACAATCCGGCGGTGGAAACACGGCTGGATCTTGCACCAAATGCGGCTGTGAAGCGAGAAGTCAAAGTGGCGTTGTCAAATTCCTTTGGGTTTGGCGGCACCAATGCGTCTGTGATTTTTGGTCAGGTTGACGGGTAGGTTCTGATGGTCCGTCATTTTGCATCCAATGCGATTACGTTACTGATTCTGGCGATGACGCTGGTTGGCGGTATTATTGCCTGGGGTGGCTCGCAGATGGACAAGCCCGGTGATTTTTCTGACGACGTGGTGTTTGAGGTTAAGCCGGGTGAGACTTTAGGCTCGGTTTCCAAGCGGCTTGATGAAGGCGGGCTGATTTCCAGCGAGAAGATTTTCCGGCTGGGAACGCGTTATTCTGGCAACGCGCAAAACCTGAAGCTGGGCGAATATAAAGTGCCGGCCTTTGCGTCTATGAACGAGATTATGGACATCATCGTCAGCGGAAAATCCCTTGTTTATCAAGTGACTATCCCTGAAGGTTTAACCTCGTTTCAGGTTGTGGCGCGGATGAATGAAGAGCCTTTGCTGACGGGTGAAATTCTGGAAATTCCGCCAGAGGGATCGCTGGCGCCGAATACATATTCTGTCAACAAAGGCGACACACGGGCCTCGCTGATCCGGCGCATGACGTTGGCGCAGCACAAGATTATTACCGAAGCCTGGGCGCTGAGGGCCGAGGGCTTGCCGCTGGCGACGTTTGACGATGCTTTGACGTTGGCGTCGATCATTGAAAAAGAAACCGGCGTGAACTCTGAACGCGAACTGGTGGCGTCGGTGTTTATCAACCGGTTGAACCTAGGCATGAAATTGCAGACAGACCCGACGGTGATTTATGGGGTGACCAAGGGCAAAGGCAATCTTGGGCGGGGTTTGCGGCAAAGTGAATTGCGAACCAAGACCGAATGGAACACCTATGTGATTGAGGGCTTGCCGGTGACGCCGATTGCCAATCCGGGCAAAGCGGCGATTGAGGCGGCGTTGAACCCGGCGACCACGAATTTTGTGTTCTTTGTGGCGGACGGGACCGGGGGGCACGCCTTTGCGGAGACGATTGGCCAGCATAACAAGAATGTCCGTGCCTGGCGCAAGATTGAGGCTAAGAAACGTGCGGCTGAGGCGGCGGCAAAGGATGAATAGGTAAGCTGGCGGAGGCCCGGTGGGCCATTACCCTTAAGCGGCTGCGCCGCGATTGGCCTGCGGCGCGAGTATTTTGGCAATAAAGAAGGCTGGGGATTGCGTTCGGCAGAAAAAGATATGCAACTTTAAAGATAGTTGTTGACATATCGAACTCTCTTAGGTATACCTCTAGGCAAGCTGGAAGAAATGGGAATACGACTGACCGGAAACGGATCGGTCGTTTTTTGTTTTGCTCGTGCGGAGCATGAGAAGGCGACTTAATTTATGACAATCAAAACACCCCAACAGGGGGACGCGGCCGAAGCTTTGCTTTTGGACGCAACGCAGCTTTATGCGGATATTAACCGTGCGCATAAGGCCGGGTTACAGAAACTAGCGGACAGCGAAGACAAGGAAGTGCGGGCGTTTTCGACGCTTGCGCAATTGCATTGGAAGTCTTTGCAAACAGTCATGGAGCGTCAGAATGACCTTAACCGGATCAACCGCGAGCAAGCGGGAATTGTCCACGGCTATGCCGTCGACCTTGATGCCGCCCGATCTGAAATCGGGCGCCGCCTGGCTTGCCTCAAGGACGCCGGAACAGATTGAGGGGTTTCTGGCTGGATTGAGCCAGCAGGCGATGCTGGCGTTGCCCTATCTGTTTGATTTTTGGGCGATGGCGCATCAATTGCCGCCAGACGGGGACTGGAAGACCTGGGTTGTTCTGGGGGGGCGTGGCGCCGGCAAGACCCGTGCCGGGGCAGAATGGGTGCGCGCGCAAGTAGAGGGCGCGCGGCCCCTTGATAAGGGGCGTGCGCAGCGTGTGGCGTTGGTGGGGGAAACCATCGAGCAGGTGCGTGAAGTGATGGTGTTTGGCGATAGTGGCATTCTGGCCTGTTCGCCGCCGGATCGTATGCCGTGGTGGGAGGCAACGCGGCGTCGTTTGGTCTGGCCGAACGGGGCGATTGCCCAGGCCTATTCGGCGCATGATCCGGATCGGCTGCGGGGGCCGCAATTTGATGCGGCTTGGGTTGACGAGTTGGCGAAGTGGAAAAAGGGCCGCGATACCTGGGATATGCTGCAATTCGGGCTGCGACTGGGGGCGCGGCCGCAACAGGTTGTGACGACGACACCGCAGAATGTGGCGGTGCTGAAAGAGATTTTGGGCAATGCGTCGACGGTTTGCACCTCGGCTGCGACGGAAGTGAACCGGGCGTTTCTAGCACGCTCGTTTCTGGAGGAAGTGACGACGAAATATGGTGGTACCCGATTGGGCAGGCAGGAGCTGGAAGGCGAGTTGCTGAACGATGCCGAGGGCGCATTGTGGTCAGCCGATCGGCTGGAGGCGGCGGCGGTGGATGCGGCACCTGAGCTGGATCGGATCGTGGTGGCGGTGGATCCGCCGGTCACCGGGCATGCGGGGTCGGATGAATGTGGTATTCTGGTTGTTGGCGCTGTGATGGACGGGCCGCCGAATACTTGGCGGGCCTATGTGCTTGAGGATGCCTCGGTTGCCGGGGCGTCGCCGCAGGTTTGGGCCGAGGCGGCGATTGCGGCTTATCATCGGCATGGTGCGGATCGGCTGGTGGCCGAGGTCAATCAGGGCGGCGATCTGGTTGAAGCAGTGATCCGCACAAACGATCCGCTGGTGTCTTACCGGGCTGTGCGCGCATCGCGCGGCAAGGTGGCGCGGGCTGAACCTGTTGCGGCGTTGTATGAGCAGGGGCGCGTTAAGCATTTACGGGGCTTGGGACCGCTTGAAGATCAGATGGCCGAGATGACCGGGGCCGGTTTTGTTGGTCGTGGCAGCCCGGATCGGGTGGATGCGCTGGTTTGGGCTTTAACAGATTTGATGATTGATGCGGCGGCTGTGTTTCGCGCGCCACGCATGCGCCGACTGTGACGCCAACGTTGATCCTTTGGCAATTAGGGGCCGGGGTGACAATATTTTAACTTGGTTTATTGGAGCAATTTCATGGCTTTAAACATTTTCAAGCGTGCAGGGCAGACGGTGCCCGAGGTCAAAGCCTCGGCGGCGGGGCCGGTGATCGCGTTTCATGGCGGCGGGCGAGTCGCTTGGTCGGCGCGCGATACGGTGTCGCTGACGAAAACCGGGTTTTCCGGCAATCCCGTGGGCTTTCGCTGTGTGAAAATGATTGCCGAGGCGGCGGCGGCCCTGCCGTTGGTGTTGCAGGATGGCGAGCGCCGCTACGAGGCGCATCCGGTGCTGACGCTGCTGTCGCGGCCCAATGGCGCGCAGGGGCGGGCTGATTTATTGGAAAGCCTGTTTGGCCAGATGTTGCTAAGCGGTGATGGTTATCTTGAGGCCGTTGCTGCCCCTGACGGCGCACCGCTGGAATTGCATGTGCTGCGGTCTGATCGGATGCATCTGGTGCCCGGTCAAGACGGTTGGCCGGTTGCCTATGAATACAAAGTTGGCGCCAAAAAGCACCGGTTTGACATGACGGGTGATGTGCCGCCGATCTGTCACATCCGTAGTTTCCATCCACAGGATGATCACTATGGGCTAAGCCCGATGCAGGCGGCGGCGGCAGCGCTGGACGTGCATAATTCGGCGTCGCGCTGGTCGAAATCCTTGCTGGACAACGCGGCGCGGCCCTCGGGCGCGATTGTGTATAAGGGTGTCGATGGGCAGGGACAGTTGGGCTCGGATCAGTATGATCGTCTGCTTGACGAAATGGCCAGCTATCATCAGGGGGCTGCGAATGCGGGCCGACCGATGTTGCTGGAAGGCGGGCTTGATTGGAAACCGATGGGGTTCTCACCGAGCGATATGGAATTTCAGAAAACCAAGGAAAGTGCTGCGCGCGAGGTTGCGTTGGCCTTTGGTGTGCCGCCGATGTTGCTGGGACTGCCGGGGGATGCGACGTTTGCTAATTATCAAGAGGCGCATCGGGCGTTTTACCGACTGACGGTTTTGCCGTTGGCAGGCAAGGTATTGGCCAGCATTTCCAACTGGTTGGCCGGGTTCACCGGCGACGGTGTGCAGTTGAGTCCGGATTTGGACGGTGTTGCGGCACTGGCAACTGAACGCGAGGCGCAGTGGCGGCGGGTGGCGGCGGCGGATTTCCTGAGTGCTGCGGAAAAACGCGCCTTGCTTGGGCTGCCTAAGCAGGCGGATGAGTGAGGCCAATCGGGGCGGGGGGTCGCGGTTTCTGTATGAACCTTTTGACAAAGCTGCGGCACGCATCGAGACCCATGAACGGGTGGCTGAGGAGCGTTGGCTGGGGCTGGAACGGCGATTGCTGACAATTGAAACCATGCTGGAGCGGCTGGAACGTCGTCTGTGGCTGGCGGTTTATGGCGTGGTGGGATTCACGCTGGCGCAGGGCGTTTTGACCCTTGTGGATATGTCCCCGAAGTAAAGGAAATCAATATGTTATATGATAAAGCTGCAAGCGGGCTGGAATTGAAATTCTGCCGCTTTGAGCAAGGTGTTGAGCTGACGGAAAGCGGCGGCATTGCCGGTTATGCCTCGTTATTTGGTGCACCAGATCAAGGCGGTGACGTGGTGCAAAAGGGCGCTTACGGCGCGTCGCTGAACAAACTGGCGGCTAGCGGTCGTGGCATCAAGATGCTGTGGCAACATGATCCCAGCCAGCCGATCGGCATCTGGGACGATGTGCGCGAAGATGGGCGTGGGTTGTTTGTGAAGGGCCGGTTTCTGAGCGAAGTTCAGAAAGGCCAGGAAGCACAGGCGCTGGTGAAAGCGGGGGCGATTGACGGCTTGTCGATCGGTTATCGCACCATCAGGGCTGAAAAGAATGCCAAGGGCCAGCGGCTCTTGCATGAACTGGAACTGTGGGAGGTGTCGCTTGTGACGTTTCCTATGCTTCCTGAGGCGCGGGTGCAGGGCAAGGCGGATGCTGGAGCCGATGCATTGGTGCATGAGATGGCGGACGCATTTGCGAAGGCCCGGACCATGATGGCGGATTTTTAGCCAGCATTAGAGCGGCGAGCCTTGTGTTCAACGCTCAATTTTTCATCGAAACCAAGGAATATTTGATGAGCAAAACCGAAACCAAAACGCTGGGTGCTGACCCGGTGTCAGGTCTTAACCCGGCGACGGAAGTGAAAACAGCCCTTGCTGGATTTTTAAGTGATTTCAACAACTTTCAGGGCGAAATCAAGTCGCGCCTGCAAAAACAGGAAGATCGTTTTACCATGATTGATCGAAAAAACATGACTGCTGCAAATCGCCCGGTGCTGTCGCAAGCTGCCGAAACCGAAGCCCCGCATAAAAAGGCGTTTGCGGCCTATTTGCGGTCTGGTGATGATGACGGCTTGCGCGGCCTTGAGATCGAAGAAAAGGCGCTTTCAACGGCGGTGGCGGCTGATGGTGGCTATCTGGTGGATCCGGCAACGGCGGATACGATTGCGGGCGTTTTGCGCAATGCATCGTCCATTCGCGCCATCGCAAACGTGGTGAATGTCGAGGCGACCGCCTATGACGTTCTGGTCGATCACACGGATATCGGCGCTGGCTGGGCCTCGGAAACGGCGGCCTCGGGCGAGACTGGTACGCCGCAAATTGAGCGGGTGACCATTCCGCTGCACGAGCTTTCGGCGCTGCCCAAAGCCTCGCAACGGTTGCTGGATGACAGCGCTTTTGACGTTGAAGACTGGTTGGCGACGCGGATCGCTGACAAATTTGCCCGTGCCGAAGGTGGTGCGTTCATTTCCGGCGACGGTGTGGACAAGCCGACCGGGTTTTTGAACTACACATCGGTGCCTGATGCGAGCCATGCCTGGGGCGATCTGGGCTATGTGGCAACCGGTGCGGCGGGTGAATTTGACGCCACCAATCCAGCGGATGCGATTGTTGATCTGGTCTATGCACTGGGCGCGCGCTATCGGGCCAACGCGACATTTGTGATGAACTCCAAAACCGCAGGTGCAGTGCGTAAAATGAAGGACGTGGATGGCCGTTTCTTGTGGTCTGACGGTCTTGCCGCGGGCGAGCCTGCGCGCCTTATGGGGTATCCTGTGTTGATTGCGGAAGACATGCCGGACATTGCGGCGGATGCAACGGCCATTGCCTTTGGTGATTTCGGTGCCGGGTATACCGTGGCTGAGCGGCCAGATTTGCGCATTTTACGCGATCCGTTCAGCGCCAAGCCGCATGTGTTGTTTTATGCAACCAAGCGCGTTGGCGGCGATGTCAGCGACTTTTCCGCCATCAAACTGCTGAAATTCGCGTTGACCTAAGGGCTGGTCCTTTGGGTTGACGAGAATACCTGCCGCCCTTGATCGGGCGGTGGGTGATTGCGCGCGCGCTTGTGTTGTCCAGCTGCTCCCCCTCCGTTCGAGCAATGCGGGTGCGTGCGCAATTTTCGGCCTTTTCGGTGCGCGAACGGTGGAACTGTTGGAGATTTTTATGATGTTAGTGGAACAGACGGCGGTGCCTGCGGGTGTGTTGCCGATAGCGGAATTTGCGGCGCATCTGCATTTGGGTTCAGGGTTTGCTGACGATGGATCGCAAGATGCGGTTCTTGAGGCGTATTTGCGCGCGGCCCTTGCGGCGATTGAGGCGCGTATCGGCAAGGCATTGGTTGAGCGGGCGTTTTCATGGTCGGTAACGGCTTGGCGGGATGGCTGTTCGCAAGGTTTACCGGTGGCGCCGGTGCAGGTGATTTCGGCCGTTAAGGTGATCGACAAAATTGGCGGTGAAATCGTTGTGCCTGCAGGTACGTATTATCTGGAAAAAGACAGCCAGCGCCCGCGTCTGGTGGCCGCAAGCGGGGCTTTGCCGTCAATTTCGGCGGGTGGGTCTGCCGAAGTGGTGTTTCAGGCGGGGTTTGGCCCGGCATGGTCTGATGTGCCGGTCGATCTGGCGCAGGCGGTGTTTTTGCTGGCGGCGCATTATTTTGAGAACCGCCGGGGCGAGGGGGGGCGTGAGGATTTGTTGCCGTTTGGTGTGATGGCCCTGATCGAAACCTATCGCAGCGTGCGCGTGCTGGGGGGTGGCGCATGATTGGTGCACCGAAACTGGGCCGCAGGCTGGTGCTTGAGGAGGTCACGCGCCAGCCTGACAATGCCGGGGGTTTTGCCGAAAACTGGGTGGTTTTGGGCAACCTCTGGGCCGATATCAAGGCTGGCACCGGGCGCGAACGCACCTTGAATGCGGCTGTTATTCCGTTGCTGCCTTACCGGATTGTGGTGCGGGCAGCGCCGGTCGGCTCGTCGTCGCGGCCGAAACCCGGCCAACGGTTTCGCGAAGGCGACAGGGTGTATCGGATCGAGGCCGTTGCGGATCGGTATCGTGACGGGCTGTATCTGGAATGTTTCACCAAGGAAGAGGTGCTGGCATGAGCTATGCAATCGCAACCGCGTTACAGACTGCGGTTTTTGGCGCTGTATCAAGTGATCCGGGCGTTGTTGCGCTGGTTGGCACAGATGTGTTTGACGCGCTGCCAAGCGGGGTTTTGCCGGTCACTTATGTGGTGCTGGGGGAAGAGGACGTGCGGGCCAGATCTAATGTGTCTGCCGACGGCGCGGTGCATGATTTTACGGTTTCGGTGTTTTCTGATGCCACCGGTTTTGCCTCGGCCAAGGCTGTGGCGGTGGCGGTTTCCGATGCGCTGGTGGATGCAAATCTGGCACTGGCACGGGGGGCATTGGTGTCGCTTGATTTTCTGCGCGCCAAGGCACGGCGCGGCAAGGCGCCCGATGGACGGCGCATTGATTTACGGTTTCGCGCACGGGTTGAAGATATTTAAATAACTGATTTGAAGGGAAATTATTATGGTTGCTCAAAAAGGCAAGGATTTGCTGATCAAGCTTGATCTGACGGGATCAGGTGCATTTACCACGATTGCTGGGCTGCGGGCCTCGCGCATTTCATTCAACGCGGAAACGGTTGATGTCACGACTTTGGAAAGCTCGGGCGGCTGGCGCGAATTGTTGGGGGGGGCTGGGGTCAGGTCAGCCTCAATCTCGGGCTCCGGGGTTTTTCGCGATGCGGATACGGATGAGCGGGCGCGGGCGATCTTTTTTGACGGAGAGGTGCCGGATTTTCAGGTCATCATTCCGGATTTCGGCATCGTTGAAGGGCCGTTTCAGATCAGTTCTTTGGAATATGCGGGTTCGCATGATGGCGAGGCCAATTACGAGCTGTCACTGGCCTCGGCCGGGGCGTTGACCTTTACGGCGATCTGATGGCGAACCCATATCGGGGCGAGGTGTCGCTGGTGGTGGACGGGCAAGCGCATGTGCTGCGCCTGACCCTGGGTGCGCTTGCTGAGCTGGAGGAAGCGCTGGCAGCGGGGTCGCTGCTGGAGTTGGTCGAGCGGTTTGAAAGCGGTGGCTTTACGACGCGTGACCTGCTGGCGTTGCTGGGTGCGGGGCTGAAGGGCGGCGGCTGGTTGGGCGCGTTGCCGGATCTGATGGCGGCGGAAATCGAGGGTGGCCCGGTTGGGGCCGCCCGCATTGCGGCGCGGCTGCTGGCGGTGTCGTTCAGTGTGGCCGATGAAAGCGTTTGACTGGCTTGCCCTGATGCGGGCCGGGTTTCAGGAATTGCGGCTGCGGCCCGCGGAGTTCTGGGACCTGACGCCTGCGGAATTCCTGCTGATGCTGGGTCTGGAGGATGGGGCAGCACCCATGCTTGGCCGGGATAGGTTGTCGGAATTGGCGGCACGTTTTCCAGACAAAACTAACGACTAGGAGAAATCATGGCAGATTTGGAAACTGAACTGGCCGGGCTTGATAACCTTGTCAGTGATCTTGAGGCGAATATCGGCGCGGCGCAGGCCGTTTCGGCAGCTTTCAAGACTGAACTGGCCGATATGCAGGCCACAATGGCGTCGGCTGGTCGTCAGGTTGACGGCCTGTCCCGGTCGGTTGGCTGGGGATTGCGCCGCGCGTTTGATGGGCTGGTGTTTGACGGTGCGCGCCTGTCTGACACATTGCGCACATTGGGGCGATCCATGGTGAATTCGGCGCTGACCCAGGCACTGAAATCGGTTCAGAATGCCCTTGGTGGGATGATTGTCGGTGGCATCAGCAATCTTGTCAGCGGCTTGTTGCCCTTTGAAAACGGTGCTTCTTTTTCGGGTGGCAAGGTCACGCCGTTTGCCCGTGGGGGCGTGGTTTCCAGTGCAACCACGTTTCCGATGCGCGGCGGTATCGGGTTGATGGGCGAGGCCGGGCCAGAGGCGATCATGCCACTGTCGCGCGGTGCGGACGGATCTTTGGGGGTGCGGGCGCAAAACAGCCGTGCGGTGCATGTGACCATGAATATTTCCACACCGGATGCGCAGGGATTTAAGCGATCCCGCACGCAAATTGCGGCGCAGATGAGCCGGGCCATTGGTCGTGCGGCGCGTAATAATTAGGGGGTAAGGTTATGAATTTTCACGATATTAGATTTCCGGCATCGTTAAGTTTCGGTTCGGTCGGGGGGCCTGAGAGGCGGACCGAGATTGTGACACTGGCAAACGGGTTTGAGGAACGTAATGCGCCTTGGGCGGATTCGCGAAGGCGGTATGACGCGGGCGTTGGCATGCGCTCGCTTGATGATATCGAAACCCTGATTTCGTTTTTTGAGGCGCGTTATGGGCAGTTATATGGATTTCGCTGGAAGGATTGGACAGATTTCAAATCCTGCTCACCGTCGCGCGATGTGGCGCATGAGGATCAGGTGATTGCAACCGGTGATGGGGTCGTTACCGATTTTCAGCTTGCCAAGACCTATAAATCGGGGGCTGAGGGATACCGGCGCGTCATCACCAAACCCGTGGCCGGGACGGTTTTGGTCTCGTTGGCTGGGGATCATTTGGTTGAGAGCGTGCATTTCACGCTGAATGCGACGAGCGGCATTATCAGCATGATTGATCCGCCGGATGATGGGGCTGAGATCACGGCGGGATTTGAATTTGACGTGCCTGTGCGGTTCGACGCGGATCGGTTGGAAATGTCGCTGCAAAGCTTTTCCGCCGGGGAAATTCCCACGGTGCCGGTGGTCGAGGTGCGTATCTGATGCGTGATCTGGGGCGATTGGCAGGCCATTTGGCAAGTGGTGCGACGACTTTGTGCCGCTGTTGGAAACTGACGCGGCGCGATGGGGTCAGCATGGGATTTACCGATCATGACCGCGATCTGAGTCTTGCGGATGTGACGTTCAAGGCCAGCACCGGGCTTGATGCGGCTGCCGTTCAATCCTCAACCGGGTTGAGCGTTGATAATTCACAAGCCGTGGGCGCGCTCAGCGATCTTGGGCTTGATGAGGTGGATATCCGATCTGGGCGCTATGACGGGGCCGAGGTTTTGGCTTGGCTGGTCAATTGGCGCGATGTTTCCCAGAATGTGCTGCAATTTCGTGGCCATTTGGGTGAAATCCGACGCTCGGGCGGGGTGTTTGAGGCGGAACTGCGCGGATTGGCAGAGGCGTTGAACCAGCCGCAGGGGCGGGCGTATCACAAGAATTGTTCCGCTGTGTTGGGTGATCTGGCTTGTGGGTTTGATGTCAGTGATCCGGGGTATTCGATCGAGACTTCCGCCCCTGCCGGGCGGGGCAGTTTCACGCTTGAAGGCTTGGCAGATTTTGACGAGCGTTGGTTTGAAAAGGGTGTGTTCCGCGTGCTGGATGGTGCGGCGGCAGGTCTGTCGGGTATTATCCGTTACGACCGCTATCAAGGGGCCGAACGGGTGGTTGGCCTTTGGGCAGATTTGCCTGTTGAGGTGGCGACGGGTGATTTGGTTCGGCTGGAGGCCGGGTGCGATAAGCGTGTGGAAACCTGTCGACTGAAATTTCATAACTTCCTGAATTACCAAGGCTTTCCGCACATCCCGGGCGAAGATTGGGCAATGTCCTATCCCAGCCGCGCGGGTGTTAATGATGGCGGGAGCCTGACTTGACCCATGATGAAATCGTTGTCCGTGCGCGACGTTGGATCGGTACACCTTATGTGCATCAAGCGTCCGTAAGGGGTGCGGGAACAGATTGTTTGGGGCTGCTGCGCGGCCTGTGGCGCGAGCTATATGGCCACGAGCCTGAAGCCGTGCCCGCCTATACGCCTGACTGGTCAGAACCGTCGGGCGACGAGGTGTTATGGCGCGCAGCAGCCCAGCATTTGCAACCGAAGCCCACGGATGCTGAGGCGCCGGGTGATGTGTTGCTGTTTCGCATGAGCCGCGGATCTGTGGCCAAGCATCTGGGTATTGCCACCGATTGCGGCCTTAATGCGCGGTTTGTCCACGCTTATTGCCGACACGGTGTTGTTGAAAGCCCATTAAGCGGCCCCTGGGTGCGACGGGTGGTTGCGCGATTTGAATTTCCGGAAAGGTGTGTCTGATGGCTACTTTGGTATTATCTGCGGTTGGGGCGTCTTTGGGCGGGGCTGTTGGCGGCTCGGTTTTTGGGCTTGGCTCAGCCGTGATCGGCAGGGCGGTCGGGGCGACGCTGGGTCGCCTGATTGATCAGCGGATATTGGGGCAAGGATCGGATGCGGTGCCAACGGGCCGGGTTGAACGTTTTCATCTGAGCGGTGCCAGCGAGGGCGATGCGATGGCGCGGTCTTTTGGTCGGGTGCGGATCGGTGGGCAAGTCATCTGGGCCTCGCGCTTTAAGGAAGAGATCATCAGTTCAGGTGGCGGTGGCAAGGGCGGCGGAGGTGGTACAACGACAAGCAATTATTCCTATTCGGTCAGTTTGGCCATCGCACTAGGTGAGGGTGTGATTACCCGCATCGGCAGGGTCTGGGCCGATGGGGTTGAGGTTGCAAAGGATGATTTCAATCTCAGAAGCTATCCCGGCGATCAGGTGCAATTGCCCGACGCCAAGATTGAAGCGGTTGAAGGCATCGGCCAAGCCCCGGCGTTTCGTGGCACGGCCTATGTGGTTTTTGAGGATCTGAACTTGGCGCGGTTTGGCAACCGAGTGCCGCAATTCAGTTTTGAAGTGTTTCGCCGGGCGCAACCTTCGCTTGGCAGCACGGACCCTGCGGCAACAATCAAGGGTGTGGCGCTGATCCCCGGAACCGGGGAATACACATTGGCCACCACGCCGGTGCATTTTGATTATGGGCCCGGTGTGAACACCTCGATCAACGTGAATTCCGCCAGTGGAAAGACCGATTTTGCGACGTCGATTGAAGATATGCGCGGCGAGTTGTCGGCCTGTGGTTCTGTGTCGCTGGTTGTGTCATGGTTTGGCGATGATCTGAAATGTGATGCTTGTCGGGTCATGCCCAGGGTCGAACAGACCGGGTTTGACGGGGTTGGGATGCCCTGGTCCGTGTCAGGGGTGGCGCGGACCGGGGCCGAGACGGTTAGTCAGGTGGACGGTCGCCCGGTTTTTGGTGGCACCCCAGCGGATGCCAGCGTGATTGAGGCAATTGCTGAGATTAAGGCGGGTGGGCAAGAGGTGATGTTCTATCCGTTTATCCTGATGGATATTCTGGCAGGCAACGGTTTGGGCGATCCCTGGAGTGGTTCGATTGATCAACCGCAAATGCCATGGCGTGGGCGGATCACGTTGTCAGCAGCCCCCGGACAGGCTGGAACACCGGACCAAAGTGTTGCCGCCGAAACTGAAGTGGCGGCGTTTTTTGGTGACGCGCAGGCCGCTGATTTTAGCGCCTCGGGAACCGGCGTGGCGTATTCTGGCACGGCTGAATGGTCCTATCGACGGTTCATTCTGCACTATGCGCATTTATGTGCGCTGGCCGGTGGGGTCAGCTCGTTTTGCATCGGCTCAGAAATGCGCTCGATAACACATATACGCGGGGCAGGTGGGACATTTCCGGCAGTGGCGGCATTGATTGCTTTGGCAGCGGATGTGCGCAGTATTTTGGGGCCGGATACCAAGATCGGCTATGCGTCGGATTGGTCGGAATATTTCGGATATCAGCCGCAGGACGGCACTGGGGATCGGCTGTTTCATCTCGACCCGCTATGGGCCGACGCCAATGTGGATTTCATTGGCATCGACAATTACATGCCTTTGTCGGATTGGCGCGACGGATTTGACCATCTGGATGCGTCCCATGGGTCGATTTATGCGCTTGATTATCTAAAGGGAAACATCGCGGGCGGCGAAGGCTTTGACTGGTACTACGCCAACCCAACAGCGCGGGATTTTCAGATCCGCAGCCCGATTGAGGATGGCGCGCATAATGAGCCATGGATTTACCGGTATAAGGATCTGAAAAGCTGGTGGAGCCAGTCGCATCACGAGCGGATCAATGGCGTTCGTCAAGCGTCACCGACGGCTTTTGTGCCTGAAAGCAAACCGATCTGGTTCACCGAATTGGGCTGTGCTGCGATTGATAAGGGCAGCAATCAGCCGAATGCTTTTTTGGATGCGAAGTCGTCGGAATCGCAAAAGCCGTATTATTCCAATGGCTTGCAGGATGATTTGATGCAGGCGCAATATCTGCGCGCGATGTTGTCTTTTTGGGGTGAAGCACAGAACAACCCGACATCGACCGAATATGGCGGTGCGATGGTGGATATGGATCACGCCCATGTCTGGGCTTGGGACGCGCGACCCTGGCCGTCTTTTCCAGCCAATCTTGGGCTTTGGAGCGATGGCGAGAATTACCCGCGCGGCCATTGGATCAACGGGCGATTGGGTGCGCAGGCGCTTGGCGATGTGATCCGGGAAACCTGCGAAGTCGCCGGGGTGAGCGCGGTTGATGTGAGCGGGCTATACGGTTTGGTCACCGGCTATCTGATGCGCGATACAGAAACAGCGCGAAGTGCGTTGCAGCCATTGATGCTGGCCTTTGGCGTCGATGCGGTCGAGCAAGACGGCGTGTTGCATTTCAGGAACCGGGTCGGTGTGGCGGATTGCGAAATTCCGGCCGAGCAACTGGTCTGGACTGGCGAGGAAAATGGTGCTGCGGTGGCGTTGCGGGTGCCCGAGGCGGAAACTGCGGGTCAGGTGCGGTTGGGATTTGTACGCGCCAACGGCTCTTACGAAATCGGTGCGGCTGAGGCGGTGTTTCCCGACGATGTGGCCCTTGGTGTTTCGCAAACAGAATTGCCGATTGTGATGACCCCCGGTGCGGCGCAATTGGTGGCGGAACGGTGGTTGGCAGAGGCGCGGGTTGCGCGGGAATCTGTTCAGTTGGTGTTGCCGCCGTCGCAGATGCATATCGGAGCCGGTGATGTTGTCAGTCTGCCGGACATGTTTGGCGGCGGTTTGGCACGGGTTGATCGGGTTGAGGATGTCGGGGCGCGCCAGATTGAGGCGGTTCGGATTGATCCAGCGGTCTATCAGCGGCTCGAAGAAGATGAAACCGGCAGCGCGGTGACGCCTTTTGTCGCCCCGGTTCCGGTTTTTCCTTTGTTCATGGATTTGCCTTTGCTGTCAGGCGAAGAAGTGGCGCACGCGCCGCATCTGGCGGTGACCGCGACGCCTTGGCCGGGAACGGTTGCGGTTTATTCCTCGGCTTCGGATGAGGGGTATCAGTTGAATAAACTTGTTGAACAATCGGCCCTGATTGGGGTGACGGAAACGGCGTTATTCCGTAGCCAGCCTTCGCGATGGGACAATGGCGCCGGTGTTCGGGTGCAAATGTTTGGCGGTCATCTGTCATCGGTGACGCGCGAGGCTGTGCTTAACGGCGCGAATGTTGCAGCGATTGGTGATGGTTCCGGTGCGAATTGGGAGGTTTTTCAATTCGTCACGGCGGATTTGCAGCTTGACGGGTCTTATCAACTGACCGGGTTATTGCGCGGGCAGGCGGGTAGTGACGGGATGATGCCTGATGCATGGCCTGTGGGCAGCTATATTGTGTTGCTGGACGGGGTTCCGCAACAGATTGATCTGGCAGCATCGGCCCGCGATCTGGCGCGGCATTACAGGGTTGGACCAGCGATGCGAGCGGTCAGTGATGGCTCATATGTGCATGATGTCAGGGCTTTTTCCGGGATAGGGTTGCGGCCATTTGCGCCTGCGCATTTACGCTCGGTTAGTGAGGTAAGCGGCGATCGGACGTTCAGTTGGGTCAGGCGAACGCGGGTTGATGGCGATAGTTGGGCATCACCCGAAGTGCCGCTAGGTGAGGCCTATGAGGCCTATGTGGTGCGGGTTTTTGATGGTGTGGCTTTGGTGCGAAGTGTCGATTTAGCTGGTCCCGGATGGGTCTATACAGCCGCGATGCAAACCGCTGACGGCATTAGCGGGTCATATAGCGTTGAAGTGGCGCAAATCTCAGAACGTTTTGGTGCAGGTTCATTTGCAAGGATTGAAATAAATGGTTGAAACTAATCAATTTAAGTTGCCACTGGTTGAAGCGGCGCAAGCACAAAAACACGTAACAGTAAACGAGGCGCTGGCGCGGCTGGATGCAGCGGCGCAACTGAGGTTGCTTTCGGTTACGCAAACCGTGCCGCCGGTAAATGTGGCGGATGGCGTCGCTTACGGTGTGCCGGTCGGGGCGGTTAACGACTGGGACTTGCATGCAGGCGAGGTGGCGATTTTCGCCAATGGTGGCTGGGTATTCCTGCCCCCGGCGGTTGGCTGGCGGGCTTGGATCGTCGACAAGGCAACCTCGGCGATCCATGACGGTTTGGATTGGCGCGAAGGGCTTTTGTCGTTGTCGGCGACCGGGGCTGCTACGACATGGGCAATTGAAGAATTCGATCACGTGATTACACCCGGTTTTTATAACCACACATCGGTCATTATTGATGATAATGTTCAGGTTACGGGTGTCACAGGCCGGGTTTTGAGCGACATCACTGGCGCGGGTCTTGTCAGTTGGAGATTGGGCATTGATGGCGTTTCCACGCGATTTGCGTCAGATCTGGGGTTAACCGCAAACACCGCCTTTGCCGGGCTTAGCGGCAAACCACAGACCTATTGGGGCGGCGAGCCGATAAGGCTGTCATCAGACGGCGGTGATTTCGCGAGCGGAATTGTGCGGCTGGCGATCCATTCGATCCGACTTGATCCGCCGCGCAGCGTGTGATGCGACCGGTTTTGCACGGTGATGTGGTTGCAACGGCGCGGGCGTTGTTATTGGTTCCGTCCGCGCTGAGACAACGAACGCTGCGGCATTTATTCTTTGAGGCGGAACATGCTGATCGATACCGGCGCAAATCCGGTCAGGCCCATCCGGTTTGGGGGGATGGCAGTTTGGAGACGGCGGCTGCAGCGCGAAAACAGGCACCGGAGCCGTTGCTTGATGATGCAGATTATTGTGCCTGCATGATCGCCATATTTGAGGAATTGTTGCGTTGGCGCGGAGCTAGCCACGCGCGCAGCTGATGCATCGGGTGGCGGTTGGGTCGAGATCCAGCCTTTTGGGGCTGATGTCGTCGCCACAGTCAAGGCAATAGCCGAATTCACCAGCGTCAATGCGCACAAGGGCTGCGTTTAGACGCATACGCTCTTGCTGTCTGCGCTGGTGGGTGGCGTTGGCCATGGCTTGTTGCTGTATCGCATCCATTCGCGACAGACGCCCGACGCTTTGCTGATCCAAAACAACGGTCGCGCGATCGCCGCTGGTATTTACGTCTTCGACGTCCAGTTCTGACAGACGATCCGCAATGCGGGTTTTCACGGATTTTAGCGTGTCCATGGCGTTTTGTTTTGCCCCTTTGGGTTTACAGGCGAGTGAAACTCCCTATCTAGTGTAAGCAGGATTGCTGGATCAGGGAAGTAAGATGGCCGAGAGAAAGCCGAAAGTTGCGGATTTTGACCCCGTTTGGGATCGCATTCAAAATGAAGCCGCAGAGATTGTTGAGCGCGAGCCGATTTTAGGTGGGCTTGTTCATTCGGGCATTCTGCATCACAGAACGCTGGAGCGGTCCTTGGCGTATCGGATGGCGCTAAAACTGGCCTCGGGCGAGATGACCGACCAGATTTTACGCGAAATCGTTGATGAGGCTTATCGCAGTGATCCGACGTTGGGTCAGGCCGCGCGTGCGGATATTGTCGCGGTGTTTGAGCGCGACCCGGCCTGCCATCGGTTCATCCAGCCAATGTTGTTTTTTAAGGGATTTCAAGGTGTTCAGGCTTATCGTGTGGCCCATTGGCTGTGGCAGCACGACCGAAAAGAATTGGCCTATTTCATTCAGATGCGGGTGTCTGAAGTTTTCGGCATCGACATCCATCCCAATGCAGTTATCGGTCAGGGCGTCATGATCGACCATGCGCATTCGATTGTTATTGGTGAGACCGCCGTGGTTGGTGACAACGTGTCGATGCTGCATTCCGTGACTTTGGGCGGCACCGGTAAGGCGGATGGCGATCGGCATCCCAAAATTGAAAACGGCGTTTTGATCGGGGCCGGGGCAAAGGTGTTGGGCGATATCCGCATTGGTTATTGCACAAGGATCGCCGCCGGTTCGGTGGTTCTGTCTGACGTGCCGCCGTGCAAGACAGTGGCGGGTGTGCCGGCAAGGATCGTGGGCGAGGCGGGTTGCGCGCAACCCTCTGTAACCATGGATCAATTGTTTGAAGGCCAAAGCTGAACGGCGCTTGCGCGCCGTTTGTTTCGCCTGCGGCGAGAGTATTTTTTGAACAATGATATGGGTGGTGGTGACTGGCCCCTATTTTTTGGGCCAGTCCAGACTTACGCGAGCATTGATATCGGGTCTTCGAGGTAGGATTTGACGGCAGCAAGGAACTGCGCGCCCAAGGCCCCGTCGATCACCCGATGATCGACCGATAATGTGACGGACATTACGGTGGCCACGGTCAAGTCGCCATCCGCGCCCACGACGGGTTTCTTTTCACCCGCACCAACCGCCAGAATAGAGCCGTGCGGCGGGTTGATCACAGCGTCGAAATTCTGAATGCCGAACATGCCGAGATTTGAGATCGCGAAACTGCCGCCCTGATATTCATGCGGCGCAAGTTTCTTGTCGCGCGCGCGACTGGCCAAGTCTTTCATCTCGGTGGAAAGCGAAGATAGGGTTTTGGTATCGCTGTCTTTCAGAACCGGCGTGAACAACCCGCCTTCGATTGCGACCGCGACGGCCACATCCGAAGGTTTCAGTTTCAAAATACGATCACCTGCCCAGACTGCGTTGCAATCCGGTACGTCCTGCAGGGCCATGGCGCAGGCTTTGATGATGTAGTCGTTGACGCTAAGCTTGATGCCACGGCTTTCAAGGCCTTTGTTCATTTGGCTGCGCAGTTTTAACAGCGCATCAAGGTGAATATCCCGGCGCAGGTAGAAATGCGGGATTGTCTGTTTGGCTTCGGAAAGGCGGGCGGCGATGATTTTTCGCATGCCGTTGAGAGTGACCTCTTCATACTCGCGATCGCCATACATTGCCTTGACCTGATCGGCTCCGGCAGAGGAAGGCGGCGGTGTCGCGGCGGCGGCAGCGGGGGCGGGCGCGGGTTGCGCGACTGCGTCAACCACATCGGCTTTGACGATACGACCTTTAGGACCGGAGCCTGTCACTTGCCCAAGATCAAGGCCTTTGTCGGCAGCGATGCGGCGTGCGAGTGGTGAGGCGAAAACGCGGGTGCCGTCGGATGTTGTCGGGGTTGCTGGTGCCGGGGTGGTGGGCTTTGCTGACACGACGACAGAGGGTGCGGCGACAGGGGCCGCAGGTTTGGCCGGGGCAGACATTTCCACGTCGCTTTCGCCGTCTTCCAGTAAGACAGCGATGGGCGTGTTGACTTTGACGCCTTCGGTGCCTTCCACGACCAGCAATTTACCGATTATACCTTCGTCGACAGCCTCGAATTCCATCGTGGCTTTGTCGGTTTCAATCTCGGCCAGCAGGTCGCCAGCGACGACACTGTCGCCCTCTTTGACCAGCCATTTGGCGAGCGTGCCCTCTTCCATGGTGGGGGAAAGTGCGGGCATGAGAATTTGAATGGGCATCGCGTCTCTCCTTAGCGGTAAGTGACTGATTTCACGGCATCTATGACCTCTTTCGTGGTCACGAGCGCGAGTTTTTCAAGGTTGGCGGCGTAGGGCATGGGCACGTCTTTGCCGGTGCAATTGATCACCGGGGCGTCCAGATAGTCGAACGCTTCGGTCATGATCTTGGCGCTGAGATGGTTGCCAATGGAGCAGACGGGGAACCCTTCTTCGACGGTTACGCAGCGGTTGGTTTTGCGCACGCTTGTCAGGATGGTTTCGTAGTCAATCGGGCGGATTGATCGCAGGTCAATAACCTCGGCCTCGATACCTTCCTTGGCCAGTTCATCTGCGGCCTCTAATGCGTATTGCATGCCTATTCCAAACGATACGATGGTGACGTCAGTGCCTTGCCGCCAAATGCGGGCGCGACCAATCGGGACGGTGAAATCGTCGATTTCGGGCACCTCAAATGAGCGGCCATAAAGGATCTCATTTTCCAGTACGAGTACCGGGTTTGGATCGCGAATGGCGGATTTAAGCAGACCCTTGGCGTCGGCGGCGGAATAAGGTTGCACGACTTTGAGGCCGGGGATTTGGGCGTACCAAGCGGCGTAATCCTGGGAATGCTGCGCGCCGACACGGGCAGCGGCACCGTTGGCCCCACGAAACACGATTGAGCATCCCATCTGACCGCCGGACATATACAAGGTCTTTGCGGCGGAATTAATGATGTGGTCAATGGCCTGCATGGCAAAGTTGAAGGTCATAAATTCGACAATGGGTTTCAGACCGGCAAAGGCCGAGCCTACGGCGATGCCAGTGAATCCATGTTCGGTGATCGGGGTGTCGATCACGCGTTTTGGGCCAAATTCATCCAGCATACCTTGGGAGATCTTATAGGCGCCCTGATATTCGGCGACTTCTTCGCCCATCAGGTAAACCTCGTCCGTCGTGCGCATTTCTTCTGACATGGCGTCGCGCAGGGCTTCGCGTACGGTTTGGGTTTTGAAAGTTGTTCCGGCGGGAATTTCTTCCATGGTCGGGCGGTTGTCTGGGGTGGCAACGCTTGCGGGCGCGGTTGTTGAGGCCACGGCGGTTGGTGCTTCGATTTCCTGGGCGGGGGCGACGGCTGGGGCAGGGGCGGTGGCGTCTTCGCCGTCTTCCAGCAGAACCGCGATTGGGGCGTTTACTTTGACACCCTCGGTGCCTTCGGCGACAAGGATTTTGCCAACGACACCTTCGTCGGTGGCCTCAAACTCCATCGTCGCTTTGTCGGTTTCAATTTCGGCCATGATGTCGCCGGAAGACACAGTATCCCCCTCTTTCACCAACCATTTTGCGAGTGTGCCTTCTTCCATAGTCGGAGAAAGCGCGGGCATGAGAATGTTGATTGCCATTTTGATTTCTCCTTACGCGTAAATATCTGTCCAGAGCTCGGATAAGTCCGGCTCAGGGCTGGCTTGCGCGAATTGCGCGCTTTCGTTGACTGTTGCTTTGATTTCTTTGTCGATCGCTTTGAGGTCATCCTCGGTCGCGTGTTTGCCTTGAACCAGCAGGTCGCGCACATGATCGATCGGGTCTTTTTCTTCGCGCACTTTCTGCACCTCTTCGCGGGTGCGGTATTTGGCCGGGTCCGACATCGAATGGCCACGATAGCGATAGGTTTTCATTTCCAGAATATAGGGGCCCTTGCCAGCGCGGCAGTGGGCAACGGCCTTTTCGCCAGCTTCCTTGACGGCTAGAACATCCATGCCATCGACGGCTTCGCCGGGAATGCCAAAGGCCTGACCGCGGGTGTAGATGTCGGGGGATGAGGTCGAGCGTTTCATGGCCGTTCCCATGGCGTATTGATTGTTTTCGATCACGAACACGACTGGCAGCCCCCAAAGTGAGGCCATGTTGAACGTCTCGTAAACCTGCCCCTGATTGGCAGAGCCGTCGCCGAAATAGGCGAAGCTTACGTTGTCGTTGCCGCGATACCAGTTGGCAAATCCAAGGCCTGCGCCCAGTGGTACCTGCGCGCCAACAATACCGTGGCCGCCAAAGAAATTCTTTTCGGCAGAAAACATGTGCATGCTGCCACCCTTGCCTTTGGAATAGCCGTCAATCCGCCCGGTCAGTTCCGCCATCACGCCTTTGGGGTCCATTCCGCAGGCCAGCATATGGCCGTGGTCCCGATAGGACGTAATGCGCTGATCACCTTCTTTGGTTGTGGCCTCTAGTCCGACGACGACGGCTTCTTGCCCGATATAGAGGTGACAAAAGCCACCGATTAAACCCATGCCGTAAAGTTGCCCGGCCTTTTCTTCGAATCGCCGGATCAGCAGCATTTCGCGATAGAAAGCGAGAAGCTCTTCCTTGGAAGTGTTGGATTTCTTTGCGGGTTTTCTCGCTGCCATGGGCTTGGTGCTCCTGCGTTCAAATGGGGTAGTTTAATACTAAACCATTTCTTACACGATCCGTTTCAAAAAAGCAAAAAAAATCCCCTCTCGGGGATTTCGCATTTTTTCACTTGGATCTTGGAGGATCAGCGGATCACGATTTCGTCGCCGCGCGCCAGTCCCAGCACCTTACGGGCCTGTTCGTCCAATAGATCAAGATCGAGATAATGATCGGACATACGGCGAGTCTTGTTTTCCATGATTGCGACATCGTTTTTAAGTTGGGCAAGCTGTTGAGCGAGTTCGTTTTCCTGCGCCTGAATCTGTATCCTGCGGAAAAGCCCGAAATCACCCTGAACGGCTGCAAACGTGAAATAAGCGGCGAGGGAAAAAGCAACGGCGAACACCGCAACTGTACTAACCGCCAGATTTTTCCGTTTGGGTTCCATCAAGGGACTGCCTATTTGGCCGCTTCGTAATTGGCGGCTTCTGCGTGAACATGGCACATATCATGGCCCTTGTGAATCCCCTTTCGACGATGCTTGCCGCGAAATACCAAGGGGCCTATCGCCAAAAGGCCAGATAATCGATCAGGATCAGAAATTTCTGGGTCAGAACAATGTGGGAATCCCAGCCAAGATACAGAAAATCGAGCGCGAAAAAACCAAAACTCAGAGCGGCAATCACCAGGGCGGTTTTGTTGTCCATGAATTCCCTCTGGGTAACACCCTTTGGTTTGATCTTGGTGGTTAATACTGCAAAACGTTGATTGCAGCGACCGAAA
>JAJFIC010000085.1 GCA_021775315.1 Paracoccaceae bacterium
GGATCCAGATTTCACCGATCACGTGGTCGATCAGGTCGATACCGAGGCTTTCCGACTGATGCCGTTCCGCTCACCGGCCGGGGCAGAGTTGTATGATTACGCCAAAACCCTGATGGAAAAGAAAAACCGCGAGGGCGACATTGACGGCGTTTTGCACATGTTATTGCGACCCAATTCGCTGGGCGAAGTGATGGGCGAGACTGAGTTTCGCAATTTCTTTTGCCTGATGGTGGCGGCAGGCAATGACACCACACGCTATGCCATCGCGGCGGCCCTGCACGCGCTGTGCAACCAGCCTGAATTGCTGGGCCAGCTGAAAAACGAAGACGTCTGGGACACCATGCCAGATGAGATCATCCGTTGGGCCTCGCCCGCCACATATTTCCGCCGCACGGTGTTGGAAGATTTTGAATTTCACGGCAAGCAAGTCAAACAGGGCGATAAGGTTTTGTATTGGTGGGTGTCGGGCAACCGGGATGATACGGCTTTTGAAGACCCGTTCCGGGTCAATCTGAAACGCGCGCCGAACCGGCATGTGGGCTTTGGTCAGGGCGGGCCGCATACCTGCCTTGGCATGTGGCTGGCGCGTCTGGAACTGCGGGTGATGTTTGAAGAACTCGCAAAACGGGTGAAAACCGTTGAACAGACTGGACCTCATCAATTTGTCCGGTCTAACTTTGTCGGCGGCATTAAAAACATACCGATGCGCATTACACCGGTTTAAGAGGGGAAGATCATGACACATTCAGAACGCCTTAGGGTGTTGTTCTGCGACCATTTGAATTTGGCGCGAGGCAAGTATTTACCATCCAAAGGCCCGGCGGATGGCGGTACGAATTTCTGCCGCTCGACCTTTGGGGTGCAGTTTGACAAGGATTTGATGCCCGCACCGGGATCAATGATGCTGGAAGGCCTGCCGGATATGGAGGCGCGCTATCTCGGCACCGATATCCGGCAAAGCTGGCAGGACGGCGAAAAAGTCGTGGTTGGCGATCTGTGGGATATCGACGGCGCACCGCTTGGCACCTGTGGCCGCCAAGCACTGAAACGCGCGATTGCTGATTGGGGTGATAAGGGCCTGACACCAATGATCGGGATTGAACTGGAAGCGACCGCATTTCAGTTTACCGAAGACGGCAAAGTTGAACCTTATGACAATCCCGGTGGCATCGTTTACGGCACCGGCCCGTTCACCGATCCTGCCGGGTTCACCGACGCAATCTGGGACCGCGCCCAAGAGGCTGGTTTCCGCCTCGATATGATCACAGCGGAATTTGACGCGCCACAGTTTGAATTCACCCTCAGCTTTGACGAGGCCTTAAAGGCCGCCGACGATGTGTTTTTATTCCGCCAACTGGCGCGCGAAGTGGCACTGGAACATGGGGTTCTGTTGTCGTTCCTGCCCAAACCAATCGCGGATCGGGGTGGCCTTGGAATGCACATCAATTTCTCGTTTCGCGACAAGAACGGCATTAATGTCATCGGACCGGGCCAAGATCCCGGCGATCTGGCCAAAGGCTGCATGGCCGGTCTGATCCATCATCACCGGGGCATGTCGGCCCTGCTGGCGCCTACGGTCACATCTTATGATCGGCTGCAACCCGCCGGACTGGCCGGGTATTGGGACAATTGGGCGATAGATCATCGCGGCGTCACCACCCGCATCGCCAGTGAAGGCGGCGCTAAGGCGCGGCTGGAACACCGGATGGCGGATGGCACGGCCAATGTGTACAGCGCTATCGCCACGGTTCTGCAAGCCGCAAAGCTAGGGGTCGATAATGGCTATGCCCTGCCTGCAGCGGAAACTCAGGACTGCTTTGAAGGACAGGATTCCACCATCGGCGCACCAGCCTCGCTGGCCGAGGCGCTGGACGAGCTTGGCAAAGACACAGCCCTTTGTGGGGCTGTCGGGCAATTGCTGGTCGACAACCTGATCTTCATGAAAACCGACGAAATCGAAAAGACCAAAGACCTGACGGGCGATGCCCTCAGGGATTGGTATATCCACTTTCTGTAAAGGCGCTCAACATGGCAAAAGTAACCTGGCAACTGCCCGACGGCAGCGAAATTTCGGCTGACGTGGCCGATGGGCTGAACCTGATGGAAGGCGCAGTGGCCAACAACGTGCCACATGTGATCGGCGAATGCGGCGGCTGCCTGTCCTGCGCCACCTGTCACATCTATGTGCATGACGACTGGCGGGCCAAAACCGGCGACATGGACGACATGGAAGACGCAATGCTGGATGCGACCGAGGCTGATCGAACCGATAATTCCCGGCTTAGCTGCCAGATCACTGCCTCGGCTGATCTCGATGGGCTGGTGCTGATCGTACCGGACCCCGACGCCTGAAACCCGGCTGGTATCTGGAACGCTTTTCAATATCAGCGTTCCAGAAATACTCACAATCGCCCCGCAGGGGCTTATAATAATGGCCCAAAGGGCCGCTATTTGTAGGCGCGCGGTCACGCAGACCAGAATTTGCCCAAATCCCGGCGCAAATCTGCCGCTTTGCCTATTCATATCTGCCCCGCCTAATCAGGATTAACGGGGCGAAAACGATGTATGGTTCATTGCTTGATACAAGCCTTTGGCTTGCCGACCGCTCGCGTGGCTTTGCCCGGGACGAGGACGGTGCGTCGACGATTGAAATGGTCGTGCTGATGGCCGCCAGCATTGGGCTTAGCCTTGCGGTGATGGAAAAAGTCTCGTCCGGTATCGAAAATATCTCAAACGACATCAGCACTTTTTTGTCGGATTACGAGATCAGAACATCCTTTGACGACCCGGATGACGCCTGACGGCCCCTAAACCGTCAAAAGCCCTCAATCAAAGAAATACGGGCCCGCGTTATCCAGCAGGATACGCGCCAACTCCACGCCCAAAGCACGCGCGTCATCAATGTCGCCGGTCAGTTCATGGGCCAGACATTCCGACCCATCGGGGCGCAAAATCTCGCCGCGCAGACGCATTTGATCGTCGTCAATTTCCGCAAGGGCTGCGATGGGCATCTGGCATGAGCCGTCCAACCCTTTCAGATAAGCGCGCTCGGCATCCATCTGATAA
This sequence comes from Paracoccaceae bacterium, assembly GCA_021775315.1. Lineage (GTDB taxonomy): Bacteria > Pseudomonadota > Alphaproteobacteria > Rhodobacterales > Rhodobacteraceae > UBA5972. Next base: position 3,067 of record JAJFIC010000085.1, read on the forward strand.
CCGGTGGGAAAATCGTGGATCGGCGACAGCAATTCCTTGACCGCTTCGGCATCTTTGCGCCGCTCAATGCCGATAACACCCTGCGCCACGGCGGGCAGCATATCAGATAGCGCGATCGGGCTGTTTGCGGCCTCTTCCATGCCAAGGCGGTTAAGCCCGGCCATCGCCAGAAACGTGCAATGGGCGACGCCTTCGTCAAGTTTGCGCAGACGGGTCTGGACGTTGCCGCGAAATTCGACCACTTTCAGGTCCGGCCTTTTGTAAAGGATCTGCGCCTTTCGCCTAAGCGAACTTGTGCCAACCAGCGACCCGGCGGGCAGGTCTGTCAGGTGTTCCACGGTTGGTGACAAAAAGGCGTCACGCGGGTCTTCGCGCGGCAGATAGCAATCCAGCAACAGGCCTTCGGGCTGATCAACCGGCATGTCTTTCATCGAATGCACAGCAATGTCGATGCTGCTGTCCAACAGCGCCTCTTCGATCTCTTTGGTGAACAGGCCTTTGCCGCCAACTTCGCGCAGCGGTTTGTCCTGTATCCGGTCGCCGCTGGTCTTGATCACCACGATTTCAAAGCAGGTTTCATCAAAACCATGCATTTCCATCAGGCGACGGCGGGTTTCAACGGCTTGCGCCAACGCCAACGGAGAACCGCGGGTGCCGATGCGCATGGGATAGTCGGGGCTGGGCCAAAGAGGTTGCATTCGCCTGTGTTACAATCCTGTTTGCGCGCTGACAATGGCAAAGCTTGCGTGACACATTGACATCCCGCCGCCCGCGCTAGAGGACAGAGCGCAGGATTGATTTGAAGGGGCCGAAAATGACCGAAAAACTGTTGATGCGCGCGCTTAGTGGCGAAACTCTGGCGGTGCCGCCGATCTGGATGATGCGTCAGGCGGGGCGGTATCTGCCCGAGTATCGCGCAACGCGGGCCAAGGCCGGGGATTTTCTGTCGCTGTGTTATAATCCCGAACTGGCGGCAGAGGTAACGTTGCAGCCCATCCGGCGCTATGGCTTTGATGCGGCGATCCTGTTTGCTGACATTTTGTTGGTGCCTCAGGCACTGGGCGCTGATTTGTGGTTTGAAACCGGCGAAGGGCCGCGTTTGTCAAAGATCACAGAGGCGGCGGATATGGCGCGGTTGAAACCAGCCGATGCGATCCACGACCATTTGGCCCCGGTTTACGAGACGGTGAAAATTCTGGCCGCTGAATTGCCACGCGAAACCACGTTGATTGGCTTTGCGGGTGCGCCTTGGACGGTGGCCACCTATATGATTGCCGGGCGCGGCACCCCGGATCAGGCCCCGGCGCATGCGCTGAAGGACACCCAGCCTGAGGTTTTCAACGCCCTGATGGATCTGATTACGGATGCCACGATTGCCTATCTGCTGGCGCAGGTCGCCGCCGGGGCCGAGGTGATCAAGCTGTTTGACAGTTGGGCAGGATCGCTGAAAGGCGCTGATTTTGACGCCTATGCGTTGGCGCCTGCGAAAAAGATCATCGCAGCCTTGAAAGCGGCGCGTCCTGACCTGCCCGTCATCGCTTTTCCGCGTGAGGCCAAGAATCGCTATGTCGGGTTTGGCAAGGCCACCGGGGCGGATTGCGTTGCGCTGGACAATTCAGTTGATGCTATTTGGGCGGCCAAAAACGTGCAGGTCGATGGCTGCGTTCAGGGCAATCTGGCACCGGGCCACATGGTGACGGGCGGCCAGAACCTGATAGACGAGACCAAACGTATCGTAGACACCTTTCGCAACGGACCGCATATTTTCAACCTCGGCCACGGCATCACCCCGGACGCCGATCCGGCCAATGTTGAACTGATGGTCAAGACGGCACGAAGCTGAGGGCGGTGCGCAATTGCTGGACAGCCTGCAGTCACTGAGCGGTTTAAGCCCAACCGCGATGCTTATCCTTTATCTGGTGGCGATAAACGCGGCTGCATATATTGCGTTCGGTCTGGACAAGTATTTTGCCCGGACCGGGCGCTGGCGGATTTCAGAATCCACTTTGCTGCTTTTGACGTTTCTTGGTGGCTCGCCCGGTGCGCTGATTGCGATCCGTCTGTTCCGGCATAAAACCAAAAAGCAGCCGTTTAGATTGTACCTGCACACGCTGATTGTACTTCAGGTGGCTGTTCTGATTATGCTGCTTTTTCCATCTGTCCGCACCATTGTCTTTGACGCGTTGAGCAGATTGGCCGCTATGATTTCCTGAATTACCTGAACCCCCGGTAGCTCAGGCGAACAGGGCGTCGATCACCAGAAAGATTACGCCGGACAGGACCGCTGCTGCGGGCACGGTAATGACCCATGCGGCAACGATGGTCATGAAATGCGAGCGGCGCACCAGTTTGCGGCGTTTGCGTTCTTCGACGGCGACGAATTTGCCCTCTTTCATGGTGCTGCGGTTCAGGCGGGCGCGCCGCTCCATATGCCATTCGCGGAAGAACCCGACGCCAAAGACGGCGCCAACCGCGATATGGGTCGAACTGACCGGCAGGCCCAGCCACGAGGCGATAATGACAGTGATCGCAGCGGACAACGCCACGCAATAGGCCCGCATCGGGTTTAGTTTGGTGATCTGGCCACCGACCATGCGGATCAGTTTCGGCCCAAACAAAAACAGACCGAACGAGATGCCAATTGCGCCGATCACCATCACCCATGTGGGAATGGTCACCTTGGCCGCGGTGTCGCCAAATTCAACTGCATGCACGATGGCCGCCAACGGGCCGACCGCATTGGCCACGTCGTTGGCCCCGTGGGCAAAAGACAGCAGAGCGGCGGAAAAAACCAACGGGATCATGAACAGTGTCTTGAGGGATTTGTTGCGATTCTCAAGCCCAATTGATTGGCGGCGAATGATCGGGCGGGTGATGAAATACGTGATCACGCCAAATGCGGCGCCAATGGCCAGTGATGTTGTGATGTCGATTTTGATGATCTTTTTCAAGCCTTTAGTCGCAAGATAGGACGAAAATGCAGCGGCCATGATCGCGATCAACACCGGCACCCATTTGCGCGCGGCGGCGATTTTGTCTTCCTGATAGATGATGCGCGACTTAATCAGGGCCAGAAAGCCCGCCGCAATCGCCCCGCCCAGAACCGGCGAGATCACCCAAGAAGCGGCAATCGCGCCCATCGTCGGCCAATTCACCGCCGCAAAGCCCGCCGCCGCGATGCCAGCCCCCATAACGCCACCGACAACCGAATGGGTGGTGGACACGGGTGCGCCGACAAAGGTCGCCAGATTGACCCACATGGCCGAAGAAATAAGCGCCGCCATCATCGCCCAGATAAAGACCCGCGTTTCAGAAACGCCTGCCGGATCAATGATGCCTTTTGCAATGGTGCTGACCACGTCGCCACCAGCCAAAAGCGCGCCGGCACTTTCAAAAATGGCGGCAATGATGATCGCGCCACCCATCGTCAGGGCTTTGGCCCCAACGGCGGGCCCCATATTGTTGGCGACGTCATTTGCGCCGATATTAAGCGCCATATAGGCCCCGAAAATCGCCGCTGCGACCACCACCAGCGAAACTGGTTGCTGGCCGAAAAACAGCGCGGCACCAAAGCCGGTGATAACGATAAAGACCAGCGCCAGACCGGTGCCGACCATCGGGCGGGCCACATAATTGGTGGCGTATTCCATATGGCTGACCCGGCCAAGATCCTTGTCGAGGGTTTTCCACTGGTTGTTCGTCGGATCGGTCACATCATCACCCATATATTTGCAGCCACAATCGACGCGCTACAATCGCCACGCCGGTTTGACAAGTGACGAAAGCACCGCAGGGCGACAAAACCTGACCCAGCCATTTGGCGCGGCAAAGTTTGGATCGAAATAGAGCCAATGCGCGATCGAAAATCAAGCGCGTATCAGACGAAACCAGAAGGACGGGTTGCGACGAGGCGACCTGCCCCTTAACCCTTTGGGGTTGCACAAGCTTTGCTGGATGCCTTTGCACCGTCGGCCGTCCGGAATGCCTTTAAAGAGTGCGGTATATCGCGCTGCAACATAGAATCACGGAGTCTGCGGCGCGTTTAGCAAGGTTTGGGGTGCGTTAAATCGCGCGAATGATGTCGCCCAAGGCCGGTTCGCGCACCATATTCGCCGCCTCGTTCTGCGTCACCCAACGCTGGCCGCGTTGAGCCTGTTCCGGAAACTGAGGACTGGTTTCAAGAACCTCGATCGGAAAGACATCAACCAGACAGGGTGTGCGCATACCGTTTGGCATCCGTTTACGATAGCCATAATTGCCAACAGCCTTTTCGGTGATTTTGCCTTTGCGCACCCCGGCCTCTTCCCAGGCTTCCTGCAAAGCAGCGCGTGGAAAATCAAGGCCGTCAATCGGCCAGCCTTTTGGAATAATCCAGCGGCCTTTTCGATTGCTGGTGATCAGCAGAACCTCTTTTTCAGAGCAACCCTGCCGATAACACAGCGCGGCAACTTGGCGGCCATGTGGGCGTGAAAGAATCGGGACGAGCGCATTAAGACATGCGCGCGAAATACGTGTGATCGCTGAGGTCAACTTTTCGCCTGTTTTGCTTTTTTATGTTATTTAACAGGTTGTTACAAAAAAGGCAAATGGGTGCGAATCACCCCCTTGGCCAAAGGCTTCGGGTGTTCGCAGGCAGTGGTCGAACAAGCGGTCTATATTTGGCGTTAAACCCACTTGGCCAGCGGTGGCAGGCTCATCAACACCGCGTTGGCGTCGTGACCGGTTTCAAGGCCGAACTTGGTGCCCCGATCATAAACCAGATTATATTCCGCATAGAGACCGCGATGGATCAGTTGGGTGTCCTTGTCGCCGTCGTTCCACGGCGTATTTCGCCGCCGGTTGGTCACCGGCAAGAACGCCTTGAGAAAGGCGCGCCCGGCGTCTTGGGTAAAGGCGAAATCGGCCTGCCAGTCGCCGGTGGTGTGATCGTCAAAAAAGATGCCGCCAACGCCGCGCGCGCGACCCCGGTGCGGCACATAGAAATATTCATCCGCCCAATCTTTGAACCGTGGGTAATAGTCAGGATCGTGCAGGTCGCAATGGGCCTTTTGCACGGCGTGAAAATCCGCAGTATCCTGTTGATATTCGATGCAGGGGTTCAGATCAGAGCCGCCGCCAAACCACCATGCATGCGGGGTCCAGAACATGCGCGTGTTCATGTGGACACTGGGCGTATGCGGGTTTTGCATATGCGCCACCAACGAAATACCCGAGGCCCAGAAACGCGGATCGTCCTTCATGCCGGGAATGCCCTTGCGCGCGGCCATCGCGGCTTGCGCGCGCTCGCCCAACTGGCCGTAGACGGTCGAGACGTTAACGCCGACCTTTTCAAACACCCGCCCGCCGCGCATCACCGACATCAGCCCGCCACCTGCGTCAGAGCCATCGTCAGATTTGCGTTTTGTGTTGGAAACCTCAAACCGGCCCGCTGGCTGATCGGCGAAGGGGCCGGTGGTCTGGCTGTCTTCTACGGCCTCAAAGGCGGCAACTATGTCGTCGCGCAGGCTGCGAAACCAGTCAGAGGCGCGGCTTTTGTGGCTGTCGGTGACTTCGGTGTTGGCAAGATCGGACATGGCATTTCCCTGGCGTTGATGTCGCGCCTGTTTATCGGGTAAATCCGCCGGGGGCCACACCTGCAATGTCGCGGATTGCGCTTTGTGATGGGCAAACATAGGGTGGCCGAAACGTCACTGAAATTTCACCGGATATCCGGGCCAAGGCAAACTATGCGCGTTCCACCCCCTGTTCCCCTGCCCGGCCCCGGCGGCCCCACCGCAGCCCCGGTTGATCCGGGACCTGTGCGCGACAATATGCGGGCGATTTTCTGGGCGTTGGTTTCGGTTTTGGGGGCCAGTCTGATGTCGCTGGCGGTGCGCGGTGTGACGCTGGAAGTTGACAGCCGCATGGCGGTCGTGTTTCGGGCCGGGATCACCGCGATGGTTTTTGTTGTGGGTTTTATTCTGTTTTCAAAACTCCGCCACCAATTGCGGTTTTCAAAACCCTGGACGCATCTGCTGCGCGGTGCGGTGATCGGCGTTTCAACCAATATGGGCTTTTACACGATCATGCATATCCCGCTGGCAACAGCGACGGTTTTGTTTTTCACAGCGCCGATTTATGCAACCATTCTGGGGGCCGTATTTCATGGCGAGCGGGTCGGACCACGGCGGATCGCGGCCTCGGTCGCGGGGTTTGCCGGGGCTTTGGTGATCCTGCGTCCGGGGTTTGAGGCTTTTCACCCGGCGATGCTGGCGGCGTTAGGCTCGTCTGCCCTGTTTGCCGTGGCGCTGACGATGTCGCGCGGGTTGGCCAATGCAGATGGCACGCTGTCGACCTATTTTTCATCCGTTGTCATCACGGTGCTGGTGACGGTGCCGCTGGCGCTGCCGGTTTGGCAATATCCCACCGATCCGGTGACGTGGTTTGCGGTGGCGGTTCTGGTGATAACCAGCGCGGTGCGCGGTCTGGCCGATATTCAGGCCTATCGTTACGGCGAGGCGGCCATTCTGGCGCCCATCGCCTATCTGCGGCTGGTGGTGATCGGGCTGGGGGCATGGCTGTTATTTGCCGAGACGATTGACGGGCCAACATGGATCGGGGCGGCGATTATCATCAGCTCGACCCTGTATATCGCCCGACGCGAGGCAGTCTTGCGCAAGGGTTGAAATCCGGGATGGGAAGATGTGCCTGGTATTAAATTACGTGACGACCGTGAAGAGGCAATTTGATGTGACGGGTTGGCCCTGAACAACGGTTGCTTGGGCGCGGCGGCGTGAAGGTCTGGTTTGGTTTACTTCACGGATGGCGAATACTCCACTTTGCCTCAAAATCCACTCTGCTCACTTCCTCAGGCTCAAACTGGGGGTCGCGGGCAATCTCATCGATACTCGGAATTTTCTGATCCCCAAGAAACGTGCCCGTAGAGGCCTCGGTCGTTTTGCTATGGTTTGCATAACCGACTGTTCCGTTGCGAAAATATTCCAACTTTCGCAACTCAAATCCATCACTGCCTATCTCACTCCAGATATCAATTGGGGCGTCTGCAAAGTCGTGATGCCAGCGACAGCGGATGTAGGTAATATTTGCCATTCCGAATAGTGTGTGAAGAGAGCGAAGTTCGCAAGGTTTTGGTTGGAATTTATTTGGCATCAGTCGATTGGCAGCAAGGTCCGCATAATTGCCAAAAGGCCCACAAGCAGCGAAAGTCAGGTTTATTGATGGTCTGCCAAAAAACACTCAATAGCCTCGATGCAATTGCCAGCCGAAAGTGAACTCAGCCGCCCCGCCTAAAACGCCTTGCGGGCCTTCAGTGCGGCGGAAATTGTGCCGTCGTCGAGGTAATCAAGCTCGCCGCCGATGGGTACGCCTTGCGCTAACGAGGTGACGGCGACGTCTGATCCTTCGAGCTGGTCAAGGATGTAGTGCGCCGTGGTTTGCCCGTCGACCGTGGCGTTGAGGGCCATGATCACCTCGGTGATCGCCTCGTCTTTGATCCGGCGCGCCAGCAGCGGGATGCGCAGATCGTCCGGGCCGACATTATCAAGTGCCGACAGCACACCGCCCAGCACGTGATAGCGCCCGGAAAACACCCCGGCGCGTTCCATTGCCCACAGATCGGCCACGTCTTCGACAACGCAGATCTGGCCGTTTTCACGCTTTTCGCTGCGACATATTTCGCAGGTTTCCGAGGTGCCGATATTGCCGCAACTGATACATTCCCGCGCCGTCGTGGCCACCCGGTGCAGCGCGTCTGACAGCGGGTCCATCAAAGGGCCGCGCTTTTTAATCAGATGCAACACCGCACGCCTAGCGGACCGGGGCCCAAGCCCCGGCAGACGCGCCATCAGCGCAATCAGGTTTTCAATGTCGCTGTCTGGTCCGGTCACTTATAATCCGCCGCTCAGAACGGCAGTTTCATGCCCGCGGGCAGGTTCATACCGTCGGTCAGTTTGGCCATTTCGGCCTGATGTGCCTCAGCCGCTTTGGCCTGGGCGTCTTTGATCGCGGCGACGATCAGATCCTCGACCACCTCTTTGTCAGCCGGATTGAACAGGCTGGGATCAATCTCCAGCGCTTTCAGTTCGCCCTTGGCGTTGGTGGTCGCCACAACCATGCCCGCGCCGGATTGGCCGACTACGTTGATCTGCTCCATACCAGCCTGCATATCGGCCATTTTGGCCTGCATTTCTTTTGCCTGTTTCATGATATTGGCCATATCGCCAAGACCGCCTAAGCCTTTCAGCATGTTATTTCCTTTTCCGTTATTCTATGGGTTGCAAGGTGTTTTGGGTCTGCTTTGTCTTTAACTAAGTAGACCAAGCGTAAAAGCCGCGTCCTTTTTATCTGATTCATTTGCGCGGCTCTATCCATTTTTTTGGCGTGCAATTTATTCCGAAAACCGGTTCCCACTTTTCGGATTGCGCTTTAATCATCTTCAAACGGGTCCCAATCGTCATCGACGTCATCAGGATCAATCGGCACGACATTGTCTATCGGGTCTTCCAGATCGGTTTTGACTTCGCGGATTTCAGCGTTGGGGAAATGTTTTAAAACCGCCTGCACCAGTGGATGCGCCAAGGCCTGTGCCTGCAAGTCATTGCGATGCGCGTCGCGCTGTTCGGCGATGGTTTCGGCCCCGCCTTCGCTGACCACGGTGACGCCCCAGCGCACGCCGGTCCAGCTTTGTAGGCGGCTGGCCAGTCTGGAGGGCAGATCGCGGGCGGTTTTTTCGGTCATCTGAAATTCGATCCGGCCCGGTGCGTATTTCACCAGACGGAAATTATCCTCGATCTCGACCAGCAATTGCATGTCACGATTGGCGCGGATCAAGTCGACCACCTGTTCAAAGCGGGCAAACCGCGCCAGTGCTGCGTTGGGCGCGGGTTCAGCCTGAGCTGTGACGCCGCCGCCGCCAGCAATCGCCGAAACGCCAGCGCCTTGGGGCTGGGTCGCTTGGGTCTGCATTTGGCCTTGGGCTTGGGTGCTGCCTCCACCGGGGGCGTTGCCCTGCGTGCCACCACCCGGCACGGTCGGCGGTGTTTCCAGCAACTTGCGAACGAGGTCTTCGGGGTTTGGCAGTTCGGCCACATGGGTCAGCCGGATCACAGCCATTTCCGCCGCCATCATAGCGTTCGGGGCATGTGCGACTTCTTCCAGTGATTTCAACAACATCTGCCACATTCGCGTCAGGGCGCGCATCGGCAACCGTGTCGCCATGTCAGTGCCGCGCGCCCGTTCATCCGGGGTCACGGTGGGGTCATCCGCCGCCTCTGGCGTGATTTTGATGACGCTGGTCCAGTGGGTGATTTCCGCCAGATCGCGCAAAACCGCCATTGGGTCGGCCCCGTCTGCATATTGGCCTGACAATTCCGCCAACGCCCCGGCGGCGTCGCCTTTCATAATCAGATCAAACAGATCAAGCACCCGGCCACGATCGGCCAGCCCCAGCATGGCGCGCACCTGATCGACGCTGGTTTCCCCGGCGCCGTGGGCAATCGCCTGATCCAATAGCGAGATACCGTCGCGCATCGAGCCTTCGGCGGCGCGGGTGATCAGCGCCAATGCGTCATCCGAGATTTCAACCTTTTCCAGCGTCGCCAGATGGCGCAGATGGGCGATGGTGTCTTCGGGTTCGATCCGCCTGAGGTCGAACCGCTGGCAACGCGACAGAACGGTGACCGGACTTTTGCGGATTTCGGTGGTGGCAAAGATGAATTTGACGTGCTCGGGCGGTTCTTCCAGCGTTTTTAACAGGGCGTTGAAGGCGTTGGTCGACAGCATGTGCACTTCGTCGATGATGTAAATCTTGTAGCGCGCCGAAGTGGCGCTGTAATGCACCGAATCGATGATTTCGCGGATGTCGCCGACGCCTGTGCGGCTGGCAGCATCCATTTCCATCACATCAACATGACGCCCTTCGGCGATGGCGATGCATGGCTCGCACAGCCCGCAAGGTTCAATGGTCGGCCCACCGGTGCCGTCCGGGCCAACGCAATTCATGCCTTTGGCGATGATCCTTGCGGTGGTGGTTTTGCCAACCCCGCGCACCCCGGTCATGATAAAAGCATGGGCAATCCGGTCAGCCTGAAACGCGTTTTTCAGCGTACGCACCATAGCCGCCTGACCGACCAGATCAACAAAGGTCGCCGGGCGGTATTTCCGCGCCAGAACCTGATAGCCTTGCTGTGAATCTGCTGCGTCGCTCATTTACCTTGCCCGATCCATGACTGCCCTGCATATCTAGAGACCTGAGTTCAAAAAGGCGAGTCCCGAAGGGGGAAAACATGGTGTTTCGTATTGAAACCATTTCACTGCCAAACGGCGCTCGGCTGGGTATCAGCCCCCTGCCCGGACGCGGTGGCGCTGGATTGGCAGACCTGTCCGTGATCGCCAAATGGTCCCCGGATATCGTGGTTTCGATGACTGAAGGCGCGGAAATGGCGCGGTCTAATATGGAGGATCTGGGTGGTCTGCTGGCGCAATTCAGCATTGGCTGGGCGCATTTCCCGATCCGGGATTTTGGCGCGCCCGAAGGCATGGGCGATTGGCCTGATCTGTCGGCGCGATTGCACAAAGTTCTGGATGCCAAAGGTGCGGTGTTGGCGCATTGCTATGGTGGGCAGGGCCGATCTGGCATGGTTTTGCTGCGCCTGATGGTGGAACGCGGTGAGGCGGCCAGCGCAGCGCTGGCACGTTTGCGCACTGTCAGGCCGGGTGCGGTTGAAACGGATGCGCAATTTGACTGGGCGTCTGAGGGCGCAATCTGATCCTGAAGTGAGGGTGGGTGAGAGGCTGGACAACGACCCAAACGGGACTCGTTACGGCTGCTTCCTTCCGGATCTGACCGGGTTGGCGAGGCGTCCGCCCGCGCCAACCTCTCAATCCGGTATATAAGCGCGGCTTTTGGCTGGGTCAATGGGGGCAGGTCGCTAGATCGCGCGCGATTGAAGGGTTAGATGCAGTTTCATTGCAGCATCTAACGCCTCTGCCGAAATCCCGGATTTATCATATTCTTTCGGCGCGTGCACACCATCCGGCGGGCTTGGCGCGGGATCAAGCGACAACGCCTTGCCAAGTGCGCGCAACCGCGCCTTCGGGGCTGCGCAAAACGCGTCGTAGTCAAAGAAATGCACCCGGTCGCTGTCAACGTCCAGCAATGCGGTGTAAACCGCGCTCCAGTACCTGCACAGGTAGTCAGGGGTGACTGTGTCAGTTGGTTCGACCCCCGGCGCGCCTGCGGGTTTGAAATAGGGGCCAAATTCGTGATGCCCCAGCCACGCCATATATTTCGCGTCAAACGGGTTGTCTGCGTGTCCGGCCAGAAAACGTTTGTGTTGGGACAGGGTTGAACCCGCGAAATCCACGGGGTTTCGGAACGGGATGACAATTTGTGCGGTTTTGGAGGATTTTAACAGCGTCGGAATTCGGGTAATGTTGTTGTTGTTCTTGGACAGGTAGCGCGGGGCGGATCCAGCCTTGATAACACTGGTCATGAACAGGCGAAACTGGGCCAAATCCTCGGCCTTGATTTTGGCATTCCATGGCAGGGTTGCGGCGGATTTTGTGGTGGTTTTGGGGTCGCTTATGGCGCGCCAGAACACTTCTTCAAAGGCCTCTTCGCTGTCAAAACTGTGGGTCATGCCATCGCCATGGGCGCGTTCCACCGCATCGCTTTGCCGCTGTTGGGATTTGGTGGCACCGGACCACATATTGGGCGCCAAAACAAACGGCATATGGCGATAGGTCGAGGTGGAGAAAACGCCGGTTGCCGTCAGACGGTTGAGCAACAGGGTGGAACCCGACCGGGCAAGGCCCGACACGAATACCGGGGCCGCAGTTTGGCCGTCAAAGGGCTGTTTGCGCCACTTGTTCTGCTCCATCTGCATGGTCGCGCGCAAAACGGCGGGCGAGCCAAGCGCGACCCGGTGCAACAGGCGCGAAAAGAAGCCGTATTCAGCGGAAGACAAAGCGACGCGCCCAAACCCAGATCAGGGCAAACACCACAGACGCGATTTGCAGATCGCCGCGCAGCACGGTTTGGGGCAAAGACGTATCAAGCCTGAGCACCGCAATCCCGATGGCAAGGCTTGCCACAAACCCGATAAGCGCAATCACGATGATGGCAAACAGCTTGAGCGTTCCAAGCAACGTCGCCGCGCTGGCCTTGGCCATCTTTTCCTGCTTTTCATCATCCGGCAGGGTTTTGTCACGCATCAGCGCGGTTGATTGCTGCATCACAGCCGTCCAAGCGCCCAACACCTGACGAAATCGCAGCCGGAACACCAGTTCCACCGCTATCAACGTCGCCGGGATGGCCAGAAACAAGCCGGGATCAGCCCTCATCAGCGATGTCTTCAACGACGGCCTTTTTGCGGCTGAACACCCGTTTGATCGGCATCCAGACAAAAGCGAAAAAGGCCAGCGCCAGTGACAGCAACAGGCCAAAAATCACGCCAATTGCGCCAAGGCCAAGACCGGGGCCGACATAGGCGTAGGCGGGCATGGCCAGCAGGGTTAGAAGGACGGTTAAAGGGATTGTCAGTCGCATGTGGGCATCTCCTTGAAGTAATCCACGGGAAGGGCGATGGCCTCGGACAGCAAAGCCCGGGTTCCATCCTTGTCATCGTAAGTATTCACAAAATCAAACACGACGCGGCCATTTGCATCGACCTCAAACACCCGGCCTTGCTTTGACGACGTGACGATCAGGTCGCCATCAAACAATTGCGCTTTGCCACGGTTGATGGTGTGAAAGTCGTATTTACTGCCATCCAGAACGGTTTTAACCTCGTTGGTGGCGGGATTGATGGCGATCAGGTTGGATGGCGGATTGTCCCAGCGGTTGTCAAAAACCATGATCGTGCCGTCGGCCATCCAATCCGGGTCATGCTGTTGTTGACTGATCCCCTGACGCCACCATTTGACCGCCAGCGTTTCGGGATCAAACACAAAGATCAGGTTGAGATTGCGAAACGAAACCAGCAAATCACCCGCCTGAAACATCGGAAAGGCCGCTGCCATTTCGGGCAACAATTCCTCGACATCATTGCCGTGAAACGGATCGGCCAGCCATTGTTTGCCTTGGGCGTAATGTTCCGATCTGGCGGTGAAAATCCCAAGATCAGGGTTGGCCTTGATCACATCCCCCATCGAGATTGACCGGACCGGATCGCCGGTTTTTGGATCAATCCGCACGAAATAACTGGGGTCACCAGACAGCGTCCACAAATCACCATTCGCAGCCCGGCTTAGCACATGGTTGTAATCCATGTCGCCAGAACGCGACCAGATATAGTTCGAGCAGGCATCGACCTTGTTGATCGAGGTGCCAAGATCAAAAATGAAGGTTACGGCCCCGTCGGGATTAACCTGCACCCCATGCGGGTACAGCCGGGAATTGGGTTTACTTTCAAGATGTTCTGGGTTTTCCGACAATGTCCAGCGATGCGCAACGCGGCCCTTTTGATCCAGCAGGATCGCGCCGTGCAGGCCATCGGTGAAATCAAACACGCCGTAAATAAAGCTTAAGCGTGGCTTGCGGTCATCTGCCAGAAACAATTGCGGCGACTGGCGACGCTCGTTAAGCGCGGGAACGGACACTTCGACAAACCCGTCGCCTTTGGCGGCGCCACCTGCATCGCGGGTCAGCAACCGGAACGGGGTCACACCCAGATCGTTGCGCACACGTTCGTTCAGGGTTTGGGTTTCCCAGCGGTTATCCACCACATAGAAATACACGTCCAGCAGCGCAGGCGCAGGCCAGATTTTGAACATAACGGAAGCGGCGCCAAAGATATAGACGGCAACCACCAGTAACCAGATTTTCAATAGTGTCTTCATGCCCGATTATTCTTGTGTCTTTTACAAGACGTTGTTTTTATGTGCCGACTGCTACGACTTATTGCGGGGATCGTAAATTGAAATTGGCTCAACATCAACTGTCCTGTGGGGCAAGGTTGATAAGTGGTGCGCAAATGCGTGACGCGCAATGAAACATGCGGAAAGCGTGACCTTTGGCGGCTCGGGATTCGAGCGCGCGGGCGAGCTTAGAGGCGACGCTGACAAGCTGGCAGAATTGTTGGCGGCTGACACCGCCCGGGTGATGCCGGTTTGGCGCGGCAAACCTTTGATAAAGGGAGAGGATCACATCAGTCTGGCCTTTGTTCACGCTACACATCCGGTTTTTGATGATGCGCGTGAAGCGCCGGTATTTCTGGGCATTGATGACGGGTTGGCCTATTTCGCCCGCGATATTTCGCCCTGGAAGGCCCCGGAAAACGATATTTCCAAGGTCGGCGATTTTGTTGATGACAGCGAACAGCGTCATCCGGCCTTGCCCGACGGTCAGCGGTTTGCCGAATTGCGCCGGATCATGAGTTTGCTGAACATTCGCGACGCGGAACTGGCGGCGATGTCCGTGGGGGTATTCGCATGGCACCGCACCCATAAATTCTGCGCCCGCTGTGGCGAAAGATCCAACATTGCGCTCGGCGGCTGGCAGCGATCCTGCCCGGCTTGTGGTGGGCAACATTTCCCGCGCACCGATCCGGTTGTCATCATGCTGATCACGCGCGGCAACAAAGTCCTGATCGGGCGTTCGCCCCATTGGCCCGAAGGCATGTATTCCCTGCTGGCGGGTTTCATGGAGCCGGGCGAAACCATCGAGGCCGCCGTTCGGCGTGAAGTTTTTGAAGAATCCGGCATCCGGGTCGGGGCCGTGGGCTATCTGGCCAGCCAGCCCTGGCCGTTCCCGTCCTCGTTGATGATCGGCTGTTGGGGCGAGGCCACAACTGACGACATCACCATCGACCCGAAAGAGATTGAAGACGCGATCTGGACCACGCGCGAGGAAATCATGGAAGCCTGGGCAAGCCGTTCCTCGACCCTCATTGCGGCGCGAAAGGGTGCGATTGCACATTTTTTGATAAAGAATTGGTTGTCAGACACCCTTTCTTAGGGCATTTGTCTGGCTCAGGCGAAATTGACGAGTTGCGGGTAGATGAAATTCACAGGCAAAACGGATGTTAAGGCGGATTTGGACGCGGCTTTTGGCGCGTTTGCCGATTTCGACGCTTTCGAGCGGCAAGCCTTGCGGTCTGGCGCCAAAATCTCCAGAACCGACGATCTGACCGAGCCCGGCCCCGGCATGATGTGGGACGTGGCGCTGGAATTTCGCGGTAAAACCCGCAAGATCGGCGTGGAACTGGTGGATTACGATCCCGGCAATTGCCTTGACTTTGAAGCCAGCGCCGATGGCTTTGACGCAACGATCGAGGTTGATCTGGAATCGCTGCCTGACCAGAAAACCCGTGCAACCATCAGCTTTGACGTCCGCGCCAGAACTTTGGCGGCACGCTTGGCACTGCAAACCGCCCGGTTGACCAAAGGCAGCCTGAACAAAAGATTTCGCAGCCGCGTGCAACGTATCGGCAAGGAAATCGACGCCCGGATCAAAACCACATAGACCCAAAAGAAATGCCCGTTCTGCGCCACCCGACCGGCAAGGACGATCGCATACGAATTGCCTATCAGCGTTCCAAAAATACTCCCCGCGCGGCGCGCATTCGCCCCAAAGGGGCTGAGAGTAATGGCCCAAAGGGCCTCAATTGGTTCAGAACCACTTTTCGGATTGCAGACTCTTTATTACGCGCAATTCACCCGAAAACCGGTTCCCACTTTTCGGATTGCGCTTTAGCCCTGCTGATCCCGCGCCTCTGCATCAGCCGGATAGACCCCCAGAATTTTCACATGTGTGGTGAAATACGCAAGCTCGTCCAACGCCCTTTGAACGTTGGCATCGTCCGGATGCCCTTCAATATCGGCATAAAACTGCGTCGCCGTGAACACACCGTCCACCATATAGCTTTCCAGTTTGACCATGTTCACACTGTTGGTGGCAAACCCGCCCATCGCTTTATAAAGCGCGGCCGGGATGTTGCGGACCCTGAAAACAAAGGTCGTCATCATGTGATCCGAACGGTGCTTTTCATTCGGCTCGCGCGACATGATCAAAAACCGGGTGGTATTATTGGCGTGGTCCTCGATGTCACGCGCAAGCACATCCAGACCGTAAATCTCGGCCGCAAGTTCACTGGCCAGAACGCCCTCACTTTGCGCGCCGGACGCCGCCAGGTCAGCCGCTGCTCCAGCGCTGTCGACGGCAGAAACACCTGACAGGCCGTGGCGACGCATAAAGGTTTTGGCCTGCGGCAGCAAAACCTGATGCGCGCGCACTTTGGTGACTTGATCGAGCGCCACACCGGGCAACGCCATCAGACAGATGCGCACCCGCACAAATGCCTCGTCCACGATATGCAGATCTGATTCTGGCAACAGATGGTGAATGTCAGCAACGCGCCCATAGGTCGAGTTTTCAACCGGCAGCATCGCCAGATCGACCTGACCAGAGCGCAAAGCCTCGACTGCGTCCTCAAAGGTCGCGCAAGGCACCGCCTCGTGATCGGGCACCGCTTCGTGGCAGGCCTGATGCGAATAGGCGCCGGGCTCCCCCTGAAAGGAAATTTTGCGGATTTTGCTGCTCATGGGCCGGTCCTGGAAATTTAGTCGTTTCGTCGCGGTTTCTATACCTTGCAACTTCTAAGGGGAAGCGTTTAGAAAGGCGCAGTTTTTAAAGACAGGCGGCATTGCGTCGCTCACTAAGGTAGGAAAGCCATGTTTGATACCATGACTGTCACCAAAGTCGGCGGCGCGCTGTGTGGCGCTTTGCTGATTTTTCTTCTTCTCAATTGGGCTGCTGATGGAATTTATTCCACCGAAGCCGGGCATGGCGACCATGCCGAGGCCGCGTATGTGATAGAGGTCGAGGGCGAAAGCGCCGAGGCTGATCATGGCGACGCGGCTGAAACCGTTGATGTGGCCGCACTGGTCGCCGCGGGCGACGTTGCCAAAGGCGCCAAGTTGTTTGGCAAATGCAAGGCCTGCCACAAGATCGATGATGGCGCGAACGCCACCGGCCCATCGCTGTTTGGCATTGTCGGCAAAGATGTCGCCAGTGTCGCCGGATTTAAATACTCCAGTCCCATGGCTGCGGTCGAGGGTGATTGGACAGTTGAGCTGTTGAACACCTTTCTGACCAAACCAAAAGTGATGGTTCCGGGCACGAAGATGAGCTTTGCCGGTCTTAAGAAGGACGCGGATCGCGCCAACCTGATCGCCTATTTGCAGACCATCGGCAATTAAGCGCACCAAAATCCAGCAATTTGAGGGCTGCCCGTTGATCGGGTGGCCCTTTTTGTTACACAATCGCTCACAATCGCGTCTTGCATGTTAACCCGCGCAAATTTTACCCTAATATTAATCAAATTGTGTCAATCGGTCGTTTCAGGACGACGCAGGAGGAATAAGTGCAGCAAAACCACCCTCACCCAAAAACCCTGACCGCGAAAACCCGGCTGAATTACGGTCACCGGATCATCGCCTTTTCGCTGTTATTCGTCGGCTGCATTGCGTTGGCCATATCGGCACAAGCGCAGGTCACCAAATCGCACGGCATCTCGACCTTTGGCGAATTGAAATACCCGGCCGATTTTCCACATCTGGATTATGTGAACCCAAACGCCCCCAAAGGTGGCGCGTTTTCCACGTGGGGATTTGGAACTTATGACAGCCTGACGCCCTATATCCTGAAGGGTCAGCCGGCATCGCTGTCGACGATTTTCTACGAAAGCCTGATGACCGGCACCTCGGACGAACCCGATGCGATGTATGGTTTGTTGGCTGAAACCATCGAATATCCAGAAAACCGCCAATGGGCGATTTTCAACTTACGCCCTGAAGCGAAGTTTTCCGATGGTTCACCCGTTACAGCGGACGACGTCGTATTTTCATTCAACGTGTTGATAGAAAAGGGACGCCCAACATTCAAAGTCACGCTTGCAGATATCGAAAATGTCGAAGCATTAAGCCCAAATCGGGTGAAATTCACCTTTGCTGAAGGTTCCAATACACGCGAATTGCCTATGACGGCTGCTGGGTTGCCGATATTTTCAAAGGTTTATTATGCGGATCGGGACTTTGCCGAAAGCACGCTGGACCCACCTTTGGGATCCGGGCGCTATGTGCTGGACAAGGCCGTTCCCGGTAAAACCGTATCGTACAAGCGGCGGGACGATTATTGGGGCAAGGATCTTGCGATCAATGTCGGGCGCGGAAATTTCGACAAGATTACGGTGGAATATTACACCGATTACACCGCTGCATTTGAGGGTTTTAAGGGCGGATCATACAATTACCGCGAGGAATATTCGTCAAAGGTCTGGGGCACAGCCTATGATTTTCCGGCGCTGAATGATGGCTTTGTGATTAAAGAGCAGATCGCCGATGGCAATCCTTCGGGCACCCAAGGTTTCTGGTTCAATCTGCGGCGTGAAAAGTTTCAAGATCCAGCCGTGCGCGAAGCACTCGGTATGGTGTTTAACTTTGAATGGTCAAACGAGGCCTTATTTTACGGTATCTATAATCGCACTGACAGCTTTTGGGAAAACTCCTATTTGCAGGCAAGCGGTCTGCCAAACGAGGCGGAACTGGCCTTGTTGGAGCCGCTGCGTGCAGATTTGCCAGACAGTGTTTTCGACAGCCCGGCGTTCACACCT